>JAFWFO010000041.1 GCA_017515635.1 Selenomonadaceae bacterium
ATACAGCCTTACAAAAGCACTGCAGGAAATAATCAAGCCGCGTGGCGTGATTTACCTCCTCAGTTTGGCAACTGGAACAGTATCTATCACAAGTTTTGCCAATGGTGCGCTCCCCAATTCGTCCGCCAAGATTTCATTGCGGGCGGATATTTTTTTGACCATTTAAGGTCAAGCTCCTCGCGGATACGGGCAACAGTCGGCTCGTCACGCGGCAGTAAAAACTCCAAAGTTCATGTCATCATAAACGAGAAAATGCAACTGATGAGCATAAGCTTGACCGGTGGGAATGTTCACGACAGCGAACCTGTTATTGATTTATTTGCCGGCGTCAATCTTGACTCAGCTGTTATTCACTTTTAATTTACCAACAACCCCTAGCCTCTTCCGTTACATATTTATTTTACCACAACACACAACAGAGCATCTATAAAGTTTTCAAGCAAGCAAAAACCCCCGACGTTGTGTCGAGGGTTTTTTTGAGATGCGGGGCGCGAAGTCAATGCCGCGTCGCCCGCCGTTTCAGTTGACTTTCAAAGCCGACCGAAATTATTTCTTGGTGGTTCTCTTGATAACCGAGCCGCCGTCGGAAGAAGCCGTGACGCCGAGACCGGTCGTGTCGCTGCCCGCGTTGAGGTCGCCGATTGCAGTGGTCGCAACGTCGTTGTTCATGACGTCATCGATTGACGCGCCGCCCGTAATGAAGTTGTCGCTGTTGAGGAGGTCAGCTGACGGAGCGTCGGCAGTAGCAGCAGGGGTGACGCCGACCGCGTCTTTGGCAGCATTCGTAAGCGTGACGCCGGAATTTTTGACGAACTTCCAAGTGAGTTTCTTGGACGCGCCGCTTGAAGTATCCCAGATTTGAATCGTGCTAAGATCTTTGAAGTCGGTGTTCTTGCAGAAGGTGGCATTACTTTTAGCAGTCTGGTCGCGAACGATGTTGGTGAGGTCAACCGTGTAGTCGGTGGAACCTTCGGTGTATTTGCCGTCGCCGTCCGCGTCAACAGTGATTTTGACTTCGAAGGTGCTCTCGCCCTTATTATCGCCGTTGTGCTTGGTGTTTGCGGTGGTGCCGATATCGAGACCGTTGACTTCAACCGAGAGGACTGTGCCGTCGACCTTGACGATGTCTTTGCCTTGCGCGTTTTGCGAAGAGGTTACATCGGTATCGTAAGCGTAGGATTTGCCTGATTTTCCGGTGTCGCTAACCTTGCTCGCCAATTTCATCTTCGTTGTGCCTTCGTAGACCGTCTTCGCGCCGATACCGAAGGACTTGATTTCCGTGTTGCCGCCTTCGATGACGTAGGTGTCGTTGCCGAGACCGCCCGCAGCAGTGCCGCCGTTGCCAATCGTGATGACATTGTTCTTGTCGTTGCCGACAACATTGGCACCGGCCGCGCCCGCAGTTATCGTGACGAGGCTCTTGTACACCGACACAGGTTTTTTACCACTGGTGTCGAGTTCGCTGAAGTCGCCCTCTGCACCGAGCACCGTGACTGCCTTCGCTTTCGCGAGAGAAGCATTGTCTGCAAGCGCGGTGTTGTTGTCATCGCTGACGAGGAAAGCTTTGGTGGTCTTGTACTTGCCTTTGTCGTCGGGCGCGGCGAGATTGAACTGCTGACCGGTTGTGATTCCTTCGACGGAGACCGAGCCGTATTCCTTAACGTCGTCATTCGACAAGGTGAGTGTCAGCCCGTTGGACGCGTCGGCTCCGACGATGTTCCAGCCGTCGGCAACCGCAAGCGTGTCATCTTTCGCCGTGAAGCTCGCAATATTGACTTGCCCGCCGTCGTAGACGAAGAAGTCTTTGCTCTTTTCAGAACCGGTGAGCGAAGCCGCAGTAGTTGCGTCGTCTACCGAAGCCGTGAGCGTCGCCTTCTTCACTCCGTCGGCTACGGAAAGTTCGCCGCCCTTGCCGAGCGTGAGGTTGTTTACTTTGCTGCCCGCAGTGAGTGTCGCCGCCTCCGTCATCTTAACGGAAGTGTACGGAGCCTTCTTGTAGTCGTCGGTGCTGAAGTTGATTTCGCCGCCGCCAAACATGGTGACGGATTTCGCCTTGCTGTCAACAAGCTGAGCAACTGTCTTTCCGCCGGCTTCGACTGTGCCGAACGTGTACGCCACGCCTTTCGGATTGGCGTCGTCCGCAATCGTGATGCCTTTGAATTTCGCGGCAGTCATGTCTTCGTCGACGTAGACGCTGAGCGAAGCACCGTCTTTAAAGCCGAAGTTAACCGTGCCGGTGCCGCCGACGCTGTCCATTGTGACGCTGAAGTTCTTGACGTCCGAAACGTTGAAGTCGTCGAGCACAATCTTGTCTTTTTCGCCGGCTTTGTAGTCGGTGATTTTGTCGTTGCCGCCGTCATAAATGAAGACGTCTGCGCCCGCGCCGCCGGTGAAGGTGTCGTTCTTCGCGGAAGCTTTGAGCGTGTCATTGCCCTTGCCGCCGATAATCTTGACATCGGTTTTGTCGCTGCCGCCGCCGATGAGAGTGAAGTTGCCTTTTGGAAGATCACTCGCGTCGATGAGGCTGTAAATTCCGTTGGTGTCCTCAAATTTAGCAATGGTCTTCTTGCCGTTGAGTTCACCCTTGTAAGCCGAAGTGAGCGTGATTTCTTGAGCCGTGCCGCCGACGACCGAGGAAGTGATTTTGTCGGTTTGGAAGGTGTAGGCGCGCACCGAGTCGTTGCCGCCCTGGATTTTGAGCTTGTAGCCGTCCGCGTAGGGGTCAACGCCCTTAAACGTGACTTTGTTGGAGTCGTTGAACGTCAGGACGAAATCTGAGCCATTCATGGTCGCGTCGTTCAAAGCGAAGTTTTCGTCGACGAAGAGCAAGTCTGTGCCGTTAATAGAATCTCCCGAACCGAAGGCCTCAATCGTAGTGCTGTCGGCTTCGCTGACGCTGAAAGTATCGTTGCCCTTGCCGCCGACCAAGCTGTTGTTGCCTGCGCCGCCGTCGAGGAGGTCGCCCTTCGTGCCCGCAACGAGCATGTCATTGCCCGTGCCGCCGTAGAGTTTCAAGTTTGCCTTATCATTGCCCTCGTTCGTGAGGTAGCTGTTGTTGTTGTTGGCGATGATGCTTGCGCCCGACGTGGTGACTTGGTGCGCGTCAATCGTCTTGAGATCTGGGTAAGACGTCTGGTTCGCGTTGAAGGAGGTGACGCCCGCATCGAGAGTGATTGCCGTCACTTTTGTCGGGTCGTTATCGTCGGTGTTGCCGCGTGCCGCGACAAATGCGGTGGTGACTGAATCGCCGCCGTTCGTGAACTCGATGTTCTTGTCCGTGCCGTCTTTGATGATGAGCGTGTTGGTTGCGCCGCCTTCGACCGAGAAGCTGAGTTTGGCGTCGTAGCCCTCGGCAGAAATGGTCGTGTACTTGCCGAAGCCTGTTGTGTCGATAAAGATCGAGTCGGTGCCCATCACATAGTCGACAATTGTAACATCACTGCCGCCCATGACGCTGAAGATATCTTTGCCTTCGCCGCCCGCGACCGAAGCGTTTGCCGACGTGGTGAGCGTGTCGTCGAGCTTGCCGCCGAGAGCCGCGCCGCCTTTGTTGAGCGTGAGGCTGTAAGCTTTGTCTTCGACTTTCGAGGCGTCGAGGGTGGTGGCGGCCGCCGTCGCGGTGAGCGTCGTGTATGCTTTAATCGCCGCGAGATCGTAGTTGCCTGCCGCGAGGACGCTTGCTTCCTGACCAATGCCGACGATGTTGTTCGCGAAGGTGTAAGCCACGCCGCCGGTGTTCAGGCTGTCCGCGATGTTAATTGCGCCCGTGACGGAATCGGTGATTGCGATGTTTTCAAACGTAAGCTCGCCACTGCCGAACGCAAGTTTAACCGTGCCGACGCTGGCATTTCCGCTGACCGCAACGCCCGTGAGGTCTTTGGCGAAGTTGAATTCCGCGCCGAGCGAAACTTTGTCAGACGAATCGTAGTTTGTGACGACGTCTTTGCCCGCCGTGTAAATGAACGTGTCCGCCTTGCCTTCCGCGCCCGTGAATTGGTCGTTGCCCGCGCCGCCAATGAAGGTGTTGCCGCCAGCCGCAGAGCCGTCAATCGAAACGCCGCCGGTTACCGCCGAAGCATCGATGCTGGTCGCCGCAGTGTTCTGAGCGACGATGTTTTTAATGTTCGCCGCCGCAACGTAGCCTTTGTCGTTTGCGAAGTTCGACAGAAGCGTAACGCTGTCGTCGCCGAGGACATAGCCCTCTTTGCCGTAAGTGTAGTTGGAAACTGCCGCGCCCGCGCTGTCGAAGACGTTGACCGCCACAGAATTCACACTGTCGCGGAACGCGTCTTGGAGCGTGATTTTGTTCGCGTTGCTGAGCGTGAAGATGAGGTTGTCGCCATCAATTGCAGTCGAGGCGATTGAAGCGTCGGCGCCGAATTTAATCGAGTCGGTGCTCGTGAAGCCGGCGATTACGTCGTTGCCCGCGCTCCAAACGAAGACGTCGTTGCCCGCGCCGCCGACCAAGCTGTCGTCGCCCGCGCCGCCGTCGAGCGTGTCGCCCTTCGTGCCCGCGATAAGCGTGTCGTTAGCTTTGCCGCCGATGAGTTTCAAGCTTGCGCCGCTGACACTCGCCGCGTTCGTGAGATAGCTCGCAACATTTTCGTTGGCAGTGATTTCCGCGCCCGCAACGGTGACTTTGTGCGCGTCAATCGAAGCGAGATTCGTGTAAGATGTCTGGTTCGCGTCGAAGGAGGTGACGCCCGCGTCAAGTGTGATTGCCGTCACTTTTTCCGGATCGTTACTGTCGATTTCGCCGCGTGCCGACTTGAATGCGGTGAACTCCTCGCCGCCGTTCGTGAACGTGATGTTCTTGTCGGTGCCGTCTTTGATGATGAGCGTGTGCGTGCCGCCTTCGACCGAGAAGTTGAGTTTGGCGTCGTAGCCGTCGGCCGAAATGGTCGTGTACTTGCCGAAGCCTGTTGTGTCGACAAAGATCGAGTCGGTGCCCGTCACATAGTCGACGATTGTAACATCACTGCCGCCCATGACGCTGAAGACATCTTTGCCTTCGCCGCCCGCGACCGAAGCTTTGTCTGCAAACGCGGCGAGTGTGTCGTCGCCCGCGCCGCCGAGAAGCGAAGTCGTCGCCGCGCCGCCCATGATGCTGACGTTATTGGCTTTGCTTGCGTCAACCGCCGTGATACTGTCGGCAACTTTAAGAGCGACATCGGAGCCGAGAACCGTAGTTGTCGTGCCTTCGGTCACGGTGTTCGTGGTGAAGGTGTACGGTTTGCCGTTGATGTTGATTGCGCTGCTCGTGACGGAATCGGGGATTGAGATGTTTTCAAACGTGAGCTCGCCACTGCCGAACGTGAGTTTGACTGTGCCGACGCTGGCATTTTCAGTGACCGCAACGCCCGTGAGGCTTTCGGCGAAGTCGAAGCCCGCGCCGAGCAAAACTTTGTCGGTAGTCGATTCGTAGTTGGTGACGACGTCTTTGCCCGCCGTGTAGACGAAGGTGTCCGCCTTGCCTTCCGCGCCCGTGAATTGGTCGTTGCCCGCGCCGCCAATGAAGGTGTTGCCGCCAGCCGCAGAGCCGTCAATCGAAACGCCGCCGGTTACCGCCGAAGCATCGATGCTTGTCGCCGCAGTGTTCTGAGCGATGATATTTTTGATGTTCGCCGCCGCGACGTAGCCTTTGTCGTTCGCGAAGTTCGACAGAAGCGTAACGCTGTCGTCGCCGAGGACATAGCCGTCTTTGCCGTAGGTGTAATTGGAAACGGCCGCGCCCGCGCTGTCGAAGACTGCAACTGCCACGCTGTCCACGGTCTTGAACGCGTCTTGGAGCGTGATTTTGTTCCCGTTGTTGAGCGTAAATCCAATGTCGTTGCCGTTGATTGCAGTCAACGAGATTGCCGCGTCGCCGCCGAGTTTGAGCGAGTCAATGTTCTCTGCTTCGACGGATTCTTTCGCCGCCGTCGACGTGAAGTCGGTGACGGTGAGGTTGCCCGCCGTGTAGACGAAGACATCGTTGCCCGCGCCGCCCGTGACGGTGTCATTGCCTTCTTTGCCGTCAATCACGTCTGCATATTTGGTGCCGACGATTGAGTTGTTGTTTGCGTTGCCTTCGATAACGAATCCCGCGTTGCCGCTCGCAATCGAGTAAGCCGAGGCGTCGACCGTGACGATTGT
This sequence comes from Selenomonadaceae bacterium, assembly GCA_017515635.1. Taxonomy (GTDB): domain Bacteria; phylum Bacillota; class Negativicutes; order Selenomonadales; family Selenomonadaceae; genus Quinella. The sequence goes on from JAFWFO010000041.1 coordinate 6,136, forward strand.
TCCTGCCGCGTTGTTGACTGCGTATTCATGCGCGCCGACCGAAGCTCCGACGAACGACGAGTTCAGCGAAACGCTCGTGCCTTCCGCGTTGAATGTGAACATCGAGGCATCGACGTCGAGTTTTGTTGCCGATTCGACACTGCCGTTGACGAAGTTGAGTTCCTGACCTTTCGCGCCGGTGATGAGGAGCGTGTTGCCGTCGGCCTTCGTGACGAGGACATCGTTTCCGTCGAAGCTGTAAGTGTAGGCGCCCGCGTCCTGAATCTTGAGCCCTTCGACAAAGTTGACGGAATCGTTGCCCGCGCTCCAAATGACCGTGCCGGGAGCCGTCGCGTTGATGACATCGTCGCCGTCGCCGCCGTTGACGCTTGCGCCCGCGCTGCCGAGAGTGATGACGTCGTCGCCCGCGCCTGCGTTGACGAATGCCGCCGCCGCGACGTTGATGAAGTCTTTGCCCGCGCCCGTGTCGACACTTGCATTGTCCGCCGTGACGTTGATTGTGTCGCCGTCTGCTGTGCCCGTGAGTTTGATTGCGGCCGCCACGTCGACAGCGTATTTGCCGTCGTTGTTGTCGATTGCCAAGCCGTCCGCTCCGGCAATGCTCGCTTTGGAAATTGTGACGACTCCGTCTTTGAACGCAAGCTCAGTGTCGATTGAGGCAACGCTCTCTGCCAAGCCGTCGAGTGCGAACTGTCTCGCGCCCGCGACCGATGCTTTATACGTGAAGGAGGTAATCGGCGTGGTAACGTCGTCTGCCTTTTCGTGAGCAATCTGGTAATAAGCATCCGTGTCCGTCTTGAAAGTCGCCTTGCCCGATTCGACAGACCATTTGCCTTCTCCGGACATCGGCGGAGCTTCCAGAGCGGCGACCGAACCTTGCACGTCGCTGCCGAGCACGAAGGTGTAATTGCCGTAGTAATTGTCTTCCTGGTATTCTTTTTCGCCGAGATTTTCCGCAACACCGATTGAGACGACGTCATTGTTCGCGGTGGAGAAGAGATCCGTGTTGTTGACGGTGAAGGTGAAGTCGGTGTACACCGAGTCTTTTGCGCCCTCGCCTGTGCCTTTTTCGGTTCTTTCCGTCGTCGTGACTGTAAACGCCTTGTCGAGCGCATCCGTGGAAATGCTGTCCGTCTTCAAGCCGTTGATGTTGAACGTCTGACCGCCAACATCATTGTGATATTTGAAGGACGTGACGCTTGCGTAAGTTCCTTCCCCTGCCGTGTAGAACGAGGCGATGGAATCGGTTTTGTAGGTGGCAAAGCCTTCGCCTTCGGCAACGCTCGTGAATCCGCCTTTAAGCAATTCACCGGTCGTCGCAATGCTGTCTTCGCCCGTCGTCACGAGTGTGAGTTTGTAATTCTTGCTGTCGTCTTTCGTGTCGGTGAGCGTGAGATCTTTGCCGTCGAGAGCACCCGCATTCACGCTGACATTGATGACGTCGCCGGAAGCCACCGAATCGATTGTGAGGACTGTCTTACCGTCTTTCTTCAACGCGGCAAGTGCGTCTTCCGTGCCCTTAGCAAACGTCAAGTCATCCGTCTTAATGCCCGTGAGCTCGAACGTCGACTGTGTGGATTCATAATATTTGAATGTGGCGCCCGACTCGATTGAGGCCGTATCGAGACCCGCAGTCTTGCCCGCAGAAACGTAGCTCCAAATGCTTGCGCTGTCGCCCGTGCCTAACGAGAATTTTTCGTCGGCGTCTGCAGCCAAGCTGTTGCTGAAGCTTGCGTCGTTGATTGTGAGCGTCGGGTCGTCGGTTTTATCATCGGGAGTAGTGTCAACAACCGTGACCGTGAAATTAATATCCTTAGCGTCAGCGGGGAGTGCGACCGCCGTGGGAATGACTTCGTATTTCGCGTTCGCCGATTCGTTGACGTCGGTGTCGGGGTCGTCTGCAACCGCGGCGGTGTATTTAATCGTGAAGAGCAAAGTTGCGGGTTTGCTTTCGACGGCTTTGGTGCTGACGGTGTAGAGGTCGTCTTCTTCTTGTATGACCGTGAGTTCGCCCGTGATTTCAGGATTCAGTCCCGTGAAGGTGAGCACGTCGCGAGGTCCTTCGGAGAAAGTGATCGTGGTTTTGGTTTCAGTTGTGGCTTCGGTGTAGATGCCGCCCGTCGCACTCGCCGGCTTGAAGGTGAGCGTACCGCTGTCGAGTTTCGCGCTCGAGGCAAGCGGCAGACTTGCCGGGATGTACTTGTCTCCAAACGCTGCTATGTACTCTTCTTTTTGTTCCCCATCGTATTTAGCCAATTCCGCTTCGTATTCTGCTTTGGTGAGGATATCAAGATTGTATGTGGCGGTGTTGCCTTCAACCGGAGTGAGTTGGAGATCTTCGCCGATTGCGTTGCCGGCTGCGTCAACAAGCGCGTTCTTGTACACACGGAATACAGCGTTACCGCTTTCATCTTTGGCGAAGACAACATCGGTTCCGAGCGTAAGACCGCCGGCTTTCAGGCCGCTGACCGTGAAGAGATCTGTGGCGTCCTCCGCCCCGTTGTAGATGATAGAATGATCGTCGTCCGCGATTGTGAAGTAGCCGTAGTGCCCCGCCGATTTGTAGGTGTAAGTCGCGGATTTGGCATCAGCCGCAGTGTTCTCCGCCGCAGTGAAAGTTGCGTCCTGGTATGTAGCCTGCGATTCTTGGTAGTAGAAGCCGGTTCCTTCTGCAGTTTCTACATCGTCGTTGTAAGCCGGCAGCTGGAGCCTCATTACATCAAGGTCTTTCGCGGTAGCGGAGGTGGCGTCCGTGCCGTCGAGGTCAATGTTGCTCAGCGTGATGAACGTTGGGTTATCCGTCTTATTCGTCGCGTCAATATTTCCGAAAGCGGCTTTCGTCAGAGTAACTACGCCGACGTTTTCTCCGGTCGGATTACCTTGTCCGTCTTGCGGCTCGACAGTGCTGAAAGTGAAGTACTTGTTGATGTCGTTGACCGCGCCGTCGGTGATGTCGGAGGTTGCAACCTGCAAGCCGCTGAGCGTGAAGCCGTATTTGCCGACCGCGTCGGTGAAGGTGTAGGTGTGAGTGTTTCCACCCGCCGTGTCGGTGATGTAAGACGACTTGTGCTTCGAGACGTAATTGAAGGTGCCGTCTTTGTTCTTCGTGAGTTCGGCAGCTACATCCTCGGATTCGTTCGTCGAATAGACGTTTTTTTCTGCGTCCATGAATTTGATAGAGGCGTTGAATTCATTGAACGTCGCTTTGACGGGGGTGCCGCCTTCTTCTGTCGTCATGGTCGCCGTGTCGAAAGTGTCGGAAGTCAAGCGAACCGCGAAATTTTCAGGTCGGGTCTCTTCAGTAGCGAGCGCACCTTCTGTGGTGACTGCGTAATATTTGTCTTTGTTTTGGTCGAGGACATACGCCGGAGGGTCAGTCTCCGGATATAATCCAGCGATACTATCAAGTGTGCGGAATTTATCATCAGTCACGCCGGAAGTATCGTATTTGCCGGTTTTGGTGTCGTATGTCGCGTAGCCGATTAAGCAATAATTTCCCTTATGTGTCGCACTAGTATCCGACTCAGACGCTTCGACGTAGACAGGAACCAGATTGCCGTTGTCGACAGGTTGGGGAATACCATAAGCGGTGTTCAGCTGATTCTCAGTGGTGTCGCTTGTCAGGTTTTCGAGCGTGATGAGAGGCTCCTTGCTGCCCGCCTTATCTTTGAGCTGAAATTCGGCATAGTAGGCTGCCGTATTCGTAACCTTGCCCCATACTTTACCGTATTCAGCGGAATAGAAGGTGAACTTGCCGGCGATAGGATTGTTGTTATCGTCGGTGTCTTGTATCCACTGTGCACCGGCCTCGAGCTGGCCTTGGGTCAAATCGGTCGTGTCGATCGCGACAGTCGTACCCTCTGCCGCCTCGACGGAAATCTTAGTTGCGCCTTCGGCGATGACAGCGTCGATCGGCTTGAAGGTGATCTTGCCGTCGTCGTCGCAATCGAACATGTCTGCGGTGAGTACGGCATCCGCCGCCAAGCCGGTGAGTTTGAGTTCTTCGCCGCCTGTAGTTGTCCACGTGTACTCCTTGGTGTTTTCGTTGTACACATAGTTCGAAGTTTTGCCGAGCGTGACGGTGTGCTTTTCTGTTGAACTATCGTATGTTCCCACGAGCTCTGTTGTGTCGGCGGTGGTGGTGGTGTCAATCGAAACGTCGACCGCTGCACCGCTCGAGTTCTTAACCGAAATGGGGGAGTGTTCGGTGTCAAGAGCCCCTGCCTTGAGATAAACTTTCGGTCCCGTCGTTCCCGTGAGGTCGACGAAAACATCGCCGGCAGTGGTCGCGTCGTATGCGCTGCCGGTTGCTGTGCTGTCGCTGACTGTAACTTTGGTGATATCGCTCTTGAGACCGGTGATTGTCAAAGTCGTTGCAGCCACTTCAGGGGTGTACTTCCATTCAGTATCGTCGTCTTTGGTTTTTTTGACGTAATCGTTGACGGCGGTCGAAGTGTAGGTGTAATCGTCGGTTTCCTCGGTGGTAATTGCCTCCAACTTTGCCGCCGTTACAGGAAGTGTCGTCTCGTCTTTCGCTAAAACCTGCTTGGCAGTGAAAGCGTCGCCCGTTTCGGTCTCGGCGATTGCGAAACCGAACGAGAAGCCGGCATTTTTAGGGTCTGCAAAGGTGATTGTCTGCTCTTTAGTCGTGTCGATTGCGGATTTGCTGACGGTGACCAGATTGTTTTCGGCGTCAACATTGAAAGCAGCCAGCAGAGTCTCCTTAGAGGTCTCCGACGTAAAGTTCAAGCCCGTTGCGGTGAATGTTTCGCCGCCGGTGGTAGCAGCATTGTACGTGACGCTCACTGTTTGAGCAGCAGCCGGCACGACATAGCCCGCTGTCGTTTGTGCCGCCGTGTACGTGAGGACATTGTTATTATCGACACTTGCATTGGTAGGCGTCGTCGTAGATTCGCTGACACCGTCGCCGAGAGCAACTTCGATATTCTTGCCGTCGGTTGTCGCGACGCTGAACTCACCATTGTTAAGCGCGTCGGAACTGAACGTGAACTTGATGTTATCGCCAGTGTTGTCGACTTGGATTTCTTTGCCGTCGCCGACGCTTTCGATGGTCAAGCCACTCTGCAAGTTGGTGAATGTGTACGCTTTGCCGGCAACCGCCCCTTTGTACTCGAGTGAAGTGACGGTGTCGGTTTGGTCGCCCTGATCCCAGTACTCTTTGTTACCTTCCGTCGTGTAGGTGTATTTGCCCGATGTGTTATTATCTTCGACCAATGACGGATCAATGGCGGCTTTGGCTGCGGTCGTCGTTACGCCGGTGGTGTCGAATTTCGCGTTGGTTGCCGTTGCTTCGCCGGTGGCATTCTTCAGCTCGATTTTGCCTTCTGTCGGCAAGGTCAAGCCGCTCAAAGCGACGATGTAGGGGTCGTTTGCTTCGCCGGTGCCTGAGACTATATCAGTGGCAGGTGCGCTGGTGAAGCCGACCAACTGGAACTGCGCGGTGTTGGCGACTTCTATCGTGCGGGTGTAGGTGTAGCCCACCTGGTCCGAGCCTGCGAACTTGTTGCCCGAAGTTTGGCCGCCCGCCATGTAGGTGAAGGTAGTGCTCGATGACTCTTGGATCCACTCCGGAATTTCCTTCGGTGTCGTCAAGTTGATGTCCGCTTCAACAGTCACGCTGCCTGTCGTCTCGATGTTTGCGGTGCCCGTCGCGTTGTCTGCAAAGAGACCGTCTTTGAATGTCGCCGTTGTGCCGGCGGTGGTGATGACAGTCGATGTGTATTGGTTATTTTGACCCTCAACAGCGGTGAAAGCACCATCTGCGAAAGAGTCGGTCGTCGACATGGTTACAGAGCCTTCGGTTGTTTTGTTGATCGTTTTTTCGGTGTCAGTGCCTTCGGTCGGGTGAATCCAGCCGACGGAACATGTGGCGGTGTATGTCTTTGTTGTTGTGCCTTGTTCGTCCGTAGTTTCCGTTTTCGTCCAGTTGTCCCACTTGGGTGCGTCGGCGTCGTCAATGGCGAGGGCGTACTGGTTGCCGTCTCCATCGGGTGTAATATCACTGATTGTGATTGAGTTGCCCGTTGCAATCGCCAAGACTTTAGTGGACAGCGTGACGGTAACAGGTGCCTCAAGCTCCTCAGGGGTGACGGTGAAGACGTCGTTAGCCGGAGTGTAGCCGGTCTCCAGCTTGTACTTATTGTTGCCTATTGTGATGTCGCCGCTGTCGTTTGGAGTCAGCTCTTGGAGAGAGAGAGTGCCTGCGCCGTCCGTCGCGTAGACGTAGTATTTGTTCTCTGTATCACCATTTTTTTGGATGTGGTAGGAGCTATTGCCCGTATCAGCCTCAGTGTACTCGACCTTTAAGATCGCACTGTCAAGACCTGTGAGTTGAAAGTTGTAAGTATTAGCCAATGTGGATCCTTCCTTTCTGTAAACAATCGTAACCTTTTGGTTGTCGGCAACTGTAGTCGTGTGCGCCGCGGTGGTTTTCCTTTCCGTCGACGGCCGCAGACGATAGAGCCGTTCTTCGCAACAAAGAACTCACCCCCCTTTGAATTGTTCCCCGCCCGCCGACAGTCACATTGTCCGCAACGAGGTTGCCTTCGATGTTTATGATGAAATTTTCGGCACTTGGTGAAGAACTTGGTTGAATTGCGTAACCTGCTTGACGGAGAATTTTTTCATGTGTGCGCCTACGATAAGTTTATCGACGCCAAAGTCCGTCCGGATAAGTACGCCATCAATTTTTTAATGACTTTTTAATTCGTGCCGTTATTTCCAAAGAGTTTGAGTGTGTGAAGCAAGTCGGGCGTTGTGCCCGTGTCGATTGAAAAAAGTGCAGAAAAATGCGACCCGCGAAGTGGAGCCGTCACCTCACAAACACTGCTTCATACAAATAATCTATGATCAATGCAATAATATTTCTGCGTGACGGGTTTGTCAACCTGTTAGGCAAAATTTAATTTTTTCCAAGGTCTTAATGAAAAAAATGTAAACGGAATCGTACAGACTTCAGCCGAGGCGTTCGGTTTGTTTGGTCAACGCTTCTTGCCGGCCGGCTTTAAGCGGCAGGGAATTTTTTTCGGCGGTGAAAAAATTTTTTTGCACGCCTGAAAATTTTTATGTTAAATCTGAAACGAACATGATATAATCTTCGCAAAAAGGAGGCGGGCGCGTTGCCGGATTTTTTGAAAAAAGCATTTGACAAATTCGACGCAATGATTATATTGGCGGCAGTAATTTTATTCGGAAATTTTGACTACGAAAATTTGTCGACGTTTGACAAAATTTATATTGCGTCGTTCGCGGCGTGGGGCGTGATGAAAATCATTCGGGTTTACATTCTGTACAAGAACGAAACTGACAAAAAATAATTTCGCGAAAGGATGATTCAATGAAACGAATTTTTTTAACGGTGCTGATGTTGGCGACGGTGATTTTCGGCGGTTGCGGTTCACAGGCGAAAGACGAGCCTGCCGCCAAGCCCGAAGTTCAAGACGACGCGAAAGAAGAATCTACCGCCGAGGCCTCCTCAAAAGTCAACGGCGATTTGAAAATTTCCATGCTTGATGTCGGGCAAGGCGACGCGATTTTGATTCAAACCGGCAAGCAAAATATTTTGGTCGACACGAGCGACACCGACGAACGCGATCTTTTGGTCGACGAGTTGGAAAAACTTTCCGTCACGAAAATTGACAAACTCATTTTGAGCCACCCGCACGCGGATCATATCGGCAGCGCGAAAGTTTTAATCAATCCGAGCAACAAGGAGCTTAAAGCGAATCCGTATCTGGAAAAAATTTCCGTCGCGGAAGTTTACGACAACGGCATTGCGGCAAGTTCCCCGCTGTACAAAAGTTACATGAAAGCCGTCGAAGCTAAAGGCGTCGTCCACAAAAGTTTGTCGGCGGGCGACACGCTTGATTTCGGCAACGGCGTCAAGTTCCTGGTTCTCTACCCGACGAAAGACCTTGTCGACGCGGTCAACGGCGGGCAGAAATCCGACCCGAATAATGAATCGATTGTCGGCAAACTCACTTACAAAAAATTTTCAATGATGTTCACGGGCGACGCCGAAAAGAAAGTCGAATCGGAACTTTGGGCGGACAATGACGCAAAAGTTTTGAAATGCGACATCTTGAAATCGGGGCACCACGGCAGTTACACTGCCTCGACGGAAAATTTCGTTAAGACGGTTGCGCCGAGTTACGTCTTGATTTCCTGCGGCCCCGAAGAGGAACACCGCAACACTTACGGGCACCCGCATCTTGAGCCGCTTGAAAATTATTTGGCGCAGGGCATCGACAAGAAAAATATTTTGTGCACGCGTTGGAACGGCACGATTACCGTCACAAGCGACGGCAAGAATTTTTCCGTCACGCCCGAACGAACGGAGGATTGGTTAGACAAATGGATAGCTCAAAAGAAAAAGGACAAAAAGAAGTAACCGCTTACCTTGACCGAATCGAGGAGCTTGAAGACGGCACGGCAAAAGCTGTGTTTCTGGTTGAGGACGACGAAGACGAGTTCAGCGAATTCGTTTTGCCCGCGAATTTTTTGCCTGAAGATGCCGGCGAAGGCGAATATTTGACGATAACAATTTCCCGCGACGAAAACAAAACTCAAACAGCAACCGACGAGGCGCGAGAGCTTCTGAACAATTTGGAGGAATGACTTTGCTGAGAAAAATTTTAACGTGTCTGTGTATGTTGCTCGTCTTGACGTGCGCGGCAACCGTTTCCGCCAAACCTGCTGAATTGACGGGCATAAATGCTTTCGACTTGGACAACGAAACTTTGCGGATTGAAATTTCTTATCGCGGCGGAAAACTTTTCGACGATAATGTTTCAATCGACGAAAGTTCGGGGATTGTGCGCGTCGATATGGAAAATACTTTGCCCGGAAGAATCAGCAGAGCTTCGGGCGCGCAGATTCAAGACGACGCTAAAAATTTTGTCGAAAAAGTTTTGGTTAACGAAACCGCCGCCCGTCACACGCGAATTCAAATTTTCTTGGCGGATTCTCCCGACGCCGTCAATCTTTCGCTTGAACCGGCAGATTCGTCCGAGAAAAAAGATGCACGCGTTGTCCTCGACGTGAAAAAAGTTTACGTGGAGCCTGATCCAAACGCCAACTTTTCGCCCTACGAAATTCCCAATCGCAGCGGCAGACATGTAATCGTTATCGACCCGGGACACGGCGGCTCTGACGCAGGCGCTATCGGCCCGACGGGTGTAACCGAAAAATCCGTTTCGCTTGCCGTTTCGTTGAAAGCGCAACAACTTTTGACTGCCAAAGGTTACAATGTCGTCATGACGCGCACGACCGATGTTGACGTTGCCGCGCCGGGTGTGCCCGATGGCGTCGAACTTCAAGCCCGCGTCGACAAAGCACCGCCCAACGCAGAAATTTTCATCAGTGTTCACTGCAACGCTTTTTCCAACGGCAACGCAAACGGCATGGAAACTTTTCACGCGCCGACCGCCGTACAGGGCAAACGACTTGCGACTTTGCTTAACGAAGAACTTGAACGCCTCGGCGGCTTAAACAATCGCGGAGTCAAAGGCGCAAGATTTTACGTCATGACCCATTCCAAATGTGCCGCGTCACTCATTGAGCTCGGCTTTATCACCAACCCACGCGAAGAACAATTGTTGGCAAGCAGTGACTACCAATACAAACTTGCGCAGGCAATTACCAACGCCGTAAATCGTTACTTCAGCCAAGGAGGTCTTGATTAACCGTGAAAAAAATTTTTGTACCGGCAATGCTCGCGCTCGTCATGTTGTTTTCGGGTTGCCAACAGCCGCCGAACGGAGAATTGCCCGCGTCGCCCGAAAAACCCGATCCCGTTGCTCAAGACGTGAAAGTTCAGCCGCTCAATCCGCCGCCGCTCAAGCCCGTTGAACCTGCCAAACCGGAGGAAAAACCCGTGCCGAAAGAAAACGAACCCGACAGGCAGATTATGCGCGTCAAAGTTTATTATCCCGACGATTCGGGCGTGCGTCTGGTTGAAGTCGAACGCAGAATCAACGTCGAGCATGAAAGCGAAAAATATTCCGCCGCACTCGAAATGCTTTTGGAAGATCCGTACGAAGAAAATTTGACGACGATTTTCCCGAAGAACGCAAGCATTCGTTCCGTCACGGTTGAAGACGGGCTGGCGATTGTCGATTTGGACAGCGCAATGTTGAAAACGATGGTCGGCGGCTCCACGGGCGAAGAATTTCTCGTCGGCTCAGTCGTCGACACGTTGACGAGTTTCCCCGAAATTACGCAGGTAAAATTTTTGGTCGACGGCAAAGAAGTCGAAACGCTCAAAGGCCACATGGATTTAAGCACGCCGCTTGAACGCATGAGCGGATTGCTTGAATAAAAAAAAAGAGTCTCCCGATTTTTTTCGAGAGGCTCTTTTTTTGTGGGTGGAGGTTTTTTATTCGACACATTCGAGTGGATCTGCGCCGTAATCATTTGCTCCGACAGAGCCGGGCGCGAAAAGCAGGTACAGCGCGAAAAATACGTTGACGACGGGAACAAGCACGAGCAGAGCGAGCCAGCCGGTTTTGTTCAAGTCGTGCAGGCGGCGAATCATCAGCATGTAATGCGATACCCAAGACGCGAAGAATACGAGCATAAACAGCAAGGAGCCGCCCGTTGACAAAGCAAATTCGTCGGAATTTATTGACCCTGACACGATTGCGGCGTCCGGGCTCAAAGTATTCGATGTCGTCGCCACGATTATCATCAACAAAACAGTTGCCGTGATTCCGAGCGCGAGAAGCCGCTTGAAATAGCGCATACGATTAAGCCGTTTGTGCCACGTCAAAAACATTTCGTAGAGTCCGTTGTCCTTTTGGTAACGCAGATCGTTGTAGCTTTCGGGTGCCGACGGAGTATCAAGCGGAGATTGAATGGTTGACATATAAATTTCCCCTTTCGACAAAAAATCATTTCACGTTACAAAGATTATCATATCCCCGATACCGTTACAAGCTACACTTTTTGGCTATAAACTGCAGTTTTTGATTCGCGTCACGAATTTTTGTTGAAAGTCTCGACCGAAAGAGTTTTGCCGTCCGTGCGGAATTTTATCAAGCCGTCGCGATCCGTGCGGAAAATTTTTGTCGGCAAATTTTCCAGCCGCTCCAAAACTTCTGCTCGGGGATGATCGAAATTATTTCCGTAGCCGACACAAATCACGGCGCATTTCGGATTGACGGCGCGCAAAAATTCTTCACTCGAACTTGTCTTTGAGCCGTGGTGACCGACTTTTAAAACCGTGCTTTGAACGTCGACGCCCGCTCGCAAAATCTGCGCTTCGTTTTCGGTGATTAAATCGCCCGTTATCAAAAAGCTCACGTTGCCGCAACGAACGCGGTAGACGTTGGAAATTTCGTTGCCCGTGCCGATTTCCGGCGCGAATAAAATTTCAACTTCGACGCCGTCAATCGAAAATTTTTCGCCGACACGACCCGCGTGCATCGGCGGCAAAAATTCTTCAGCAATGCCGAACATCGCCGCATATTCCGAACGAGGTTCGCCCGCCGTGACAATTTCGCCGACGGGTAATTTTTTTATCACGGCACCGACGCCGCCCGCGTGGTCTTCGTGCACGTGCGTCAAAAAAATTTTATCGACGGCGCGAATATTTTCATGCTTGAGGTATGGGACGACGACGCGCCCGCCAACGTCAAACATGTGTTCGCGAACGCCGCCCGTGTCGAAAATCAGACAATGCCCGTGTTCCGTGACGACAACCGCGCAGTCGCCTTGCCCGACATCAACGAAACTGACTTCGACATTTCCGCCGAAACGAAAAATATTTATCGCGAGCAAAATTATTATCGGCAACAAAATCACTGAACGACGAAGAATCAACGCCGCGTAGTAAAAAAATCCCGCCAAAAATCCGAGCGTCGGCACTTGCACGGAACTCAACGGCAAATTCGCGAAAACTCGATTCAATTCCGCGCCAAGCCCGAAAGTCACCGCCATACCCGCGAAGAAAAATTTCCCGACAATCGGCACGACAGCCGCAATTATTCCACCGAGTAACCCGCCGACGATTACAAATTCAAGCAACGGCATGACGAACACATTTGCGAAAACTGAGCTTAACGAAACTTGATTGAAGTACCACACGACGACGGGCAGGCTTGCGAGTTGTGCGGCGATTGTCATTGACGCGGCGGTCGCGACAAATTTCGGCAGGCGTTCCATTCGTTCGCGCAGATTTTCGGACAGATACATCAGCCCCGCCGTCGACGTGAAACTGAGTTGAAAACTTATGTCGAACAAAAGCAACGGTTGATTTATTAGCATTCCGGCGGCGGTCAACGTCAACAATCGTGCGCCTTCAGCTTCCGCGTCTGAACTTTTGGCGAAGAAAACCAAAATCCCCATTACTGCCGAGCGAATAACTTGCGGCAACAATCCGCTCAAAATTGCATACGAGCCGATAACGAACAATCCGATAAAAAATTTCGTCACGTTCGGGATTTTCAAAAACGTACACAGCAAAGCCGTCGCCATTGCCAACATCGACATATGCGCGCCGCTCACTGATAAGATATGCACAATGCCCGTCGTTTGGAATTCTTCGACGAGTTCGGGATTCAAGCCCGCGTAGCCGCCGAAAAGCATTGCGAAAATTGCCGCCGCATCTTCGGGCGACATGACTTGCGACATTGATTCGCGATAGTGTTGACGAATTTCAGCGACCGTCCGCAAAAATTTCGTCCACAAGCCGCAATCGTCAATCGCCTCGACCGTCACGCCGATTTTGCTTGACGACATGCGGGCAGTAATTCCGTTCGCTTTCATGCGCGTCACGCCGTCGATTTGCCCGGGGTTATTGTAATTCGTCAGCAGTTTCAAGTTGCCGCCCGTCGAAATTCTGTCGCCGATTCGCGCCGTGGGAATTTGTTCGCCCGCTTTCGGGTAAGCCGTCAAAATAAATCCGCCGGAAATTTTTTGGAATTCACCTTTGATTTTTACGGTCTCCGCGTCGACGACGAAACGCACTTGAGTCAAGCCGTTCGGCAAAATTTTTATCTGCGGTTCGTCGCGAACGATGCCGACAACTTGCCTGAAATCTCCCGCGAATTTGCTGATGTCGTTATCGGGAATTACGTCGACCGCCGAAAATCTCAACGCGCCGCACGCGAAAAAAATTATCGGAGCGACGAGCCACGCCGTCAAAATTTTTCGCCGCCACGTCACGAGCAAACTTATCGCAATCAACGCCGCGCAGGTTGTGATTAAAAATTTCGGCGAGCGGTGAAAATTTTCCATAAAAAGAATGCCCGACGCCAATGCGCCGAGCAAAATGTTCAGCATTGAGTTCGGAATTTTAACTTTCATGGTTGCCCTCGTCGATTGGAATTGCCAGCGTAAATGTCGTGCCCTTACCGAGTTCGCTCTCGACGGTAATTTTTATTTTGTGATTGTCGGCAATCGCCTTAGCCATCGCGAGACCAAGCCCGCTGCCTTTCACCGCAGATTTTTTGTTGACGCGAAAACCTCTGTCAAAAATTTTCGACTGATATTCGGGCGCAATGCCGATACCCGAATCCGAAATGCTCAAGAAAACTTTGTCGCCTTTGACGACGGAATTAATTTTCACGAAGCCGCCTTCGGGCGTGTACTTAATCGCATTTTCAAACAACGCACGAATCAGTTGCTTAACCGCCGCGCCGTTACCGAAAATTTTGGCGGGGTCGTTCCTCGTCAACTTAACTTCATGCGTCGTGACGTAAACTTTTGCCGAACGAATTATGTCAAAAATTATGTCGTCAATGTCCAAAACTTCTTTCGAGAAGTTCAGACGATTTCTGTCACTGCGCGAGAGAATCGAAATATTTTCCAGCAAATTTTTCAGATTGTTTGCCTCTTTGCCGATAACTTCAATCGCCTCGTTCAAAAGTTCGGGGTCGTTTATGCCGCCGTCTTTGAGCAGATTGACATAGCCCAAAAAAACCGTTGCGGGTTGTCCGAGTTCGTGCGAAGTGTTCGCGACAAAATCTTTTTGCTGATCTATGCCGCCCTGCAGGCGGTCAAGCATTTCATTTAAAGTTTTGCCCAGTTCGGCAAGTTCGTCGTTTGCCTCGCCGATTGGAATTCGTCCGTCCATGTTCTCGAAAACAATTTCGCGGGCAACTTTATTCATTTCCTTTATCGGCGTCAAAGTTTTGCGGCTGAGCCAAAGTCCGGCAACCAACGCCAAAAATAATCCGACAGCGTCAATGCCGAACAAAATCGTTTCCAGGCGGTGAAAAGTTTTCAGCTCCGAAGTTATCGTGCGGAAAAAATACAGCGTCGCGCCCTGCTCATTCGTCGGCTCAAATCGCATCGTCCCGCAATAAATCAGTGCGTTCCGGAACTCGGAAATTTGTAAATCTTCGTCCGTGAACGACGGCGGGTCGCGCATGATTCCCGAATTAAAATCTTCTATCGACGGATAATTTTCGTCCGTGTTCACGATTAATTTTCCGTCATCCGTGACGACACGCAACACCACGCCCGCAACGAGTTTGTCACGAAGCGGATCTTTGTTGAAGGACGCGTAATTGTCGTTGAGATTTTCCAGAACGCCCGCAACTTCAACCATGCTGTAATTTATCGCACGTTCGGCGGGAGTGAACAGCGCATTCATGAAGCCCAGCCACATCACGAAATTTATCAAACCGAGCAACAGCGCGAAAAACGTCGCATAAGCAAAAGCAATTTTTTTGGAAATTTCAAAGCCGTTGTACTTGCGCTTAAGTCTGTCGATAAAGCTCATAAAATTTTCTCCTGCGCAGAAAAAAATTAACGCCGCAATGATAACACATCTTCAAGTTATTTTCACCGCGCAGAAAAATTTTTTGTCCTGTCAACAATTCGCCTTGCCGTAAATTTCCAAGACGGTTGCGCGGTCGAGCGGTCGAAAAGTCGCGACGGTTTTCGTGCCGTTCGCGGTGACCATGTTCGCCAAAATTTTTAATTCGTCTTCGCTCTTGACGCCGATACCCAATTCAGTAAAGTTCGTCGGCATTCCCAGTTCGCGGAAATAATTTTCCATTGCGTCGATACCTGCGCGGGCGCGTTCGTCAATCGAGCCGTCGACGATACCGAAAATTTTTTCTGCGAAGTGCGCGAAACGTTCGGGCTTTGTGTTGTAAACCGTGCGTGCCCACGAAGCCCAAACAGTCGTTAAAGTTGCACCGTGAGCCGCGTCGTAACGCCCGCCGAGTTCGTGACCGAGTTTGTGCGTGGAAAAATCTCTTTCGCGACCGAGACCGGTAAAGCCCGTGTGTGAAACTGAACCGCACCACATAATTTCGCTCATCGCTTGAAGATTTTTCGGGTCGTCGAGCAAAATTTTCGACTGCGCCATAACATTTTTAACGAGTGATTCGGCAACCAAATCTGTGAATTCATTTCCTTCGACGCAAGAAAAATATCTGTCAAGCGTGTGCATGATTATATCGGCAATCCCGCAAATCAACGGGTAATGCGGCACCGTCAACGCAAATTCGGGATTCATTATCGCGAAGACGGGACGGGGAGTAATTGCGCCGCGTTTAAATCCGTGCTCCGACAAAACCGCCGAGTTTGAAGTTTCCGAACCTGCCGCAGCAATCGTCAACACGACGCCGACGGGCAAACTTTTTTCGAGGCGAATTTTGCCCGACCAATGTTCCCAAATGTCGACGGAAGAATTCGCCGCACCGAGCGCGACAGCTTTTGCCGTGTCGATAACGGAACCGCCGCCGACTGCCAACACGAAATCAATTTCCGCGTTGACTGCCTCGCGAATTGCTTGACGAACGAAATTTGCGCGGGGATTCGGTTGCACGCCGCCGACGACTTTCAACGCCGCCAATCCGCTGATCATCATCAAGCGTTCGATTTTCGGAATAAGCCCGCTTTTAATCGCCGAGCCGCCGCCGTAAATAATCATGACGCGTTTGCCGCCGTGCTTGCGAATTTTTTCGGCAACGCAATTTTCCGAGCCGCTCCCAAAAATAATTTCCGTCGGGCAAAAATATTCAAAGCTTTGCACTGTTGAAATCCTCCGTTCCAAAAATTTCTTCGCGCAGATTTTACAACGTCAGAAACGTGCCGTCAAAAAATTTTAGCTTTGAGCTTTGAGCTTTAAGCTTTGAGGGGTGTCGGTAATTTTCCTTAAAGCTTAAAGCTTATAACCTTAAAGCTCTTTTCGCCGCGTCAAAAATTTTCGTTGAGTCAAGAAATTTTTTCTGATAGAATTCACCAAACTCAAGGAGGTCTTTTTATGGCAAAACATTTTCAGCAACAAACGCTTGACGAAAACGAGCTGATAAAGATTCGTCGCGAAAAACTTCAAGGTTTCGTCGACAAAGGCGTTGAACCGTTCGGCGGTCGTTTCGAGGTCACGCACCACACGGCGGACGTTCGCAGTGAATTCGGCGACATTGAAGGCGAAACCGACGCGGGCGAAGTCACAATCGCGGGACGTTTGATGGCGATTCGCGGGCACGGCAAAGCAAGTTTCGCGTCTCTCAGCGACAGAAGCGGCACGATTCAAATTTATTTTAAATTGGACGTTGTCGGCGAAGAAAAATATTCCGAGTTCAAACTTTTGGACATCGGCGACATAATCGGCGTTCGCGGACAAGTTTTCAAAACTCAACGCGGCGAATTGACCGTGCGCGTCGAAGACTTCAAAATTTTGGCGAAGTCTTTGCGGCCGCTCCCCGAAAAATTTCACGGGCTTAAAGACGTGGAAATTCGTTACCGTCAACGCTACCTTGATTTGATTATGAATCCCGACGTGCGCGACACTTTTATCAAGCGCAACAAGGTTATCAAGTCGATTCGCAAATATCTGGATGAGCGCGACTTTTTGGAAGTTGCAACGCCCGTTTTGTCGACGATTGCCGGCGGCGCGGCGGCACGTCCGTTTATCACGCACCACAACGCACTTGACGCAGATTTATATTTGCGCATTGCTACGGAATTAAATCTTAAGCGACTGATTGTCGGCGGCTTCGAGCGCGTCTACGAAATGGGCAGAGTTTTCCGCAACGAGGGCATGGACGTTCGCCACAATCCCGAATTTACGAGCGTCGAAATTTATCAGGCTTACGGCGATTATCGCGACTTGATTGAAGTTACACGCGGAATTGTCTGCGCGGCGGCCGAGGCTGTCAACGGCACGACGAAAGTCACTTATCAAGGCGTCGAAATTGATTTGGCGAACGCGCCGCAACTGAGCATGAATGACGCGGTTAAAAATAAAACCGGCAAAGATTTTCTTGCGTGCGAAACCGTCGACGAGGCGCGGGCACTGGCTGATTCAATCGGCGTGCCTTACGAAAAACGTTTCGGTATCGGCGGAATTCTCAATGCGGCTTTTGAGGCGAAAGTTGAAGATGATTTGATTCAGCCGATTTTTATCACGCACCACCCGACGGAAATTTCACCGCTGGCGAAAAAAAATCCGGACGACCCGCGTATCACTGACCGCTTTGAATTTTTCGTTTACGGGCGTGAACTTGCCAACGGATTTACGGAACTCAACGACCCGATTGACCAAAGATTACGTTTCGAGGATCAACTCAAGCAACGCGAGGCGGGCGACGAAGAAGCTCACGTCATGGACGAAGATTTTATCCGTGCGCTTGAATTCGGAATGCCGCCGACGGGCGGGCTCGGTATCGGCGTCGACAGATTGGTCATGTTGTTGACGGACGCGCCGTCGATTCGCGACGTGCTTTTGTTCCCGACAATGAAAGTTATCGCAGAGTGATTGACGTGACAAAAATTATTTTCGTTTGCTTCGGAAACATTTGCCGCAGTCCGATGGCTGAATTCGTCATGAAAAATCTTGTCGCCCGCGCAGGTCTTGAAAAAAATTTCGTGATTGAGTCGGCGGGTTGTCATCCGTCCGTAGGCACGCCGGTTTCCGAAGGCACCGTTCACGAATTGCGAAAAAATAATGTTCCGTTCGCTTATCGCACGTCCAAACAATTTCTTGCGAGAGATTACGCCCGTTTCGACTATCTGATTGGGCTTGACCGCTCAAACGTTCGCGACATGAAGGAAATTTGCGGCGGCGACCCAGACGGGAAAATTTTTTTGATGATGGATTTTGCGGGCGAACATCGCGACGTTGCCGACCCGTGGTACACCGACGATTTCGAGGAAACTTATCGCGACGTGTTGATTGCCTGCGCGGCTCTGCTTGAAAAAATTCATGGAGATGAAAGTAATGGCTAACGAAGAAATTGAATTTAAACGCGGACAACTTGAGGCGCTGAGAGCATCATATCGACTTTTTGGACGTGGCGACTTGATGAAGTTTTGGTTGTTTGAAGATCACCATTGCATCAACAAATGGGTTCACTATTTCTCCGTTTACGAAAAGTGGTTTGCGCCGTATCGCGACAAGGAAATTGTTTTCGTGGAAATCGGCGTGCAAAACGGCGGCTCAATTCAAATGTGGCGGAATTATTTCGGCAAAGACACCAAAATTGTCGGCATTGACATCGACGAAGATTGCAAGCAATTCGAGGACGCGGAGCAAAATGTTTTCGTGGAAATCGGCTCGCAGGATGACCCGAACTTTTGGCACGCGTTCAGGAAAAAATATCCACGTGTGGACATCCTGCTTGACGACGGCGGGCATCGGTGCGATCAGCAAATAATCACCTTCCGCGAAATGTTCCCGCATATCAAAGACGGCGGACTGTACATGTGCGAAGACTGCCACACGTCCTATTGGGATATGATATACGAGCATACTAAGACGGGCGAAAAAAAATTTTTACAACACGGCGGCGTCGGTGTTGAAGGCACGTTTATCGAATTCACCAAAAAACTTATCGACGAACTCAACGCCTTCCACGTGGGCAAGGATTTCCCGCCGACTTACAACACGCTCAACATGGGTGGAGTTCATTTTTATACGAGCATGGTTGTCGTCGAGAAAAACAGAATTCCTTTCAAACCTTTTGATCTTCGCATAGGCGACATGACAACTTTTCGTTTTGAAGACGCTTTATAAAATGCGACGGAAAATTTTTTGACCGCTTGAAATTTTCGGGCGGCTTTTTTTTTGCGGCAATGAAGGAACTTTGGCAAGTCGGGCGAATAAGTATCGCTAATAATTGCTTTGAAGCGATTGGCGGCATGTGTCGTCGACGCAAAATTTCTCAGCCAAGGGAGGCGTCCAAAGTGATTCGGGTTTTGATTGCTGATGACTCGGCGTTTATGAGAAAGGTCCTCTCTGATCTTTTCAACAGTCAAAACGACTTTCAGGTTGTCGGCACTGCGAAAAACGGTCAAGATGCTGTCGACAAGGTTAAAAAACTTCAACCCGACGTGTTGACTCTAGACGTTATCATGCCGACCATGGACGGGTTAAGCGCGCTTGCGATTATCATGGAGCAATGTCCCCTGCCCGTAGTCATGATAAGTTCAACGACGCAAAAAGGCACCAACGAAACTATTCGTGCGTTGGCACTGGGAGCAGTGGATTTTGTCAGCAAGACGGGAGGCGCAATTTCCAAAATCGACACCATCAAGGATGAAATTTTGGAAAAGTGCAGACTTGCCGCCGGTGCACGCCCGCATCGAAATGCTACGTCAGCCGCCTCGAACACGCCGCTGGTCTACGTGCCAAAACCTCCTGAACCGCCCAAAATGCGCACGATTGAAGTTCGTCGCAGAACGGGACTCGTTTTGGGACAGAAGCCGACAATTAACCGCATACCTTCGACATTGCCGCCGAAAGTCTTACCGCCGACAGGCAAAAAGTTAGTGACGATTGGCACGTCAACAGGAGGGCCTCAAGCATTGCAAGCGGTGATAACGCGTCTGCCGGGGAATTTGCCTTGCGGCGTCGTCGTCGTTCAGCACATGCCGGCAGGTTTCACGCGTTCGCTCGCGGAAAGATTGAACTCAATCAGCGAAATTTCGGTTAAAGAAGCCGAACACGACGAGATTATCAAGCCGGGACAAGTTTACATTGCGCCGGGGAATTTTCACTTGCGCATTGCTCCCGCCTCCGCCACCGAACGCAAAATTGTTTTGAGCCAAGAACCGCCCGTCGGTAATCACCGCCCCGCCGTCAACGTCATGTTCGACAGTGCCGCGCAGTTCGGCAGGGATTTAGTCAGCGTCATCATGACGGGCATGGGTTGCGACGGTTGCGAAGGCATGAAGAAAATCAAAGAGTCCGGCGGTTATTCCATTGCCCAAGACGAAAGCAGTTGCGTCGTTTACGGAATGCCGCGAGCCGTTGTTGAAGCGGGTCTTGCCGACGAAGTTAAACCTTTAAACAAAATTGCCGAAGCCATAGTTGACGCGGTAAGGAGATAGCGGTTTTATCCGACCGATAAACATACAGGAGGAGTTTAAATGGAAACTAATCAATACATGGATATGTTTCTGGACGAGTCGCATGAACATTTGCAATCGCTTAACGACGGCTTGCTCGGCCTGGAGGACAATTCCGGAGATCTGTCTATCCTGAATGAAATTTTTCGTAACGCGCACACATTGAAGGGCATGTCGGCGACGATGGGTTATAACAAAATCGCCGAACTTACGCACGAAATGGAAGACGTGCTCGACATGTTGCGCAAGGAACAACTGGCGGTAAGTGGCGACATTATCGATACGCTGTTCAAATGTATCGACTCGCTTGAGCAAATGATTAACAACGTTGCAAACGGCGACCCCGAAGACCTTATCGATGTATCGGATTTGGTTGCAAAGTTGAGTGCCTTGACGAAGGGAACGCCTCCGCCCGGAGCCGCTCCCGCAACTGCGCCCGCCACAGGAGGAGGAGCCGCACCGGCTGCCGCTCCCGCAGCAGGAGGAACCTCAGGCGGTGTGCCCGTGGAATTTTCCGAAACTGAAAAAAACGTCATTACCGAAGCAGAAAAAACCGGTATGCGCGGCGTTTATCTGAAAGTCACGCTGTCGGAATCCTGCTTGTTGAAATCTGCGCGTTCGTACATGGTCATGAATGCGCTTGAAGAATTGAGCGAAGTCATCCGAACACTTCCGCCCGCCGAAGATCTCGAACAGGAAAAATTTGAACGTTCCTTTGAAGTCATCTTAATTACCGCCTCCGAAGAGCAAGCGATTCAAGATGCAGTCATGGGCATTTCGGAAATCGAAAAAGCCGAAACGACAATCATCGACTTCAAAGCCGCGCCCGCCCCTGCTCCCGCGCCAATCAACGAACAAAAAGCCACTGCGCCCGCAACTTCAACCGCGCCCGCAACGGCTCCGACACCGCCCCCCGCGCCGAAGCCGCAAGCTCCCGCAAACGCTCCCGCGAAACCCGCCGCGCCCGCGCCTGCCGCAGGTGCCGCCGCTCAAAAGAAGAGCCACGCGGGACAATCCGTGCGCGTCGACATTGAAAAACTTGATACGCTCATGAACTTGATGGGCGAGCTGGTTATCAACAAAGTTCGTCTTGAGCAAATCGGGCAAACGCACAGACTTTCAGAACTCACCGAAACTCTGGAGCAAATGGACAGGGTTACCACCGACCTTCAAAATATCGTTATGAAAGTCCGCATGGTTCCCGTCAGCCAAGTCTTTAACCGTTTCCCGCGCATGGTTCGCGACGTTACAAAAGAACTCAACAAGGAAATCAACCTGACAATCGAGGGTGAGGACACCGAACTTGACCGCACGGTTATCGACGAAATCGGCGACCCGATCATGCACTTGCTGAGAAATTCGCTTGACCACGGTATCGAAATGCCGGACGAACGCGAAGCCAAAGGCAAGCCCCGTGTCGGTGAAGTCGGTCTTATCGCACGCCACGAAGGCAACAACGTCGTCATCATGGTTACCGACGACGGTAAAGGTATCGACGCGGATGTCATTCGCCGCAAAGCCGTTGAAAAAGGTCTCTTCACGCAAGAAGAAGTTGACTCAATGGATAACGCGGACGCCGTCCGAATCGTCTTCCTGCCAGGTTTTTCCACGGCAGAAAAAATCAGCGATATTTCCGGACGCGGCGTCGGCATGGACGTTGTCAAAAGCAAAATCGAATCTTTGTCGGGACATGTCGACGTTGAGACGCATATCAACGAAGGTTCCGTTTTCAAAATTAAATTGCCGCTCACGTTGGCGATTATCCAAGCAATGCTCGTGCAAGTTCAAAATGAAATGTACGCCATTCCGCTTGCCTCAATCGACAGCACGTTGAGTGTTCAGCCGACGGATATTCGCACGGTTCAAAACAACGAAGTCATCGTCCTGCGCGGCGAGATCATTCCGATAATCCGCATGGAAGAAACACTGATGGTTCCGCATTTGAAAGACTCCTCGGAACTTTTTGTTGTCGTCGTGCACGCGGGCGACTCCAAAGCCGGTATCGTCGTCGACAAATTAATCGGTCAGCAGGAAATCGTTATAAAAACGTTAGGCAACCTGTTCATGGGCTTGAAAATGTTCTCCGGCGCGACGGTGCTCGGTGACGGACGTGTTGCCTTGATTCTGGACGTTGCAACAATGTTGAATTAAAAGCTTTCAGGAATCAGCTTTCAGCTTTCAGGGAAAAATTTTTTCTGACAGCTGAAAGCTAAAAGCCGACAGCTAATCTTGAAGGGGTGAAATTTTATGGCAAAAGATTCTTTGGCGAACAAATCCGCTCCCGCCGTTGACGACTATGGTGTTGAGGAAGTAAATGCGGGTATGCAGGTCGTTGCCTTCAAGTTGCGCGATGAAGAATACGGCGTGAACATTTTCCAAGTGCAGGAAATTCATAACCTTGTCGACATAACGCGGGTGCCTTTCGCGGCAAGCTTTATCAAAGGCGTCATCAATCAGCGCGGTTCCGTTATGCCCGTTATCGATCTGAAAAAGCGGCTCGGCATTGAAGAAACACCTTACACCGCCGCAACGCGCATTGTCACCGTTATTGTCGGCGATTTGCAAGTCGGCATGTTGGTTGACGCCGTCACCGAAGTTTTGACAATCCGCAGTAAACTTGTCGACCCAAAAAAAACCGTCAGCGATAAAGCTATGGAAAAATTCTTGAGCGGTATCGGCAACATGGATGGGCGACTCGTCACGATGCTCAACCTGGAAGAAATTGTCGGCATCAGCTGAATTTTAATTACGCACTGCGCATTGACTTTCATTACGCATTGCGCATTACGCATTAACAAAGAGGTGTTTTGAATGCTTGATGAATTTGATTTGACTCCGATACAGCTCGACGCCCTGCGCGAAATCGGTAACGTCGGCGCGGGTAATTCGGCTACGGCTCTCTCGCAAATTATCAACAAACGAATCGATATGAACGTTCCGAATGTCGCGCTTGTCCCGATTGAAGATGTACCAGATTTGGTCGGCGGCCCCGACGCCATTGTCGTCGGTGTTTTCCTGCGCGTCTACGGCAAAGCTCCAGGAAATATTTTGTTTCTCCTGCCGCAAAAAAGCGCGTTTTATCTCGTCGATACTTTGATGGGACGTGAACACGGCACGACGACAAAACTTGACCCGATGGACGTTTCCGCGCTGAAAGAAATCGGCAACATTCTTTCGGGCGCATATCTTAACGCGTTCTTCAATTTCACGCACATTTCAATGTTGCCGTCCATACCGTCACTGGCAATGGACATGGCAGGCGCGATTTTAAATGTCGTGCTCGTTCAACTCGGAATCATGGGCGATCACGCAATGGTTATCGAAACAAAGTTTTTGGCGGAAGATGACGGCATTAACGGACATTTCTTCTTGGTGCCCGACCCCGGTTCGCTGGGAACGTTAATCAAGGCAGTGGGAGTTGAATAATTATGGCAGACCTTATTAAAGTCGGTATGGCTGATTACAAGGTCGGTCGCAGCCCGTCCAAACTTATCAGCTACGGCTTGGGCTCATGCATCGGCGTTTCACTTTATGACCCGCAACGAAAAATCGGCGGGCTTTTGCATATCATGTTACCCGACAGCACGCAGGCCAGAGCGAGTGACAATCCCGCCAAATTCGCTGACACGGGTATTCCGCTCATGATAAACGACGTAATTGCACTCGGTGCCTCCAGATCCAGACTTGTGGCAAAAATCGCGGGCGGTGCTCAAATGTTCGCTTTTGCCAACGCAACCGACATTATGCGCGTGGGAACTCGCAACGCGGAAACTTGCAAACAAATTTTAAAACGCAACGGAATTCGTGTCATTGCGGAGGACACCGGCGGCAACTACGGGCGAACCGTGCAAATCGATTTGGCTACGGGTGCTTACAAAGTGAAAACCATAGACCGCGGCGAAAAAGAAATTTGAGCCGCAACCGACGTGCCGCAAATTTTTTGCGTCGTCGGATTTATTAACGCGGCCTTCAGAAGCGGTGAAAATTATGGCGGAGCTTTATGAATATTTGGCTCGATATATGCCAATCAAAAAAATGCTGATCTCTTTGGCGGTCGGCATGGTCTCATTTTTTATCGTACTTATATCGGGGCTGACAAGCGAATTCGTGCGTTCGGGAACTGTCGCGTCACGAACTTTTTCAGCCTTTTGTTTTACCAGCTTGGTGACGTTCATAATCTTCATGACTTGCGAAGAATACGGGATTTATACAACCAAAAAAGAACTGGAAAATTTTGTTGACTTCGCCGAAGAAAGCGAACTCGACGAAGATTTTGACCGTGATGAATATTTGCGCGTCGAAGAAGACGAACCCGAAGAAATCGCCGACGAATTTAATGAAGGTGATGTTTACGGCGACGAACCCGAAGATTTTCGCCCGATGGAGTTTGAAGACTTTTCGCGTCGTTGACAAAATTTTTCCCGCAAGCACAAAGGACGGTGAAACGAAATGGCGGAAGACGAAAAAAATGTTGACGCATTGTGGCAACGCTACAAGGAAACAAAATCCGTGGAATTGCGCAATGCCCTTGCCGAACATTATCTGCAGCTCGTGAAAATTGTTTGCGGGCGATTGGCGGTTAGCTTGCCGCCTCATTTGGACAGGGACGACCTTTTGAGCAGCGGCTTTTTCGGATTGCTTGACGCGATTGACCGATTCGACCCGTCGCGGAACATAAAATTTGAAACTTATGCGGGCGTGAGAATTCGCGGCGCGATGATTGATTATCTGCGCTCGAAAGATTGGATACCCGTCATGATGCGGCAAAAAATTCGCAAGTACGAACAGACGGTTTATCAGCTGGAAACAAAATTCGGGCGGGCGGCGACGGATAAAGAAATTGCCGACGAACTGAACATTTCCGTTGACGAACTGAAAACGCTGGTAAGTCAATGTAATTCGGCTACGGTTATCCCGCTCGAAGAATATTTGAAAACGGATGTTTCGGAAGCCGTGGACACAAATCCCGCCAATTCGACGGAACTGTTTGAGCTGAAAGAAACGCTGGCAAAAGCGATTGACCGCCTGCCCGAAAAAGAACGGACGGTCGTTTCGCTGTATTATTACGAAGAATTGACGCTCAAAGAAATCAGCGTGATATTGAAGTTGAGCGAGGCGCGAATTTCGCAACTGCACACAAAGGCAATATTCAGGATGCGCGGTTACTTGTCGCGAAGCAAACAAGAATTGTTTTGAGGAAAGGAGGACGCCCTGTGAGCGAACAAATGATATTGGGCGGACCCGAATCCGGATATAAATACGAATTTCGACCGGACGGAGTATATCTGACGATTTATCCCAGCGTGGATGGCGAGCGGCTGTTTGAATTGTCCGATATGCGTCAAATATTGCGTGAGTGCCGAGTTTTGGATTACGACGTTGGTTTGTTGTCGCGAACAATGCGCGAGGCAAACGGTCAGCCGCATAAAATTTCCGAGCCGGTACAAATTTCGGCGGAAGAATTGAAAGCTCTTTCTTTCGGAGAAGTAAGTGTCGCGGAGGAAAAAGAAGAACCTTATGCGCGTTTGGTTTTGGACATCACCCGCGACAAAATGAAGGCGGTTATACGCTACGACACTCGCGAAGGCGCAAGGTTGCCGACGAAAGAAATGGTCTTGAAAATTCTTGATGACGCGGGAATAACCTTCGGTATCAACGAGACAGCGATTGAGCGCGGCATTAAAGGTTTGACGGCTTTTACTGCGGCGGAAGGACAGTTGCCCATTGCCGGTGAAAACGCGTATATTGACAGGAAATTCGACTTGAGCACGCAGGGCAAGCCCGTTGTCGACGAATATGACAAAGTGGACTACAAGGACATGAATCTTTTCGTGCTGGCGAAAGAAAATCAGACGTTGGCAATTCGTATTCCGCAGACGAAGGGCACGCCCGGCAGAAACATTTACGGAGACATTGTGCCCGCGCAAAACGGTCGTCCCGTTCCCATGCCCGAAGGAAAAAATACTAAAGTCGTCGGCGAAAATCGTTTGATAGCGACGATGAACGGACAGATTATCGACAAAGGCTCGCGAATCAGCATTGACCCGCGCTTGGAAGTAAAAGGTTCCGTTGGCGTATCGACGGGCGATATAGATTTTGACGGCACGATTCGTATAACCGGCGACGTGGAGCACGGCTTTAAAGTCAAAGCGACGGGCGACATTGAAATTAAAGGTTCCGTCAACGGCGCGGAAGTCACGGGACGCAACATTTACATTTCAGGCGGCATCACGGGCGCGGAACGTGCCAAAGTTTTCGCGGAAAAAGACGTGCGCACGGCCTTTGCAGAAAACGCATTGATAGAGGCCGGCGGCGATATATACATTTCGGATATTGCACTTCACTCGCAAATTCGCGCGGGCAAAAAAATCATCATGGAAGATCGTCACGGACAGATAACCGGCGGACATGCGATAGCCGGCGAAGAAATCAGCGTGAAAATTATCGGCAACCCCGCATTTGTCGTGACGCGCATATCCGTCGGCGTCGATCCGACTTTGCAGAAGGAATACCTCGAACTGAAAAAAGGTTATAAGGATTCCAAAAAACGACTGACGCACGTCACGCAGACGCTCAACACGCTGTCGAAGCTGGACATAAATACTTTGCCGAAAAGCCGCGTGGACATGATTAATCAGTTGACGCGTTCGCAATTCCCGTTGGCGGGACAAATCAAACGTGACGAAAAACGACTTCTGGAAATTGAAACGTTGCTTGCAAATATGAAGAACGGCAAAATTCGTGTAAGCAGTAACATTTATCCCGGAGCGCGCTTGTCCGTCAACAACATTTTCAAAAACGTCCAGACGGAATATCGGCGGTGCACGATTTCGCTGAACGACAGCGGCGAGATTGAAGTAGGCCCCTATTGAGCAATTAGGAATGTGAAATTAGGAATTGACAATGTAAATTAATTCCCCATTCCTAATTTCTAATTCCACATTGATTTAAAGGAGGTTTTCAGTATGGAACTGGCACCGGTCAGCGTTCAAATGACTTACGCCAACGCCAATAACGCCACTCAAGTTCAGCACAATTTAAATCATGCGGCGGCGTTGCAACAAGATTTTGAGGCAATGCGTCAAAAAAATGATGCTGATTTGAAACAAAAGCAGGTTCGCACAAAAGACGACACGGAGGGCGGCAAAATCAAGGACGACCCCGAACGTCGCAAACGTCAGGGCGGATACTTTTACAAAAACCAAAAACGCAAGCAACAGACGGACGCCGAGGAGCCCGAAAATTTTGCCGTCGATCCAAAACGCGGGCACTTTTTGGACATATCGCTTTAATCAGTGTGGAGTTTGAAGTTGTAATTTTAATTCCTAACTCCTAATTGCTTTTACGTGGTGATGCCATGATTACCGAAATAATGTTGCTCCTTATTGTACTCGGCTCGGCGATAACTTTTATCGCGTGGTCGAATACGCGCAAACGCAAACAAGACGCGATTGACCGCAGAGAAGTCGAAGATTCGACGGGCAAACTAAAACAGGAACTTGAGCGAACGGCGAACGAAATTATCGGGCGCATGGAAAATCACGTCGCGCACATGGAAAAAGTTCTTGACGAATCCGAACGAAATCGCACGCAACTTGAAGGACGCGTCGCCGAACTGAAAAAAGTTTTGAAACGCACGGAAGGACAATCGGGCGAACTTCGCGACCTTTTGGCACGACTTGAGGACGCGGGCACGGAAGTCGATAAAATGCAACGGAAAATGGACGCCGTGGAACGCAAATTAAATTTGGCAATGACGACGCCTCTGCCAATGCAACAGCCGATTCAACAGCCCGTGCAAATTCCGCCGATGACGCCGCCAATGACGCCGCCGCTCGTCAATCCGATTATGTCGACGCCGATAAATCCCACGCCGATTCAAAGCGTGCCGATTCAGCCGGTGCCGCCGGTGACGATAACTCAGCCGCCGTCCGTTCAAATGAACCCGCTGGGGGCAATCACAATCCCGCCGCTCGTTCGCCCGACGCAACCCGTCAAAGAACCCGCGCCGAAAGTCGAAGTGCCCAAAGTCGAAGAGCCGGTTAAAGAGTTCGATAAAATTTTGGAAGAGTCAATCGCCGAACCGCCGACCGTTCAAGAAAAAATTCCGCCGCGTCCGCCCGACAGAAGTTCAATAATTCTTTCGGCCGAAAAAAAACCGATGACCGTCGTGGAAGGCGACCCCGTCAAAATCGAAACGACGCGCAAACGGTTAAACGAAGCGTCGGAGGAAATGGCGAAAAACCCGCCGGAAGAAGAAATTTCCACCGTCGTCGTCGAGCAGCGAGAAAAAGTTTACAAGAGACAGCGGGGACGCAAACGTTCGCCGCGTGACGTGCGCAAGGCGGCAGTCGAAGCAATCAGAGCGGCGGAAGAATTTTCGACGATTGAAGTTGAGGCAGTCGAAGAACTGAAGCCCGCAGAGAAAAAAGTTTTGCCCGAACGTCGCGATTTAAAATTGGAAACAACAGACTCGTCGATTGTCAAAGAAATGCTTTTGGGCGGCATGTCAATCGAAGAAATTTCGCGTGAAACCGGTTTGGGACGCGGAGCGATTGAATTGATTCAGCAACTTACCAGACGACAGCTTGACAGAAAATAATTTTCCCGCTCATCAAATCGGTGAGCGGAATTTTTTTGCGCGTGAAAAATTTCTGTGATAAAATTCGCCGAGCAAAAGATTTACGAGGTGATTTTATGTTGATGACTGGAGCACGGGCAATAGTCGAATGTCTGCGCGAACGCGGCGTTGATGTGATTTTCGGCTACCCCGGCGGAATGATTTTGCCGCTTTATGATGCATTGGTCGACGAAAAAGAAATCAAACAAATTTTGGTGACGCACGAACAAAACGCGGCGCACGCGGCTGACGGTTACGCACGGGCAACGGGCAAAGTCGGCGTGTGCATGGCGACGAGCGGTCCCGGCGCGACAAATTTGGTCACGGGTATTGCGACGGCGTTCATGGATTCAATTCCCGTCGTGGCGATAACAGGACAAGTCGACACAACGCTTTTGGGACGCGACGCATTTCAAGAAACGGACATTTTGGATATTACAATGCCCGTCACGAAACACAATTTCAAAGTCAAGGAAGCGCGTCAACTTGTCCCGACGATTCGTCAGGCGTTTGAAATTGCGTTGAGCGGACGAAGAGGCCCCGTGTTGGTTGACGTGCCCAGAAATCTTTTTTTCGCGGAAGTTGACTTCAAAGCTCAGCCCGTCGAAGAAAAAATTTCCTCGCAACCCGATGCGGACTTCATAATCTGCGCAGCGGAGGCGGCCGAAGAAATTTCACGTGCGGAACGTCCTGCGGTCATTGTCGGCGGCGGAGCAATTTCGGCAGGCGCGTCCAAAGAAATTATCGCGTTCATCGAAAAGTTTAATCTGCCCGTTGTCAACACGTTGATGGGTATCGGAGCCGTTCCGCGCAGTCATCCGCAAAATTTGGGATTCGCGGGAATGCACGGCAAAAAAGCTGCCAACAACACAATCGCGGCGGCGGATTTGGTTATCGCGATCGGCAGTCGTTTCGGCGACAGACAGACCGGCAACGTCGCCAAATACACGCGATCGAAAAAATTTATCCACATTGACATTGACCCTGCGGAAATTGACAAAAATATCGGCGGCAGTCTCGGACTTGCGGGCAACATGCAAGTTATCTTGAAACTTTTAATGCGGCACGAGGCAAATAAATCCCGCGACGATTGGTGGCGGCAGATTAACGATTGGCGCGAAGAATACGACTACGATTATCAAGTTGACCGCTTAACCGTGCCTTGGGCAATGCATCAAGTCGCGAAAAAAACTGCGGGAAAAAATTTTGCTTACGCGACGGACGTCGGGCAACATCAAATGTGGGCGGCACTTCATTTGCACGTTGAGGAACCGCGCACGTGGTTTACTTCGGGCGGTCTCGGAACAATGGGCTTCGGACTTCCTGCGGCAATGGGCGCACAACTTGCTTTCGGCAACAGTCGACGCGTGATTTCCGTTTCCGGCGACGGCGGCATAAAAATGACGGGCAACGAATTTTACACAATTGCCCGCTTGAAACTCCCGATAATTTCGCTGATTGTAAACAACACAAGTTTGGGCATGATTCGCCAGTTGCAAAAAGTTTTTTACCGCGAACGTTTCATTGCCTGCGAACTTGATTATCCGATGGATTATGTCGGCTACGCGCAAAGTTTCGGCATTAAAGCGGAGGCGGTCTCCACGCAGGAAGAATTTGCCCACGCGTTTGCCAAAGCTTTAGACGACGCCGAAAATCCCCGCGTCATTGTACTGAATGTGTGGCGCAGTTTCGTCGAGCCGATGACCAAAGGCGGCGCGAACATCAACGAGTTTGTCGAGTTCAAATAAAAAAAAATTGTCCCCGTCGATTATGACGGGGATTTTTTGATTCGGCTATTCTGCCGACGATTTGTCGAAAAAATTTTAAGCGTTCAGATGTTTTCGAGATATTTCGTAATCGCCGCGTCGTAGTCCGCCGTGTGCGCGAATGCTTCTGTCGCAAGATTTTTTCGCACGTCGTAAGGAACTTCGCCGGTCTCTTTGATGAGCGCGGCAATTTCGTCGTAGCGTTCGGGATTGGTCACGACCGTCACGAATTTAAAATTTTTCGCCGCCGCACGAATCATGGCGGGGCCGCCGATGTCGATATTTTCGATCGCGTCTTCAAGCGTGACATTCGGTTTCGCGACGGTTTTCTTGAACGGATACAAATTCACGACGACCAAATCAATCGGTTCAATGTCGTTTTGCTCCATTTGCTGAACGTGTTCGGGATTGTCGCGCACCGCCAAAATTCCGCCGTGAATTTTCGGGTTGAGAGTTTTAACACGCCCGTTCATGATTTCGGGGAAGCCCGTCAAATCGCTGACGTAAGTGACGGGGACGCCCGCCGCCCGAATCGCCTTCATTGTGCCGCCCGTGCTGATAATTTCGACGCCGCACTTGCTGAGTTTTTTGGCAAGCTCAACCACGCCCAATTTGTTCGACACGCTGATTAATGCCCGTTTGATTTTCATTTTGCCGCCTCCAATCCGAACTTTACGCCCGTCAATCTTAAGTTGCCCGTCAATGAAAAGTTTAATCGCTCGCGGATAAATTTTGTGCTCCTGCTCCAAAACACGCGCCGCCAAAGTTTCTTCGGTGTCGTCCTCGCGAACTTCGACGGCCGCTTGAAGAATTATCGGGCCGGAATCCGTGCCCTCGTCGACGAAATGAACCGTGCAGCCGGAAATTTTCGCGCCGTAAGCCAAAACGTCACGATGAGCGTGCGCACCGGGGAACGCGGGCAACAACGACGGATGAATATTCATCAGCCGCCCTTCGTAGCGACGAACGAAATTTGCGCTCAAAATTCTCATGAAGCCCGCCAAAATCACCAAATCGACGCCGTCAAGATGTTTCAAAAGTTCCGCCTCGAAATCTGCGCGGTTTGAGAAATTTTTTCTGTCGACGCAAATATTTTTAATGCCAGCGACTTCCGCACGTTTCAGCGCGCCGACGTTCGGTTTGTCGGTCAGCACGACGGAAATTTGAGCCGCAAGGTAACCGCTTTCAATCGCGTCGATAATCGATTGCAAGTCCGTGCCGCGTCCGGAACATAAAACGGCAAGTTTAATCATTTAATTCACCTCCCGAAAAAATTTGTCGAATTTAATCTTTGAATTCGCCGCCGAAAACTTCAACGCCGTCACCTTCGACGACGCGCCCGATTTTGTAAAACGTCTCAAAATTTTCGTTGAGATGTGCGCTCAACTCGTCCGCAACATTTTCGTCGACGATTAAAATCATACCGATACCGCAGTTGAACGTTCGGAACATTTCGCGGCGCGGAACGTTACCCCACTCCTGCAAGCATTTGAAAATTTTCGGAACAGCCCACGAATCCGCATCAATCGTTGCGCCCAAACCGTCGGGCAAGGCACGCGGAATGTTGTCGTAAAATCCGCCGCCCGTCACGTGAATTAGCCCGTGAATTTTTTCGCCGAACTTTTTGATTATCGGCAGGCACGTCGCGGGATAAAGTCTCGTCGGCGTCAAAAGTTCTTCGCCCAAAGTTTTTTCGTCGGAAAATTTTTCGTCGCCCGTGAACTTCATGCGGTCGAAAACAATTTTACGGACAAGACTGAATCCGTTCGAGTGAAGACCGCTTGACGGCAAGCCGAAAAGAATATCGCCGACTTTGACGCGTGCGGAAGTTATCAGCGATTTTTTTTCGACGACGCCGACCGCAAAGCCCGCAATGTCGTATTCGCCGTTCGGATAAAAGCCGCTCATTTCGGCAGTCTCGCCGCCGATTAACGCGCAACCCGAAAGTTTGCAGGCATTGGCGACGCCGCGAACAATTTCGGCAACTTTCTGCGGCTCAAGTTTGCCGACCGCCAAATAGTCCAGGAAAAATAACGGCTCGGCTCCCTGAACTAAAATATCGTTGACGCACATTGCAACGGCGTCTTGACCAATCGTGTCGTGCTTGTCGAGCAGGAATGCGATTTTTAATTTTGTGCCGACACCGTCCGTGCCCGAAACCAAAATCGGCTCGTCGTAATTTTTCAGCGCGAACAATCCGCCGAAGCCGCCCAAGTCGCCCAAAACTTCTTCGCGGTAAGTTGAGCGGACAAAATTTTTAATCAGCTTGACTGATTCGTTGCCCGCGTCAATATCAACGCCCGAATCTTTGTAAGTCAGTTGCTCCATGAAAAATCTCCCTTCGGTAGATTTTTAGTGGTTAGTGATTAGTTTATCAGTGAAAAATTTTCTTTGAAATAATCAATCGTGAGTTTTAGCCCGTCTTCGAGTTTAATTTTCGGTTGCCAACCAAGCTTTTCTTTCGCCAAATCAATCACGGGACAACGCTGAGTCGGGTCGTCGCTCGGCAACGGACGATAAACAATTTTTGATTTACTGCCCGTCAATTTCAAAACCAGTTCGGCAAGCTCAAGCATGGTGAATTCGCCGGGGTTGCCAAGATTAACCGGTCCGATAAAATTTTCCGCGTTCATCATGCGAACAATTCCGTCAATCAAATCGTCGACGTAACAGAAACTGCGCGTCTGCGTGCCGTCGCCGTAAATCGTAATGTCTTCGCCCGTCAAAGCCTGCACGATAAAATTCGAGACGACACGCCCGTCGTTCGCGGTCATGCGCGGGCCGTAAGTGTTGAAAATCCGCACGACGCGAATATCAAGCCCGTGTTGCCTGTGATAGTCGAAAAATAAAGTTTCGGCGGTGCGCTTGCCCTCGTCGTAGCAGGCACGGATTCCAATCGGGTTGACGGCTCCGCGATAAGTTTCGGGTTGCGGATGAACTTTCGGGTCGCCGTAAACTTCGGACGTTGAAGCCTGCAGGACGCGTGCTTGATTTTGTTTCGCGCAACCTAGAGAATTTAACGCGCCCATGACGTTTGTTTTAATCGTGCGAACGGGGTCGCGCTGATAGTGCACGGGGCTTGCGGGACACGCCAAATTAAAAATCCAATCAATCTCCGCGTAAATCGGCTGAACAACGTCGTGACGCATCAATTCAAAATTCGGATTGCTCAACAGGTGCGCGATATTTTTTTTCTTGCCCGTGAAAAAATTATCCAAGCAAATAACTTCGTGCCCGTCGGCAATTAATCTGTCGCAAAGGTGAGAGCCTAAAAATCCCGCGCCGCCCGTCACCAAAACTCGTTTGCCCAAAATTCAACACCTCGCAAAAACTTTTTAAACTTTACTCCAATCAATCAACGGTGCCAGATATGCTGTTTCCGTATGCGTTGCCATGCCGGGCAAAGCCGATATTAAAGTTTTTTTCCGACGCTCTGGTGCCAAAAAGTTTTCAAACATAAGCATGACCATGATGTCCCAATGATTCTCGGCGAAAAATTTTACGTCGTCCAAATCTTCTTGCTTGGTTATCGGAACCCACGCTATTTGCTCGAAGGGAATTTTTCGTCCTTCGCAACACCGAAGCCAAAACGGTCTGTCCTCAATCAACGTCTTAACTTTGGCGGCAAAAGTCATTGTCGTTGAAGGTATCGTTCGCCAATGTCGGTGTGCCGTCAAATAAATTGTGGACTTCGGTCGGTCACCGCGTGAAAAAAGATTCGGCGTCATTCCCGGCGGGTGATACATATCGGGATGATCGTAAAGCGTGACATAGTCGGCAATCTCCAAACCTTCCAGCAGAGCCTGTCGACTGCCGGGCAAATGAAGATAATCATCCTCCAGCAGATAAAGAAAATCTTCGGGCGCGTAACGATTGATAACTTCGTTGAAGATATGGCGACAAGTTCCAACATTGCCGTTTGACGTAATCTCCATGTTCAAGCCGGTGGACTTCAAAGCGGCAAGCGTGGCGTCCGTGCAGTTGTCAGCTATCACGTGGAAATTTTCCGCGCCGAATTCTTGCACGGCATTCAGCAAGCAATCCCACTTACTCGCATTTGCAAGCTTTAATTTGGGATTCCCTTTATCGGAAATGCGATAGACGACGTGTAAATTTTTTTCCACCATGAAACATCTTTCACCCCACAAAAATCAAAGGGGACAAGGCACAATTCCTCGTCCCCCGAAAATTTTAATAACGATCTCTGATGACTTCAAACATTGCCCATTCAATCGGCGTCAAACGCGGATCCGCTTCCCCGCTGTAGTTTTGGGAATTTTTAAAACGCACGTCGATACCTTGAGCGTGGAAATCGTGAAAAGTGTAATCGAGATAATAATCTTGTCCGTAATCGTCAGTCATTTTGAGCGTCGCGGTGCTGACCATCGAATTTCTTTCCCAATGGCATTCGATTGTCTCAGTCATTATGTAGCACACAAAACCCGTCGCGTCCGATTTGCCGACATAAACGTCCTCTGCCTCGGCCTGCGCGGATGCCAAAACAAGCGTCAAGCCGAAAATCGCCGTAATAAAAAATTTCTTCAGCATGTGAATTTCTCCTTACAGCGTCAAACGATTGAGAATTTCTTGATAAGCTTCCTCGACGCCGCCCAAGTCTTGACGGAAACGATCTTTATCAAGTTTCTCGTGCGTTTCGGTGTCCCAGAAACGGCAGTTGTCGGGAGAAATTTCGTCCGCCAAAAGAATTTCGCCGTCAAAGCGTCCGAATTCAAGTTTGAAGTCAACCAAGTCGACATTCTTCGCTTTGAGAATTTCGCGCATAATCGCATTTGCGGCAAGCGACATGTGTTCGATTTGATTCATTTCGTCAATCGTCGCCAAATTCAACGCCATGATGTGCCAACGATTGAGCATCGGGTCGCCGAGTTCGTCGCTCTTGTAATCGTATTCGATGACGGGGACGGCAAGCGGCGTGCCTTCGGGAAGTCCCAAACGTTTGACTAAACTGCCCGCGACGACATTGCGCACGATAATTTCAAGCTTAATCATGTCGAGCTTTTTGACGAGCATTTCGCACGGGCTGACGGTTTCGATAAAATGACTTTTGACGCCGTGATCTTTGAGCTGTTTGAAAAAAAACGTGCTGATTTTGTTGTTGATGACGCCTTTGCCCTGAATCGTGCCGTGTTTCGCGCCGTTGCCCGCCGTTGCGTCGTCTTTGAAGTAAACGAGCAACTCATTGGGGTTGTCGGTTTCGTAAACGATTTTCGCTTTGCCTTCGTAAAGTTGATTGCCTTTAATCATGAAAAAAACCTCCTCAATTCTCAAAGCTTAAAGCTCACAATCCGAAACGATTAAAAATCATGTCGATATGCCGCAAGAACCAGTTATAGTCGAAACACTCGGCGATTTCTGCCGCGCTCAAAAATTTCGTGATGTCGGGGTCTTTGGAGATGTTCATTTTAAAATCTTCGTCGTAGAGCCAACGTTTCATTGCGTTACGCTGAACCCACTTGTAAGCATCTTCGCGCAGGACGCCTTTGCCGACAATCGCAAGCATGAGTCGCTGACTGTAAATCAATCCGCCCGTGCAATTCATATTATGCAACATTGCTTCGGGATAAACAAGAAGTTTGTCGACGATATTTGTGAGCGTGCGCGTGCAGTAGTCGACGTTGATTGTCGAGTCGGGCAAAATGACGCGCTCAACGGAGCTGTGCGAAATGTCGCGTTCGTGCCAAAGCGTGATGTCTTCCATTGCGGCGACGGCATTTCCGCGCACGAGCCGAGCCATACCCGCCACGCGTTCGCAGTTAATCGGGTTGCGTTTGTGCGGCATTGCGGAGGAGCCTTTTTGACCGATCGAAAAATATTCTTCAGCCTCGCGAATATCGGTACGTTGCAAGTTGCGAATTTCCGTTGCGATTTTTTCGAGCGTGCTTGCGACGATTGCCAAAGTCGTCATGTATTCGGCGTGACGGTCGCGCTGAACAACCTGCGTCGCCAAGCGGACGGGCGTCAAGCCGAGTTTGCGGCAGACAATTTCTTCAATCTTCGGATCAATGTTTGAATAAGTTCCGACGGCTCCCGAAAGTTTTCCGACGCTGACAATTTTTTTCGCATGTTCGACGCGCTCAATGTCACGTTCAATTTCCTCGCTCCAAAGCAAAAGTTTCAGCCCGAAAGTCATCGGCTCCGCGTGAATGCCGTGCGTGCGTCCGATACAGGGCGTGTGTTTGAATTCGACTGCGCGGCGTCTCAAAACTTCGTAGAAGCGGCGCAGGTCGTCAAGAATAATTTCCGCCGAACGTTTCATCATCAGACAAATCGCGGTGTCTTTCACGTCGCTGGAAGTCAAGCCCTTGTGAATATATTTCGAGTCTTCGCCGACGTTTTCGGCCACGCACGTCAAAAAAGCAATGATGTCGTGATGCGTGACGCTTTCGATTTCCTTAATGCGTTCGGTCGTGAAAGTTGCTTTGGCGCGAATGTTGGCGGCGGCTTCAGCGGGAATTTCGCCGAGTTCCGCCATTGCGTCGCAGGCGGCAATTTCCACGTCCAAAATTGTTTGCCATTCGTTTTCGATTGACCAAAGTTTTCCCATTTCGGGCAAGGTGTAACGTTCAACCATTTAAACCGCTCCTTTAAGTTTTTAGATATTAATGCGGCAACGTAACATTAAAATTATTCAAGCGTTGTCGCCGCTTTAAAAGCTCTCACAAGTCCAAATAATAATGCGTCGACAATTCGACAAGTTCATCGGCAACAAGCGCGTGGAAACTCGCGAACGAAAGATTATTCGAGTGCGCGGAAAAAGTATAATGCCCGACTGCCCACGCCGCAACTTGTTCGGTTTCGGAAATTTTTGCCAGATAAATCGTCGTGCCCGATGTCGTGTCCACGCGCCATTTCACGCCTTCAACGCCACTTATATCGCGAAGTTCTTCACCTTCGGCGCGTTTGTGAGTTCTGACCGCAACAAAAACGCCGGGTTCCCATCTGCGCCCGTATTGCATTTCGACAATGCCCGGCTCGGCATAAATCGCGGTGATTTCGTAACCGGATTTGCGCGGCATGTACAGAGGAATAAATCCGAGTGCGCGGGCGACTTCGGAGAAGTTGGCGTAAACTTCTTTCGGATTGGGACCGATAAGCGTTTCTGTCGACGGTGGTGTTATCGCAGGTTTCGGAATTTTATTTTCTTCCGTTATCGGCTCGGTGAATTGCGAAGGCGCAGGCTCAATCCTAGTTTTTTTTTCAGGTTCGGGGTTTGTGGCGGTCTCTTTGACAACGGGTTCAGGTTCTTTGACGGATTCCTGTACCGGTTCAGGTTCGGGCGTCGGCTCGTAAATTGGTTCGGGCGTTGCGGGGTCGATAACAATAGGCGTGTCCGTTTCCATTTGCGCATCTTTTTTCGCTGTGCTGTCGCGCAACTTTTGTTCGTTTTCACGTTCTTTCTCGCGGCGTGTTTCGCGCAATTTTTTGCGGCGATCTTTTATTTCTTTGTCGGTATCTTCCTTTCGTTCGGTGGAAATTGTTTCGGTCAACGCGGGATTGAGTTCGTCGAGTTTTTCTTCGCCTGTGTCCTCTTGTTCCGCCGCTATTAACGAAAGTTCGCGATCTTCATCAGCCGCATTGACCGCGCAGGGGTTTTGCAACGCCGCCGCAATAATCAATGCCGTGATTGTCTTTCCAAAGTTCAAAAAATATTCCTCCTCGTCGGTTTCAAAATTTATTTAAATCCTGCGTCGAAAATTCACGTTGACGAACGGCGCGACTTGAAAAAATTTTTTCGTTGAGATGAATCGGCACGTTCGCCAAAAATTTTTCTGCAGGTTGAAATTGGACTTGACGCTTTTTGCACGTCGAATCATTCGCCGCCGATTATAGCAATTTAATTTCGCAGGTACAAGGATTTTTAAGCAACAAAAAAGGCGGGGGCTCGCGCCTCCGTCTCATTTGTGGTTTTGAAATCTGCTTTAGTTTCTCATGTCTCACCTTCTTTTTGCCGATGCTTGGTGGGCATCTGCAAGGTATTTGCCGCCGACCGCAACTGCGGGGACAGCCCGACCGGCACTGTGGCGTTTATTTTGCTTTTAATGGGATTAACGGGAATTATATTTTGAGATGATTAGAGGATTTTTAGAACGAGATTAATTTTTTCGCCTCGCTCTTCGTTCCCTCCCGTCGCCTAACTGTAGCAGAAAAATTTTTGGTTTGCAAGTCACGGTTCAAAAATTTTTCAGACCGCAGGGAAAAAATATTGTATTCACGCCGTCGCGGGCTTGAATTTGTTTTGCGTGCTGAATATAATATGCGGCAGTTATTTCACAAGCTATTTGAAAGGATGAACTTAAGTGGCAAACGTCGACAAGGAAGCTCTTGCCCTGCATAAAGAAAATCACGGGAAACTCGAAGTCAGGAGCAAAGTTCCGCTCAAGACGAATAAAGATTTAACTCTTGCATATACGCCGGGCGTCGCGGCTCCCTGTCTGGAAATTAAAGACGACTTCGACAAAATTTACGACTACACCAATCGCGGCAACTTGGTCGCCGTCGTCACGAACGGCACGGCGGTTTTGGGTCTCGGCGACATCGGTGCGGGCGCGGGTCTTCCCGTCATGGAAGGCAAGTCGATTCTGTTTAAAGGTTTCGCGGGCGTCGATGCAATTCCGATTTGTTTGGACACGAAAAGCGTTCCCGAAATTATCAAGACGATTCAGCTGATGGCTCCCAGTTTCGGCGGAATCAATCTTGAGGACATAAAAGCCCCCGAATGTTTCGACATTGAACACGCGTTGAAAGATTCGGTTGACATCCCCGTTTTCCACGACGACCAACACGGCACGGCGATTGTCGTTGCCGCCGCGTTGATTAATGCGTTGCGTCTTGTCGGCAAAAAGTTCGACGAAATTAAAGTTGTCGTCAACGGCGCGGGTGCCGCAGGTATGGCGATAACCTATCTGATTCAAAAGATGGGCGCGAAAGACGTTTTGTTGTGCGATTCGACGGGCGCAATTTACGAAGGTCGCGGCAAAGGCATGAATCCGTACAAAGATCAAATTGCCGCCGTTACCAACTTCGACAAGGAAGCCGGTCAGCTCTCCGACGTGATTCACGGCGCGGACGTTTTTATCGGCGTGTCGAAAGCAAATCTTTTGACTCAAGACATGGTCAAGATGATGAATCACGACGCGATTATTTTGGCGATGGCGAATCCCACGCCCGAAATTATGCCCGATCTTGCAAAAGCGGCAGGTGCTCGCGTTGTGGCGACGGGACGCAGTGACTTCCCGAATCAGGTCAACAACTTGCTTGCATTCCCCGGCATTTTCCGTGGAGCTTTGGACGTTCGCGCAACCGACGTTAATGAAGAAATGAAAATCGCGGCGGCTTATGCCATTGCGTCTTTGGTCAGCGACGAAGAACTTAACGAAGATCACGTTATCACGACGCCTTTTGACGAACGTGTTGCCCCGACAGTTGCCGCAGCCGTTGCCAAAGCCGCAATCGAAACGGGAATTGCCCGCAACAAAAATATCACGCCCGAACAAGTTGCTCAGCACACTCGCCAACTTTTGAGCAAGAAATAATTCGCAAGCGGACATTGACGCATGAACGCGGCGATAACGTTTGATCGTCGCAACGTTTAATCGCGTCAGCTGTTCCGCCGCTTTTAAAGCGGCGCGCTCGTAGTCCAGTGGATAGGACGTAAGCCTCCGGAGCTTGAAGCGTGGGTTCGATTCCCGCCGAGCGCACCAAATAAAAAAATTCAGCGACTCCGAAAAACTCGGAGCCGCTTTTGATTTGCGTCGAAAATTATCGATTGACAATCAGCTTGGAAATGGCCATTTCAATTTCCCTGATGAATTTGCTGTGCATCGAATCGCCGTAAAGTTCGCCGTCAACATACAATTTCGCCCCTGCGTTGCCTATGGCTTCGAATTCGTAGTGACGAATTTCACCATTGCGCAAAACATCACAGCGAATGTCGAGAGGCACATCGATGCCGTAGTCTTCGTTGTACTCCAAAGTGCCCGCCACGACGTAGTAGTCGGTGCCTTCCCAATTCAAAACCCACGTGTCTTGTTCGGGAACGGCGGCTTGTGCTTGCACGTTCGCAAAAACAATCGTCAAGCCGAGAAAAGCCGCGAGTAAAAATTTTTTCATGATTATCGACCTCCTTTGATTGACGGAATTTTATCGCGTCGCGTCATCAAATTCAATAAGCGGTTTTTGATTTTTGACTGCACTTTTCACCCGCGACAAAAAAATCAGCGGTTCCGAAAAACTCGAAGCCGCTTTTAATTTCCGCCGAAAATTTATTCGTTGGTATAAATCAGATTGTAGCAACCTGCGTCGTAAATCTCGTTGAACAGGACGATTGACGCGAAGAAAAAATTTTTCACGTCAACATTTCCGCCATCGCCTTCTTTAATTGCGCTCCCAAGGCTTGCGTTGCTGTTCGTTGAATTTGTCGAGCATTCTCTGGTATTCGGGCTTCAAATGCTGTCCGTGCTGTTTTCCGTAGGCATCCGCTTTTTTCAAGATTTCATGTTGCTTTCCTGCAGTTGCCCGGTTTACCTCTTGAAGAACTCCAAATACACCTTCCACAATGTCCAAAAGTCCCATGATTAAATCCTCCTGTAAAAATTTTTTATTCGAGACCGCCGCAATTTACGACGGGCGACGCGACTCGCGTGCGATGAAAAACTTTCATAGACGTGAGCCTCGAAATTTCCGAGCCTAAAAAGTTTCAGTCCAGATCTCTCAAGACTCCTTTGCCGAAAATATCGCAGATTTTATTGCGAGCTTTCTGCTTGACTTCGTCGTCGATATACATTTGCGCCAAACCCAAAGCAATCGCAATCGCCCCGGCATCATCGGAATAGCCGACAAAAGGCGTGAAGTCCGGAACAACGTCAAGGGGAGAAATGAAGTATCCCAGTGCTGCAAAAATCGCCGCTTTGATTCTCATCGGGCAATTGGGATTTTCCGTGACGTAGAAAAGTTGCAACGCCTCGTAAATCAGTGTGAGTCCCGCGCTTTTGATAGTCGAGGTAATCTTGTCGAAAAAACTGCTCTCGGAATAATCTCCTGCATATTTGGCGGTGTCGTTTGTTGTCATAATCAATTCTCCTTTACGTGTAGAAAAAATTTTAGCGACGCTTCAAGACAACGTGATTGTTGTTTTTCTCGACGATTTTGTAATCATCGCGCAGAGCAGACAAAATTGCCACGCCGCCTGCCGCAACCGCAAGTTCTATCGCGCTAATCGTCGCCCCCGTTCCTCCGATAAATGCCGCCGTCGTCCCGGCAAGCGGTAAAGCCGCAGGAGCCCCCGCGCCTGACATTGCAAACGCAACAGCTGCAGTCAATGCTGCGAAAGCAATAGCCCACGCAACCTTACCCGTAGCTTTGAGTTTGATGGTCTTTTTGCTCAGGTCGCCGACAATTTCAATCGTCGACTCCTTGTCTTCCATTGCCCGCGCCAATTCTTTTTCGTTCGTTACAGTTACCAAAGTAATTCCTCCCTTCAAGTGTCGATTAAATAATACCGAAAAAACTTTCCGCGAGGTCGCTTGCTGTGCGACAAAATCATTCGCGTTTGGTAAATCTGTCGAAGTCGAAAAAATTTTTAACATCAACTCAAGTGTTTAGACTATCTTATCGAAAAATTTCTTCGCGAGGTCGCTTGTCGTGCGACAAAATCATTCGCGTTTGGTGAACCTGTCGAAGTCGAAAAAACTTTTGACGTCAACGCCCAGTTCATCGGAAATTTTTAAAAGTTTATCCAACGAAATGGATTTGCAACCGCGTTCGACCTGCGACAAATAATTGCTGCTGATACCGACTGCCTCCGCCAATTCAACTTGCGTGAGTCGCCGCGCCCGCCTGCAATAACTGATATTCAAGCCGATGAGAATTCGTCTTTCATCCGGCGAAGTCGGCATGTTCTCGCCCCCTTAAATAATTATCGCACATTTAAAAAGTTCGTGCTTTTTCATATGATTGAAAAGTAACGCCCGCAGAATCAATTTGCAGACGACGAACTTTTTCCGTCGACACATACTTTATCAAATGAAAAAATTTTTTTGTCGCGGGACAAGCGACCTCTTTCCGCTGAAATAAGTTACAATCCGCGCATAAATTCAGTGGTTAGCAGTTAATGATTATCGACAAAAAAAGCGGTTCCAAAAAACTCGGAGCCGCTTTTAGTTTGCAACGGATACAAATTTCGATTGACGCGTCAAAATCAACTTGCTAAACTTTCGTGGAGAATTTTTCAGAGGTGATGACTTGAACGAAAAAAATTTGACGCCGATGATGGAACAATATCACGCGGAAAAGTCAAAGCACCCGAACGAATTGTTATTCTTCCGGCTCGGCGATTTTTTTGAGATGTTTCACGACGACGCAAAGACCGCTTCCGCAGAACTCGGATTGACTTTGACGCAGCGGCAAAAAGTTCCGATGTGCGGCGTGCCGGCTCACGCGGTGGAAACTTATCTTCAACGACTCGTCGCCAAAGGTTTTCGCGTAGCAATCGTCGACCAAATCGGCGACCCGAAGGCGAAAGGCTTGACCGAACGCGCACTGACGAAAATCGTCACGCCCGGCACGATTTTAACTGACGACGCCTTGACGAACGCGAACAACAATTATCTTGCGCTGGTTTTGGAGAGCAACGACGAAATTGCACTGGCGGGCGCGGACATTTCCACGGGCGAAATTTTTTATGGGCTTTACGACGGCGGCGATCGTGAACAAAATCTTTTCGACGAACTTTATCGCGTCAACCCGCACGAAATTTTGATTGGCGAGGAACCGACTTTCTTCCGACGGCTGAAAAATTTTGTCGACGTGAAACTTGACAGTTGCACTTTCACGCGAGTTGAAGTTCAAAATTCCGCAGAAAATTTTTTCGCCAAACATTTCAGCGAAGACGACTTGCCCGCGAGTGAACTTGCCGCGCAGGCCGTGGAAAATCTTTTGCGTTATCTGCACGCGACCGTTCGCACGGATTTAAATCACCTGTCGAAGCTCACGCGCCTTGATTTAAGCAGTCATTTAATTTTGGACGCGACCGCGCTGAGGAATTTAGAAGTCGTCCGAAATTTGCGCGACGGCTCGAAAAAAAATACTCTGTTCGACGTGCTCGACCAGACGAAAACCGCGCTCGGTACGCGACTGCTCAAACGTTGGCTTGAAAGTCCGTTGGTTGACGTGACCGCGATAAATCGTCGACTCGACGCGGTGGAAGAACTTTACAAAAATTTTTCGACGCGAAAAAATCTGCGCGAGGCACTGAAAAATATCAGCGACTTTGAACGGCTCATGACGAAAATTGAAGTCAGTTCCGCGAACGCCCGCGACTTGACCGCGCTGAAAATTTCCATGCGTGCCTTGCCGATGATTCGGGAAATTTTGTGCGACGTGACGACGGATTTGCCGGTTGCCTGCCGCGACGGAATCGGCGACTTCAACGAAGAAGCGCAACTGATTGACGACGCCATCAGCGAAAACGCGTCTTTGTCCGTGCGCGACGGTGGGATTATCAACGGCGGCTACAACGAGGAACTTGACGAACTTCGCCGAATTTCTTCCGACAGCCGAAGTTTTTTGCAGGAATTTGAGGAGCGCGAAAAAATGCGTACGGGCATTCGTGCGCTTAAAGTCGGCTACAATCGCGTTTTCGGCTACTACATTGAAGTTCGGCACAGCGGCGCAAGCAAAATTCCCGACAACTACATTCGCCGACAAACTTTGACGAACGCCGAACGCTACGTTACGCCCGAATTGAAAGATTTCGAGACAAAAATTCTCGGCGCACAAGAAAAAATCGTCAATCTTGAATATCATCTTTTTTGCGAAGTGCGCGACCGAATCAAGACGAAATTGCCGCAAATTCAGGACACCGCCAAACGAATCGCGTTGCTTGACGTTCTGGCGAGTTTTGCCGAAATTGCGCAGGTCAACAATTACACGCGCCCCGAATTGAACATTGACGACGTTATCGAAATTCGCGACGGGCGGCATCCGTTGGTTGAGCGAATTTTAACGGGCGGACTTTTCGTCCCAAACGACACGAATCTTTCGCCGAATCGTTGCGCGCTGATGATTATCACGGGGCCGAACATGGCGGGCAAGTCGACGTACATGCGGCAAGTTGCGCTGATAACTTTGATGACGCAAGCCGGCAGTTTTATTCCCGCCGCGAGCGCGAATATTTGTCC
This sequence comes from Selenomonadaceae bacterium, assembly GCA_017515635.1. Lineage (GTDB taxonomy): Bacteria > Bacillota > Negativicutes > Selenomonadales > Selenomonadaceae > Quinella. The sequence goes on from JAFWFO010000041.1 coordinate 51,048, forward strand.
CGTCGACAGGATTTTTACGCGAATCGGCGCGAGTGACGATTTAGTCAGCGGGCAATCAACTTTTATGGTTGAGATGAACGAAGTCGCGCAGATTTTGAAATTCGCCACGAATCGCAGCTTGATTGTCTTGGACGAAGTCGGGCGCGGAACTTCGACGTTCGACGGCATGAGCATTGCCCGTTCAGTGATTGAGTATATCGACAAAAAAATTCGTGCAAAAACGCTCTTCGCCACGCACTACCACGAACTGACGGATTTGGCGGAAACTTCTTCGCGGATAGAAAATTTTTCCGTCGCGGTGAAAGAACGCGGCAACGAAGTAATCTTTTTGCGGCGAATCAAGGCGGGCGGCGCAGATAAATCTTACGGCATTCAAGTCGCGAAGTTGGCTGGCTTGCCGAAATCCGTCATGAAACGCGCCGAAGAAATTTTAAAGTCAATGGAAAATTCGGAGCCCGTGCGTCCCGTCGTCAGCAAAAAAAATTCGCAACCGCTGAGCCTGTTCATGTCGCAACAACTGAAAGATTTACTTGCGCTTGACGTGCCGAGCTTGACACCGATTGAGGCAATGAATAAACTTTACGAACTGCAACGACAAGCGAAAGCCGAACTTGGCAAGTGACGAAAACTTTACAAATCGCCGCCAATTCGCTATTATTGCGGGCGCACGATACAAAAATTTTTACGGAGGCATTTTCAACATGGTTTTAATCACAGGCATTCTCGGACAGCTGGGTTTTGATCTTGCAAAAGAATTCACGAAACGTGGCGTCAAATATATCGCCCCTTCGCTTGAGGAACTTGAATTGACGACCGAAGCCGGCGCGAAAAATTTCATCCTCGAAAAGAAACCCGAAACGGTTGTGCACTGCGCGGCCTATACCGCCGTCGACAAAGCCGAATCCGAGGCGGAACTCGCGCTCACCGTCAACGGCATGGGCACGCGTTGGATTGCCGAAGCTTGCCGCGAAATTGGCGCGAAAATGATTTACATCAGCACCGATTACGTTTTCGGCGGCGACGGCAAAATTCCTTACGAAGTCAACGACGAAAAAAATCCCGTCAACGTCTACGGGCGCAGCAAACTTTTGGGCGAAGACGCCGTTCATGCGTTGGTTGAAAAATTTTTCATCGTTCGCACGAGCTGGGTTTTCGGTATCAACGGCAACAATTTCATCAAGACGATGTTGCGCCTTGGCGAAACGAAAAAGAAATTGAACGTCGTCAACGACCAGATCGGCAGTCCGACTTACACGCCCGATTTGTCGAGACTTTTGGCGGATATGGCGGCTTCGGATAAATACGGCATTTATCACGCGACGAACGAAGGCTTTTGTTCATGGGCAGATTTTGCGCGTGAAATTTTCGAGCAAGCCGGCTTGGATGTTGAAGTTGACGGCGTCCCGACGATTGAATATCCGACACCTGCGCGCCGTCCGTTCAATTCGCGTTTGAGCAAAAAATCTTTGGACGAGGCGGGCTTCGACAGACTTCCGACGTGGCAAGACGCGCTCAAGAGATATTTGGTCGAACTGAAAAATTCGTAAGCGACAACTTGTCCGCAAAAAAATCCCTGCCGATTGTGGCGGGGATTTTTTTTGAGAGTGTTGGTAAAGTCGAGAAAAGAAAAAATAAGCAAATCTTTGGTAGAATGAGATAGACTACCTACCGAAAGGAAATGCTTATGTCAAACACATTCTATCACGAAAGATACAGCCTTACAAAAGCACTGCAGGAAATA
>JAFWFO010000042.1 GCA_017515635.1 Selenomonadaceae bacterium
AAACTCAACGACGCTGATTTACAAGTTGTGGTTGACCAACTTAATCAACGTCCGAAAAAATGTTTAGGTTACAGAACTCCTTGGGAAATCTATTTTTCCACTTCGTTGCACTTCACTTGACTATTCAAGCCGTAAAAAAATAACCCGTCATTTTGACGGGAAGTTTTTTTTAGGGGGGTATTGTTTCCGTTGAATCGTTCACGGCGCAAAGTTGTGAATCGTGCCGACGACTGCTGAATCAGTCCGCCGCGATAACCTCTTGCCGTAGAGGAGGGTGTTCATAACTTTCAAGCATGGCGAAGTATAGCACGGGCAAAATTTTTCGTCCATACGCAATCGGTATTGATTCGCGTCGTGTTTGTTATTGTTCGTCGGGATTTTGCTTGTGTTTGCGCACGATAAATTTTAACGGCGTGCCCTCAAAGCCGAAACTTTCGCGCAGTCGGTTTTCGATGAAACGCAGGTACGAAAAGTGAAACAGTTCCGGTTCGTTGACGAAAATAATAAATCGCGGCGGGCAAATGTCGGCTTGCGTCACGAAGAAAATTTTTAACGCCTTGCCTTTTTTTGTCGGCGGAGGATTGACGGCAACCGCGTCGCGAATCAATTCGTTGAGCACGCTCGTTTGAATGCGCATTGATTGTTGTTCGGCGACGAATTTAACCAGTTCGGTAACGCGGTCGACGCGCTGCCCCGTCAAAGCACTGGTGTAAACCACGGGCGCATATTGCAAAAATCCGAGACGCTCGCGCAGGTCGTCCGTGAATCGATTTGTTGAGCGGTCGTGTTTGTTCGGGAAAATATCCCACTTGTTGACGACGATAACGCAACCTTTGCCCGAATCGTGCGCGTAGCCCGCAATTTTTTTGTCCTGTTCGGTGACGCCGACGGGAGCTTCAATCAACATCAACACGACATCTGCGCGGTCAATCGCTCTGAGCGAACGAATCACGCTGTAACGCTCGACGGCCTCTTCGACTTTGGATTTTTTGCGCATACCCGCCGTGTCAATCAGCGTGAATTTCGTGCCGTCCGAAAAAAAATGTGTGTCGATTGCGTCGCGGGTCGTGCCAGGAATATCGCTGACAATAACGCGTTCTTCACCGAGTAAAGCGTTGACCAGTGACGATTTGCCGACATTCGGGCGGCCGATAACGGCAATTCGGATTTCGTCGTCGTCGCGTGCCTCGACTTCGTTTGACGGAAAATTTTTAACAACGGCATCAAGCAAGTCGCCCAGATTCAGCGCGTTGCTTGCGGAAATTCCAATCGGTTCGCCCAAACCCAAATTGTAAAATTCGTAAATGTCGCTGTCCTGCCGAATGTCGTCGATTTTGTTCACGGCAAGGACAATCGGCTTGTCGGAAGTGCGCAGAAATTTCGCAACAGCTTCATCGTCGACAGTCAAGCCGGCTCGTCCGTCCACAACAAAAATTATTACGTCGGCTTCATCGGCGGCGATTTTGGCTTGCGTGCGAATTTGCGTCAACATTTTGTCGTCGGATTTAATTTCGATACCGCCCGTGTCAATCAGCGTGAATTCGCGGTCAAGCCAGGTCGCGTCCATGTAAATTCGGTCGCGGGTGACGCCCGCCATATCGTCGACAATCGACAAACGCCGCTTGCCAATCTGGTTGAACAGCGTTGACTTGCCGACATTCGGGCGGCCGACAACCGCAACAATCGGTTTGCTCATGTGAAATTTCCCTCCAATACTCGTTTGAATTCCGCGCCGTCGTGTATCGGCAAAACTTTCGCGGGCGCAAAAATTTTTCGCAGTTCGTCGACAGTCACGTCGTCCAAAAAAATTTCTTCGCCGGATTTGAGCGCGGTTGACGGAATTAAAATAATGTCGCGTGTCCCGCCCAAAGTTTTCAGCGTGTCAATTATGTCGCCACCTGTCAAAAGTCCCGAAACGTTTATTCGCTCGCCGAAAAATTTATTCGTGACGGGAACAATCCGCACGTTCGGCATGTCGGCAGTCAAACGCTCGAAAACTTTTGCAATCGACGTTCCGCAAATTACATCGATTTTAGCTTTAAGCTTTAAGCTTTGAGCTTTGAGGGAATGAAATTCGTCGACACGCTTTAAAAGCGGGGGAACAGCTTGGTCAGCCGATTCGTAACTTGATTTGTTCGCTACGTTTAAAATTTCTGCCGCATCAAATTCGTCGATAAAGTTGCGCGTCATGCCGATACCGTTTTCAATCTGCGGGAAGTCGTCGTAAAACTCGGCGGGCGGAAAATCTTTTTCGGCAAGGAAATAAAATTCGTCGCCCAAATAAACAAAAGTTCGTCCCGACTCTGCGCGGGATTTTTTTTGGAAAATTTCAATCTGCGCGATGACTTTTGCCGCCGAATCACGGTCGAATTGTTTCAGCTCAAATTTGTCGCGGCGGTGACGAGTGACGCCCACGGGCACTATCGCCAAGCTCAACGCGTGCGGTCGACGTTTCAAAATTTCGGCTATCGTGAAGTCCAATTCCGCGCCGTCGTTTAAATCTTTGCACAAGACAACTTGCGTGTGATATTCGACGCCCGCTCGCTCCAGTTCGTTCAGTTGCTCGCAAATTTTTGCGCCCAACGGCGTTCGCAAAATTTTGGCGCGCAGTTCCGGATTCATTGCGTGAATCGACACGAACAGCGGCGACAGATGAAAATTTTTTATGCGGCGGAAATCTTTCGCGGTTAAATTCGTCAACGTGATGAAATTCCCGAACAGAAAACTTAAGCGATAATCGTCGTCCTTGACCGACAAAGTTTTTCGCATGTTCGGGGCAATCATGTCCACGAAACAAAAGACGCAATGATTTTTGCAACGCCGCACGCCGTCGAAAACCGCCGTCGAAAATTCCGCGCCAAGTTCCTCGTCGATGTCTTTTTCAAACTCGATAATTTCGCGTTCGCCATCCGCGTGCTCAATCAAAAGTTCGATCTCTTCTTCGGCGAGCTGAAAACTCAAATCTATTATGTCGGTGAGTTTGTGACCGTTGACCGCCAAAATTTTATCGCCCGCCGCAAGTTCGAGTTCTTCGGCAAGAGAGCCCGCCGCGACGTTGCTGATTGTCCCGTCCAAAAAAAAATCCCTCCCGTTTTTGGAAAGAATTTTATTTCATTGACCGCCGACTTTCAAGCCGTGCCGCTCAAAATCTTTTCGCGCAGTTCGAGAAATTTTTCCTCTGCATTTCTCAGCGGTTTACTTTTTCAACAGACTCCAATTGCTTTTTCCTGCGTGTGTGCTAAAATTCGTTGCCGAAAGGGTGAACACTTTGCAAAAACCGACACGCGAGCAAATCATAAAATTTTGCCATGAAAACACTGTAATAAATTTTTTGGACATTGAAGTTGTCGACGGCGACGAAATTCATCTTGAACTTTGCGCGGACTCTCGGCACGCGAATTTGTACTCGATGACGCACGGCGGAGTTTTGACGACGATGGCAGATACCGCAATGGGCGCGAAATGTTTGGAGCTGGGCAAACGTGTTGTCACCGTTTCGCTCACGATTAATTTCATGCATCCGATGATGACCGGCACGCGAATCAAAACCGAAGCTTGCGTCCTGCACGACGGACATAAAACAATGGTTTGCGAATGCCGCCTTGTCGACGGAAACGGAAAACTTTGTGCAAAGGCGAACGCGACTTTTTTTGTAATCGGCTTTCTTGGCGAAGAAAATTCTTGATAAAAATCTTGCAACGTCAAAGAGGATTTTAATTTTATCCGACTAAACTACAAGTCGAAAACGAAAAAGTTATTGAGGAGGTCTTTCAAATGTTGAGGAAATTGAAACTGCTTGGCGTGCTGATTGCGGCAATTTTGTTTGCTGTCAGCGCAAAAGTCGACGCCGCCCCGGACTGGAACACGAACACAATTCGAGTAACGGGCATGGGCGTCGGCAATCCCGCTTTGGCGAAAACTCCCGCACATGCAGCGATGATGGCAAAACGTGCGGCAATCGCCGATGCTTATCGTCAGTTGCTTGAAATGATTAAAGGCGTGCAGGTTGACGCCGAAACTACCGTTGAACAAATGATGCTTACGTCCGACGTTGTCACGACGAGAGTTTCCGGCATCGTCCAAGGCGCACGGATCGTTGACGAAGGCGAACTTGCAGGCGGCGGCTATTCCGTCACCATGGAAATTCCGTTGTTCGGCGGCAGCGGCGGTCTTGCCGAAACCGTTATCGAACGCCCGCCCGTGATTGAGCCGTTCCCGCAACCGGAGCCCGATTACAAACCCGAACCGCGCCCGACTTCTCAAGGTTACACCGGTCTCATCGTTGACTGCCGCGGTCTCGGCACGATTAACCACGTCATGAGCCCCGTTATCAAAAACGCGCACGGTCAAAAAATTTACGGTCATTTGAATCTTGACTACGACAGAATCATCGTCGAAGGCATGGCGACTTACGCAACCGATATGGGCATGGCAAGCCGCGCAGGTGCCAATCCGCTCGTCGTAAAAGCAATTCGCCTTGACGACCTCAACGCCACGCCCGTTCTTTCAATCGAAGATGCCGACAAAGTTCTTTACGAAAATTCGCAGTCTCACTTCCTCGATAACATCGCGGTTGTCTTCCTTTACTAAAACTCAGTGCGCCGCCACTCGTTGCGACTTTCCACCTACACAGGCCGCACACGCCGACGGTTCGTGAGCGATACAGAAAATCTTTGAATCGAAAATTTTCTCTCCCCTGATCAAGGAGGGATTTTTTTTGCGATTGACGTTAATTTGATGACTTGAATTCGTATAAATCACACCGTTCAAAATGTTCACAACGTCAAGTTATAATAACGTTAAATTTATTTTCAAACCTTGTGTTGTGCAAAGGAAGTTGTTATATTAATAACACACGGAGGTGACTGAAAATGAACAACATAATTTTTGATCTTCAACGCTTTGTCATTACGCGACACACTCCGGACGAACCGATTGAAGAAATGTTACCGCTTCCCGAGTATCCGATTGTCGACGACACAACGGGCGTGGAAGAAATCATCCTCGACAACGGCACCAGCAGCGTCACAATCGGTAGTGGCAATTCCTCAGTGAGAGTTAATTTGGGCGAAGGCGGCGGTGCTGTTGAAAATCACGGCGAGAACGTCACGATTAATGGCGGCGACGGCAACGATTCCATTGAAAACTTAGGCTCGAACGTTTCAATCGACGGCGGTGCAGGTAATGACTCCATTTCCAATAGAGGCGACAACGTTTCAATCGACGGCGGAGAAGATGACGACTACATTTACAACGGCGGCTCGAACTCAATAATCGACGGCGGCAAAGGTGACGATGACATTTATAATACTTATTGGTGCTCGAACGTTACAATCGACGGCGGAGACGGCAACGACAAAATTTCCAGCAACTACGGCGACAACGTGTCAATCAGTGGCGGCAAAGGCAACGATTCAATCCTTAATTGGGGAGGTAAGGAAAATACAATTGACGGCGGCAAAGGTGACGATACCATTTACATTTTCTCTCAGAACGGATATTACGAAAGTGTTATTCGGTATGCTGAAGGCGACGGCAATGATGTAATTGAAATGCGCGACGACGATGTGAACGGTTCAAAACTGCTCGTTGATTTGACAAGCGGCACCATTGACGACAGCATTGTAACTGAAGCCGGCGACATTGTATTAAAAACGGGTTCGGGCAGTCTAACCTTCAAAGATGCTCTCGGAAAAAAAATCAGTGTTAAATCTTCAAAGGGAGCCGTTACCGTAATCAATGAAGGCAGAGCGGAAATTTACAATTCCTCAAGCAACAAGGTAATCAGCAAAACGGACGGCCATTACGGAATTACAAACAGGGGTTTTAACGTTAAAATAATCACGGGAGCCGGTTCAGACGGGATTTTGAATTATGAAAACTTTGTCACGATAGACAGCGGCGCAGGAAATGATTATATCCGCAACGATGCCTCCAATGTTTCAATAGACAGCGGCGCGGGTAATGATTTTATTGCCGGCAATCCCGAAAATGTTGACGCCAATCTTACCGTTGCTGGCGGTTTGGGTAACGATACAATTTACATCCATTCCAAAAATTCTTCCATTAATGCCGGTGACGGTGACGACACGATGTCCTGCGGCGGTGACAAACAAATGGTTGAAGGCGGCAACGGTAATGACAGTATTGATTCAAGCGGTAAAAACAGCACTATTTCGGGCGGCAACGGCAACGACTCAATCTACAACCATCCGCATGGTACTAACGTTTCAATCAGCGGCGGTGATGGTAACGACACCATCGAGAACTGGGGAGACTTAGCAACGATCGATGCCGGTAAGGGAAATGACAGAATTTCTCTTATTAGTCACTACGTCGCTAAGAATAATTTTATCAAATACGCCGAAGGCGACGGCAATGACATTATCAAAGGCTTCAACGCGACCTCGACACTGCAAATCAGTGGCAGTACAGGAACTTATTCGTCGACCAAGAGCGGCGCAGATATAATCGTCACTGTTGGCGACGGCTCAATCACGCTCAAAGACGCGGCGAGTTTGTCAAGCGTCAACATCGTCGGCGTTAAAACCAATCCGAAATTCATCACACTCACCGAAGGCAATGATTCTTACACAAACACGCTCGACGGCGCGATTATTCTTGCTCTCGGCGGAAACGACACAATTGAAAACTATGGCGACAGCGTTACAATCGACGGCGGCAAGGGAGACGATTCCATTCACAACAGAAGCTCGAACGTGACAATCAATGGCGGCGACGGCAACGATTCAATCCGCAACGAAGGTTCGAACGTGTCAATCAACGGCGGCGAAAGCAATGATTACATTCGCAATAACGACGGCAACAGCGCATCAATCGATGGCGGCGCGGGTGATGACGAGATTTACAACGGCGGCTCGAACTCAATAATCGACGGCGGAGAAGGCAACGAAGACATCACCAATTGGAGCTCGAATGTTTCAATTAATGGTGGCGCGGGTGATGACGAGA
>JAFWFO010000043.1 GCA_017515635.1 Selenomonadaceae bacterium
GTCGATAATTTTGCCGTCGCTTATCGGTTGAACTTTGACGGAAATTCCTTGCGACTCAAAAGCCCCTTTGCCATCAAGTCCTGCCGTTTTTAATGCTTTACGGGCGCGTTGTTCGATTTCCGATTCGTTTACATTATCAGCACTTTCAGAAATGCTTCTGTTTCCTCGGTCGGTTCCTGCGGCGGGTTGTACAGCATCCGAATTTCCTCGTAAGCCAGTTCGCTCGCCAGTTCGTGTGCTTGTGCTTCCTGCTTTATCCTCTCGTACGGGTCGTGCGTTTTCGGCATTTGTTCGAGTAGCGTTTTCTCCAATTCCGCTTTGAGTTTGTCGTTCCTGTCCAGAATCGACACCAGCACTTTCAGTGCGCCCTTGCGTCCGTGTTTCCGTTTCAGTTCTTGTGCGTACTGCGGGTTCCACGTCTCGATGTCCGTCATCAGTCCTTTTGCCCGTTCCAGATTCTTCACCATTAGCCGTCGCCTCCTCGTTTACGTAGCTATTGAGTTCGTCAATAATTTCTGTAAGTTTATCACCAAAAATTTTGTTGATGCGTGTAAATCCGCCGTAATTCTTAAAGGCAGTGTTGGGAATATCAAAATCTGCAACAGTTATTTCGCCTTCATTTTTCAACCATTTCCCGAATCTGTCAACCCATTTAATTTGCTCGTCTGAAAAGTCATGCGCGGTTTTCATTTTTTCAACGGCGTTATCGACTTTAATGGCAAATTTTTCTTTGTCCGTCAATTTTTCAGGCGCATTCTCGAAGTAAATCTCCAACGCTTTGTGAAATGCTTGAGCTTCGTCTTTGGTGTAAAAATTATATCCCCAGTCAACTCTGCTGTCAGCAAACCCACCGTCAAACTTGTTTGCCAACGTCGTAATTTTTCTTTTAAGGTTTGAGTCGGGCATTTTGCCGCGAGTGTGAATTTCTACAATATTATCGTGCAAATTTTTAGCGTTGCTTGAATAAACGCGGCTTGTATATTTTTCGGGCGCAGTTTTGCCTTCAAGCCCTGCCGCTTTGAGTGCTTCGCGTGCGCGTTGTTCTATCGGGTCAATCTCTTCGCTTTGAGTGACGGCGTTTTGAGGAATTTCCACGTCGAACGGATTTATTGCCGTCGATTGCTTTTGAGCCGCTTCTGTGTTGTTCAGTTCCTGCGCTTTTCTTTCCAGTTCGTCAAGTTCCTCGTCCGTGAATTCTCGTGTTCTGAATTCCTGCAATTCGTTTCGGGCGGTATGGGCTTCCTCGGAATTCGGGTCTTGTTCAATCGCCGCAAAATCATTTTCAAGTTGCGTCTTCAAATTCGGGTGCGTGTCCGTCTTCAATTTTTCGTGAAGTTTTTGTAAGTCTCGTTCTTGTCGACGTTCTTTTTTCGTCTGTAATCCGAAAGTTTCCTTCAACCGTTCCGTTGCGGCTTCAAGTGAGCTTTTGGTTGATTGTTTGGCGGGAGTTTGGCTCATGATGATGTCGGTAGAAACTGCGTCGATTATTGGCAAAATCTTTTCGGCAATTTCTTTGCCGACAGCCTTTTCGAGATACTCTTCCGATGACATGTCGCCGGTAACTGAATTTGGGGCTTGCCAAAAAATTTGCGCAAAGTGCCGTGCGGTAGTGATTTGCTCATCGTTTAAGCCGTGAAAATTGTCGCTCTCGTTCGACGCTGATTTTTTCTTGTCGCTTTGTTCGTTGGTGGAAGATATTTCGGTTTTTTCGCCGTTATCAGCGGCTTTTTTTAATTCTTGCTTAATGCGTTTCGCTTCAGCCAAAAAAAATTCAACGGCTTTCTCCGGTAATTGCGATATTAATTTACCCCAATCGCCTGATTTAATGCCACGGTCAACTGCGTCCGTGTCGATAAGACTGCCGTCATAAAATGAGTTTACCGCTTCCCGCCAGTCCTTTGTTATACGCAAAAGGTGAGCTTCTTTCTTTTCGTTTCGCGTTGAAAGATAATTTTGTATCTCCTCTGCAGTCACTTCGGGCAATAAATCATGAAGTTTGGCAGCCGCCTTTATCGACGTAATTTTTTCGTTTTGGATTCTCTCTTCAATTTCGTCAATGGTTTTACCTTTATTTTTGTATTCGTCATCACTGACTTTGCCTTCGTCGTACATATGGTCAAACGTTCGTTTTAATGTGAAAAAGATTTCCCAACCTTTGTCAAATTGTTCTTGCTGTTCGGGCGAAGGTTTTATCTTTTTGATTTTGTCGCGGAACGCATTCAAGATGTCACTTTCTTGCAAGTATTGTTCGATTGACGGGGTGGTCGGGAATTTGTCATCAACAGCTTTCTTTCTGTCATCGAAGTCGTCTTTAAGTTCTCTGATTTTGTCGGCTACTTCGTTTGGAGAAATTTCACCCGCATATTCAGCTGTCCGTATTTTGTCTTTTGCCTCCATATAAGCACTATTTAATTCGCTTTGCGCATCCATCTTTGCGTTGAAGTGTCGGTTATATTCTTCGCTTGTGAATTCGCCGACAATCGCGTTGATTTTGTCCGCAGTTTCGAGAATGTCGTTTTCGCCGTCAAGGAAGGCATCCCACGTGTTTTGAATCTCGCGATAAGTTTTGTTGAATTCTTCGGTCAGATTTTCGGGTTTCTCCACGTCAAACAACGTGAATAAGTCAAGTGCTTTTTCTTCCGACAATGTTTCGTTGGCTTCCGTGTTTTTATCAGAAACATCTGATTTTGCCAGTTCCAAACGTTCGTTTACCTTTTCAACGACTGCACGCATTTTGTTTTGAGCTTCGGCTCTGCTTATCTTGCCCGCGTCTAATTGTTTGCGTGCCTCCGCGAATTCATCCATCAAGTTGCCCGCAATTTCCGTCGCTTCGGTTCGCGTCAATGCCCCGCCTTTAAGCATTTCATCTACTCGTTTGCCCAGCGATTGAACTTTTTTTACCATGTCGGCAAGGGTGTTTGTGTCACGGGTAACGTCAACTATGTCGTTCAGATCGTTTATTTCTTTGCCGGATTGTATTGCTTTGTCGGCAGTTCGAGTTATGGCATCACTGTTGAATATTGTATCAGGATTGTTGGCGAACGTGCCTGCCGTAGCTTTAAGCCCCAAATGTTCGTCCAGCGCATTTTTAAACGACCGTGCGTCGGCTTCGTCTTTGAAGTGATAAGTGCTGTCGGCGTAAAGTCTGCCGTTGAAATGTCCCGCCAAATCTACAAAAAGGTCGTTTGTTTCGGCTTGTTTGAGATTATAACCTGCGGGTTTTTCGTTCACAGGAAA
>JAFWFO010000044.1 GCA_017515635.1 Selenomonadaceae bacterium
CCGCTCTTGAGTATCCACAAAATCCCGTTGAAGACCATGCGAGGATTAAGCGACGGGCGTCCGACTTTCTTGCGCTCCTCAAATAAAAATTTTATTCTGCTCCATTGTGCGTCTGTTAAATCTTTGTGGTACAATAAATTTGACATGAGCATTCACCTTTTCAAACTTATTATATCAAAGATTTGCTCCTGTCTTTTCTTTTACTTGAATTTACCAACAGCCCCTAGATTGACTATCCACGTGTCCAAAGAAAAGCGAATTCGTTCAAAAGGGAAAAGAAAGCTCTTGACTTTTTGTCTAATCAGTGCTAAGGTTGCACGCAAAAGAGAGGTGAACGACTTGGCGGAAGAAAAAAAGCTCGTCATCGAAAATGAAGACGGCGACGAAGCGGAAATAAATTTGCAAACAGAAAAGCCCGCAGTCGACGAAAACATTCCGGAAGAAATTCCCGACGCGACGGCGGAACTTGAAAAGTTAAAAGCGGAATTGAGTGCCAAGGACGACAGAATTTTGAGGTTGCAGGCGGACTTCGACAATTTCCGAAAACGCACGGCGAAGGAAAAATCCGAACTTGCGGCGGTTATCGAACAGTCGTTTTTGAAAGATCTGTTGCCGCTGCTCGACAACTTAAGTCGGGCGTCGACGGCGGCGGAAAATGCCGAAAATGCCGATGTCGAAACCTTGCGCAAAGGAATCGAGATGATTAAACAGGAAACCGTTGCCGTCATGGGCAAGCACGGACTTGAACCGATTGACACGAAAAATAAAATGTTCGATCCGAATTTTCATCAGGCTGTCGGTGCGGTACAAGACGAAACCAAAGAGGACGGAGCCATTGCCGTCGAACTTCAACGCGGTTATGTCGCACGCGGCAGGGTGATTCGTCCAAGCATGGTGCAAGTTGTCAACAATTCTTGACGCCGATAAAATTTTATCGAAATCCGGCCGTCATGGATGACGGCCGCAGCGTCGCGCTGAAACAGGATGTTTCACTGCGACGCACAATGAGCACGGATTTGGCGCAACGTTTGAATTACAAGAAAGTAACGCCCCCGCGAGGTGCCTTTTCTTTTGCAACTTTTCTTTGGGCAAGCAAAGAAAAGTTGATAAAAAACTCAAAACCAACTTAAACGCAACGAGAGGAGAAATTCTTCATGAGTAAAATCATCGGTATAGATTTGGGAACCACAAACAGCGTCGTCAGCGTCGTCGAAGGCGGCGAACCCACGGTTATCACGAACCCCGAAGGCAGCCGAATCACCCCGTCGGTTGTCGGCTTCACCAAAGACGGTCAACGCCTTGTCGGTCAGTTGGCGAAACGTCAGGCAATCAGTAATCCCACGCGGACAATTTCGTCAATCAAACGTCACATGGGCGAAAGCTACAAAGTCAACATTGATGGCAAAGACTACACGCCGCAGGAAATTTCCGCAATGATTCTGCAGAAACTCAAAAGCGACGCGGAAGAATATCTCGGTGAAACCGTCACGCAGGCAGTTATCACCGTTCCCGCTTACTTCAACGACGCGCAACGTCAAGCGACCAAAGACGCCGGCACAATCGCGGGTCTTGAAGTTCTGCGCATAATCAACGAACCGACGGCGGCGGCTCTTGCTTACGGTCTCGACAAAGACAACGACGAAACTATTCTGGTTTTCGACCTCGGCGGCGGCACGTTCGACGTTTCGATTCTGGAACTTGACGAACACACTTTTGAAGTCAAAGCGACCAGCGGCGATACGCATCTCGGCGGCGACGACTTCGACAAAAAAGTCATGGAGTGGATGATTGCCGAATTCCGCAAAACCAGCGGCATTGACTTGACGCATGACAAGATGAGCGCACAACGTCTGATTGAGGCGGCGGAAAAAGCCAAAATCGAATTGAGTTCAATGACTTCGACGAATATCAATTTGCCGTTCATCACGGGCGACGCAACCGGTCCGAAACATCTTGACTTGACGTTGACGCGGGCGAAATTCGACGAATTGACTCGCGACCTCGTTGAACGCACAATGACGCCGACCAAAAACGCAATGAAAGACGCGGGCTTGACCGGCAAAGACATCGACAAAATTATTCTTGTCGGCGGCTCCAGCAGAATTCCCGCCGTGCAAAATGCTATTCGCGAAATTCTCGGCAAGGAACCTTCCAAAGGCGTCAACCCCGACGAATGCGTTTCAATCGGCGCGGCAATTCAAGGCGGCGTGCTCGGCGGCGAATTCGGCAAAGACAATCAAATTTTGTTGCTCGACGTTACGCCGTTGTCGCTCGGCATTGAAACTTTGGGCGGCGTCTGCACCAAAATTATCGAACGCAACACCACAATTCCGACGCAAAAATCGCAAGTCTTCTCGACGGCGGCGGACAATCAATCCAGCGTCGAAATTCACGTCCTGCAGGGCGAACGCGAAATGGCGGCAGGCAACAAAACTTTGGGACGTTTCGTCCTCAGCGACATTCCGCCCGCACCGCGTGGCATTCCGCAGATTGAAGTTACTTTCGACATCGACCGCAACGGCATTGTCAACGTCAGCGCGAAAGACAAAGGCACCGGCCGCGAACAGAAAATTACAATTCAATCGTCAAGCGGCATGAACAAAGAAGACATTGATCGCATGGTCAAAGAAGCTCAAGCGCACGAAGCCGAAGACAAGAAACAACGCGAATCCGCCGACGCCAAAAATGACGCCGAACACACCGTTTACCAAGCGGAAAAAACCTGCAAAGACTTCGAGGGCAAAGTTGACGAAGCGTTGATTAAAGACGTTCGCGACGCGGCAAAGACGCTCAAAGACAAAATCGACAGCAACGCTGACACCGACGCGCTCAAAAAGGCAACCGAGGACGTTCGTCAAGCTCTGTACAAACTCAGCTCGGCGGCTTATCAGGCGGGCGCGGCAGGTCAGCAACAACAACAGCAGGGCGAACAACCCAACGCCGATTTTTCGCAGAAACAATCCGACGGCAAAGATGACGACACCATTGACGCCGAGTGGTCTGAAAAGAAATAATCCGTAACCAATTACGTTGAGGGGAGGGAGACAAATTCTCTCTCCCCGTTGTTTGTTTAAGGAGCTGATTTTATGGCGGACAAAAAAGATTATTACGAAGTGCTTGGCGTCAACAAAAATTCCACCGACGACGAAATCAAAAAAGCTTACCGCAAGTTGGCGCGCAAATATCACCCCGATTTGAATCCCGACGACCCGAAAGTTGCCGAAGAAAAAATGAAGGAAATCAACGAAGCTTATTCCGTTTTGAGCGACAAAGATAAGCGGGCGCAGTATGATCAATTCGGGCACGCGGCATTTTCGGGCGGCGGCGGTTACGGCGGCGGCGGTTTCGACGGCAATATCAATATCAATATCAACGACATTTTCGGCGGCATGGGCGGCGGTTTCGGCGACATCTTCGAGCAATTTTTCGGCGGCGGCACAACACGTTCGCGCACGAAGAAAAAAGCCGGCCCCGAACGCGGCGCGGATCGTCGTTACGACTTGAGCATCACTTTCGAGGAAGCGGCTTTCGGCAAAGAGATGAAAATTAAAGTCCCGCGACTGGAGACCTGCGACGAATGCGGCGGCACCGGTGCACAGAAAGGCTCCACGCCCGATGAATGCCCCGATTGCCACGGCACGGGCATGAGACAGACCACAACGCGCACGCCGTTCGGAGTCATTGCGAATTCGCGTCCCTGTGAACGCTGTCACGGCACGGGACAAATTATCAAGAATCCCTGCAAACATTGTCACGGCGAAGGCAGAATCAACGTCGAGCGCGAAGTCACGGTCAACATTCCTCAAGGCGTCGACGACGGGCAACGGCTCCGCGTCAGAGGCGGCGGCAATGCGGGTTTACGCGGCGGCGAGTCGGGCGATTTGTACGTTTACATCAGCATTAAACCGCACAAGATTTTCACGCGGCGCGATACTGACGTTTACTGTGAAATTCCGATAAGTTTCGTTCAGGCGGCATTGGGCGCGAAAATCGAAGCTCCGACGATTGACGGCAAAGTCGATTTGACAATTCCCGAAGGCACGCAGTCCGGCAGAGTTTTCAAAATCGGCGGCAAGGGCATTCCGTTTTTGCGCGGCGACGGGCGCGGCGATGAATTTGTCCGAATCAAAGTTCTTACGCCGCAAAATCTTTCGAGTCGACAGAAAAAACTTCTGCGCGAATTCGAGGACGGCGGCTCCGATTCGACAAACAATCCCGAAAAGAAATCTTTTATCGACAAACTCAAGGACTTATTCGACTGAAATTTTTCGACAGTCTCCGCAAGCGCGGGGATTTTTTTTTTGCGTCGGACAACAAAAAACCCCGACGATTTGTCGAGGTCAAAAATTTTTTCATGAGCAGTCTATTGCTTCAACGTCTTTCCGCTGACGTGATAAATGTCGCCGTTTATGTTGAATTCGGTTGAAGTGTCGACGTTCTTCAGAATAAGTGAATCACCGCCCTTGAAGTTGAGAGTGAGAGTATTGGAGCCGAAAACTGCTTTCGTGAAAGTGGAGCCTTCAATCGTCAAGAAATCGTCGCTCGTGAAATCGCAGATTGTGTCTTTGCCTTCGCCGGGCTTGTAAATGAAAGTGTCGGAGCCGTCGCCGCCCGTGAGCGAATCGTTGCCCTTGCCGCCCCAGAGCGTGTCGTTGCCCGCGCCGCCCGTCAACGTGTCGTTTTTCGTGCCGCCGTGAATAAAGACGCCGTCGTCGTTTGCCGTCGCGAGGTTGAGTGCTTTGGCGGAAAAGTTTGCGTCAACGGAAGAAATGTCTTCGTCGAACGTGACGACAACATTTTTCTGCGGAGTGAACGCCGCGGGTATCGTGACCGCGTCGCCGTCGTGAATGAAGCCGTCTTCGCGCATAAAAGTTTTGTCGCCGTCGTCGTCCGTGAAAGAAACGTTGTCGGAAGCTTTTTTAATCGTGAGCGAATTTTTGTCGCTGAGCGTGAAGACAACGCTTTGATCTTTGGCATTGAAGGCGGCGTTTGTGACGGTTGCGCCCGAAATGCTGACCGTGTCGCTTTCGCCGAAATTTTGGATGACGTCTTTGCCGCTCTTCTTCGCGCTCATGTAAGCGAAAATGTCCGTGCCGTTTCCGCCGACCAAAGTGTCGTTGCCCGCCGCGCCGTCGAGCGTGGAGCCGTTGTTGCCCGCGACAATGTAATTGTTGCTTGCGTTGCCCGTGATTTCGATTTCGCCGTTTGCCGCCGAACCGTCAATCGAAGCGATTTTGCCCGACGCGATGTATTGTGTTGTCGAAGAACCGAGCGTTACGGCGGTTGACTTGTCGTTAAATTGCCCGTCGACCGTGAACACCTGCGCGGAAGTTTTTTTGCCGTCGACGAAAGAAATTTTCTTGCCCGCGCCGTCGACTATTGTCAACGAAGCATTACCCGAGCTCAAAATCAAATTGTCACCGTCAACGTCAAAACTTTCGAGTGACGCGCCGAGAGAAATTTTGTCGTTGCCCGCCGTGTAATCCGTGATTGTGTCGGAGCCGTTGCTCAATACAAAAACGTCGTTGCCTTTGCCGCCCGTCAAAAGGTCGTCGCCGTCGCCGCCGTCGAGAGTTTCCGCACCCTTGCCGCCGAGCAAAATATTATCTTCAGCGTTGCCGACAAGCACAAAAGCTTTGAGAACCTGCGCGGCGTCAATTTTAATAATCTCTTCGGGAGCCGTGAAAGTTTTGTCTTTGAAGTTTGCACCGAGCGTGACGGAGGTGTCTTCCTCGCCGACAAGCCTGTCGTTGAAATAAGTTTGAACGGTCTCGCCGTCGTCGTCGACAAAAGTTATCGCCTCGCCGTCGAAGTTTTTGAGCGTGATGGAATTTTTGCCGATCTTCAAAACGGTGTTGCCTTTGCTTACGGAAAAGCCCGTGACCGATGCGCCGTCCAAATCGATTTTGTCTTCGCCCGAAACATAATCGGCGATAACGTCACTGCCCGCACTCGCGACGAAAATATCTTCGTCGTCGCCGCCCGTCAAAGTGTCGTTGCCCTTGCCGCCGTCGATTGTGTCGTTTGCCGCGCCGCCGTCGAGAACATCCGCGCCCTTGCCGCCGACGATTGAATTTGCCAGCTCGTTGCCGGTAAGTCGAAGTGCTTTCGTTCGGAGTGTCGCGTCGACAATTTCAATCGTCTCGCCAATCGTCAACGGTGAAGTCGTCGCGTTCGTGACAATTAAATTCGATGCGGGCGGAGTGGTATCGGGCGGTGTCGTTTCGGGCTGAGTTGTTTCGGGCAAATTATCGGGCGGGAGTGTATCGCCAACCGTTTTGTCCGCGACGAGAATTTTATAAACATTGTCGTTTGAGGAAAGTGTCGCCGTGTTGACAGTTTTGTCCGCCGCGCCTTTGAGCGTCATGGTACTTGTGCCGTCCGTCAAAATCACGTCATCGCCGACGGTCTGTTGAGTGAGCACGCCTGCCGCTTTGACCGTGTCGCCCGAATGATAGTTCACGACGAGATCTTCACCGCCGCCGAAAATTATCACGTTGTTGTTCGCGCTTTCGGCAAGGTTGATTGTGTCGTTGCCTTTGCCCGTGATAATCGTGTTGTTTTTTCCGCCTGCAAGCGTGATTGAGTTGCGTCCCGAACCCGCGTTGACGAACATGGAATTTCCGCTCGTGTAAATCAAATCGGAGCCCGTGCCCGCCGTTATCGTGTTGTTCGTGTTGTAGTTGGTGTCGTAGTAATCGCTCGTGTAAAGCGTGTTCCTGCCGTCGCCGACCGAAATGATGTTGTTGGAGCCTTCGCCGCCGACTGAAACCAAATCGTTGCCGCCCTCAGCGTAAATTCTGCCGTAAGTCATGGAGCTGTTGACGGTGATTCGGTTATCGCCTGCACCCGCAACGATTGAAGTGTAGTAATTGTTGCCGCCACCGGTGATAATCGTGTCGTTGCCTGAGCCTGCAATGATTGTCGACTTCTCGACATTGCTGTTGTTGATGTAGTTGTTGCCGCCGCCCGCGTTGATGTTGTGGTAATACCTGCCGTCAGTCATTTCCTCGGCTTTGTCGGCAACATTTATCGTGTCGTCGCCGTCGCCCGCGATGATTGTCGTATTGCCGCCGTAAGTGAGCGAAACATTGTTCTTGCCGCCGCCGACATTGAGGTTGCCGCCTTTGACCGTGATAAAGTCGTCGCCGTCGCCTGCCGTGATTGTCTCGCGACCGTTTTCACTTATGAGCGTGTTACTGCCGCTGCCCAGTGACGCAAAATTACTTTCGCCCGAATTCGTTATCGTCACATAATCGTTGCCACTGCCCGCAATAATGCTGTTGTGCCAATTGTTCAGGCTCACGAAATTGTCGCCCGCGCCGACGTTGATTGTCGAAGACCAAATATCGGCAATAACCGTATCGTCACCGCTGCCGAGTGAAATTTGATTGGAATATCCGCCGCCGCCGACAGAAACATAATCGTTGCCGCCCTCAGTGTAAATTTTGCCGCCGTACATTGAGCTGTTGACGGTGATTCGGTTATCGCCTGCACCCGCAACGATTGAAGTGTAGTAATTGTTGCCGCCACCGGTGATAATCGTGTCGTTGCCGCTACCCGCGACAATCGTTGAGTTCTCAACGTTGCTGTTGTTGATGTAGTTGTTGCCGTCGCCGACCGTGATTCTGTTGTAATAGCGTTTCTCTTCGGTTTCGTCGCGTTCACCGACTCTGACGGTATTACTGCCGTTGCCCGCCGTGACTGTTTGATAGCCGCCCGCCGAACCGTCAATCGAAACGGAATTGTTGCCCGCGCCCGCGTTGATTGAAACGCTGTTGCCGCTGTTGACGATTGTGTCGGAACCGTCGCCGCCCTGAAGTGTAACGTTGCTTCTGGAATTGGAAATGTAATTGCCGTCGGCGTAACCGCTGATTCGGGCGTTTGTTGCAAGGTTGATGATGCGGTCGTTGCCGCCGCCCGAATTGATGTCGGAACTTTCGCCGTTGTTGGTGATGCTGTCCATGCCGTCGCCTCCGTCGATACGAGAATTTTTGCCGCTGTTTTCGATAGTGTCTGCGCCATCGCCGCCGTTCGCCGTGACGGTTGCCGCCTCGTTGTAAATGTAATCGTTGCCGTCGCCGCCGTTGATTTTGACGCCCGTGCCGTAATTAAAAACTTTGTCTGCGCCGTCGCCCGCGTTTATCGTGACGTTCTTGCCGTAGTTGTAAATCGTATCGTCGCCGGCAAAACCGTAAATCATGATGTTATCGAGCGTGTTTTCAATGTAGTCGTCGCCGTTCGTGCCGCGCAGAACATTTTTGCTGCCTTGGAAACTCGGCATGAGGATAATCGCGTTGTCGTAGGGGTTGGCAATAAGCGCGCCTTCCTCTGTCGGAAGAGTTTCGCCCTCTTCAAGTTCAACCGTGTTGGTGTTTACAATCAAATCTTTGGCGTCTTTGACGATAATTCCGCCCTTGCCGACTTGGATAACAACGTCGTCGCCGCTGACTTGCGTGGAGTATTCGCCTTTGATTTTAAGTTTGGTGTTCGTCGTGTACCCGTAAATGATATCTTGTCCGTCGCCCTGCGTGTATTCGATAACGGAGTTCGACGCATTATCAAGAATGATAATGTCGTTGCCCGTGCCGCCCGTGACGATATTGTTCGAGCCTTTGACAAAAATAACATCTTTGCCCGCTTCACCATAAATTTCATTCGCGTTGCCGAGAACAAGGAAAAAATCGTCGTCTTTGCCACCATACAGAGTGCCGCTGTCGTCTTCGGAGTAAATGTAATCGTCACCGTTGCTGCCGACGACGGAATTGTATTTCGCGCCTTTGTAAAGTGAAATTGAATCCTTGCCGTGCCCTGCAAGAATTTTGACGTTGGGATATTTGTTGTAAATTCTGTCGTTGCCGTCCTGCGTGTAAATAACGGCTCCGGCTTCGTCGACTTCGATTATGTCGTCAGAATCTGTGGTACCGAATCCGCCCGCCCGTGCAATTTCCATTAAACCTTCCATGTAATTTTTTTCGAGCGCAGTGTACTCAAACGGCGTATAATTTTTGTCGGTGAAAAAAGCTTTTGCTTGCTCATACACCCATTTGCAACCTTCGCCCAAAAAATATCCCAAGTCAACAACCACGTTATCGATTCCCTTCAGGTAAGTGGTGCTTGCCTCGTACATTCCGCTCAAAACAGCTTCTGCCGTTGCCTCTTTCATGGCGTAATTTTCCGGTAAACCGTCATCGCGGTAATATTCCAAGCGAGAGTCGTATTGATAAAGTCCTTCCACCAAACCAACGGCTGCCGCAATCCCCAAATCAGCCAAACCGAAAGGGGCTGTGAGTGCGTCACCGTCTTTGAGAAGTTCTTTTGCAAGACTCTTTACTGTTGTGCCGCCCAGTTTAGTCAAGGCTTTGTTTATAGCCGCTTGTTCCTCAGGCTCAAGACCGTCAAGCGTTGACAGGAGGCTGATTCCGTAAGAAAGAGTCAACGTCACCAAGGTAAGAAAAAGACCGTCGTCCCCTTCTTTTTTTCCGATGTTGTTGGCTATTTTGAGTGCCTCGTTGATGGCGGTCGTCAGCTTTTCGCTTACTTCCAGCGGCATTTTACTCAAGTCAAAATCGGCGCAAGCATCATAAATTTCAAGGATTTGATCAATTATCTTGACAGTCGAAGTGAAGATAGCCGCGTCCTCCACCAGATGAAGCTTGGCATTTTTGCCGAAATTTCGCTTATAACATGCGGCTACGAAGTTATATATCGGTGCCACATCCCGCGAGATGAAATTTACCACATCTTCACCGGCTTCCAAAACGTCGGTAAGTTTTTTGAAGATGGGATTTTTGGCGACTGTACTGAGCATTCGCAAACGCGGCAAACTGCTTTTTTGAATCTGCTCTTTCTCGTCGTCGGTCAATTCGTCGTCGTCGCCAAAACGCCGGAGGTCGAAAACAAATTCAATCATAAAATCAGCTCCTTTCAAATGCAGGGAAGAATGTGCTTTTATTGTACCCCCCCCCCCAATCGCCATTGTCAAGCATTTAAAAAAATTTTCCGTCTATCGATTTATGGCGGTTGGGCTTATCGACCGTGCTTGATTTTTTTTGTGCGTGTTAATAAAATAGCGCGCAGAAATTTTCGGGAGGCGATTTGTTATGGCAAACGAAATTTTGGCGGCGAAACTTGAGCGGCTGAAAAATTTTTTGCGTGAACTCGGTAGAGTCGCGGTTGCATTTTCGGGCGGCGTCGATTCAACTTTCCTGCTCAAGGTTGCGCATGAAACTTTGGGCGACAACGTCATTGCGTTGACGGCGGCAAGTGTTTTCGTCCCGCAACGTGAAATCGACGCGTCGAAAAAATTTTGTGCCGACGAAAACATTCGACAAATAATTTTCGCGGCGGACGTTTTGAGCGTCGACGGCGTCAAAGAAAATCCCGAAAATCGTTGTTACCTTTGCAAGCGGGCGTTGTTTGAAAATTTTTTGCGTCTTGCTCATGAAAATAATTTTGCTCACGTCGTCGAAGGCTCAAACGTTGACGACACGAGCGATTATCGTCCCGGCATGAAAGCAATCGCCGAACTTGAAATAAAAAGCCCGTTGCTTGTCGCCGAACTGCACAAAAACGAAATTCGCACCCTGTCACGTGAAATGAATTTGCCGACTGCCGACAAACCGTCAATGGCGTGTTTGGCGTCGCGTTTCGTTTACGGCGAAATTTTGACGGCGGAAAAACTTTCGGCGGTCGAGGCGGCGGAAAATTTTTTGTCTGCTTCGGGCTTCGGACAACTGCGCGTCCGTGTTCACGGAAATTTGGCACGGATAGAAATTCAGCCCGAAAATTTTTCGCGACTGCTTGAAATTCGCGCCGCGCTTGTCGACAAACTCAAATCGCTCGGATTCGTTTACGTCACGTTGGACTTGCAAGGTTTTCGTTCGGGCAGCATGAATGTAACAAGAAATTTGGAGGTTTGATATATGAACGGAATTTTGGAGACGCCTTACGGCACACAAGATTTTTTGCCTTCCGAGGCGACGGCAAAACGCGCAGTCGAAAAAAAAATTGCCGAACTGTTTGCAAGTTTCGGCTATGAAGAAATCGTCACGCCGACGATGGAATATCTTGAAACGCTGACGACTTCAAGCGGGCGAGCGATTGAACCGCACTTGTTTAAAATGTTTGACCGCAACAATCGCACGTTGGCATTGCGGCACGAAATGACGACGCCGATAGCACGTTTGGCAGTCAGCAGACTCAAAGATTCGCCGTTGCCGCTGAAACTTTCCTACGTCGCCAACGTCTTTCGCTTCCGACAAAATCAGCCGTGGCGTCAATGCGAATTTTATCAAGCGGGCGTGGAACTTTTGGGCATTTCCAACGCGTTCGCCGACGCCGAAATTGTCGCACTTGCCGCGCAGGCTCTGCAGGTTGCGGGACTTCGTGACTTCAAAATTTGTTTGGGGCAAGTCGAATTTGCGGCGGGCTTGACGGACAATTTATCGCCCGAAATTCAATCCGAAATAAAATCTGCGCTTGAACGTCACGATCTTGTTGCGCTGGAAAATTTGCCCGTCGACGCAAGCTTGAAGGAACTGCCGAAACTTCGCGGCGGACGTGAAATTTTGTCGGAGGCGGAAAAACTCGCCAATAATCCGCGTTCAAAGCGCGCACTTGACAACTTGACGGAAATTTATCGTCTGCTGGAAATTTACGGCGTCGCGGACAAAATTTATTTCGACTTGGGTTTGATTCGTGACTTTGAATATTACACGGGCATGGTCTTCGAGGCGTATTCGCACGGCGTCGGCTATTCTTTGGCGGGCGGCGGACGTTACGACCGCATGTTGAAAGATTTCGGCGTTGAATGTCCCGCGACGGGTTTTGCGCTCGGCATTGAAAGAATTTTGGACGCACGCAAATTCCAGAACGTCATCGACAACGCGTCGACGAAAAAATTTTATTTGAGTTACGCGGCGGGTTGTGAAGAAGCGGCAATTCGTCAAGCGACCGAACTGCGGGCAGCGGGTGAAGTTGTCGAAATTTCTTTGACGGCACAAACCCAAGCAGAAGCCGACACCTGCGCGGAGAAATTTTTTGCGGAGTTGATTTACGTCGAATGAGTGCGTTTAAAAGAATTTGGCAGTTTGTGCGTGCGGTGACGGCGCGTGTGTCCGTTGACGACGGAAAATATATCGCCACGCATTTGAACGCCGATGAACAAAAAATTTTTTTCGCAATGAGCATTCCCGATCAATGCCACAGCTTGCGCACCGCCTACACGATTGAACGGCTGATTATCGAGGACAAACGCGGCGTTGACCGTGAATTTTTAATTCGTTGCGCGCTCCTTCACGACGTGGGACGAAAAGCCGGCGACTTGACGACCATGGGAAAAATTTTCGTCGTGCTGGTTACGTCCATTGCCCCAAAATTCGCCGAACGATTGGAGCTGAACGGCAACCGTGCGCTTTATGTCTATCATCATCACGCGGAACTTGGCGCGCAAAAAATTCAGCGAATCGGCTTGTTCAAAGAGGCGAAAATTATTGCCAAACACCACGCCCCGCCAAAGCCGAACGACCCGATTGAGTTGAAACTTTTGCGGTTTGCGGACAACGAAAATTAACGGAGGAATTGCATGATTCACAAATTCAAGCAGGGCGACGATTTCATTTTGCTGGACGTGAACAGCGGCGCAGTTCATTTGGTCGACGAGTTGACTTTTGAAATTTTGGACGACTTCGACGGCACGAACGACGAAAAAATTTTGTCGCGTTTATCAACGAAATATCCCGCCGAAGAAATTTCCGAGGTGCTCGACGAACTTCATCAGCTGATTGACGCGGGCGAACTTTTCGCGCCGGAAATTTCCGAAGTGCCGACGTTTGCAAGTCGCGGCGTCGTGAAAAGTCTTTGTCTCATGGTCGCGCAGGATTGCAATTTGCGTTGCAAATATTGTTTCGGCGACGGCGGGACTTTCGGGCATCGTGCGGTTATGTCGGCGGAAGTCGGTTGCGCGGCGGTTGATTTTATCATAAAAAATTCGGGCGTCCGCAAGCACTGCGAAATTGATTTTTTCGGCGGCGAACCGTTGCTGAATTTCCGCACAGTCAAAGCCGTCACCGAATACGTTCATCAACGCGAACGCGAAACGGGAAAAATTTTCAAGCTGACGTTGACGACAAACGGCATGTTGCTTGACGAAAAAATTTCCGCGTGGCTCAACGAAAATAATATTTCGCTCGTGCTGAGTTTGGACGGGCGCAAAGAAATTCATGACGCGATGAGACCCGACATAAGCGGGCGCGGCAGTTATGAACGCGTGCTGAAAAATTTTCAACGTGTCGTCAACGAACGCGGCGGCGAAAATTATTATCTGCGCGGCACTTATACGAATCGAAATTTGGATTTCGCGACGGACGTTGAAAACATCTGCGACGCGGGCTTTGACATTGTTTCGGTTGAACCCGTCGTGCTGAAAGATTCGCCGCTTGCGTTGACCGAAAAAGATTTGCCGACAATTCGCGACGAATACGATCGCTTGACCGAAATTTATCTTGAGCGTCACCGTGACGGGCGCGGATTTAATTTTTTCCATTTCAACGTTGACTTGTCGAACGGGCCTTGCGTGGCGAAACGATTGGCAGGTTGCGGCGCGGGACATGAATATTTTGCCGTGTCTGAAAACGGCGATTTGTATCCGTGTCATCAATTTGTCGGGCGCGAACGCTACAAGCTCGGAAATATTTTTGACGGCGTGGCGGAAAATTCGCGGCACCGGTTAAAATATTTTCGTGAATCGCACGTGCTGAACAAACCGAAATGCCGCGACTGTTGGGCGAAATTTTTCTGTTCGGGCGGCTGTCATGCCAACGCGGATTTATTTCACGGCGACATTCGCGAACCCTACGAAATCGGCTGCGAAATTCAAAAGAAACGTTTGGAGTGCGCCATTTACGTTCAAGCAAAATTGTCGAGCGACTGAGGAATTTTTTGCCGCTTGTAATGAGCGGTATTTTTTTGCGTCTTGAAGTTAAGGCGCGTTTGGTTTATTATTTACCGAAATTGTTTTTTACGCGGGAGGAATTTCATGAACGACAAAATGTTGGATTGGATGACGCTGGCGGAAAAGTTTTCGTCAAGCGGTGACCCTCGCTCCATGCGTGCCGTCGCTCGTGAAATTTTTGAAGTCGACAAAAATTCCGCCGAAGGACTCGCGATTATGGCGGAGTCTGCATTGTATCTTGGCAACGTCGACGAGGCGGAAAATCTTGCGCAATATTCGATGTCGGTTGACGTGAACAACTTGCGCGGGCGATTGGTTTTGGGCGGCGTCGCCGTGAAAAGATTCAAGCTCAAAGCGCAGATAAAAATTTTTGAAGCCGTAATTGCCGACGCGCACGACCGTTTGAAAAAATTGGCAGCCGAATTCAACGACTACAGCCGAAAACTTGCGGCGGAGCGACGACAAAAAAATTCCGAAGATGTTGACTTCCAGAAGCGACTCAACAAAGAAATTTTTTTGACGAACGCGATTTTATTCAAAGCTCTGTGCTGGATTTCCAACGGGCTGTATTTGGCGGGCGAACCTGCTCGCGCCGCTGATTCACTGCTTGAAGCAAGCGAAATTACCGACCAACACGAACGCGCCGCCGAATTGTATTCAAAGCATTTGTTCCTGCGCAACTACCGCGAAATGTCGGTTAAGAAGTCCAAAGAGCTCGCGCAAAAATTTGATACGTTCTTCGCAAAAATTCCGCCGTTCCCGCACGACAAAAAAAATCTCGACCCCGATAAAAAAATTCATATCGGTTACATATCGCCCGATTTCCGCGAACATGCCGTTGCAAATTTCTTGCCGCCGCTGTTTGAAAACTACGACGCCGAAAATTTTTCCGTGACGTGTTACAGCACGGGACGCAGAGATTTCGTCACCGAAAAAATTAAACGCAACAAAATCGGTTGGCATGAATTAATCGGCAAAGACGCGTTGACTGCCGCGAAAATTATCGACGAAGACGGCATTGATATTTTGGTTGACTTGTCGGGACATTCGCAGGACAGTTGCCTGCCGATTCTCGCGCACAAGCCCGCGCCCGTACAAATTTGCGGCATCGGATACACGGCGACGACCGGGCTAAGCACGATGGATTATTTTTTATCCGACAAAGTTTGTTCGCCCGAAACTCTGCCGTCAGTGTTTATCGAAAAAATTTTGCATATCAATCCGTGCAGTCTGTGTTACGCGCCGGGATTGATTCGCGACATGCCCGCGCCGGAACTTCGCGCACCAATTTTGAAAAACGACTTCATCACTTACGGCTGTTTCAACAATTTCGCAAAAGTCAGCGAAGAACTTCTTTACGTGTGGCGTGCGATTCTTGACCGCGTGCCGAGTGCGCGTTTGATACTCAAGAATAAAATTTGCAGTCTCGACGAAGGCCGCGAACTTGTCCGCGAAAAATTGTTGAAGATGAGTTTCCCGCTCAACCGCGTGGAATTGCGTCCTTACAGCGCGGATTATCTCGAACAATATCGCGATATTGACGTTGCACTTGACACGTTCCCTTACACCGGCGGAACTACAACCTGCGAAGCTCTTTACATGGGCGTGCCGGTTTTGACGTTGCGCGGAAAAACTCACGGCTCGCGATTCAGCGCGTCGATTTTGACGGCGGCGGACATGGCGGAATTGATTGCGCATAACCCGATGGATTACATAAAAAAAGCCACTCAGCTTGCCCGACGCAAAGAACTTGTTGCGGCGTATCATGTCGGCTTGCGCGAACACATTCAAAAATCCGCGCTCATGAATTCCGAAAAGTACATTCGCGAACTGGAAAAACATTATCGAAAAGTTTGGCAAGATTATTGCCGCTCGGCCGTTCAAAGAAATTTTAATCCCACGTTCAATTTCTGAAGGAGACCTCTTATGACCTTAACCAAAAAGTCCGTTGAATTGCTTGCCCCCGCAGGAAATTTTGCCGCGCTCATTGCCGCAGTCGAAGCCGGTGCCGACGCCGTTTATCTCGGCGGGAAGGCCTTCAACATGCGCGTTCACCGCAGTGATTTTAATTTCAGCGACGACGAATTGAAATCCGCGATTGAGTTTGCTCACGGGCGCGGCGTCAATATTTATGTCACGCTCAACAATTTAATCAGCGCGGAAGAAATTGCCCCGCTCGAAAAATTTTTGGCGTTCCTCGACGAAATTCACCCCGACGCGATTTTGGTACAGGATTTGGCGGTTATCAATCTCGTTCGCAAGCTCGGCATAAAAATTCCGATGCACGCGTCAGTTATGATGAACACGCACAATTTCCGCACGATTGAACTGCTCAAAAGTTTCGGGATAACTCGCGTTGTTGTCGGGCGGGAATTGACGTTGACGGAAGTTTCACTGCTCAAGGAACGCACGGGCATTGAAGTCGAATATTTCATGCATGGCGACATGTGTTTTGCCGAAAGCGGGCAGTGCATTCATTCGGGCGTTGTTTTCGGGCAGAGCGGCAACCGCGGGCGTTGCATGAAACCTTGTCGCTGGCCGTACAAACTTATCGACGAAGGCACGGGCGAAACGCTGGACGATTTTTCCTGCAAGCTCGCGTTAAACGATATGTGCATGTTCAGAAATATTCCCGACCTGATTCAAGCCGGCGTGGTGAGTTTTAAAATCGAAGGGCGCATGAGGCCGCCCGAATTTGTTCGCCGACTCGTTTCGACGTATCGCCGCGAAATTGACGCGTACATTGCCGACCCGACCGGCTACAGCGTCGACGAAAATATTTTTGCGGAGCTGTATGAAAATCGCGTGCGCGACTTCACGACGACTTTTGCTTTCGGCAAGCCCACGAAAAAAGACATCGGACTTTCGGGCGAACGTGAGCCGAAAATTTTTTCCCGCGCAGTTGTTGAACCGAATTTTGACGACGCGAATGTTAAAGAAATTTTTTCTTCCGAACGGGCGATTGACGGACACGGCAAACCGAAATTGAACGTGCGTGCGGCAACCGTCGAAAATGCACGTGCGGCGATTGACGCGGGCGCGGATTCGGTTTACGTCGGCGGAGAAATTTTTAAACCGCATAAACCGCAAACTTTGGACGAAATAAAATCTGCCGTCGAATTCGTTCACGCGGCGGGCAAGAAAATTATTTTGGCGACACCGCGAACCTGCAAGGACAAAGATTCGGCGGAGCTGGCTGAATTTTTTGCGCGGGCTGAAAAAATTTCTTTCGACGGCGTGACTGTCGGCAATTTGGGCACGTTGAAACTCGTTAAATCTTTGACGGACGCGCCGATTTATGCTGACGTGTCGTTCAGCGTGTTCAATCCCGTCGCCGCAGAATTTTTGCAGAGTCTCGGTGTCGTGCAGGCAACTGCGTCGCTCGAATTGAGTTTCGCGCAAGTTCGCTCCGTCGTCGAAAATTCCCCGTTGCCGATTGAAGTTATCGTACACGGCGCGATTGAGTCAATGATTTCCGATCATGACATTGCAAAACTTTATCTGCCGAATTACGACGATTTCGCGACGCCCGACAAATTGAATCGGCATTACGCGTTGCAGGACGAGGCGGGCGAAATTCATTCCCTGCGCGTCGACCAATTTAAGCGTTGGCATATTTTTTTCGGCAAGGAACTTTGTCTGTTGCCTTACGTCGAAAAATTTTTCGGGGCGGCGGCGTTGCGTATCGAAGCGCAAAATTATTCGCCCGAACAAACCGCGCAGATTGTCAAACTTTACCGCGAAGCTGTCGACGGAGAAAATTTTTCCGCAGACTTCGACGCGTACAAAAAAATTTCTCCCAAACTCGGCGCGGGCGTTTATCGATTCAAGCAAAGCAAAAATTCTATCGCGTAAAAAAATTTCCCCAACGTTCAAAGCGTCGGGGATTTTTTGTTGCAACAAATTTATTCGAGTGCTAAAGGTTTTTTCTTCACCGCGTCGAAACATGAAAAAAACTTGTATGGAGGTTTCAATCTATGAAGAAATTTTTCGTGACGCTGCTCGTTGTCGCGGCGGTTGCAATTTCGTCGACGGTGCGGGCGGCAGAATTCGAGATGGTCGAATATTCCGCGCAGGTCAAGTTGCAGTGGCTTGCGGCGGCCGGAATTCCTCAGGCGCAAAAATTCTTGAAGGAATTGGATCGCCCCGTATTTTTCACGGCGAACAACTTGAACGACTTCGCACGGATTCAAAACGTCAACAGTCTGTATCAGGAATTGAACTTCGCCGCCGCAATTAATTTCGTCCGCGAAAAAAATTACAGCAACGTCATGGATTTGGCGTGCAGTTTGTCCCCGCGTGCAATGATTCTCGGCGACGACGGACGCAAAGTTATCGTCGGCGAACTCAACACCGTCTGCTTGATTGGCGACTGGATGGTTGACGAATTCGGCGCAATGTCGAAAAACACCGTCGATTATCAAGTTATTCCCGTCGAAGACACGGCCGCAATGACATCGAACGCCGATAAATTCACGGGCGAAATTTGCATTATCGAACAGGGCTTGATGATTTATCTGGATGACTTGCAACGCGGCAAAATGTACGACAACATTCACGCGATTTTGAAGAAACACGGCGGTTGCATGATAACTTCGGACTTCACGCAGAAAAAATATTTCACGGACGTTGCGGCGGCTCTCTACGGCGCGAACGAAGCCGCGACGATTTACGCCGAGACGAAGGCCATGTACGAAAAAGTTCTTGACGACAAAATTGCCGATGAAGTTTTGCAGGACGAACGCACGGCAATGGACTTTTTGGCACAGCACGGCTTGAAGGCCGAAAAAATTCCGTTGTTCTCGACGACGCCCGGACTTTACTGCGCAAAAAATTTCACCGCCGAACAACTCGCCAAAGTCAACGCCGTCGCCGCGAAAAAATATTTGTGGGTTATCACGTCGATTGACTGATGGTTGTAACTCATGATTTCTTTGCTTTTTGTGTTTGAGTCATAAACATTTCAGCGGGGAATAAAATTTTCATCCGGTGCACTTGCATTGCACATTCGCGCAAAAAAAAAGCCCGCGTACCTTTTTGGCGACGGACTTTGTCTACAGTTTGACCGCTCTCCACGGAGGGCGGTTTTTCGTTGCGAAAATTTTTTACGCGGCGAAATATTGGAAGTAAACGACTGCCGCGAAGAAAACCATTGCTAAAGTCATTGACGCATAACCTGCGCGCTCTGCCCACAAATCCTGTGTCGGTGTCAAGTTGTAATGTCGTCGTGCATAAGTTGACGACAGCGAAATTACCAACGCGATGTACAGCGCACGATTCAACGCCGTGAAATTTTGCCAGCCGACGATTAAAAATACCAACGTCAGCGCGAACACGATTATCAGCAAGTAATCTTTGCCGACTTTCTTTTCGGGTTGTTTATTTTCAGTTTCGTTCTGTTGCTTGGGTTTGAGTTTCTTTGCAATTTTTTTGGACTGCCGCGCCATTACGATTCCCCTTTAAAATTTTTTTCAGAGTTTACCAGAGTCAACAAGCTTTGGCAAGCCGCTTTAAAAGCGGCGGAACAGTTTATGTACGGTTCTGACAATTCAAACGTTGTCACTTCACACAAACGACACGCACAAAAATTTTTATCTCGCTGCGAAGATTCGGAACGTCAATTCGCACAAAAGAAATTTTCCGCCCGCGCCGTCGATTGAAACAGTTTCCAATTCGGCAAGGCGTTTTCCGTCCAAAATTTCGCGCAGGAAGTTCAGCAACGAAATATATTCCGCCTCAAGCTTGACCGTCACCGTCTGCGATTGAAGTTCTTCGCCGCCGATGTTGCCCGCCTGCACCGAAATTATTTCCGCCCGTTGAGCTTGTGCCGCCCGATAAAGCGCGTCGATAAATTTTTCCGCCGAAAGTTCGCTCGGCAAAAATTCCCGTGCCGCATCAAGTTCGCGTTCTTTTTGTGCGACCGCCGCCGTCAAATTTCCGTGACGTGCTTTGAGTTCCGAAACTTCCCGCTCGACTTCACGCAATCGCCGCGTTTCAAGTTGCATGTTTAAAATTTCTCGCCGCGCAGGTTCCCAAACAAATTCTTGCAGGACGAAAAAACACAGCACGCACGCAATCACCGTCAGCGGCAACAGAAATTTTTTGTCGGGCATGGTCATCACCTCAACGAAAAAAGGAGCCGCCTTTGACGACTCCCGTGAAAAATTTTCAGTCGGCAGTGAACGGCAACAACGCAATGTTGCGAGCGCGCTTAATGGCAATCGTCACTTGGCGTTGATGTTTGGCGCAGTTGCCGGAAATGCGACGCGGCAAGATTTTACCGCGTTCGGTGGTGAAGCGGCGCAACTTGGCCGCGTCTTTGTAATCTATCTTTTCAACTTTGTCGACGCAAAAAGCACAAACTTTCCTGCGCGGGCGTCGACCTCTTTCTCTGCGCATGTTTAAACCTCCTCAGGTTTTGTCAAAACGGCGGGTCATCCAATTCAAGCGGATCGCCGTCAAATTCGTCGTTGGGCTTTTTGGGCGGTTGATTGTCGCGTTCGGGCTGACGATAATCGTTGCGTCTGTAACCGTCGTCATCATTTGAACGCGAACTGCGCTGATAATCGCCGCCGTCATTGAAACGCGGACTGCGTTGATAATCGTCGCCGTCATCGAAACGAGTATCCCGCCGATAACCGCCGTCGTCGCCGTCACTTGAATCACGCTTGGAACTTGCGAACTCAATGTTATTTACCATGATTTCGACGTTTGTGCGTTTGACGCCGTCCTTTTCGTAAGTGGAAGTTTGCAAGTATCCTTCAACCAAAACACGAGAACCTTTTGTCAGATAGCGTCCGCAAAATTCGGCGGTCTTGTCGAAAGCGACGATATTGAAAAAATCAACTTCCTTAGCGTCTTTGTTTTTTGAGCGGCGATTAATCGCAATACCCATTCGCGCAAAAGCCATGCCGTTTTGCGAATAGCGGACTTCGGGGTCGCGAGTCAGGTTGCCCGAAAGAAAAACTCTGTTCACGCTTGAACCTCCTTTTCATCGGAGCGAACAATCATGTGCTTGAGAATTTCGTCCGTGATTTTCATGACGCGGTCGCACTCGGCAACGCAAGCCGGCTCGCACGTCACGTAGAAAAGCACGTAGAAACCTTCGGCTTCCTTTTTGATCTCGTAGGCGAGACGACGCTTGCCCCAGCGATCTTCCTTGGTGATTTTGCCGCCATTTGCCGCGATGAGGTTTGAAAATTTCTCGATAACGGCGTTGGTTGCTTCCTCTTCCATGGAACGGATGATAAAAATAATCTCGTAGTTCCTCAACTCAGAACACCTCCCTTTGGTCTGTCGGCTCACAAAAATTTTGCGAGCAGAGAGTTTGTAAACTGCTTAACGGGCAGAAAGTATATCACCGAAGAAAATTTTAGGCAAGAAAAATTTTTTCGCGCTGTCGGATTAAAAAGGAGCCGTCATTAAGATACATAAAAACACCTCCCAATTTTGAAAGGTGCTTTTTGTTCACAGTCTGATTCCCCGACATTGTGTCGAGGCTTTTAAAAATTGCTGACGAAAAATTTCAGGCTTTAACGACGCTGATTCGCTCGTTGATGTGCTTGCCGTCAGAAATTTCGTCGATCATTGCAACGGCGTAATCCGCGTAACTGATGACACTTTCGCCCGCCGCGTTCAACGTGAATTCTTCGCCGGCAAGAATGTATTTGCCCGTACGTTCGCCGTCCGCTTGAAAATCCGCCGCAGGGCTGACAAACGTCCATTTCACGTCGTCGCGCTTGCGAAGTTCGTCGAGAGCTTTTGCCTGCGCTTTTGCCAACGGTTTGTATTCGTCGGGGAAATTTGGTGCGTCCAAAAGTTGCGTGGTGTGCGTTTTGTCAAGGTAGAGACTGCCCGCACCGCCGACAACCAAAAGTCGAACGTTCGAGTCGCTCAACACGTCACAAAGTTTTTTGAGCGTCGTCGAATGAAGTTGCAAAGTTTCGGGCGCGAACGTGCCGAAAGCGTCAACAACCGCGTCGAAATTTTTCAAGTCGTCCGCCGTCAAATCCAAAATATCTTTAACGACAACATCTTTCGCGCCGTCAACGATCTGTCCTTTGCGTCTGACAAAAGCCGTGACTTCGTGGCCGCGATTTGCCGCCTCAGCAACGATTTTTCTGCCGGCTTTGCCCGCCGCCGCAACAACTGCAATTTTCATATCGATAACCTCCGTGAAATTTATTTGTGCATGACCTGCGCGCCGCGTGTGTCGACGTTCAAAATCAGTGCTTTTGATTCGACGCCGTGAGCTTTGAACGCCTCAACCATTGCCGCCGCGATTTCGTCTTCATGCCCGCGCTTTGCCGACGTGAACGCGATTAAACAGGAACCTGCGCCCGAAATTGCCGCGCCGAGTGCTCCGGCTTTGCGTGCCGCGTCGAAAACTTCCGTCATACCGGGCACAAGTTTTTTTCGGTACGGCTGGTGAATCGCATCGTCGAAGGCGAGCGGCAAAAGTTCTTCGCGACCTTCGACCAACGCGGCAACCAACATTGATGCACGGCTGATGTTGAAAATTGCGTCGGCACGGGAAACTTTTTTCGGCAAAACTTTTCGCGCCAAACGCGTCGACAACTCAAATTCAGGCACGGCAACGACGAGTTTCAGTTTGATTCGCGGGCGGAACGAAAAAGTTTGAACTTCGCCGCCGTCCATAACCGAGACCGTGAAATTGCCGAAAATTGCGGGCGCAACGTTGTCGGGGTGTCCTTCAAGTTCCGTGGCGAGTTTCAAAAGTTCGTCACGATTGAGCGGAGAGCCGACGATTTCATTTGCCGCCGTCAAGCCCGCGACAATCGCCGTTGAACTTGAGCCGAGCCCGCGAGACAACGGCACGTGATTTTTCATGCGAATAATCGCGCCTTTAAATTCGTTGTGCCCCGTGACTTCCAAAAGTTTTTTCACGGCCTGCCACGCAAGATTTTTTCTGCCGCGAGGAATTTTTTCGGCACCTTCGCCGGACGCCTCGACGACAACTTTATCCGAGCGAATCAACGTCAAGTCCAGGTAATTATAAATCGTCGTCGCCAAACCGAGACAGTCAAAGCCGGGGCCGCAATTTGCCGAAGTCCCGGGCACGCGCACCGTCACGCGATTTTTTCTATCGGGAAAATTTTTTCTCATGGCTATCACTCGACGCGGATCACGTTGAAAATTTCGTCGACGACCGACAAACACTTCAACGCCGCTTCCGCCTCCAAAATATTTTTGTGTTTGACTGCGTGCGTGATAACGACAATTTCGACGTGGTCATCAAGTTCCGCCTTCGTTTGCACGACGGATTTTAAGCTGACATCGACATTGCCGAACGTCGTTGCGATTTTGCCGAGCACGCCGGGTTTATCTTCGACGAGCAAGCGAATGTAATAACTCGACATGGTTTCTTCGACGGGACAAATTTGGCGATTGTGATAGCACGTGCAACCGAAACGACCCGCCGCGCCGCGTTGCAGACCGCGAGCAATTTCGATAATGTCGCTGACGACCGCAGACGCCGTGGGTTTGCCTGCGCCGGGGCCGAAGAACATCGCCTCTTCAATCGGGTAGCCGCGCACGAAAATTGCGTTCAAAACTCCGCTGACCGAGGCAAGCGGATGACTTTTTTCAAGGAACACGGGATTAACACGCACGTCGACGCCCAAATCGGTATCGCGTCCGACCGCAAGAAGTTTCACGACGTAACCGAGATTCGCCGCGTATTGAATATCTTCGGGCGTGATTTTCGTAATGCCTTCGACAGAAACGTCCTCGAACTTCACGCGACTGTTAAACGCAATCGACGCAAGAATCGCGATTTTGCGGGCGGCGTCCTTGCCTTCAACGTCGGCTTCGGGGTTGCGTTCGGCGTAACCGCGAGCCTGTGCTTCCTTCAAAACCGTGTCATAATCCGCGCCGCTGTCGCTCATTTTGGTGAGCATGTAATTTGTCGTGCCGTTGACAATGCCGAGAATTTCCGTGATTTTATTCGCCGTCAACGAACGTTTGAGCGGCATGATAATCGGAATTGCTCCGCCGACCGCCGCCTCGAACAGGAAATCGATTTGATGAGCTTCCGCCGCGTCGAACAAATCATGCCCGAATTGTGCAACGACATCTTTATTCGCGGTGACGACGTGTTTGTCGTGCGCCATTGCCTGCAAGATAAAATCTTTCGCGGGTTTGACGCCGCCCATCAACTCGACGACGATTTTAATTTCTGGGTCGTTCAAAATTTCGTCGTAATTGCTTGTTGCGGGCAGTCCGCGTTCGTGCAAGCCGTCAAGTTCTCGCGGCAAGACGAGAATATTTTTTATCTCAATCGCGGTGTTCGCCCGTTGCGTGATAATTTCGCGGTTGTTCTGCAAAACTTCAATGACGGAGCCGCCGATTGTGCCCGCGCCGAGCAATCCGATTTTTACGCTGTCCATATAAAAAATTTCCTCCTTAGAAATGTTTTCAGTTGCTGATTCTATTGTCGCCGCAAATTTCCTGCCAAAAAAAATTGCCCCGCCGCAACGGAAGGGCGTCGACAAAAATTCACGCGCTCAAAACTTTCGACAGATCGTCGACCAATGAATTTATCTGCTTGAACTTGAGCTTGTAACTTACGCGGTTACAGATAAGCCGAGCCGTTGCGTCCGAAATTTTGACGAATTCGACCAAATTATTTTCGCGCAACGTCGTGCCCGTTTCGACGATGTCAACGATACTTTCCGACATGCCGATTATCGGGGCAAGTTCAATTGAGCCGTTGAGTTTGATATATTCCATTTGCAGTCCCTGCGCGGCGAAAAATTTTTCGGCAAGGTGCGGAAATTTCGTGGCAACGCGAGTGTGCGCGTAATCTTCCAGTCGCGGACGTTTTTTGTCTTTCGGAACGGCCATCATCAAATGACATTTGCCGAAGCCCAAATCCAAAAGTTCGTAAATGTCTTTGCCCGCCTCGTCAATAACGTCTTTGCCGACGACGCCCAAATCAGCCGCGCCGTATTCGACGTAAGTTGGCACGTCCGCAGTTTTCGTGATGATGAATTTCAAACGCGCTTGTTCGTTGGTGATGATAAGCTTGCGAGATTTTTCGTGAAGCCCTTCGGTTTGACGCCCGACTTTCGCAAGCAAGTCCGTTGACAAGCCGAAAAGTTTTCCCTTGGGCAAGGCGATTGTTATAAAATCTGTGTCTTGCAAAATGTTCCCTCCAATCGCGCAGGATTTTATAACGGGCATTGCTACTTGTCAAACAGCGCAAATTTTGCTTGAATCGATTTGAAATTATATGATAGTATTCATGAAAAAATTTTAAGGGAGGTATGTCTTTTGAAAGTTTTCATTGTCGGAGCGAACTTTGGCAATAAAGGTGCGCAGTCCATGCTGTTCACGACCATTGGCGAAATCCGTCGCCGTTGTCCCGAAGCAGAATTTATTTTCGCGCACTCACAAAATTTTCCCGTACTCAACGACAATTTCACATTCAAGGAAGTTTTTTATAATTGCAAGCTGATTGACGTTAAAGCAGACGGTAGCATTAATTTTCGTTATAACAACCGCACGCGATTTGAGGAAACCGTTGCCGCGATAAAAAATTCGGATTTGGTGATTGACATCAGCGGTTTCGCTCTCGGCAACAAGTGGGGTGCAAAATCTTCGTTCAACTACCTGAATCATATTAAATTAGCGCGAAGTTTTAATGTCCCGATGATTTTGTTCCCACAGTCTTTCGGCGGCTTTGAATTCGGCGATGCCCAAACTTTTTTGGATGACGAAATAAGTTCCGCAATGACCTATCCCGCGAAAATTTTTGCTCGCGAACGTGACGGCTTCATTCCGTTGCGCAAAAAATATGGTCTGCAAAATGTAACTTTACATCCCGATCTCGTGCTGTCGGGGCAAAATGTTAATCCCGCTGAAATTTTTAAAATCCCGCCAAAAATATCCGTGTCAAAAGTTTTGCCGGAATCATGTGTCGGCATCGTTCCAAACCTGCGAAGTTTCGATTTAGCCGACCCGTGGCAAACCTTGCGAATTTTTTACGAGACGATAAATTTCCTGTTGCGGCAAAAAAAATATGTGTATCTTTTCCGACACTCGGCCGAAGATATTTTGCCGTGCCAATGGCTGAAAAGTCTTTTCGCTAACGAAAAGCGCGTTGTCTTGTGGGAAAATGATTTTTCATGTTTCGAGTATGACGCTGTCTGTCGACAGTTCGATTTTTTGATTGTCGGGCGTTTTCACGGGATTGTTCACGCTTACAAGAATAATGTTCCTTGCATACTTTTCGGCTGGGCGGTCAAATATCGCGAGCTGGCGCAACTTATGTATCAGTCGCAATACATTTTCGACATCACCGCGCCGAACGTCGACATTCGAGAAATTTTTTCGGCGATTCGTGACATGGCGGACAATGTGAAATTGAACAAAAAAATTTTGCGCGAACGTCTGGCTCAAGTTCAACGGCGCAGTTCCTGTTTTGACGAGGCAGTAAAAATTTTGAACGCCGGGAGGTTGTCGCAATGAAAATTTCTTCCGTTATCGAAAACAATCTTTGCGTCTCCTGCGGAATCTGCGCGGGCGTCTGTCCGAAAAAATGTATAGCGAGCACATATCGACGCGGCAGTTACTTGCCGACGATTGACGAAAAAATTTGCGTGAACTGCGGACTTTGCCACAAACTTTGTCCTGGCAAATCGAGCGATTACCTGAAACTTTCTGCGGCGAACGGTGAAACTACACCCAAAAATATTTTTGTCGGCAATGCGAAAGTTTGTCTCATCGCGCAAACGAAATTGGCTCAAATTCTTGCGAAGTCTTCAAGCGGCGGAGTGGTCACGACTTTGGTCGGAAATCTTTTGACGAAAAAAATTTACGACGCGGCATTTCTGGTCGACACTTACAATTACGACGAGGAAATTTTTTCGCAAAAATATTCGGCGGACTCGAATTTTACATCGACGCCCAAAAGTCGCTATCTTACAGTCAACCACAGTCGCGCCGTTGACTTCATGATAAAAAATCCCGATGCAAAAATTATTTTAGTCGGGACGCCTTGTTTCGTTCAGGGGATTTTGAACGTCATTGAGCATTTCAAGTTGCGACGCGAAAATTATTTGTTGGTCGGGCTGTTTTGCGATAAGACCATGAATTATCACGTGTGGCAACACTTCAAAAGTTTTTTCGACGCCGAAAATCCGTTGCGAAAACTTTTTTTCCGCGACAAAGACGCCGACGGTTGGCCGGGGCATGTCGGGCTTGAAACGGCGAATCGAAAAATTTTCATGCCGCGACAATTTCGTATGCAGATGAAAAATTTTTTCTGCTTGGAACGCTGTCTGTATTGCCTGGACAAGCTCAATCAATTCGCGGATATTTCTTGCGGCGACAATTACACAGGCTTGAAGTTTCCTGCGCTGCTGAATCCGAAAGCCGGCACAAGCAATGTAATTGTTCGCACGAATCGCGGTTTGGAAGTCTTGAAAAAATTTGCCGACAATTTTTATCTGCACGAAATTTCTTTGGCGGATATTGTGCGTTCTCAACATCTCGACAAACGCTTGAAGAATTTTATTTTCGGCGAATATAAGTCCGCGCAAATCGGCTATCCGATTAACGTCGTGCCCGCAGAAATTTCCTGCGAAATTCCCGAAAATCCGAATCATCGGCTTGAATATGATTCGCTCCTTGCGCAACAAAAAATCGGACGCGAAGAATTTTTCCCTCAAGTGGCGGCCTCAATCCGCCTCAAGACAATTCGCAAATAAATTTGCCGGCAGAAATTTTGCTTGAATAATCAGCCGCGATTATGATATTATTCGCGCAAGGAGGGGATTATACATGCAGGTTAAGTACGAAACGAAGATGACAGCCGTCGGTAAAGACGCGCCGACTTATCTTTCGAGCAACAGCAGTTTTATTTTGATCAACGAAAAAATTCGTCCGGCGTTGGCGGATATGGTCGTCGAGCACACAGTCGTTGAATTGACTGCCGACATCGTCCCGGGTGACAAACTCAAGGTCGGCAAAAGCGAATTCGAAGTTGTTTCCGTTGGCGACGCGGTGAATAAAAATCTGCGCGAAGAAGGTCACTGCACGATTGTTGTCAACGGCGTGGCGACAATGCCCGGACAAATCGCCGTCAAAGGTGTGCGTCCGCCGCGTCTGCGTTTCGGCAACGAGATTAAATTCTACGCCGAATAAAATCTGTC
This sequence comes from Selenomonadaceae bacterium, assembly GCA_017515635.1. Taxonomy (GTDB): domain Bacteria; phylum Bacillota; class Negativicutes; order Selenomonadales; family Selenomonadaceae; genus Quinella. The sequence continues at coordinate 28,132 of JAFWFO010000044.1, forward strand.
CGAACAAAAAAAATTTCAGCCCCCACGTCGAACGCGAGGGCTTTTTCGGTTGCAAAACTTCGTAACGGCGTTGTAAAATCATTGCGAAAAAATTTTTGGAGGTATCAACATGAACGACTGCGTATTTTGCGGCATCGCGGCGGGACAAATTCCGTCGCAAAAAGTTTTCGAGGATGACAGCGTTATCGCGTTCAAAGATTTAAGCCCGAAAGCTCCCGTGCACGTGCTGATTGTTCCGAAAAAACACATTCAAAGCGTCGCGCAATTCCAAAGCGAAGACAAAGAACTTGCCGCGCACATTTTCGTTGACGTGGTGCCCAAACTCGCCACGGAACTCGGAATTTCCGACGGCGGTTTTCGTTTGGTCGTGAACACGGGCGACGACGGCGGACAAACCGTCAGTCATCTGCACGTTCATTTACTCGGCGGCAGAAAAATGACTTGGCCGCCCGGCTGAAACTCAAGTAGGCATTTCCAATAAAAAACTCCCCGACGCGTTGTTGAGGAGTTTTTTGTTGCGAAAAAATTTTTAAACAGCGTCGTAACCGAGTTGCAAGGCCGTCATGTTTTGTTCGACGGTGTGCGACGGGACGCGATTTGCCACGGATTTTTTTATCGTCTCGAAGTCGACGAGCTTTGTGACTTTGACAATCACGCCGAGCGCGACGATATTCGCGAACAAACTTTTGCCGAGTTTTTCGACGGCAAGTTTCGTTATCGGGACGCGAACAATATTTTTGAACGCGGGCGAATTCGGAACCAAATCGTCGTCCAAAATCAAAGTTCCGTTCGGATTCAAATCGCTGAAATATTTATCCGCCGCCTTTTGCGTCATTGCCAACACGAAATCGGGATTTTTCACGTGCGGATGATAAATTTTTTCGTCGTCGATGATGACTTCGGACTTCGACGCGCCGCCGCGAGCTTCGGGGCCGTAACTTTGCGATTGAACGGCGTTTTTGCCTTCGGAGACAGCCGCTTCAGCCAAAATAATCGCCGCAGTGATGACACCTTGCCCGCCTGAGCCGGAAAGTCTGAGTTGTTTACGCATTTTTAGCACCTCCGGCAATTTCTTTGACGTGTTGATAAGCCGCGTCGTAAGTTTCGGCTTCGGCTTTGTAAAACAGACCAATCGGGAATTTGTCGCCGATTTTTTTATCGTCGGTGAGTTTGTCCCAAACATTTTTCATAACGGCGTTGTCGCGCATCCACGCCATCATTTTTGCGGGGTCGCCGAGTTTATTTCGCCGCCCGTAAGCCGTCGGGCATTGCACCAAAACTTCCACGAACGAAAATCCGCGATTGTTCAAGCCATCGTCAATCATTTTGACGAGATGTTGAACGTGAAACGCCGTCGAACGAGCAACGTAAGTCGCACCCGCCGCTTCAGCGAGTTTGCACGCGTCAAAAGGTCTGTCAACGCTTCCGTAAGGCGCGGTTGTGGCTTTTTTGCCGAGCGGAGTCATCGGGGACGCCTGCCCGCCCGTCATACCGTAAATATTGTTGTTGAACAGCACGACAGTCAAATCGACATTGCGTCTGCAGCCGTGAATGAAATGATTGCCGCCAATCGCCGTGCAATCGCCGTCGCCGGTGATAACAATGACGTTTAAATCGGGATTCGCGAGTTTGACGCCCGTCGCGAACGGAATTGCGCGCCCGTGAGCCGTGTGGAGCGTGTCGAAATCCATGTAACCGCTTGCACGCGAACTGCAACCGATGCCGCTGACGATAACGGTGTTGTCCTGCGTGAAGTTGGGATTTTTTTCAATCGCCTGAACGATGGCTTTCATTGCAATGCCGTTTCCGCAACCGGGGCACCACAAATGCGGCAGACGATTTTGGCGGAAAAATTTTTCGTAAGTGCGCTCAACCATTTATTTCACCTCCGCGATAAGTTCATCAATCGCCGCAGAAATTTCTTCCGGCTCAAAAATCGTCATATCGTATTTCGCGCAGAGTTTGACGGGACATTTTGCGACGCGTTCGACTTCATTGACGAGCTGACCGAAATTCAATTCCGCAACAATCAGCCCGCGCAGATTTTTCGACAGCTCACGAATAATTTTGTCGGCGAACGGGAAAATCGTCACCAAACGAACGAAACCGACTTTCAAGCCGCGTTTGCGTGCGTCCAGAACAGATTCGTAAGCCGTGCGCGCCGTCCCGCCGAAACTCAAGACCGCAAATTCCGCATCGTCCATGAATTCGGTTTGGACTTCGATAATTTCGTCCTCTGCGCGGGAAATTTTTTCGTGCATACGTTTAATGGCTTCGCGAGTGACTTTGGGACTGCCGACGGGGAATCCCGTTTCGTCGTGAATCAAGCCCGTAACGTGAATGTGAAAACCTTCGCCGAAGTTCGCGACGTTCGGAACCAAATCTTCATCGGGCTTGTAAGGCTCGTAACCTTCAGCGCGGGAAATTTTCGGCTTGCGACGCGGATAAACTTCAACATCTGCGGGAAGTTCGACATTTTCGCGCAGGTGCCCGACAATTTCATCCGTCAACAAAATTACGGGCGTGCGAAAACGTTCTGCGTAATTGACGGCTTTAACCGCAATGTCAAACGCCTCGCGAACGCTCCACGGGCTCAAAACGATAATCGAATGGTCGCCGTGCGTGCCCCAACGTGCCTGCATAACGTCGCCTTGACTCGGTGCGGTGGGTTGTCCCGTCGAAGGGCCGACGCGCTGAACGTTGACGATAACGACAGGAATTTCAGCGGCAGACGCGTAACCGATTAATTCTTGCTTCAAGCTGATACCGGGACCGCTCGACGCCGTCAAAACTTTTTTGCCCGCAAGTGACGCGCCGAGAATAACGCCCATGCTGGCAATTTCGTCTTCCATTTGAACGAACGTGCCGCCGACTTTCGGCAAAAGTTTCGCCATACCTTCGGCAATTTCGGTCGACGGAGTTATCGGGTAGCCGCCGAAAAATCTGACGCCCGCTTTAAGTGCGCCTTCGGCAATGGCTTCGTTGCCCTGCATCAATCGTGCGCTCATTTCGCCGCCTCCTTTGCCGGTTTAATTTTGTCCATGAAAATCGCGTAATCGGGACAGCGCAGCTCACACTGCCCGCAAGCTATGCAATTTTCGTGATTGGCGACGTAAACTTTGCCGAGCGTGTCCAAAGCCAAAACTTGCTTCGGACAAAACGACACGCAAATTCCGCAACCTTTGCACCGCTCAAGCTTGAGCGTGAATTCAGACTTCATTTGTGCTCTCTCCTTTGAAAATTTTATCGTCTGGGTGTTGCTTGGCAAATTCAATCAAAGCGGCGTGAAGTTCGCCCGCAGTCATTTTATCGTAATGTTCGCGTTGCCACTCGGTATAATCGCTTTTGTCAGTTTTTACGAGAACGATAAAACGTTGCGCCTCGATAATTCCCAAATTATCAATCAGACACCTCATGCCTTGCGCCATCAAATCGTCGGGATGTGTCATATCGATTTTCCTCCAAAATTTTAATGAATTCGACAGGGTTTAGCAGAATAATTTCGCTGGTTTTGTATTTCAGCAATCTGTCATCCGTCGACAAAAAATAATCGCACTCTGCCAATACCGCGCTCGCGACGTGATAAGCATCTTTAGGTTTCACGCCTGTGGATATGATTTTTTCCGACAAATTCAAGACTTTCTCGCCAAAATTCATATCAATATGGATTTTCGAGTATGTTTTCATAAAATCGGCAACGGATTCTTTGCGAATTTCGTTTTTGCATTGGCTGTTTTCATAGTGCAAGATATGCGATGTCGCCAATTCAAGCACACCAGATTTAATCTTTTCTTGAACGAACAATATCGCTTGCGTCTCCACAAAAATCCGCGTAAAGTCTTGATCGTCGAACGGTCTGCCGAAACAACAGTTGTCAAGATAAATTCGCAATGTCAATGCCTCCGAAAAATTTAGCGTAAAACTTTCGCGAAAAAATTCTTCAATCCTGCGCGGGCTGTAAAATATTTTGTATTCTTGACGACTTCAATCGGCGACCGCAGTCAAAAATTTTTCCAGCCCTTCGCGTTCCGTGACGTAAATCGTGCGCTGATTCGTGAAGATGACAAAGCCGGGTTTCGCGCCCGAAGGTTTCTTGACGAAGCGGCATTGAACGTAGTCGACGGGAACTTTCGACGAGCCTTGAGCTTTGGAAAAATGCGCGGCGATTTCTGCGGCAAGCAACAAAGTTTCGTCGCTGACATTTGAACTGCGAACAATGACGTGCGAACCCGTGATGTCTTTCGTGTGGAGCCACAAATCATCGGGCGCGGCGATTTTAAACGTCAAGCGATCGTTCTGCGAATTATTTTTACCGACAAGAATTTCCGTGCCGTCGGGCGCGATAAATTTCAACGGTTGCGGTTTCTTGCTCAGCGCAGATTTTTTCCGAGACTCTTTGAGATAACCGCCCGCAATTAATTCCGTGCGAATTTCGTCAATGTCGGCAATCGTCGTGCTTGCAGTCAAGGCGTGCGCGATACTTTCCAGATAAAAAATTTCTGCGCGGCAAAGTTCAATTTGCTCCGTGATAAATTTCGTCGAACGCTTTAACTTGTCGTATTTTTTATAGCAGGTCTGAACGTTCGCGGCAACCGTCAAGCGGCGGTCAAGCGGAATTGAAATTTTTTCGCCTGCCTCGCTGTAGATGTTCGCGACGGTAATTTCGTCGTCGGCGTGGTCTTTGAGCTGATAACGATACGTCGACAAATTATCGGCGCGAATTCGCCAATCGTCGGCATTTTCGGCGGCGGCAAGTTCGTTTTCGAGCACGGAAATTTTATTCGTGGCGCGGCGCAATTCGTTGTTGACAAGCTTGGAAAATTTTTCTTTGTCGGGCGGCACGTAACTGCCCGCAATTTCGTCGGCGGTCTCCAAAAGTTCCGACAGCGTTTCAAACGTGCGAATTTCACCGCGCAGATAATTCAGCTTGACGGCGGATATTGCCAAAATTTTTCCTGCGTCGGCGACAATCATGCACGGCGTCGGATTTTTTGCGGCGTCACGAATTTCAATCAGCGCATATTTCAAGCTGTCGAAGTCTGCGGCGTCGAGTTCGGAAATTTTTATTTCGGTGGGCAAACCTGCCAGAAAAATCGTTTCGCGAACACTTTGGGGGCCGAAGCCTTGACACGAATTCATAATCGCCTTGTCGAGCCGCAAATCTTCAGCCTTGACGTGCTCCAAAATTTTTTCAATGTCCGTCGCGAAGATGTCAAATTTCTCCTGCGCGGGCGGCATTTGATAATTTTGATTCGGCAGGACGGTTCGCACGCGGCTGGAATTCGTGCCGATTTTTTTCAGCGCGTCGACAATCTGCCCGTCACGAATCAAAATCAAATTGCTGTATTTGCCGATGAGTTCCGCCGCAAGCGTGAACGTTTGAATTTTCCCGCCCGCGCCGATTGAATCCACGTCGATAAAAATTATTCGGTCAAGTTCATGTTGTCGTACTGCGGCAATTCGTCCGCCTTCGAGATTTTTTCGCAAGACCATGCAAAACGTCGGCGGTTCGGGTAAATTTTCGGGAGCCTTGCTTAAAATGTGCACTGACGGATTTTGCGGCGCGGTTGAAATTCTCAGCAGAAAAGTTTTGCCCGGCTGCCGAATCGTCAAAGTTAAGTTCGCTTTATTTTGTTGAGTGATTTTATCGACGCGCCCGCCGACCAAAAATTTTTCGAGTTCCAAAGTCAGCGGCCGCATCGAAAAGCCGTCCAAGTTCAAAGGTATCACCTCGCATAACGTTTCAAGACCGAATGACGCGCCTTGAAAATATTTTCGTCGAGTTGCGCGGGCGACGCAGATTTTAGCGTCGGTGTCATGCCGAAATTTTTTTCGCCGCAATCGACTTTCACCCAATCGAAGCCCGCCGACTCCGCGATAAACAAAAATGCCCGTTCAATCGCGTGAGCAATCGTCCCGTCGACTTGTCCGCTTTCTTCGGGGAAATCGTCGAACGTCAAGCCGCAATCAAGCAACGGCGCAAGAGCTTTCGGCTTAAACCAAAACATTGAGCCGGCAGGAAATTCGACGAGATGACGGCTGTCAATTTCAATCCCCAACCCGCGCAGAAATTTTTGCGTCGCGAAAAAATTTTCGCCCCAATTAATCGAAACGCGAATCGGATCAAAATATTGCGGAAAAACCGCGCCGATTTTTTCACGCGCCAAAATGTTCAAAATGCCGCCGACAATTTCGGGACTGCCAAGCAAGTTGTGGTAAAGATGTTCGCGCCAACCCGCCAGACGTTTTTCGTTGTGCGGAGATTTTTTGCTGTGCAAGTGAACGCAGGCATCATAATTTTCATAAACGTCGCGAAAACCGACGAACGCCGGAGCAATGTCGCGCCCGCGATTAGGAAAAATTTTCACCGTGACGCGTCCTTTGTCGAAGTCGGAAAAAATTTTTTCGATGTCGGATTTTTTTTCGGGCGAAGTCGTCGAAATATAAACGTCAAGCGAAGTCGGCACGTTGAGCAATAAAGTTTTCAACTCGTCGGCAAGTTCCGGATAAAAAATATGGACAATCGCCGCAAGTTTCAGCTTGACGGGTTCAATCGGATAATCGAGCGGAATTTTCAGCGCGAAATCATTTTCTCGTTTGAGCTGAACAAAATCTTCGTAGCCGTTCATCTTTAGAAAAATCGCGTCGCCGCAATCTTCGCGTTCGGTTTTGTGGCGCAGGTTGTAAAAAATAAATTCGTAAATGTCGGGGCGATTGAGCGCGCAATAATCTTCAAACGGGCGGACAAAATTTCTGCCGATAAAACTGCGAACGGTGCGATACAGGCTCATGGCGTCTTCACCCCGTAAAGTTCGAGATATTTTTCGGCAACGCGTTCAATCGAAAATTTTTCGGCAACTGTTTCGACGCGGCTTGAAATTTTTTCGTAAGCAATTTTATCGTCGGCAAGCGTGCGCAGAATTTTCGCAAGCTCATCGACGGGAACTTTTCCGTCAACCAAATCGAAGACAATGCCCGCGTCCTCAACCATTGCGGGAACTTCGCCGAGATTCGAGCTGACGACGGGACGCCCCGCAAAAAAGCTGTCGATAATCAGCAACGGAAAACTTTCGCCCGCATATTCGCTGGGAAGTAAGCCGATATCCGCCGCCGCAAGATAATCGCGCACGTTGCTTTTGAAGCCCGTCAGATGCACGAATTCGGGGACATTGCCGATTAATTCGTCGTAAACTTCGCCCGCGCCGACCAAAATCAAATCGATTCGCCGCCCGCCGAAATTGTTCGCCAAAGTCACAGACTCAATCGCCGCAAGCCAACCTTTTTGCGGAATGGCACGGCTCACCACGCACGCGACAAAAGAATTTTCGGGTATATTCAAATCTGCGCGGTTGACGGGATTTATCGGCAGACGTTCCAAACCGTTGCCGAGTTTATGAAAAATTTCTTCGCGCCCGAAATTGTTTTCGCGGAACGGAATCAAATTTTTGTCGGCAATGTAAACGAACGCCGAAACGGATTTTTTCACGCGCTCCAAAATTTTTCGCAGATAAGTTTCGTCCGCCGCGTCATACATGCCGTGCAAAGTTACGACGTGCCGCAAATTTTTATTCTGTTCGACGACATAACTTGCCGCCGCGTCAACTGCTCCGTGGTGCGTGTGAATCACGTCGATTTTGAATTGTTCGACGACCTCGGCAAGCCCGCCTGTTTCGTTCAGCCGAATCAACGGCACGTCGGGATTTAATTTTTTGCGCACGTCGGGCAACTCGTCGGACATTTGAAAATCCAAAACCGTCACCGCAAAACCACGCCGCGAAAGTTCGTTGGCAAGCGTCAACGGAAAAGTTTCGCCGCCGCCGATACTCATCGCGAAAACGCCCATCAAAATATTTGGCTTGCGTGCAACGTGACGAATTTTTTCCGCGTCGAAAAGATTTTCCGTCCCGTGACTGCGTGCGTGCTCCTCAAGTTGCTTGAAGTGCGCGGCTTGAATTTCGTCGGGCACACGGAAATTTTTCGCGACAAATTCGGCAATGCGTTCGTGCTCCGAAAAATAACGCGGTTCGTCCTGAACTTTCAGCGACGTGCTTTTTTGGTGAACGCGATAAAAATTCGTGGCTTGCGGCGTGTAGTAAACGCAACCGCCTTTGATAACGTCGAGATAAAATGCCCAGTCGCCGCAAAGTTTCAACTCATTCCAAAGCTCCAAAATTTCCGCATGAAAATTTTTCGGGCGACGGAAAATAACGCCGCTGACGTTCGGGATAATATTTTTGACGCCGAAACCGTTTGCAACGAATTCTGCGGCAGTCACGGAAAAATTTTTCTTCCGGTCAAAAGCCGGCACGTCAAGCAGATAATCTTCCGTCGTGAAAATTTTTTGCCCGTCTTGAATAAAATCCGTGCGACAAAAAGCAAGTTCAATCGAATCATCGGCGAAGGCGGGCACCAGCTCCGACAAAAAATTTTTCGCGCTGAAATCATCTGATTCGGCAATCCAAATCAGTTCGCCGCGTGATTCGGAAATGCCGCGTTGCCACTGCTTGAAGACGCCGCCGGAATTTTTTTCGTTGACGATAAGCCGCGTGTTGTCCGCGTGAAGTTTTTGGAACTCGCGCAGAATTTTTAAGCTGTCGTCGGTCGAGGCGTCGTCGAGCAAAATGACTTCAAAATTTTTATATGTCTGCTTGTAAATCGTTTCGAGTCGTTCGCGAAGATAGGGCGCGTGATTGAAATTCGGCACGACGATTGACACGAGCGGCGAAAAATTTTCCCGCGTGACGAGCGTCCGAAAATTCACGGCGGCGGAAGATTTTTTTCCGCGACGCATGGAAGCTTTCAACAGCGCAGATTTCGCGGCGGCCTTTGTCGGCAAAAAAATTTTTCTGTGGACGGTCGGCAAATTTTTCGCGCAAAAATTTTCGACGCTTTTAACCAGCTTGCGAACGGTCGAGCCGGTCAAAGCGCGATAAATTTTCATCGGTAAGCCCAAAACATTTCACCTCGGTTAAGCTGTAAGCTTATGAGCTTTAAGCTTTAAGGAAAAACTTTTTACCGCTCAAAGCTTAAAGCTTTAAGCTCAAAGCTAAAACTTCGCGTCGAAGAATAAACAAAAGCCCGTGCAAAGTCAACAATGTTTCGTCGGCGTCTTGTTCAAATGAAGTTTTTCTGATAATATCGTCGACAGCGAAAGGAGGCAGAACTTTGGACACGCAAACTGAATTCGACGCCCAAGAAAATTCGGCGTCGGAGCAAAATCAAATCGCGGCGATGCTGGAAAAAATCCTCGACCTGCAAAATAAAAATTCGCGGCAACTGGTGCAGTCCCTGCGCGAAAACGTGAACTTTCAAAACCAAGTGCGCCAAGGAATGCAACGCGAACTTGAAACGCTCAAAGAGCAACAGCGCGGCGAACAGCTCACGCCGATTTTAAAAGCAATCGCGACGGTGTACGTTGAATATAAAAAAATTTTGGCGGACGAAGCCGTCCCGAGACGAACGCGGCGCACGTTATCGCTTTTGTTCGATGAACTCGAAGACATTTTGGCGGAATATGACGCGGAAGTTTTCACGTCGGAAGTCGGCGAAGCGCGGCGGCCGTTGCTTACGAAAATCGTCAACACAGTCATGACGGGCGATAAAAATTTGCACAACACGATAGCCAAAAGTCGGCGCCCCGGCGTCATTCGCAACGGGCGACCGCTTTATCGCGAATTCGTTGACGTTTATGTTTTTGATGCGTCGGCGGGCGGCAAAAAGTCCGAAGCTGTTCGTTCGGAATAAAATCTTTTAGCTGTAAGCTTTAAGCGGGGCGCATTTTCCTCAAAGCTTAAAGCTCAAAGCTCAAAGCTATCACAAAGGAGACAATATTATATGAGCACATACGGTATCGATCTCGGTACAACTTATTCTTGCATTGCACGGCTGGATTCAAACGGCAACCCCGAAGTCATTCGCAACAACGAAGACGACTCGAACACCGTGGCGAGCGTCGTTTTTTTTGAAAATGCAAACAACGTCGTTGTCGGGCAGGCGGCGAAAGAAAACGTCGAAACTGACGGCGATCGCGTCGTTCAATTCGTCAAGCGCGAGATCGGCAAGCGTGATTCCCGCGTCTACGAATTCGACGGCAAAACTTACACGCCCGTTGAAATTTCCGCGTTGATTTTGACGCGGTTGAAAAATTTGGTTGAAGCGCAGGGCGGCACGATTGAGGATGTCGTTATCACCGTGCCCGCGTATTTCGGTTTGGAGGAACGTTCCGCGACGAAACAGGCCGGCGAACTTGCGGGCTTGCACGTCTTGAGCTTGATTAACGAACCGACGGCGGCGGCGTTGAGTTATTGCGCCCGTCAATTCCAAGAAGACCGCACGATTTTGGTTTACGACCTCGGCGGCGGCACTTTTGACGTGACTGTTGTCAAAATGTCCATGTCGCAGAACGCGGCGGGCAACGACGTTCAGAAAATCACCGTGCTTGCGACCGGCGGCGACGACAGACTCGGCGGCAAAGATTGGGACGACAGACTTTACAATTACATTTTGCACGCCTGTTGCGACGAAAACGGCTTGACGCCCGAAGAAATTGAGGCGGAAACTCGTCAAGATATTCGCTCCAAAGTCGAAGAGGCGAAACGCAAACTCAGCAAAAAACAATCCGCCAAAGTTCGTATCGACGTAAACGGAGCGCGCACGGAAATTACCGTTACCCGCAAAGATTTCGAGAACATGACCAGCGACATTGTTGCAAAGGCTATGAACTTCGTTGACGCCACACTTGAAAAAGTTCCCGCAGAAGCGATTGACACTGTGCTTTTAGTCGGCGGCTCAACTTACATGCCGATGATTAAAAATGTCGTCGAAGCGAAATTCCCCGGCAAAGTTCAGCAACACGACCCCGATCAAGCCGTTGCGAAAGGCGCGGCGATTTACGCGAGCATGTTGGTTGAGGAAGTCGGCTCACCTTCCGCAGGCGACGAAACTGCGGGCGGCGAAACTTCACATGCCGAACAGCTCACGTCGAAATTTACCGTCGAAGATCAGACGCCGCGTTCATTCGGTCCCGGCGTCGTCGACACCACTGCCGCCAAGCATAAATACGTTTTGGAAAACTTCATCAAAATCGGCGAGAAAATGCCCGCAGTCTTCACGAAAACTTATTACCCGCTTGAAGACAATCAGGAACGCGTTTTGCTCCGTGCCTTTGAAAATCGTTCGACGGACGACACGTTGATTCCCTGCGTTGACGAAGACGGCAACCCGCAAGCGACCGACCCCGCGCATTACGTCAAACTTTTGGGCGAACTCGTCGTTAATCTGCCGCCGAACACAAGCCGCGACACGCCGATTAAAGTCACGTTCAAAGTCGACGCGTCCGGCGTGCACGTCGAGGCAATCAACACCAAGACCAACGAAACTTTTGAAACTTTCCTGCGCACAGAATCCGACATTGACGTTGAGCGCAGTGCCGTTCACCAGCTCCGCATTTCGTCCGACTGAAAAATTTTGGGCTTGGTAACTAAAACACGTGACACGATTGACATTCCCGACGACAAATAATTTTTCTACACTGAGGGGGATTGAGTTTGGCGAAACGAAATATTTTTGAAATGCTCGGTTTGGAATTTGATCCTCCCGACAACGTGAAAAAAATTCGCGCAGCCTACGAGAACTGGAAAAAACGCTTGACGACGGAGCAGAATACGACCGTCGACCCTGCGCGGCTTGCGGAAATTCGCGCCGAATTACAGATGGACAGTTACATTTCGTTGACGATTGAAAATCCGCGTTTCCGTCAACAGGAGGCCGAATCACTCAAGCGACAACGCGTCGAAGAATTGCGACTGTATATCGACATTCAGCGCGGCGACATGTCCGGCACGTTGCAAGTCAATCAATCGCAAATTCGGCAGGTGCGCGACAAGTTGCGGCTGAGTTTGCCGACAATCGAGGCGACTTACAAAGAACAGGGCTTTGAAATAAAACCCGTCAAAAACACGCAAAAAATTTTGGCGGCACTGAACGCTTTCTTTTTGGCTGATTCGGTCATGGAGGAACTGCGCAAAAATTTTGTCGCGTTCCAAAAAATTCCCGACGCAAAAAATTTCCCGTGGTCTGCCGACGTGCACGACCTTTACGAGCTGGCTTTTTATATCGAGGGACAAATTGAGCCGTCGCCGGATTTTTATCGTCGACGTTCGACGGACGATTTGCGCGAAATTTTCCGCGAAGAGGCCAAAAAAGTTTCCGCGCCGATTCCGCAATGGCAGGCGATTAAAGCTTTGCTTAATTTGGCGCAGGCGCAAGTTTTCAGCACGGACGATAACCGTTTCAAGTACGACCATTCGTTGAAGATTGAAACGCTGTCGGATTTTTTCGCGAAGATAAAGACCGCGCCCGAACTTTTCAAACGCGATCAATATTTTGCCGACAACTGCATTAATCGCATTCGTCGCACGTTCCCGAACTTTTTAAACTACGAACTCAGTGCCGCGCTTTACAACAAGGCGGCGGGTTTGTTGAAAAATCCTTACGAGTCCACGGGCGACATCGGCGAAAGTACTTTTTGCGTGACGTGCGCAAACTGCGGCGCGTTTGAAAATTTCCGCACACGCGAAGAGGCCGAACGTGCTCACTGCAAAATTTGCGGCGAAAATTTTTTCATCGAGTGCCCGAAATGCGGCAAGAAAATTCCCGCGACTGCCGAACATTGTACCGCGTGCGAATTTTCTTTCGTCGAGCTGAAAAATTTTTCCAAGTACATTGCCGAAATGAATTCTATGCTTGACCTTGTCGAACAGGCGCGTTCCGCCGATGAAGATGTTCACCTTGTCACGGCGCGAATCATTGAGATTTTGGCTCAAGCGCGAATTCTCAAGCCCGAATCGCACGAACTGAAAAAAATCGAATGGCGAATCAACAAGACTTCCGCCGAGCTGAAAAAACGCGAACTTTATTCATGGGCAGAAAAAAAGTTGCCGAGCTTGTCGATTGCGCCCGCCAAAGCCGTCAGCGATTGCATTGAAATTTTGCGCAAGATTAAAGACTACAAACCCGCGCAGGACAGATTGCGTTTAATCACACCGAAAAATCCGCCCGTGCTGATTGCCACGTTGCGTGAAAATTATTCTTCCGTGCAGAGTGCGCCGCCGACAATCGGGAAAATTTCCGTAAAAGCGAAGTCGACGGGAGCTTCCGCGAACGATGGCAATTTAATCTGCAATATTTCTTGGCAGGCACCAAACGATTTGGGCATAACTTACACGCTGATTCGCAAGATTGACGGCATTCCGAAAACTTTCCGTGACGGCGAACTTTTGGTTGAGAACACCGACAAGCTTGAATTTGTCGACACGGAAGTTAAACCCGGCGTACTTTACGGCTACGCGGTTTTTGCCACGCGATTGGGAACTTTTTCTTCGCCGACAACAACGACTGCCGTGCATTACAGCGACCTTGATGAGAAAAAATTAATCGCCAAAACCGAAGACGGTACGTGTAAATTTATTTGGCGGCTCCCGTCCGAAAATTGTTTGGGCGTGCGAATTTTGCGAATCGATAGCGCGGGCAAATCTGTCATCGTCGCCGAATGCGAACAGAATTCTTTCGTCGACAAGCTTGTCAAAAATCGCAAGCAGTATCAATATCGTCTGCAATGCGTTTACTATTCCGCCGAGGACAACGCCACGAACAATGAAAAATATTTCATGCGACAAAACGCCGAGATTGATACCAAGGTTTGGAAGATTGACCGAACTTACAAGTACAGTCACGGCTTGACGGTGAACTTGATGCCCGAACAGCCGCCGAAAATTGTTGAGAATTTAACTTGCGGCGTGCGCGAAGGTCGCGTAAAATTTGCGTGGAAGTCCACGGGCGATTTCGTGCTTTGGTTCAAAGAAATTCCCGATAAAAAAGATCCCGCGCAGATTGAAACCGGTAAAATTTTCGCGGCAGAAAAACTCGACGAACTTTTGGGCAGCGGCGTTGTTTACAAAAAGGCCGAGAGCGTCGACGAAGCTTGCGAATTTGCGTTGAGCGGCGACAGCGTGAAAATTGCCGTCATCAGCGCGACACGCGATTTGTGTATCGTCAACGAAATTTTCAACTGCGCGAACGTGGAGCCTTGCGAAATCGACGCGGAACAAACCAAAGTTGATGCGGGCGTTTTGAAACTTGTTTTAAAATCTGTGCCCGAAAATCTTTACATGATTCATTACAAAATCAACACCGGCGACGCCGACGAACTTTATGCCACGGTCGAAACTGCCAAAGCTCGCCAAATGAATCGCATTTACGCGGCGAAGTACGCGCAGGATACTTTCATCTCGCAACCGCACATGCCGCAGAAAGAAATTTTCGTCACGGTTATCGGCGAATATAAATTTGCCGACGGGACTGCCGCTTACTGCGCGCCGAGTACGCTCACGATAAACAATCGCCCGAAACAAACTATTTCGTATCGGCTGGAGTGGGGCACGAGCGGCATTTTCAAAAAGGAAGCTCACGCCAAAGACTGCAAGCTGATTATCGAGAGCAACGCGCACCCGACGCCGAAAATGTTTTTGGTCTGTCGACGCGACGGACATTTAAATATTGAGCTGGGCGATTCGGCGACAAAAATTCTCGGCACGATTCGCGAATATCCTAAAGGTTACAGCGGCGGGCGACTCGAAATTGATTTACCAAACGATACGTGGAAAGATATTTCGTCAGGCACGGTCGTCAAGCTCCTCACGTCCAAAGAAGACGAAGGGCATTTCGACTTGAAAGCGTCGCTCCCCGACAGCTTGACCGTTCCGAAAAAGTGAAATTAGGTGTCAGGATTCTGGTGTCAGGATTTAGGGATGCCTGCACCGCCTACACGGAGGCCTTTAAATGTTTAAGTTCAGTAACTCGACTGCCGTTTGTCCGCACTGTCTGCGAAAACTCAAATTGAGCAGCTTGAAATTTTTTTGCGTGCCCGACGAAGATCATCGCCACGAAGTAAGTTTGTCTTTCGTCGACAGATTTAAAAATCGTCTGCCCGTGTGCAGAAATGCTTTTTGTCAAGATAAAGGCTTGACGATTCGCGAGGCGGCTTGTCGTTACTGCGGAGAAAATCTTCCGCCGCAAATTTTGTTTCACGATAAATTTTTGAGTTTTTGCGCAGTCGGCGTGGCGGGCGCGGGCAAGTCGAGTTACCTGACGACACTGTTGCACGAGCTGAAATATTCGGGCTTGCCGTGGGTTTTGCAAGCAATGAACGTTGAGACAACGCAACGGGCGCAGGAAAACGAACAGAACGTTTACGAAGAACGGCACTGCTTGAAGGGCACGGAAGCCGGCGTGTCACCGAAGCCGCAACTGTGGACTATACTGGACAATTCCGTCAAGGGCAACAAAATTCCAACGTATGCGCTGACGATTTACGACGGCGCGGGCGAAGATTGCGAACATATAGATTACACGCCGCTTGATTCAAAAATCAGCCGCTACATTTCCGGTGCGAGAATGCTGTTGATTATGTTCGATCCGCTTTTGTTGTCGAGTGTGCGCAGTGAAATTCCTTTTGAAACTCTCAACGCGTCAATGGCGACCGAACGTCAAACCAGTGCGCCCGCGAACATGGTCAGCATGGTGAATTCGTTGGCAAATTACATTCGCCGAAATTGCAACATTCCGCCCGGCAAAAGAATCGACAGCCGCGCCGCCGTCGTCATCACGAAACTTGACGCACTGCACGAAATGATTAACGGGTTCAGTTCCGGTTCAACGATTTTGAAGGAAAGTCCGCACGTTTCAAACCGCGCCTTTGTCGAATCCGATAGCAAGATGGTTGACTTGGAAATTCGCGACTGGCTCACCCGTCAAGGCGAAACGGCTTTTCTCAATGCCATTGACGCCAACTTTCAAAGTGTGCGCGTTTTCGGCGTGTCAAGTTTCGGCAGGCCGCCCGACTTGCACAAACGTCTTGCAAAAGTTCATCCGCATCGCGTGCTTGATCCACTCATGTGGATGCTTGCGGGCGAAGGCGTCATCCCGACGATTTGACGAACTTGGAAGGAGGTTACGACTGTGCTCGAAAAGGACGTTAAAGATTTACTTAAACCGATTCACGCGACAGTTGAAAGACTCGTGCCGACCAATCGATCGCTGATGAATTTCGTCAACGAAAAAGCACTCGGCAAAGGTACGAAACGTTCGCTGTATAAAGTCAAATTCATCGATAAAGCCGAACGTAGCAGTTATCAACTGGCGAATGTCACGCTTACCGAATTCGATAGGCATTTGTCGACGTTGAAAATCAGCGAAGAAGAAGCGGAATTAATCCGACAGCAGGCGCACATGTTAATCGAGGACGCCAAAGCTCAAATCGGCAAAGTTTATGGCGACGTGCGCCGTTACGTCGTGACCAGCGAATTGCGCGAAGGTTGCCTGAAAGAACATTTCCGCAAAATCCCCAATATGAGCGAGGCACAAAACGAAGCCTTGTCGAAGGAAATTTTTTCCATGGCGATTGCTGAAGCCAACAAGAGCGAAGGTAAAAACCTTGACAACGTCGAAGCGGAATTCGAGAAAATAAATTACATTGCCATTGCACTTTTCAATATCGCCGCCGCAATTTCCACGCCCGACGCAAAAGTCAACAAGCCCGTCGAACAAAAACCTGCGCCAAAAAAATCGTTCCTGGATAGATTTTTCTGAGGAGGCGACACGCTTGAAAAAATTTTTGTTCGCACTTATCGCCTTGCTTTTCGTGACGACGCAAGTTTCGGCGGCTCAAGCTCCCGTGCGAATTGCCGTCTTGCCGATAATTTTCCGCAATGCAATGCCGGACGAAGATACCTGCGCGGAACTCGAAGTTAAAATTGCGCGGGCAACGCACATTCCGCTTAATGACACGCTCAAAGTCGCCGAATACATTTCGCCCGCCGTAAGCTCAAAAATTTTGGCGGAAATGTGGAAGTCCATGCGCTCCGCCAACAAGAAAGCGAAAATTCAAGACGCAATGCGCCCGCTTGCCGAAGATATTGACGCGGATATAATCGTCTGCCCGATTTTGCTGAGCTACAATCAAAATTACAGCGGAGCATTCACGTCAGACGAAACTTATTTGAGCAGTCAAGTTCGCGCAGAGCTGATTGTTTACGACAGGCGAACAGACAACCTCGTCGACAAAAAATTTTCGCGCATGTATCATGACATGATGAGCGGATTCGGCACGGCGTCTTTCCTCGCGAAAGAATGTTTCGACAGATTGATTGAAGAAACGAAACTGCGACAAACGATTTTCGCAATCGGGAAATAAAATAACCGCGCTCCTCGATTGTTTTTCCGATACAAAAAAAGCACCTTCCAATTTTGAAAGGTGCTTTTTGCTTACAGTCTGCCGTCGACGTGTCGAGGCTGATTTTTTTGTTCAGGCGACGAAAAATTTTTCCGCCGCAAAAAATTTCTTAAAGTTTCGGACCTGCCGCAACGAGAGCTTTGCCGGCTTCGTTGTATTCGTATTTCTTGAAGTTCTTGATAAAGCGGCTCGCCAAATCTTGAGCTTTTTTGTCCCATTCGGTCGGATCGGCGTAAGTGTTGCGCGGGTCGAGAATATTTGTCGCGACGCCTTCGAGTTCGGTCGGAACTTCGAGATCGAAGATGGCAATTTTTTTCGTCGGAGCAGTTTTGATTGCGCCGCCGAGAATCGCGTCGATAATGCCGCGAGTGTCTTTAATCGAAATGCGTTTGCCGGTGCCGTTCCAGCCGGTGTTGACGAGATAAGCTTTCGCGCCGGATTTTTCCATGCGTTTGACAAGTTCTTCAGCGTATTTGGTCGGGTGCAGTTCGAGGAAGGCTTGACCGAAGCACGCGGAGAAAGTCGGGGTCGGTTCGGTGATGCCGCGTTCCGTGCCCGCCAATTTCGCAGTGAAGCCGCTGAGGAAATAATATTTGCATTGTTCGCTCGTCAAAATCGAAACGGGCGGCAACACGCCGAATGCGTCCGCGCTGAGGAAGATGACGGACTGCGCTGCGGGGCCGTGGCTGTCGGGGCGAACGATGTTTTTGATGTGGTAAATCGGATAGCTGACGCGGGTGTTTTCCGTGACGGATTTGTCTGCGAAATCGATTTTGCCGTCTTTGTCGACGGTGACATTTTCAAGCAGTGCATCGCGACGAATTGCGTTGTAAATGTCGGGTTCAGATTCTTTGTCGAGGTTGATAACTTTCGCGTAGCAACCGCCCTCAAAGTTGAAGACGCCTTGGTCGTCCCAGCCGTGTTCGTCGTCGCCGATAAGCAAACGTTTCGGGTCGGTCGACAGCGTGGTTTTGCCCGTGCCGCTCAAGCCGAAGAAAATCGCAGTGTTTTCGCCGTTCTTGTCGGTGTTCGCGGAGCAGTGCATTGCGGCAATGCCTTTCAGCGGCAGGAAATAATTCATCATGCTGAAGAGACCTTTTTTCATTTCGCCGCCGTACCAGGTGTTGAGAATGACTTGTTCTTTATCGGTGATGTTGAAGACCGTCGCCGTTTCGGAATTCAAGCCGAGTTCTTTCCAGTTGGTGACTTTCGCTTTCGACGCGTTGAAGACGACGAAATCAGGTTCCTGGTCGAATTCTTCTTGCGTTTTCGGGCGAATGAACATATTCGTCACGAAATGAGCCTGCCACGCAACTTCCATGATGAAACGAATCTTCATGCGGGTATCTTTGTGCGTGCCGCAGAAGCCGTCAACGACGAAAAGACGCTTGCCGGAAAGTTCTTCAACCGCGAGCTTTTTGAGAGCTTTCCACGATTCGACGGAGCATTTTTTGTTGTCGTTGGGATATTCGGGCGTCGTCCACCAAATTTCGCCGGGCGCGCCTTCTTTGGTCGTGTCGTCGTAAACAATGAATTTGTCTTTGGGCGAACGACCGGTGTAAATGCCGGTCATAACGTTGATTGCGCCGAGTTCGGTTTCTTGGCCAACGTCGAAGCCTTCGAGATCGGGTTTGGTCTCTTCGTTGAAAAGAACTTCATAAGTCGGGTTGTAAAGCACTTCGGTTGCGCCGGTGATGCCGTACTTCGTCAAATCCATCATTGCCATAATCTCTACCTCCAATAAAATTACACGCTGAAAAACTTTTGACAGTGTAGCAAATTCGCCCGTCGTTGTCAAAAAGTTTCGCCGGCTTCTATCGCCTTCATGAAAAATTTCCCCTCCGCCGTCTCTCGCGAGTTGTAGCGGCTTGCGTCGTGGCAAGTTGCTTGCTCTGCTTTGGGGTGTTGCAGGTAAAGTTGTTACATGCAACGTTGCAAACTGTTAAAAAACGGCAAAGTAAAACGGCAAGACTGATTAAAAATGTCTTACCGTTATTGATTTCATATGGCGCGTCCGGCGTGACTCGAACACGCGACCCACGGCTTAGAAGGCCGTTGCTCTATCCAACTGAGCCACGGACGCAAATTTTTTTACCGCGCTGAATTATACAGGCGCAAAATTTTTTTGTCAACGTTCAAACGAGCAAATCATTTTCGCGGCAACGTTTCACAGGTCAAGCGCAAGAATTTTTTCCGTGATTTCGTCGAGCTGTTGAACTGTCGGGAGATTTGCGACGCGGATTTTGTCCAGAATAATTTCGCAGCCCGCCGCCTTGAGTTCGTCTTCAACCAAGCCGATACTTTGTCCGCCCCAACCGTAACTGCCGAACGCAAAAGCCTTGTGATTGACGGGACGCAAGCCCTTCAGGTAGCACAGGAACGCGGCGATTGTCGGCATCATTTGATTGTTAATCGTGGGCGAACCGACTGCCAAATATTTGCTCGTGAAAATGTCCGTGATAATGTCGCTGAGCGGCGTGGCTTTGATGTCGTAAAACGCGGCGGAAATTTTTCTTTTCGCAAAAGCTTCGGTTATCGTGCGCGCAAGAATTTCCGTCGAATGCCACATTGAATCGAAGACGACAACCGCACGTTCGGTGACTTCGCCCGCGCTCCATTTTTTGTAGCAGTCAAGAATTTTGTCGATGTGCGTGCGCCAAATGACGCCGTGCCCCGTCGCGATTAATTTAATTTCCAAGCCGCCCAAAGCTTTTAACGCGGTCTGCGCCTGCTTGCCGAACGGCATCAAAATGTTCGCGTAATATTTTTTCGCCTCTAATAAAATCGTGTCCAAATCGTTTTCGTCGTCGAAGCGCAGGGAAGTCGCCAAATGTTCGCCGAACGCGTCATTGCTGAACAAAATTTTTTCTTCGGGGCAGTAAGTGACCATCGAATCCGGCCAATGCAACATAGGCGTCGGGAAAAATTTCAGCGTGCGTTTGCCCAGTGAAATTTCGTCGCCGGCTTTGACGGGTTTGTAATTCAAGTCGCCGTAACGATTCGTCAAGCCCTTCAAGCCGTTGGGGTTCGTCGTGATAATCTGCGCGTTCGGAGCAAGTGCCGCAATTTTTTTCAGCGCGCCGCTGTGATCCGGCTCGACGTGGCTTGAAACGATAATGTCAATTTTCGACGGCTCGACGACGGAAGAAATTCTTGAAATCAATTCGTCCGCAAAATTAATTTTCGCCGTGTCAATCAGCGCAATTTTTTCGTCAAGAATCAAATAAGCGTTGTAGCTTGAGCCGCGTGAAGTTTCGTAGCCGTGAAAATTTCGCATCGACCAATCGACCGCGCCGACCCAAAAAATATTTTCGCTGACTTCAATCGCCTTGCAGTTGTTCATTGAAAATTCCTCCCGAAAAATTTTCGTCAAGATTAACACACAAAAAATTTTTTGGCAACGCGGCGGCTTTGGTGTACAATGCCACAAAACCCGAAAGGAGCAATGAATTTGACATTGACTGAAGAAATCGGCAAGCGTCGAACGTTCGCGATAATTTCTCACCCCGACGCGGGCAAAACGACCTTGACCGAAAAACTTTTACTTTACGGCGGCGCGATTCATTTGGCAGGCTCAATCAAGTCGCGCAAAACTCAACGGCACGCAGTTTCGGACTGGATGGAAATCGAAAAACAACGCGGAATTTCCGTCACCAGTTCCGTCCTGCAATTCGACTACGCGGGCTGCCGAATAAACATTTTGGACACGCCCGGCCACCAGGATTTTTCCGAGGACACTTACCGCACGTTGATGGCGGTTGACAGCGCAGTCATGATTCTCGACGCGGCAAAAGGCGTTGAGGCGCAGACGAAAAAACTTTTCAAGGTTTGTCGCGAACGTCGAATACCGATTTTCACGTTTATCAACAAGCTCGACCGCTACGGGAAAATTCCGCTCGATTTGACAGACGAACTTGAAAACGTTTTGGGAATTCGCGCTTATCCGATGAATTGGCCGATTGGCGTCGACGGAAAATATTTGGGCGTGTTCGACCGACAAAAAAATCAGATTGAACTTTTTGCGGAAGATACAACGCACGGACAAAAGGAGCGTGCTTCGGAAATTTTTGCGGCGGACGATCCGAAAGTTATCGAACGTATCGGCAAAGAAAATTTCGACGCGTTGCAAGATGATTTGCTTTTGCTTGACGAGGCGGGCGAAGTTTGGGACAAAGCCAAAGTTGACGCGGGCGAATTGACTCCGACATTTTTCGGCTCGGCTATGACAAATTTCGGCGTGAAAAATTTTCTTGAAGAATATTTGCGACTTGCACCGCCGCCCGCACCGCGTTTGTCAAGCGACGGCGTTATAGAACCCGAAGACGAAAAATTTTCCGCGTTCGTATTCAAAATTCAAGCCAACATGAATCCCGCGCACCGTGACCGTTTGGCGTTTATCAGAATTTGTTCGGGCAAGTTTGAACGCAACATGAACGTTTGGCATGCGCAGACCGACAAATTAATCAAGCTCGCTCAGCCGCAACAATTTTTGGCGCAGGACAGACAGATTATCGACGAAGCTTTTCCCGGTGACATTGTCGGCTTGTTCGACCCCGGCATTTTCGGAATCGGCGACACGTTGACGGACACCGCGCACAAATTTAAATTTGAAGACTTCCCGACGTTTCCGCCCGAAAAAT
This sequence comes from Selenomonadaceae bacterium, assembly GCA_017515635.1. GTDB lineage: Bacteria > Bacillota > Negativicutes > Selenomonadales > Selenomonadaceae > Quinella. Next base: position 50,062 of record JAFWFO010000044.1, read on the forward strand.
TTGCTCGCGTGCAGGCCAAAGACACCATGAAGCGTAAACAGTTCGCCAAAGGAATTGACCAGCTCACGCAGGAAGGCGCAATCCAACTTTTCAATCAAGTCGGCGCGGGCACTGAATCTTACGTCGTGGGAACTGTCGGCACATTGCAATTTGAAGTTCTGCAGTATCGATTGAAATCGGAATACGGCGTTGACGTGCTGTTGACGATGTTGCCGTTTGAAGTGGCACGTTGGCTGAAATTTTCCGACGGCACGAAAGTTTTGCCGACAACACTTCGCGGCGCGGACAGAGGACTTTTCGTGCTCGACCGTGCGGAAAATCCCGTGTTGCTCGTCGAAAACGAATGGGCATTGGGTTGGATACGCGACAACAATCCGAAATTGGAAATGTCCGCCGTCCCGAACGCAAGCGCAATTTGAGGCCGTCATGGATGACGGCCTCTGCCGACGCATTTGCGTGACGCAAATACCGTCGGCCAAATGGATTTTCAACAACCCAATTTCAACGCGAATACTCATTCATCGCCCGCCGCGTAGGCGTGCCTTTTCTTTTTGTTACTTTTTCTTTGGGCAAGCAAAGAAAAAGTAAATTCAAAAACTCAAATTCACGAGCAAGCCGAATCGAAGCGACGCGCAACAGTCAACCGCACAATCGCCGCCTGAACGCATGAAAAGTTTGCTTGTAGACAGCAAAAAAAATTTTGTGTATAATCCCCGAAAAAGATTTGAAAAGAATTGACGAGGTGTTTGACCTATGGCGGCAAAACTCAGAAACTGCATAAGCTGTGGAAAAATTTTCTCCTCGCTCTATGGCGAAAAAATGTGCCCTTCCTGCAAAGAAGCACAAGATCGACTTGAAAATTCCGTTATCGATTATGTTCGCGCCAATCCCAAAACCAGAATGCCCGAAATCGTCAAAGAAACCGGCGCGACTGATTTGGTTATCCGTCGGCTCATGGAAGCAGGGCGTTTGGTCGGCGTAAATTTGAAGTATCCTTGCAAGAAATGCGGTAAAGATATTAATCGCGGACAATTCTGCGAGTCGTGCGCCAAAGAAATTGAAGCTGAAGTTCAAAATGTCTCGGATAAAGCGGCGGCGGCTCGTGCGGCGGCTGAACGCGGGCGCGGCATTCACTCGAAAGATTCGGGCGGGCGCGGTAAAGGCAAATGAATCGGTTTGATAAAAACCGTTGCGAAGGGTGACTATTAAGTTGCCCGTTTTTTTTTTCGATATATAGGCAAACACGGAAGAAATTATGAAAAAATTATTGCAGGGAACGCAGAACACAGGTGGTGAAAGGTCATGTATGTAAACAACGTGAACGCGTCTGCAAATCTATATTCGTCCAATTTGGCGGCGACCAGATATGCAAACTCCGCGACTTCGGTTCGCGGCGTGCGAAAGAGCGATGAATTCACTCCTTCGGCCGAAGCTCAGAGTTTCAGTGAACTTTTAAACAAGCTCAAGAGCACTTCCGAAGTTCGTCAAGACAAAATCAGCGCATTGCAAGAACAAATTGCATCGGGACAATATTTCGTTTCGGCTGATTCTTTGGCGACAAGTCTTTTAACGAATCGTTTTTGAGGCGCGACCATGTGGCAAAATTTAATTGATACGCTCGAAAAACTCGGCGAAGTTTATGACAAGTTGGCAACGCTCGGCGAAAAAAAACGCTCGGCATTGGTAACAATAAACATGGAAGCTTTGGCGAAAGTGCTGGACGAAGAACAGTTGCTTGCGGCGAAAATTCAACGTCTTGAAAAGAAACGCGGCGAACTTTTGACGAATCTGTCGAAAGCGGATATAACCGTCAACGAGGCGACCAAAGCGAAAGATTTTTATCGTGCGGCACCGTCGTTGGCTATCGAAAAAAGATTGATTCAACTGCATGAACGTTTGGGCAGGAACGTCGACCGTACATTGAAAATCCGCGACAACAATCAAATTCTTGCTCAATGCGCGTTGGACGCCGTGCAATCCCAGCTGAACAAAATCGGCGGTGCAACGGTTGAGCCGACTTACGGAAGCAAAGGCGGCGACATTGTCACACACAAGAAAAATTTCGACTTCAAAGCGTGAATAGCTTATAGCTTTAAGCTTTAAGCTTTAAGCTTTTAGGTTTTAGGTTTTAGGTTTTAGCTAACCCCTGACACCTGACTCCTAACCCCTTTTTAGCTTTGAAATCACAAAACGGAGATTTTAAACATGGACGAGACGATTAAAATTTTGCGTGAACAAACCGTGCTTTGCTCGCGGTTGCCGGAGCTGTTCAATCAGCTGATAGACATCTTGAAAAATCATTCTTCCGAAGTGTATGAGCCGATACAAAAAATTTCGCTCATCATGCGGGAACTGTCCAAAAGCGAAAAGAAATCCAAAGAATTTTTGATCAAAGTCAACGCGTCGTCTTTTGCCGAATACGTTTCCGCGCAGGAAAAAGATATTCGGCGGGACGTGGCGCAAAGTCTGCTGAAAAAGCTTATCGCCGTACAAGTTCAGCTGAAAACTCGCCTTGCGGAACTCAATCGCCTTTTGAAGCAGGGACGAGATTTTATCGAATTCAACTTGAACATTTTGGCGCGAATTTCGGCAAGCGAAACTTACGGCTCAGGAGCACAGACCGGCTCGCAAAGGACGCGGCGCATGTTCGAAGCAAACATTTAACGAGGTAAAGGACGATGAGGTCAACATTCACAGGCCTAAACACGATGGTGCGCGGAATTTTCAACAACCAAATTTCGCTCGACACCACAGGCCACAACATAACGAACGCGGGCACGGAAGGTTATTCCCGTCAAGGCGTCAACTCTGCGGCGACGCGCTGTCAGGAACAAAGTTCGCTTTACGGAAATGTCATGGTCGGCACGGGCGTTGATGCGCTTTCAATTCAACGCGCTCGCAACATTTACGCCGACATTCAATATCGCAACGAAAATCCCACTCAGCAATATTACAAAACTTTGATAAACAACTATGACAAACTCGAAACGATTTTCGACGACAGCCGCGATTTGGGCATTGAAGCCGTAATGGGGAAATTTTATCAATCATGGGTTGACTTGTCGACGACGGCATCAAACTCCTCAAGCCGCACGCAAGTTATCGAACACGGCAGAGAATTAACCGACATTATTCAAAGCTCGCTTGAAGAACTGCAAACGCAAATTACTTCGCAGTACAACGACATCCGCGAAGAAGTCGGCGACGTAAACCAACTCATGGAAGAAATCACTTCTCTCAACAATCAGATTATCGTGCAAGAAGTAACGGGAGCTATGGCGAACGACCTGCGCGACCAACGCGACGTTTTGACGGACGAACTTTCCAAGTATCTGAACATCAACGTCACTGAAGACGAAAAAGGCGCGTATCTCATCAATTCGGGCGGCGTCACTTTGATAAACGGCGTCAATCGCACGCATTTGGAAATGGGCAACGGCGTTTCCTCCAGCTTGTACGGCGTCGATTACGGCGTTGTCGACTACGATATTAAAATCGCCGAAAGTGACTTGGTTTTCTTGCCGCTGAACGGAATTTTGCGCGCCCGCTACGACGCCATTGACGAGAACAAATCTTACATTGACAAGTTGACGGACATTGCCAATTTTTTGCTGTCGGTTTTCAACGACCAACACCGTCAAGGCTGGGATCTCGAAGGCGACTCGAAAACCGACGCCAACGGAAATATCGTCCCCGACACGATAAACTTTTTCGGCAGAGAAGATTTCCAATACGAATACCGCTACGAAGAAGACCGCCAAATCAATTATCTGTACAATTACGGTACGGGCGAACTTATGAGCGGCGTGCAGATTATTTACGAGTTGCAAGTCAACACGAAGTTTGAGGAAAATCGCGGCGATCGTTACGTTGCGGCGGCGTCAAGCAGAGTCGAACGCACGGACGCAAACGGCAACCCGATTAACGGAGACTGGACGGATTGGGAGTGGGGCGACAGAACGGGCGACGGCACCAACGCCGTTTATTTGAGCGAACTGTTTAACATTCATCTCGAAACAATCACCAACGCAAACCCGCCCGAAGGCAACACCGAACTCATGCAGTCTTACATTCTGCGCGACGTGGACGGCGACGCGATTCTTGACGCCGGAGGCAACACGCAACTTGCCACGGCGATAGCAAAGCTCAGCATCAACTCCTATTATCAACGCTCGATGTCTCAGCTGGGCATGGACGCGCACGCCGCCGACGTTGACTACGAAGCAATGGATGTCATCATGATTCAGATAAGCAACTGGCGCGACCAAACCGCCGGCGTCGATTGGAACGAGGAATTGACCAACATGATTAAATTCCAAAAAGGTTACGCTTCCTGTTCGCGTTGCTTGACCACAATGGACGAAATGCTTGACCGGCTTATCAACAACACCGGCGTAGTCGGGAGGTAATTGCTATGGGAATTCGTATGGGCAGTGCGCAGTTTATGGACAATTACCAATATGCGCTTAACGTTGCTTATCAAAATCAGACAAAACTTTATGAGCAGTCGGACGGCTCGTCAATTCATCGCCCCAGTGACAACCCGATGAATTACAGCAAACTCCTGCGCTATAAAGTCAGCGACCACGAAAACGAACAATATCGCGCCAACATTGCCGCCGCCTCTTCGTGGATGCACAATTCCGATGCCGTCATGATTCACATGACCGAAATCATGAAGACGATTGAAGAAAAATCCGTCGCCGCCGCCAACGACACCAATACCCAAAGCGACTGCGAAGCCATTTACAAGGAAATGTTTTCCAACATGCAGGAACTTATCGCGTCGGCGAATACGCAACTTGGCGACCGTTATATTTTCGCGGGACAAAAAGATTTGACGCAACCTTTCAATTTGTCGGTTGACGATCGTGAGCGCGGCTTGCCCAAAACACTCGATACTCCGCAGATAAATTTTTTCAAGCCTGACGCCGCAGGCACCAACGATAAAGTTGTTCAAATGCTCACGCTCGAAGATAAAGATACCGGCGAAACTTTTTATCTGGACACCGAAACCTTGAACATTTACTCAAAAGAGTTGGTCGAAGTCAAATACAAAGATTTAACGTCGATAGGTTACAACAACATCAGGGAAGCTACCGAAGCATACGAGGCCGCCAAAGCCGCCGGAGATTTGAGCAGTCTCGGCGAAGGCTTCCTCAGAATATTTGAGTCGGGCACAAGTCGAGGCAAGATTAATGATTCCGATTTTAAAGTCTCGAAGTACTTCGACAATCAAGGTTGCTTGAAGATTGAAAACGAAATCGAAGGCGACGGTCCTATTAAGTACAAATTCAAGACGATTTTGCAACGAATCGTTACTTACAACGGCGACGAAAATTTAATTTCAATGGTCAAGCTCAACGGGCCGACAGATCCGTCCTCCGATACCGTCAATTCCACGGGCGAAAGAATGTTCGGCAGGGATATTTTTGACGACGAAAAATCCGGCAACACGGCTTCCGGTTGCGCCATGCTCAATGAACTTTTGTGTGTCTGCGCCAAAACACAGGCGGGCGACATTAAATGGATGTCCTCCGACGGAATAACGCTGGCGGACGTTTCGCATTCAAGATTGCTCGTCGAAGAAACACGAATCGGGACGCGCCGCCAACTTTTCGAAAGTGTTTCCTCAATGCTGGAAACGCATGCCGACAACATCACAGAAGATATAAACACCGTCAGCGGCACGGACATTGCGCGCCTTGCGACAAAGTTAATGGAGATGACTACGCTTTATAACATGTCGCTTTCCATGGGCGGAAGAATTTTGCCGCAATCGCTTGCCGATTATCTCTAAGTCTTGAAAACCTTCCGCAAAAGATTTAAACTACAGACGCCAACAATTCAGTTGACGTCTATTGGTGTTTTTGGATTTGTCAATAAAAATTTCTTGTGTTGACGGCGGCAAGCAGGAAATTTCGCGGGAGGGAGGGAATTAGCATGATAGCAAGGTTAAACATCCGACATGAATTTCCGCAGATCGGCATAAGGGAAACACTCGGCCGAATCGACGAGGCAAGAATTATTCAGCCGCGTTCAAGCGGAAGACTTCGGCAACCGCAATCGAACATGGGTGCAACTCAGCCGCCGAATATCGACATGGACAGTTACCCCAGTCGAAGAGCTTACGGCGCAAGGAAAATGGGCGATTTCACCTACGAACGCGGAAAAAAAGGTTTTTCGGACATTGAGGCGGCAACGGCGCGACACACCCGCGACACGTGGACAAAAATCAACAACGGTGCCAAACGCGGCAACGACATTGTGCAAAACGCCAGAGCCGAAATGTTTTCCAAATACCAAGCGACGCCCGTTTTTTCCATAATTTTTCCCGCCGATGTTCAAGTGCAGGGGCATACTTCGGAGGTTGTCGGCGACATTGACGTTGGTGATTTTTCGATCGATGTCGAAACCGCGCCAAGTGCACAGATTCATTACACGCCGGGCAGTGTCGAAATTTACATGCGAAATGAGGGCTTCCTTTACCAATGGTTGACGATGGGCAGCTACGACATTTACGCTTGAAAATTTTCGCGACGCCGGCAAAACAAAGGAGGATGGCTTTATATGCTTAAGGTTAATACCAGCAGGTTTGGTGAGATTGAGGTTGATGAAAACAACGTCGTGCATTTTGCAAACGGAATCCCTGCCTTTGAGGGCGAAAATGAATTCGTGATTCTTCCGTATGACCAAGAAAGTCCGTATTACTTCATGCAGTCGCTCAAGTCGCCGGATTTGGCTTTCTTGCTGACGATTCCGTTCCTGTTTTTCCCGGACTACACCTTCGAGATTGACGACGAAACGGTTAAGGAACTTGACATCAAAAATCAAGAAAACGTGGTTTATTATTCGATGATCACAATTCCGAACGGCTCGATTCGTTACATGACGGCCAACCTTCTTGCGCCGATCGTCCTCAATACCGACAACATGCGCGCCAAACAAGTCGTCCTGGAAAAAAGCAACTACACGACGAAACATCGCCTCTTCCCCGAACAGAAAAAGGAGGGGTGATAGATGCTTGTTTTGACGAGAAAACCTCGTCAACAAATAATGATTGGCGACAACATCGTTATTAACGTCGTCGAAGTGCAGGGCGAAAACGTTCGCATAGCGATTGATGCGCCGCGGGAAATTAAAATTTATCGCGGTGAAATCTATCGTGCGATTCAAGAAGAGAATCAAAAAGCGGCGGTGCAGAAAGTTGACGTGGATTTGCGCAGTGCCCTGCCCCTGAAGTAACAGCCTAAACGGCCGACGATTCTTTTGCGGCGGACGGTTGGCGCATTTAAGGAGGAAGTGATTTTTATGGTAGGGAAGCTAAAAGACATCGTCACGGCGGCGGTCGTGCTGGACGCGACAAACAAAACAAAGCCGTCATCGAGTGACAGTCAACAGAAAATCCAAGCGGCGGCAAAAACAGACTCGTCGGCGCAGATTCGCCCCGCAGAGACGCAACCGGTTACAAAATCGGTGAAACAACCTTCGCTTAAATCTTCAGCGAAAGGCGAGCAGATCGAACGAAAGATACAAACCCCTCAAGAGCAGGCGGCGGACAATCTCAAGCGCAAACAAGAAATCGAAGAGCAGGAAAAGCAATCTAAACTCGTCCCGGGCACGCTGACCGAAGAGGCAGTGAGCAACATGACGAACGCGCTGAACAAACTGATGAGAAAGACCAATGTCAACCTTGAATTCGATTACAAAAAAGAAGTCAATCTTATGTCAGTCAAAATGCTCGAAAAAGGGACGAACAAAGTTATCAAGGAATTCCCGCCCGAAGAGATGATTGAAAACATGATTAAGGCAAGGGATTGGCTGGGTGCGTTCATTGATAAAACGGTGTAACGCTCCGACTAAGGAGGGATAAAAGATGGGAGTCAATGGAATTTACGGCTTGTCGGGTTCGGGGCTTGATATTGAGTCGATGGTTAAAGTCGGCATGATGAGCAAGCAGAACGAATACGACAAGATGGCGCAAAAGTTCACGAAAAACGAGTGGACAAAGGCGGCTTATCTGGACACTTATTCGACGATTACTTCGTTCAACACGACGACACTGTCGCAATATAAAATGTCGGCGAACATGAACGCGAAGACGGCGGAGAGCTCCGGTTCGGCGGTCAAAGTTTCGGCCAACGCTTCTGCGGGCATAATGTCGCACAAAGTCGAAGTTGAAGAACTCAGCTCGAATGCGTATTTGGTCGGCGTGGACAGCGTGACGCGCAAAAATTCTTCGGCGCAAAACAGTATCAAGTTGGCGGACGCGATATTTAAATCGGACATGACGGACAACGGCGACGGAACTGTTACCGTTGATGTCGGCGCAGGTTCGACATTTACAAGAACGTATAATCTTGACGACGTTGCGTTTAAGTTTACGTTGACGGACGGCACGCAAGGCGACCCCTCGACGATGAGCGACGATGAAAAAAAACCGTACACAATCAGCTACACTTATCAAGACCTTTTGGGCAGTGCCAACACGGGCGCAGTGACGTTCAATGATTTAGTCTCGAAGATTAACGGGCTGGGCACGAATATTCGGGCGTCATACGACTCGGTGAACGACAAATTTTCTTTCTACAACCGTGAAGGCGGCAAAGATAATTCGATTCAATTCACCTTGGACGCGGTGCCTGCGGGCAAAGACGGCTACAGCAGTTTCAACGACCAAGAAAGTCCTTCGATGTTAAACACGCGTGACTTTTTGAACGGGCTGAACTTGATGCAGTCGAAAGGCACGGAAGTTTACAGCGGTCTGGAAAGCTCGAAAGATTTTTCTTACAACACGCAAACGAAGATTTTCACGAACACGAAAAACGGCATGACCTACAACACGGGCACGAAAGAATATTACGACCCGACGACGAATCTGAGCTACAAGACGACGGACGGAAAATTTTACAGCGAAGGTAAGGAAGTCAAAACGGGCACGGACTCGAACGGCGACAATTACTATTACACGGAGAACGACGACGGCAGCGAAAATGTTTTGTCGGCGGGAAGTTTCACCATGCCGAGCAGAGTGCCGAGTACTATGAACTTCAGCGCAGGAACCACGAAAACCGTAAGCGGCACGAACGGTTCAGTTAAAGTTGACGGCGTAACTTACGAGACGACGAACAACACCGTTACGACCGGCGGAATTACCTACACGGCTCTTGACAAGACGAGTTCGGCAACGACGGTTTCTGTCTCGCAAGATACGAACGCGATAATCGAAAAAGTTAAACAGTTCGTCGAAGACTACAACAAGTTGCTTTCGGGGCTTTACGAGAAATACGACGAGAAACCCAACAAAGATTACAAACCGCTTACGCAATCGCAGAAAGATCAAATGAAAGAAGAGCAGATTGAAAAGTGGGAAGAAAAAGCTAAGGCGGGTTTGCTCTATCACGACAAGACGCTCGGAAAGATTATCGACAACATGCGCAGTGCGATTTCCAACACGGTCGAAGGTATCAACAGCAAATACAATTCGGCTTACAGCATTGGCATTTCGACGACCGGTCTCAAAGGGCAACTGACTTTGGACGAAACGAAGCTCAAAAACGCGTTGGCGGAAGATCCGGACTCGGTTTATAATGTGTTCGCGAAACTGGACGACAACGACGAGGCAAGCGGAAACGGTATTGCTCAACGCCTTGGCGACGTGTTGGTTGAGGGCTCGAAGGCCATAAGGAAAAAAGCGGGTTCGTCGGCGGACATTACCGAAGACAGCGACTTGAACAATCTTTTGCGCGAACTGCAAACGAAGATGAGCAACTTTAAAAAGCTGATGAATTCGTTTGAAGACAAGCTGTACAAGAAATACGACGCCATGGAAGTGACGCTGGCGAAACTTGGCACGCAGTTGAACTTCATTTTGGGCGGCAATCAGTAAAAATCTGCGAACAAGCGGAGGTTGATGTAAACTATGGTGAATGCGGCGGAAGCATACAGGCGACAACAAATTTTGAACGCGCCACCGGAGCAGCTGACGCTGATGCTGTATAACGGTTGCCTGAAGTTTATTGACGAGGGCAGAAAAGCCGTCGAAGAAAAAAAATACGAGGCCGCCAACACGGCATTGCAGAAGGCACAGAGGATAATTTCGGAATTTCGCTTGACGCTGAACATGGAGTACGAGATAGCTCACCAGTTGTTTCCGCTGTACAACTATGTTTACGATCGACTGGTTGAAGGAAACATGAAAAGCGACGTGTCAAAGATTGACGAAGCGAAAGGAATTGTTACCGAATTGCGCGATGCGTGGGCTGAAGCGATGAAAAAAGCGCGAGCCGAACGCGGCGACGGCAAAGGCGGCAATGGTTATGCGTGAATTCAATCAATCGGCGAAAAATTTTTCTCAAACGGCGGGCACTTTGAATCAAGGCGCGAGGCAGTCTGAGAGCGGAGCAGCACCCGATACGTCGGGCGGCGTCCAAGAGGGAAAGACGGAAGCAGTTTTGAGCGAAGCGCGGCGGCTGTGGCAGAAATATTTTGAGTTGACGAAAGAGCTGTTGAAGTTCAGCGACCAGCGGGACACCGAACTTTTTATGGATATTGTTGACCAGCGCGGACAGTTAATCGTAAAGATCACGGCGTTACCACCGAATAATTATCGCGAATCGGACGAATGTAAAGCGATGATTGAACAAATGATTTCGATGGACAAGCAGATAATGTATCGGGCGCGGGCGTGGCTGAACAAATCGCGACGACAAAACAGCGCGGTACGCTCCTACGACGTGACGAATTCACTTGGGACACGCGGAACGGTATTCAACAGGCAATATTGAACGAAAAAAATTTCCCCGTCGAAACAGGCGGGGATTTTTGTTTGCCGTAGTTCGTTCGCAACTTTTGAGTTTTTAGATGTTACTTTCTTTTATTCAAGCGTGTAAAAAAATTGCCCGAAGGCAATTATTCAAAGTCGAACAGCGTAGGTTGATTGTCGGCTTTTGGGAAAGTTGCGCCCATGTGTTGATAACCCGCCTCGGTGACGATACGGCCGCGTGGCGTGCGCATGATGAATCCCAACTGCAATAAGTACGGCTCGTAAATATCCTCAATCGTTTCGCGGGTCTCGCTGATTGACGCGGCAAGCGTGTCCAAGCCGACGGGACGCCCGCCGAATTTATTAATCATTGCGTCCAAAAGTCTGCGGTCTGTGTGATCAAGTCCGACGCGGTCAACTTCCAACGCAATCAACGCACGGTCGGCAATTTCGTCCGTAATCGTCGCGGAATTTTCAACCTGCGCGAAGTCGCGAACGCGTTTTAAAAGTCTGTTGGCAATACGGGGCGTGCCTCGCGAACGACGGGCAATTTCAGCCGCGCCGTTTGCTTCAATCGGGATATTCAAAATTTCTGCCGCCCGCGTGATAATTTCGATTAAAGCTTCCGTCGAATAATATTCAAGCCGACTGATGACGCCGAATCTGTCGCGCAACGGCGGCGACAACGAACCGGCTTTGGTCGTCGCACCAATCAGCGTAAACGGCGCAATATCCAAACGGATTGAACGTGCGCCGGCACCTTTGCCGATGATTATGTCCAGCGCGAAATCTTCCATCGCCGAATATAAAATTTCTTCGATTTGGCGGCTCAAGCGGTGAATCTCGTCGATGAACAAAACGTCACGCGGTTGCAAGTTCGTCAAAATCGCGGCAAGGTCGCCCGCTCGCTCAATCGCGGGGCCGGAAGTCTGTTTGAAGTTCACGCCGAGTTCATTGGCGATAATTCCCGCCAAAGTCGTCTTGCCCAAACCCGGCGGACCATATAAAAGTACGTGGTCGAGAGCTTCGCGCCGAGTCAACGCCGCCTTGACGAAGACCGACAAATTTTGTTTGGCTTTGTCTTGCCCGATATATTCGCTCAACCTGCGCGGGCGCAAACTGTATTGCCAATCGTCGGCAAGTTGCGCGTCGCGAGAAATTATTCGTTCGTCCAAAAAATCGCCTCCGGTGGTGAGCTGTTAGCTTTGAGCTTTGAGCAATTCAGTCGAATTTTTCAGCGTCGATTTTATGACCGCGCAAAAATTCCGCCGCCGAAAGTTTTTTCGCGTTCGGGGCTTGAAGTTCCAAAATTTCCAACGCGCCGTCGCCCGTGCCGACAAAAAATTTCTGCCCGTCAATTTTAATTTGTCCCGCGTCGAGTGAAAATTTTTCGTCTGCAAGCCGCGAACGAAAGATTTTAAATTTCTGCCCGTCAATCAAGCCGAATGCGTTTCCGTAAAGCCCGCGAATCAAATTGTGCACTTCCCGCGCAGATTTTTGCCAATCGATTCGTCCCGTGTCTTTTTTCAGCAACGGCGCATATGTCGACAACGAATCATCTTGCTTGACGGGGTGAAGTTCGCCGCGTTGCAACAGGTACAGCGTCTTTAACAGCAAATCCGCGCCCGTCGTCATGAGTTTTTCGCGCAGTTCGGGCAAAATCATTTCGTCCGTGATTTTAACTTCACTCGTCAACAAAATGTCGCCCGTGTCAAGTCCGGCGTTCATTTGCATTGTCGTGACGCCCGTAACGGTTTCGCCGCGAATTATCGACCACTCAATCGGAGCCGCGCCGCGCAGTTTCGGCAAAATCGACGCGTGAACATTTATGCAACCGAATTTCGGGATGTCCAAAATTTCTTGCGACAAAATCTGTCCGAACGCAACCACGACGATTAAATCCGGCTTGAGCGCGGCAAGTTTTTCGACGACTTCAGGCGATTTGACTTTGACCGGCTGAATCACGGGCAAATTATTTTCTTCGGCGAAGATTTTCACGGGCGGCGGCTGAAGTTTATGCCCGCGTCCTTTCGGCTTGTCGGGCTGTGTCACGACGCACAAAATTTCCGTTTTGTCGGCAAGCGCGGCGAGGCTCGGCACGGCGAATTCGGGCGTCCCCATAAAAATGACTTTAAGTTTTTGCATTGCGGTTAGGTCTGCCTTTCGTAATGTTTTTGGCGATGTCAATGAAAAGTTTTCCGTCCAAATGATCAAGCTCGTGTTGAATGCAACGCGCCAAAAGTCCTTCAGCATCCAAAGTTTTTTTCTTGCCGAAGCGATTGGTGAATTCGACGCGAACTTTTGCCGCACGCTCCACGTCGCCGAACAAATTCGGACACGACAGGCAGCCTTCGTTGTCGACGACGGAACCTTCGCGCTCGATTATGACGGGATTAATCATGTCGTAGCGATTTTTGTCATCCACTTCGATAACACAGGCACGCAACAAAACTCCGACTTGCGGCGCGGCAATTCCGACGCCTTCGCCGGATTTCATCGTCTCGTACATGTCGTCAAGAAATTTCCTGAAACGCTTATCGATTTTATCGACGGGCGCGGAAATTTGTTTCAACACGGGGTCACCCGCAGTTTTTATTTCAAGTAACGCCATAAAATCATCTCCGTAAAAAAGTTTCGGCAACAGAATTCGACGCGACGAAAATTTTTCCTACCGACGAAATTTTTCACACTCTGACGGGTTTCAAATGTTTGACGTGATAAAAATACGCCGCCACCAAAAATATCGTCGTCAACAGCCAGCTTATCGGATAAATCGCCATCAAAGTTTCGTAAGTCGGCACGTATCGGAATGCCGTGAAAACCCAAAACACGCGAGTTCCGCAGACGCAAATCAAAGTTATCACGGCGGGCGTCAGTGAAATTCCGTAGCCGCGCATTGCTCCCGAAAAGCCTTCCATTGCCACGTTGATTAATTCGGGCGCGACGATATACCACAGCCGAATTACGCCGAGCCGAATGACTTCGGGGTCTTCGTTGAACAAGCCGAGGACATCTTCCGCGAAAAATAAAATCACGAAACACAACGTTTGCATGAAAAGCGCGCTTAAGCCCATTGATACCCAAGTCGCCCGCTTGCAACGCCGCAATTTTCCCGCGCCGTAATTTTGTCCGACAAAAGTTGTCGCCGCCTGCCCGAATCCGTTCACCACGCAGAAAACATTTATCTCAATCGTGAACGCCGCCGCCGAAGCCGCCATTGCGTCCGCGCCGAGTGAGTTTATCGCCGCTTGAATCAGCAAATTCGACAGCGAAAAAACCATGCCTTGAATTCCTGCAGGCAAGCCGATTCGCACAATTTCTTTCAGTTCATCTTTGTCGACGTACAACGCGTTAAAATGAAGTTTAATTATTCCGTCCGAGCGCAAAAGTTCACGGAACAAAATTAACGCGCTGACGACGTTGGCAATGACAGTCGCGAAAGCCACGCCCGTAACGCCGAAATCAAATTGCAGGACGAAAATTAAATTCAAAACGATATTCACGCCGCTTGCGACAGTCAACGCGATTAACGGTGTGCGCGTGTCGCCTTTGCTCCGAAAAATTGCCGCCTCGAAGTTGTAAAAACTCATCGCGGGCAAGCCGAGCAAAAAAATTCGCAGATAACTTTCCGCCATTTCGACAACGCTTTTCGGCACGTCCAGAAAATAAAAAATTGGCGATACCAACGCTTCACCGACGACACAGAAAAAAATTCCCGCCACGCCCGCCAAAATAAATGACGTGCTCACCGCCGATTCTGCGCGGTCGATTCGTTTTGCTCCGATATTTTGAGCGATAACGACATTCGCGCCGAGACTCAAGCCCATCAGCAAACTGACAATCAATCCGACGAGCGAAATATTATTTCCGACGGCAGCCATTGCGTGCTTGCCGACGAATTTTCCGAGCGTCATAACGTCCGCCGCGTTCAAAAGTTGTTGCATGACGCCCGTCAACGCCAAAGGTAGCGCGAAGATAATTATTTTGTCCCAAAGCGAGCCGCGCAACATGTCAATATCACGAGTGTTCAAAAAAAAATCCTCCAAGCCGCTGAAATTTTATCAAGCGCATTTTATCACGTCGAACCGGAAAATTTCTTGTGCCGAACGAAAAATTTTTTATGTACGATTGCCGATTGACGCCCAAAAAAGCTTGTGATAAATTTTCGTGCGGGAGGGATTCACATGAAGAAATTGATTAATGCAGTTGATTCCGTTGAAGAACAAATGATTTTGGGTCTGGTGAAGTCCGCGCCGAAAAAACTTGCCAAACTCGATTGCGGCAATGTCGTCGTTCGCGCAACGAAAAAATCCGCCGACAAAGTTGCTCTGGTCAGTGGCGGCGGCTCCGGTCACGAACCTGCGCACGGCGGTTTTGTCGGAACGGGTATGCTTGACTGCGCGGTTGCGGGAGCGGTCTTCACATCCCCGACGCCCGATAAAATTTTCGAGGGCATTAAAGCTGTCGCGACAGATCAAGGCGTCCTTTGTATCGTCAAAAACTACACGGGCGACGTGCTGAATTTTGAAATGGCAATGGACATGGCCGCCGACGAAGACATCAAAGTTGCGCATGTTGTCGTTAATGACGACGTTGCAGTTCAGGACAGCCTTTACACCACGGGACGGCGCGGCGTCGCGGGAACAATTTTAGTTCACAAAATCGCGGGTGCCAAAGCCGAAACGGGCGCGACGCTTGAGGAAGTCAAAGCCGTCGCCGAAAAAGTTATCGCCAACGTTCGCACAATGGGCATGGCAATTTCTCCGTGCACCGTTCCTGCGGCGGGTAAGCCCGGCTTTGAGCTGACCGAAGACGAAATGGAAATCGGTATCGGCATTCACGGCGAACCCGGCACGCACCGCGACAAAATCGCTTCGGCGGACGAAATTGCAAAAACGTTGCTGGATAAAATTCTTGCCGATATTGACTTCAAGGGCAGTGAAGTTGTCGTCCTCGTCAACGGCATGGGCGCGACTCCGCTCATGGAACTTTACATCATCAACAATTTCGTGCAGGATTATCTTGCTCAAGCCGGCGTCAAAGTTTACGATACGATGGTCGGCAATTACATGACTTCAATCGAAATGGCGGGCTTTTCGCTGACGTTGCTTAAACTGGACGACGAACTTAAAGCACTTTACGACGCGCCCGCAGACACGCCCGCGCTCAAGAGGTAACGTCATGGACACGAAAAAAATTTTGGCAATCGTCGAGGCCGTCGCGAAGAAAATCGAAGTCGAGAAAGATTTTTTGACGCAACTTGACAACGAAATCGGCGACGGCGACCACGGAATAAATCTTGCTCGCGGATTTAAATCTGTGCTGGAAAAATTGCCCACGTTCGCGGACAAAGACATCGGCGCGATTTTAAAAGCTGTCGGCATGGAACTTGTTTCGACGGTCGGCGGCGCGTCAGGGCCTCTTTACGGCACGGCCTTCATGAAGGCGGGCAACGTCTGCAAGGGCAAATTTGAACTCACGGACGCGGAATTTGCGGCGGCACTTGATGCGGCAATCGGCGGCGTGAAAATGCGCGGCAAAGCTGTCGAAGGCGAAAAAACTATGCTTGACGCACTTTGTCCCGCTTACAAGGCGTTGAAGGACGGACTTGACGCGGGCAAATCTTTGACGGACGCACTTCAAGACGGCGTTGACGCGGCTCGTGCGGGCGTCGAATACACCAAAACAATTATCGCCACGAAAGGACGCGCCAGTTACTTGAAAGAACGCAGTCTCGGACATCAAGACCCCGGCGCAACTTCGTCGCTGTTCATGTTGCAGACGGCTTTGGAAGTTTTGCGGGAGGCGTGAACATGGTCGGTATCGTCATGACGATTGATATTTGCTATCTTAGGCGTCGTTTTTGATTATCGGCAAGTCTTGAAATAAAGCGATTTTCGGTATGCGCTATCTTAGCCGTAGTTTTTCGGAAACTTATCGTCCTGCAGACAAGGCGCAGACAATGCAGACAAGCAAAAAAGCCCCCACGCTGAAAAAGCGCAGGGGCTGAATTTTTTTATTCGGGACGGTCTTTCTCGTCGTAGATGATATTGCCGTCGAACTGCTTGCCGCCGATAAAAAGGCTGTCCGTCCACTGCCACATATATCCTTGCAGAAAATCTTTGCGCGACCATTGCG
>JAFWFO010000045.1 GCA_017515635.1 Selenomonadaceae bacterium
GAATACACCGACGGCACCGACATTGACAGCGTCCTTGCGAACGGCAACACCGCCGCCGAAGTCACCGCCGTCACCGACAATTCGGCTTGGGTTGGCAAAAAAATTTATCCGATTATCGCGCTTTATGCCGACTCCGACGTTACCGTTATGCCGACCGCAAAAATTTCGCTCGTCACAAGCGCAAGTTCCGCCACTTACGAACAGACGACCGAAACCGCGGAGTACGAACTCGGCGAAGGAAGTTTTTCGGCTCCGCGAATCATTGACGCGCAAATTGATACAACCGTCACGGGCTACGCAACCGCCGCCGTCACGGCTCGAATCAAAGTCAACGGCGAATGGACTGACTACATGGAGCTTGCCGCGATCAAAAGCCGCGAAGCTACCGCAGTTCAATTCAAGACGCGCTACACAGTAACAAAACTCGACGGCACCGACACCGCGAAGTTGAACAAAATCACAATCCGATATTCGACGGGCACGGCGGTCGTCGCCGGCGACAACGCGGAAATTTATTCGGTGATTCAGGATTATGAATTGCCTTTGGGCGTTTGTTCGCTGACGATGCGTCACGACAAATTAATCGACAGCGAAATCACCGCTTACGTCAACTTCGCCAAAACTCCCAAGCGCAGAGTTTTCTTGCCGATTGGTGTCGGCACGGGCACCGCGTCAACTTACATCATCGGCGAAAACGGCGTCCGCGACACGGGCATCGACCAAGGAAGTTTGCAAGTTTTTGTAAACGGCAACCCGCTCGCGAATTTCAGCTACAACACCGAAGTCAGCGAATTGACGGTGACGGCGGATGCGGGCGCGGCAATTACCGCAACTTACAATTACGACCGCGAGAGCGAAGTTTGGCGCGAAATGTCCCGCGACGTTGATCATCAACCTTACAACGACGGCACATATTTGACGCGCTTCACTTACGCGCTCCCCGAAGATGACCAATACGGACAAAGCGTCAGCAACATTCGGCTGAAACTTTCGCGCACGCAAGGCACGGTTGAAAATCAAACTTTGGGCACGGCCAACGGGCTGACTCAACAATTCGTCCTCAAGCACGCCGCCAAAGCTGAAACCATCGTGTGTAATGCCGCGTGGAGTTACAACGAGGACTCGCAAATTATTACGTGCGTCGCGCCGTCGGGCACCGTGATTACGATTTCTTATGACTGGATCGGCGAAAGTCACACGATTTACAACTGGGCGGCGGGTTGGTCGCCCGTGATTTAAGGAGGCGCGAACATGTCAAAAATCATCAAGTTGCCGTTGACGCCCGAACAGATGGAAAAAATGTCCACGGTCAGCGACAAACAAATTCGGGAAGCGCAAGACGCGCTTTTTATGTATTTGATTAACCGCATCAACGAACTCGAAGAAAAAATCGCTCCTCCCGACGAGGAGGAATGATATGTGGAATTTTTACAAATCGGCTCGTATTTGGCGGCGATTCTAAGCGTTATCGGCGCGGCGTTCGTTTATGTTTTCGTTCGTCCGCTGAATAAGTCAGTCGACCGTGTGGAAGCGGCCGTCACCAAATTAACTGAAGAATTGCATGTCAGCCGCGAACAACAACACCGCATGGAAGGCGAAATCCGCGAGATGAAATATGCGATTCAAAAAGCTCACGACAGAATTGACGCTTTCTTGAAGGAGCAAGCTCATCATGTTGGCAAAAATTGACACCGATAAAATTTTGGGCACGGGGCTTGTCTCCGCGCTCATTTTGTTTATCACGGGCAACGTCATCATTGTTTTATGCGGACTGGTGCCGTTGCCCATGGAACTCGGCAATACAATCGTCACGGGGCTTGTCGCCTATATGGGACGCAGTCTTGTCGACAAACTTGCCGGCTCCAAAAACAAACCCGACGATACAAATTGATTTAATGTTCTTTGACAACTGAATAACGCGGTCTCTCGTGTTTGGGCTCGCTCGCCCGTCACGAAAGGAGTTTCAACTATGGCTTATTCGTTCAATGAAAAGCCCGTCGCCACGATTAAGGCGAAAATTACGGGCACAACTGATTCGATTAGCGTTGCCGGCACCAATCCGACTTCAACGCCCGCCAACGCCAAAGCCCAAATTGATAAAGTTCTTGCCATTGTCGGCGGACAATCCGTCGCCGTCGATGGTATGTCTCGTGTTCGCGTCGCGGAGGTGATTGACAATGGCTAATACCGTCACTTTGACTTTCGGCTACAAAGGCACCGACTTCACGCGCAAATACAAATTTGACGACGTGGAAACGGGCGCTCTCAGCTCCGTTAAAGACAACGTCTTTGCCTTCAATGCGTCCGTGACGGGCGGCGCAAGCTCGGCAGGCGGCCTCGACACGTTCTTTATCAGCGACGATTACGACGCGGCGAACAATGTCGGCGAATTGGCGTCGATTACCGCCGCGCAATGCGAGACCACTACGGTCACCGAAATTCTTTAACGGAAGGAGGAAATTTCTATGTCCAATATCAAAACTTCGGCGATTATCACAACCGTTGGTGCCAACAACAAAGTCGTTTCCAAAGCTATCACGGACATTAACCCCAACGCCGACAACGGCGCAATTAAAACGCTGTGCCAAAGTCTTAACAGCTTGACGAACAACACTTTGACGGGCGTTCAGCGCGTCGACAAAACCGACATTACGACTGCGACGCCGTCGGTTGCGAAAGCAGAAGTCACGCTCGACACGACGCGTGGTCATCTTGATGAAGACTTGCCGACCTTGAAAATCGGCTACAATTACATCGGCGCGGGAGAAGGCGGCGTCGACTATTACATCCACCTCGGCGAAGTCACATCTTCCGACACGTGGATTCCCGTCGCATTTTTGGTCGCGGCGTACAAAGCCGACGGCACTTTCTTTGACGAATTTTATTACAACGGCGGCACATTCATCGGATACGTCGACAAAGACCGCGATCCGTATTTCGCCGTTAAATTTACGGGCAACTTCCAAGGCAGAAATGAAAACTCTTTGGCGGACGCCGCCCGAATCGAAATTGATTTCATCTTCCCCGAAACCGCAACGACCGCCGAAACAACTTATCGCTTGACGTTCACGCACACCGAAGGCGAAGCCACTTTCGCGAAAGTTTAAGGAGGCGACATCATGGCTGACACGACTAAAACCACAAAGCAGTTGAAACTTGTCGCGGGTTTTATCGACGGCGACGACCGCACCATTTCGCTCGATAATCCCCGTGACAGCATTACGGCCGCCGACATTTCCGCTATGGATTCGATCGCGGCGGGCGTCATTTTCGGCGACAAAGCGGAAGCCGGTTTCATGCGCTGGAAATCCGCCAAAACCGTCGAGTCGACTGTTAAATATCTCGATTTGACTACGGCTGACTAATTTATTTTGGGCGGGCGAGCCCAAACACGAGAGACCGCGTTTTTGTGTGAAAGGAGTCAATACCTATGAAAATTTTTATTAATCCCGGACACGAGCCGACACTTGATCCCGGCGCGTGCGGCAACGGACTTCGCGAAGCTGATGTCGCGTTGAAAATCGGACGGCGTGTCGAAAATTATCTTCGCGCCGTCGGCTATGATGTCAAGCTGTTTCAGTATGACGGCTTGCACGAAATTTGCGCCGACGCAAATGCATGGCATGCCGATTTATTTGTCAGTATTCACTGCAACGCGGCGGCAAACGAACTTGCTCACGGCACCGAAACTTTTTACAGCTACGGTTCGGAGAGCGGCCGCACATTGGCAGAAAAAATTCAAAATCAGTTGGTGACTTCGTTGCCCGTTGCAAATCGCGGCGTCAAAGATGCGGGCTTCGCTGTGCTCACGGGAACTTCAATGCCCGCAACGCTGATCGAGACAGCTTTTATCACCAACGCCGACGACGCGAAACTTTTGGTTGAGCGCGAAGACGATTTCGCCCGCGCAATCGCTCGCGGCGTCACGGATTATCTGTCGAATCAAAATCCGTTGCCCGACGTTGTCGACACGTCAAAAAAAAACTGTGAGCAGTTGAGCGAACATTTTCACGCGTCCGAATTCGTTTGCCCGTGTTGCGGCACGGGAACTGTCAAACCGCGCTTGATTGAACTTTTGGAACAACTTCGCGCCGAACTCGGCGGCAATCCGATTCACATCAACAGCGGCTACCGTTGCCCGAAACATAACGCGGAAGTCGGCGGCGTCGCGAATTCTCAACACGTTTTCGGCAACGCGGCCGACATTACAATTCCGACCGTCGGGTACAATCGCGCCCGAAAGGCTGTCGAAAAACTTGACTTTGACGGCACGGGCTTTTATCCGCCGTTGCCGAATGACACTCGCTGGTTTATTCATGTCGACGTGCGCTCGAACGGCACGGGCGACCGCGTTGTTTGGGAGGAATAACATGTGGCAAGTTTTTATGCTCGCGGCAACTGACCCGTCCGGCAATTCGGTTGCTATCGGCGGAGATGAAATCACAATCACCGCATTTGCCAAAGACGGGAAACGCATTTCGCGAAAAATCAAAGTCAAAGAAACTCCGCCGTGCTTGTCCGCCGCAATCGACGATTTATTGAAATGGATTGCGAAGGAGGGCAACACATGAAGAAAATTTTTGCGGCAGTCTTCGGACTGCTTTTTTTTATCGCCGCAACTTGTTCGGCTTACACCGACGCAGGGAAACTTAAAGTCACCATGCTGGACGTCGGGCAAGGCGATGCGTTTTTGGTTGAGACGCCCGAACAAAATGTTTTAATCGACACGGGCGACGTTTCGGCACGCTCAAAACTTTTTAATCAGCTTGAGAGCGCGGGCATAACTCGTTTCGAGAAAATTATTTTGACGCATCCGCACGCAGACCACATCGGCAACGCAAAAGCCGTGATTGACGCATTCCCCGTCGACTTGGTTATCGACAACGGGAAGGCTTCCAATTCGCCTTTGTATAATAATTACGTCAGCACCGAAATTCCCCGACAAGCGGTTGTTTCGGGCGACGTATTGGACTTCGGCGGCGGCGTTAAATTCCGCGTGTTTTTGCCCGACAGTTCAACAACGTTACAAGGCGTAAATAATCAATCGATTGTCGGCAAGCTCACGTTCGGCGATTTTTCGATTTTGTTCACGGGCGACATTGAAAAGGATGCCGAAAAAATTCTTTGCAAGTCGGGCGTCAATCTTGAGTCGACGATTTTGAAAGCGTGTCACCACGGTTCCAAAACTTCAAACACGGACAATTTTGTCGCGCACGTCAAGCCGACGTTTATTTTCATCAGCGCGGGACTCGGCAACAAATTCGGGCATCCGCACAAAATCGCACTGCGAACATACCGCGAAAATTTTGTCCTCGACGAAAATATTTTTTGTACCGCGTTCAACGGACAAGTTACCGTTGAGACCGACGGATCAAATTACATCGTGATTCCCGAAAAAGTTTCCGATTGGGTAATTGATTACACGAAAGAAATTGTTACCGTTACGCGCATAAGTTAAGCCCCAAAATTCGGGGCTTCTTTTTTTTCGCTGAAATGTGGCGTGGAGAAATCAGTATGAAAAATCAACGTCGAAGTTTTCAACTTCATAGCCGTCGGCACTTGTCATAAACGGCACGCGCTGATTTTGTCCATAAAACATTCCGAACGCGGCAACTGTTCCGTCAATTTCTTGCACGAGAACGGTTAAATTCCCGCCGTATGGAGGTTTGCCGCGATATAAATTTTCGCCGTTGCTAACGTATTTCCACGCGTAAATAACGGCGCCCGCGTTGTTATAAAACCTCACGCCTTTATCATAGATGAAGTTTTCACGCGCAATTTCGACGGGAAAATAAGTCAGCAAAATCGGCTTAAACTCCTCAAACGTCATTTGCTTGCCCGTTTTGGAAACGTAGCAAATTATCTTGTCGACTTCGCCAAAATCTTTTTGTTCGTAACGATCGCCGACTTTTACGTCTGCATATTGCTTTTTGAAAAGCAATATTGATTTCGGCGCGTCTGTATCGTTTTCGACTATCGACACCGTTTCCGGCATTGATTTGTAAAACTCTCGAACTTCGGCAACCGACGAAGCAAGGCGCGGATGATTCGGCAAAGTGATTATTTCCCAGCCCGTTAATTGTTGTGCGGGTTGCTCCGTTTTGGGCGCGAGCGTTTCAACTTTCGACTGCGACGGCTGTGGCGATTCAGCAGATTTTTCGCCGCCGCAACCACTAAAAAGAAAAGCCGACATCAATAACGCCGACAATATTTTTTTCATATCAATCACCTCAAAAGCAAGCGTTCAAATTTTTTCTTGACGCTTTTTGCTTCGCGTTTGATTTTTTCGGACTCCTTCAACAAGAGTAAATGCTCTTCGTAAATTTGCATCAGACCGCATTGCGTCAGCGCGTATCTTATGTCGGTGTGTTCGTCGATGCATTTCAATACGTGCTTGCATAACGTCAGCTTTTGCCCCGCAGGACACGTGCACTGAGCTTTGACAGTTTCGCCGTCGCTGACAAATGTGACGTTGTAAATTTCACCTGTCGTTTCGCTCACGGCTTCAAAAGTTTGTTCAAATTTCTCCACGTCAATCACTCCAATCAAAAAATCCCGCCAAATATTTTTAACGGGATTTTAAATTATTACTTTTTGTCTTTCAAGAGCCATTACCGAAAACTTTTCTCGAACCAAACGTGGTAGTGGAAACTGATGACGCAGTTCCCCTTTTTGCCGCCGCTTCCTCGTCGTCAAGTTCGCGGTTTGCAATTTCGCGTTTTTGCTCGGTCGTCGGATGCAGTGGCATTTCTGACCGTTGTGGAGTTTCAAGCCCCATTTGCGCCGCCATTGCCCGTGCAAAAGTTTTTGCGAACGCAATGACGCCCGATCTGTGTTCTTCCGGCAATTCGAGAAAAGTTTTTACCAGCAATGCCGATTCGTCAGTCAGCCCGAATTCCTCAACAACCGACTGCAAAATTGCTTCGCGGTCGTCAAGAAACATTTCGCCGACACCGTTGCGCAACCATTCGGGATTGACATTGAACGCCTTGCAAATCGCATTGAAGTTTCGATCCGTGATATTGCTTCCCGTTTCAATGTTCGCGACGCCCCGTTGTGACAAGCCTATTTTCGCGCCGAATTCAGTTTGATTGAGACCTTTTGCTTTTCTTATTTCGCGTATCCGGTCTTTCACGATTATCACCTCCTTGCACAGATTGTAGCACAACTAGCTAAAAAATCAACGATAAATTAGCCAAGAAAATTGACTTTTAGCTACGGTAGCTATATAATTACACAGTCAACAAACCATATTAGCTAACGGAGGTGATTAATTATGGCAGACAAAGAAATCGAACGCCGCGAACGCGCAACTCACGACGCTCGCGAACTGGCGGCCGTGCTCAAAGACGCACAACGCAACGAAGCGTTTAACAATTTCATCGGCGTCGCGCTCGCAAGCTACATGAACGGTGTCAAGGACGCGTGCAACAGTTTCAAATCCGCGGCGAATCAAGGCTTTTCGGGCGAGTATCAAAACGGCGCGGCTTGCGTCGGATAAATAAAACAGAAATGAGGCTGTCATTATGAAAAATAACGCGCTTGTCTTTATCCAAAACGACACGCCGCTGACAACGTCGCGCACCGTCGCTGAAAAATTTGGCAAAAATCATCGTGACGTTTTAAAGGCAATTCGTGAGCTGATTACTCAAACGGAGGGTATGCGCAAAAATGCGCATACCCCCATGTTCACCGAAACGACGTGGACGAACGAACAAAACGGGCAAATTTATCCGCAATATCTCATAACTCGCGACGGCTTTTCGCTGTTGGCTATGGGCTTCACCGGCAAGAAAGCGTTGGAGTTCAAGCTGAAATTTATCGACGCGTTCAATCGCATGGAGGAAACACTCCGCGAACTGTACGACCAACCGCAAATCGACGAACGCTGGATTCAAACGCGCCTCGGCACGAAAAAATCATTTCGTCCGTTCACCGACGCGATGGCATTGCTCATTTCCCACGTTCACAGAAACGGCGACACGCGCCCCGACGGATATTTTTTCGGACACACGATAAATATCCTTCAAAACGCGTGCGGCATCATGAAAGGGCAACGAGATAAAGCCCCCGTCGCAAACCTGAACAAACTCGACCAAGTTCAGTCAATGATCGCAAATCTGATTTTGCAACTGCTTGCCACTCGCCCCGACATTAAACATTTTGAACAGTTCGCGGCGACAATCCGGTTGCAACTCGACCAGCTTGACCGTTTGCTCGGCGGGCAACCGGCACTTTTCTTGAACGGAGGCTGTTAATTATGGACTTCTTTGACGAAGACGAACTTATTCACTTTGAAAACTTCACCGATGAAATTGATTCCTTTGTCCTTAACTCGGCGGCGATTTTTTTCAGTGGGAAATTTAAAACCAACGAAGACAAAGCAACGTTAGAAAAAAAGATGTCGGATTTGTGTTTCCGATGGCTGAAAATTTCACACGAAATAATTGCGTTGGCTCGCGAGTCAAGAGAATTTGACGAATTTCAAAACACTCAATGGGACAACGCGGAAGCCGCCGAGAGCAAAGGTAGCGACAATGGCTAATCCGTTTGCAAATGTGTCGTTCAAAGACCTGAGCCGCGTCGCCGCCTATTTGGGCGACGAACTTTGTTCGGAGTACGACAAACAATTTCCAAATAAATATCAAAGAAATTTTGATTGCGATGTTAGCGCACGAACAACTTTGTCTTTCGTTATTTGGAAAGTTCTTTGCGAGCTAAAAGAATTCGGCGAACTCAAAACGCATCCCAAAGATTTATTGCGTCGTGCGGTATATCTCATGCGGCATTACGAATATCGCGACTACAACCATTTCACGTTAGAGTGGTTGTGTCGTGCATTTACAAGACAGTTTTCTCATTTTGAAGACTTGCCGCCGAAAAAAGATTTCCCTATTTGCTGGATTCCTTGGAAATTTTATGGATTCTACGACGTGCAGGAAATAAAAACGTCCGACCAAGCCGCCCGACGGATTTTTGTAACAGAGTGCTCTACTCTAAAAAGTTTCGGCAATTTTTTTGTCTGTGAAGAATATCCCGTTGAGTTTACAAAAATCGCCGGATTAGGCGGGATAATCGTCGACAAATGGAGATGCGTAACAATGATTCCTTTTGAAAGCAGAGACGAAGCCGCTTTGTTCATCGTTCAGCTTGCCGATTTACTCAACACTGATGACGCCCCTGATTATGAACCAGACAACCCTTTTGCGGCACAATATATACGTGATGTGGTTGCTCAAGCCCCCGTTGAACAAATGCAAGTGGAACTTGAACGTAAGGCCGCCGAAGAAGCACAACAAGCCGAAAAAGAACGTCAGATAATGTTGCACGGCACGCATGTTTACATTTTGGATTTTGGCAACGGGCTTGTGAAAATCGGTATATCAAACAACGTGCGAAGCCGAATTTCGCAGGCTAAAACCTTTGGACAAATAACCGTCAAGTTCGCCGTCACGGAGAAAGGTTTTTCTCTCGACAAAGCTCTCAGAATCGAAAGTGATTGCCATTACTTTTTCCGAGACAAACGAGTAACAAAAGAAGTTTTCCGCGTGCCTTATGAAGACGCAAAAGCTTATCTTGAATCTCATGCACTGGTCTTGGAATTCGACGAAGGTATTTCACAGTGATTAGGTATTGCGCGTGGTGCCGCCGACCGTTCAAGACGCAGTGGCACGAGAAAATTTATTGCTGTAAGGATTGTCGACACAAGGCACGCAAAAAACGAGACCGCGAACACCGGCGAATGAACACGGAGGCTAACAAATGTGGTCAACCGAAAAATCCCGACTGCGCGACAGAATTTGTGAGACCGGTTTTTTAAAAGGCAACCTTGAAGATATTCGGACTGCCGCGCTGATAACCACGTCAAGCGAATTTACGCCCGAAGCTCTCGAATACGTCCGCAACGTCGCCGAAACTGCCGCGCCCGCGATTAAAAGTTTGGAAGACAAACTAAATCGTTTGCACACCGAATTTCAAGCTTTGGAGGTTAAAGAAAATGGAAACAACCTTCACGCCAGCACGGATCAAACTGATTCACGTCGCGCATGAACGCAGCTTTATCGAACAGCTAATCGAAAACGAACAACGCTCTATTTCAATGGTCAATGTCATCGAAAATTTTACTCCAAACTTTTTCGCCGCCGACAAAGATTATCTTGAAAAAGTTCGCAACGACGCAATTCACAATATCGACAAGCTTGCCGACGAATTGAAAATCGTAGAACTTAAATTCAAGGCCGCGCATGACGCAATGACCGACGCCGACTGGGAGGAAATACCGTTGTGAAATTTCTGTGCCTGTTTTTGCTGGCGGTGTTCGGGACGCTCCTGTTGTTTGCGACCGTGATTTTCTACGAGCCGCCCGCGTTTGTCGGCTATATCTTCGGATTATTCAACGGCGCGGCTTGGATCGGCTTAATGGCACTTCACGCTATCCGAGGTAAATCGAATGATTAGCACGTGCAAACTTTGCAGTTGTCGGTTTGAAACTTACAAGTCAAAAGAAGCTTGCCCCGTCTGCAGAGACAAAAGGCGGCGCGAACAAACTTACGCGCAAAAGAAAGTCGACGAAAGCATCGGCAAGCCGACAAAAACGTTGGACGATTGGTGCCGCGAAGCCGCCGAATGCAATTTGGATTACGGCACCTATCGCACGCTCGTTGAAATTCAAGGCAAAACTTTCGACAAACTCAAGGCGCAGTCACCGTTTCGACACACTTCGGCGCACGCGCACGGACACCACACAAGGAGTATTCGCGATGATTAAAACTTGCCACCAATGCGGCAGACGGTTTGAAGTGACGGATACATTTTTCGGCTCCAAAAAATATTGCACCGACCGTTGCCGAATTCGCGCAGGGAAATTTCGGGAATACCTGCGCGAACACTTTGATAAAGAGTTTGAAGCGTGGAAACGAGACTTCGCCGCCGGAAAAACTCAATCGAATCTTTGAGGAGATGAACCATTATGAATGACGACGTTAAAAAAACGGCTGTGCAAACGGTTATCGGACTGACCGCGTTGCTCAACCTGCTCGAAGAAAAAGGCATCCTCACCGAGGAAGAATACGAAAAGTACTACGAGAAAGCAAAAGAAGTTGTCCTCAACGAGACCTTTGAAAAAATCAAAAACGAAATATTTTAACGGAGGTGTCCAATGGCGCGAGTGATTCTGGTTTACGGGCAACCCGCAAGCGGCAAAACTTTTGCGCTTCGCAACTTGGACGCCGAAACAACTTGCATTATCGACGCCGATGCGAAACATGCTCTGCCGTGGCGCGGCTGGAAAAAATTTTACGGCTCCGACAAGAAAAATTTTTTCGCGATTGACGACATAGCGACAATCATCAAATGGATTGACATTATCGGCAACCCCGACAAGCAGTCGAAAATCCGCACGCTCGTTATCGACGGGCTCAACACCGCAATGAATTTCGGGAAATATTTCAATCCCGACAGAAGCTATCAAGGCTGGGCGGAACTCGGCAAGTCGATTTTGGAAATCGTCCGTCACGCGAAAAATGTTCGCGACAACTTGGACGTGATCATCAACGCTCATGTTGAGGTTGCCGACCCGAACAATCCCAACGCCGTCGACCGAATCAAAACGCCCGGCAAAATGGTCAGCGACGTGGGTATCGAAAGTTTGTTGCTCTACGTTTTCTACGCCAAAACCGTCGACGGGAAATATTTTTTCGAGACGCAACCCAATCGCTCAAGCGCACGCACGCCCGAAGGTTGCTTCGAGCCGCAAATTCCCAACGACATGAAATTTATCCTCGACACAATCAACGCTTACGAACAGGGAGAGTGATTAAATGGCAACTTACACTTTTACGAACGAACAATGGAACGCCAACAAGGCCGCCAAACCCGGCGAATTTTCAAATTTGCCCGCCGGCGGCTACGTTTGCAAAATCGTCGACGCCGAATTCACCACGAGCAAAGCCGGCAATGACATGCTGAATTTGAATGTCGACATTGCCGAAGGCGACTACACGAATTACTTTCAAAACTTCGCCGACCGTTTCAAAAACTGGAACAACAACGCCGTTTATCGTCAGCTGATTTTGGATTCGAGTAAAAACGTTTCGAGCTTTTTCAAAGGTCTGCTTGAAATTATCGAGGACAGCAATTCGAATTTTACAGCTTATGCAAACGGCGGAGTCGATAACAAAGCACTTGTCGGCAAGCTCATCGGTTTTGTTTTCGCCGACGAGGAATACCAAAAACAAAACGGCGACATTGCAACTCGGGCAGTCGTGCGAACTCCGAAAACCGTTGCCGAAATTCGCGACGGAGATTTTACGGTTCCCCCGATCAAAAAAATGGATCCGTCAAAAATCAAGCCGAAAACGAATTCGGACGACGCGAAAAAGTCCGGTTCGCCCGCGCCGCTTGAAGACCCGCCGTTTTAAGTCATGACGCTAGGAAGTTTATTTGACGGCATCGGAACATGGCAGTTGGCGGCCGTGCGCAACGGGATTCGCCCGTTGTGGTCAAGTGAAATTGAAAAATTTCCAATCGAAGTCACGGCTCGCCACTTCCCCGACACAATTCAGCTCGGCGACATTAATCGGATAACCGACGCACCGAAAGTTGACATCTTCACGGCGGGCAGTCCGTGTCAAGATATTTCGATCGCGGGCAAGCAAGGAGGAATTCACGGTGAACGAAGCGGCTTATTCTTTCGGGCAACTGAACTTGTTCGACGAATCAACCCTAAATTCTTCATCTGGGAAAACGTCCCAAACGTCCTGCACATTCGCGGGGGACTTGATTTTAAAACCGTGCTCGAAGAAATCTTGCAAACCGACGACATTCCAATACCTGAACGCGGTTGGAGTAACGCGGGATTGGTTGACGGCCGACGAAGTCAAGTCGCGTGGCGCATGCTTGATAGTCAATACTGGGGCGTTCCCCAACGACGTAAAAGAATCTTCCTTGTCTCAGATTTTAGAGACCGACGCGCCGCAAAAATACTGTTTGAGCCCGCGGGCTTGCGAGGGAATTCTGCGCCGTGCGAAGTTGAAAAACAAACCGTTGCCGCCCGAACTCGAAGAAATTCTGATTTCGCAGTCTACGAGAACCACGGACAAGACAGCCGAATCAAACGCTTAGGCGATATTGCCCCGACAATCAGCGCGAAATACGGCACCGGCGGAAACAATGTCCCGCTCGTCGCTTACTCAATCGCAAGCAACATCATCGGGCGACAACTGAAAAACGGCGGCAACGGTACAGGCTTCAACAAAGAAATTTCTTACACGTTGACCGCCACCGACCGACACGCCGTCGCTTACGGTATCGGACGCGACGCGTTCAATCAAGGCTACAATGCAAAATTTATGCCGACTATTGAATACGACCTATGCCCCCCCCCTTATGGCGCGTGGTGCCGCCGCCGTCGCCACGCAGAAGATTGTACGGCGGCTCACACCAATCGAATGCGAACGGCTTCAAGGCTTGCCCGACGATTGGACTGCGGGCGGCTCCGACGCCGCTCGTTACAAAGCGATCGGAAACGGTATGGCATTACCGATAGCCGAATTCATCTTGAGACGCATTAAGGAGGCTGAAGAATGACCGACATTATCAAAGTTGCCGCGTACTGGAAAGTTTTTGAACGAAGCGGTGCGGAGATCGACGCCATTGAAAACACACTGCGGCAAATTTCCGGAACAAGCGTCACACGCACCGAGTCTTTTGTCGGCAATGACATTTTCGACGCGGTTTATTGCGTCAAAGGCGAAGCCGTTGCCGAAAATTTTGTCGACGCGTGCCACTTTATGACCGACGTTGATGCCTTCCCGTTTTAGAAAGGAACCGCAATGGAAATCGAACAAAAATTGCTCGTTATCCGCAGTCTCGAAAAATCAATTCGCGACGCCGAAGTCAAGCGCGACAAGTCAATCGAATTTTACCGGCGTTGCATTGCCCAAGCTCACGACGTTTTTCGGAAGGACACCGCCGACGACAGATTTCAGCTCGAAAATCTCATGCGCAGTTTGCAACGTTACTACGACGAAAACCCGCCGACAAAAGGTAAATCGCTCAAATTCGCGGGCGGCAAATTCGGATACAGCAAGCGCACGCCGAAATTTTTCTTTGACGGGACGCCCGCCGCTGCCGACAACGCCGCACTGCTCGAATTCGTGAAAAATCATCATGCGCAATTTGTTCGCACAAAAGAATTTGTCGACTGGGACAACTTCAAAAAGAATTTGGACTTCGACGGCGACAACGTGATTTTGACAGACACGGGCGAAATTATTCCCGAAATGAAAGCACAAAAACTGCCCGACAAGTTCACCGTCAAAACCACGGACTCACCGCTGAAAAAAGCTTTGGATCTGGAAACATTACGCATCTTGAACGAGGAGGATGAACGCGATGAAGATACCGATTAAATTTCGCGGACGCGGTCTCGACGGGAAAATGCGATTCGGACATTACGTTACACTCGACGATTATCCGTTCATAAAACAAGATGGTTGTTACTACGAAGTCTATCCCGACAGCGTTGCTCAACTTGTCGGCTACGATTCGGCGGGCAATGAAGTTTACGAAGGTGACTTGCTCGAAACGCACGGCGGCGAATTGGTTGCGGATATGTCGCTGTGCGCCGCTATATCTTTGTACAAGTTGAAAGAGGTACAAGCATGAAACGACCGATTAAATTTCGCGCACGCAACGAATACGGCGAAGTATTTTACGGCAGTTTTGACGAAGATACTTGCACAATCGATTGTTGGGACATAGCCGAAACGGTTGTCGTTGAACGCGACAGCGTTGCTCAGCTCGTCGGTTATGACGCCGACGGCAATGAAGTCTACGAAGGCGACGAACTTGTTTCGGTCGACAATGGAACTGTGTGGGTTGCTGTTTTGAACCCGACAGTAACGTTGCCGAAATATGAACATTTGGAAAGCAGTAATCTTGAACTCATCGGGCTTAAATTACAGGAGAATCAATCATGAATTACAGAGGCACCGATAAAGATGGCAAAAAACATTTCGTTGAGATTCGCGGCAAACACATAATCATCAGCACGGACGGCAACGTCCTTGACCTTATCGCTGAAGATTTTTACGGCTACGACAAGAATGGGCGCGCCGTTTTCGAGAACGACACGATTATATTGCCGAAGAAAAGATTTCATTTCCAGTTCGGCAACGTAACTTTCACTGCCAAAGGCGAAGACGTTGTTGTACCGGACTTCAAGCAAAAAGCAGGAATGACACGCGGCATGTTATCGCAAATTATTCAATGTTCTGAACTGAAGGAGGCTTAACAATGAAACATTCAATCAGAGAACACATCATCGACCCGATACGCGGCAAAATCGTCAAAGTGTCGACAATCAACGCCGAACTCGGCACGGGCATTTTCGACAAAAACGGACGTGAAATCTTCGAGGGCGACTTGATTAAAAATCCGCGCTACAACCCTGAAGACCCGATGGACACGCCCAACTACGTCGTGGTTTACAGCCCCGAAGAATCATCGTTCGTGTACATCGAACCTGTCTTACTGAATCGTGATTGCGACCCATATCCGAACTCCC
The DNA here is from genome assembly GCA_017515635.1 of Selenomonadaceae bacterium. Lineage (GTDB taxonomy): Bacteria > Bacillota > Negativicutes > Selenomonadales > Selenomonadaceae > Quinella. Next base: position 15,569 of record JAFWFO010000045.1, read on the forward strand.
CGATTTCTTTGTTCGGAGACGAACTTGAAATTGTCGGGCATGTTGACGATTAAATTCACTGTGCCGACGGAGCCTGTGCCCTTCAAGCGATCGTTGGTGAACGGCAAGCGGCATTTCAATGACCCGCGCTATTCCGACTTCAAGAACGTTGTCGGACTTCACGCCAAAGCCGCAATGCGGGGACAGGCTCCGTTGACCGACGCAGTGAAAATTTCGGTCGTCATCAGCACCAAATACAAACCGACTTCGCTGAGAGCCGGCGACATTGACAACCATTTGAAAGCCGCAATGGATGCCTTGAACGAAATTGGTTACACCGACGATCGACAAGTCGTTGAGGCGCATATCTACCTGTTCAAAGGCGAACCGCAATTAGAAATCACACTGGAGGAGCTAACGCGATGCGATTAATCAAAACACCAACCGGAAGGTATATCAACGCCGACCAAGTCAAAAGTTTTTACGCCGACGAACGTGGACGCGTTTTCGCGATATTCGGCTTGATTGTTCGCAGTGACGGTGTGGTCGTCGATTATGAAGAACAATTGTTGGAGCGATTCGACAGCAAAACTGCAGCGCAAACGTGGCTTGACAATCTCGTTATCAAACTCAACGCGGAGAAATAATCATGTGGGAGAAAGACGGCGAAAACCTTATCGTCGACAAAAGAAACAATGTGGAATTTTTCATCACGGTCGCAATGATTTTTCAAGACAAATACGAACAGCGTATCGAGGGATTTTTCGACACCGTTGACGAAGCGAAGGCGGCACTCGAAAAAAAATACGCCGAACTCAAAGCCGAGGAAGAAGCAGAACCGTGGCAGATTGCCGACGACGGCAACGCTTATTTTGGCGAAAACAAAATATTCCGCGTGGAAGTAAAGGACGACAAACAGTCTTTCGGTTACGTCGTTTTACATCAAAATTCCAACGCCGGAAATGTTTACAACGATTTTCTTGGTTTTAGAAGAACCGACGACGATGCGCGGAATGCTATAGTTGAATTCGTCGACGTTTTCAACGCGAGGGCTTAATCATGTGGAGAATTACCAAAGGCAGGTGCTTTGCCTACAACGAGGTTAAAGAAACAGACGAAACTGTATTTGTCACCAAAGAATATTTCGGGATTCTTCCCATCGGCTATGCTGTTGAGAAAAGAAATTTCGGCGGCAAGCCGGCACCCGAGAGAATTGCAACTTTCAATACCGAAGAAGAAGCTATCGCGTATCTCGCGGAACTCGTCACCAGACTCAACGCGGAGAAATAATCATGTGGACGATTGACGAAAACGGCAACGCCGATGGAGACGACGACAAATCGCTGTCTATCTTTGAAAAATTCGGCGTTCGCGAAATTTCTTGTGTTCACGGCAACGACGAACACAGCTATTGGATTGAACGCGACATTGCAATTTTCGACGCCAAAGCCGACGCAAAAGATTTCATTAAGTGGCTCGTCGACAAACTCAACGCGGAGGGAGATTAATGAACGAGACTTTCGACATCATCTTTTTTGCCGTAGTGCTCGGCACAACAATAGCACTCGGCGTGGAAATTTACGACTTCTGCGATTCGGCGTTTGACTTTTACGCGGTCGGATTCGTCAACGCTCTGATTCTGCTCTACGGCGCATTTAACATAGGCAAGCGACTTTAGGAGCAGACAGAAAAAACGGAGGGACGCGCATGAATAAATTACTCGGAGAACACGGCGAGGACGCCGAAAAGTTTGCTGAACGGCTCGTTGAAAAAATCAATTTCGAGGAGTGAAACTAATGCCGAACCGCGACGATTTTTACAAGCTCGACGAATTCAGTTTCGGGCAGTGTTGCAACATTCTTGAAGAATACGAAGATGCACGCTTCAAAGTCAACGCGACATTGTCCGCGATCAATCCCGACGGAATCAACGTCAAAACTCTTGACGCGCTGGACAAGCTCCTTGAACACGTCGGCAACACTCGCAAGACAAAATTGTTTCGCTCAATCTTCGCGCAAATCAAGAAAGAAGAATTCCCCGACGAGGAAACGCAATGAAATCAAGTGAACTCTTCGACATTATGCTTTTGATTGTCACCGCGCTTTGCATCGTCATTACGGCAGCAATCGCCGACAAGCCGATTTATTTTCTTGCCGGAATTTGTTACGGCAGTTCGCTGACGATATCCCTTTACTCGATTTACAAAAGACACAAAAACGGAGCTGATTGACGTGGACAAATATTTTATCCGTGAAACGTCAAAGCCCGACGGGCAAAAAGTCTGGCGCGTTATCAGGACTACCGACATCGGGCTTTTCATAGACAAAATCGCAGAAAAAGTAATTGCCACGTTTGAAACGGAATTTGAGGCAAGAAAATACCTCACGCGGACAATGTTGCTTCAATCAAAACTCCGTCAAACCCGCAAAAAATAATTTTTGGAGGCTGATTCATTTGAAAGATCTTGACTACGAAAAAATTCTTGTCACCGGCGCGGCCGTGTTTATGTTCGGCTTCGGGCTCAACACTTGCGCCAACGTCGCTGACTTCCTCGGCGGTGTCTTCGCAGGCTCCGCCGCAATAATCACTTACGCTTACTGGAAAAATTAACGGGGAGGGCTTGTCGTGAACCAATCCGGCATTTTCACCGACAGACGAGGTCGCCGTTGGGTTTCGACAAGCTCTGTCTTCAATTCGACCAAAGGAGAAATGCAAATGCAAGTAATAAAGCGCGACGGATCAAAAGTTACTTTCGACAAGACGAAAATTTTCAACGCGCTCAAAAAATGTCGCGACGCCGTCAGCACCGAAACACCCGACATCACGCTTAACTTTATCGCGAGTCAAGTTGAAGGCGGTCTGCTCTTGCGCGGGCTTGAAAATGTCCACGTCGAAGAAATTCAAGATATTGTCGAACGCGAATTGATTCAATGTCGGCTGAGCAAAATGGCGCAGGCTTATATCCGTTATCGCTACCTGCACAAAATCAAACGCGACGCGGGCGAAAATCTCATGTCGACCTGCAAAGAAATTTTCTTCGCGGACGCCGCCGACGTTGACGCAAAACGCTCGAACGCAAATATCAACACCAACGCACCGATGGGTATCATGCTCAACATTGGTGCCGAAAGCGCAAAACATTTCGTCAACAATTACGTCCTGCCGAAAGAATTTGCCGACGCACACAAGGAAAATTTTATCCACATTCACGATCAAGATTTTTCGCTGATAACTTTGAACTGTTGCCAAATTGACTTGCTCAAACTTTTGCACGGCGGATTTTCTACCGGTCACGGCTCAATTCGCGAACCGAATTCGATTCGCTCCTATGCCGCGCTTGCTTGCATTGCAATTCAAGCGAACCAAAATGACATGTTCGGCGGGCAGTCAATCAACGCGTTTGATTTCGCAATGGCAGAAGGCGTCCGCAAAAGTTTTCGTAAAGCTCTTGCCGACGAAGCCGAAAAAGCTTGCCTGTACACGGGCAAAGTCACGCGCCAAATTCCCGCAACGGTTGAAACTTTCCGATACAACGACGCCGACAGTTTGAAACGCATCGCGGACATTTTGGGCGACGATTTCTTAGCGAAGAAAATTTACAACAACGCTTGCAAATCCGTCGAAGGCGAAACTTATCAGGCAATGGAAGCGGTTATCCACAACTTTAATACGCTCCACAGTCGGGCGGGTGCGCAAGTTCCCTTCAGCTCAATCAACTACGGCATGGACACTTCGCCCGAAGGTCGGCTGGTTATCCGCGCCACGCTCACCGCGATTAAAAACGGACTCGGCAAAGGCGAAACGGCGATTTTCCCGATCAGCGTTTTTCAAATCAAGAGCGGCGTGAATTACAACGAAGGCGACCCGAATTACGATTTATTCAAATTTGCCTGCGAAGTCAGCGCGAAAAGATTGTTCCCAAATTTTTTAAATCTCGACGCGCCGTACAACGCTCAATATTACAAATCGGGCGATTACAACAGTTTCGTCGCCACTATGGGTTGCAGATCAAGAGTTATGGGCAACGTCAACGGCCCCGAAGTGTCGGGCGGCCGCGGCAATTTCGCATTCGTGACGATTAATCTGCCGAAACTTGCGCTCGAAGCCGGCGGCAACGTCGACGAATTCTTTAAGCTCTACGACAAATATATTCAGCTCTGCCACGACTATTTACTTTTCAGGCTGAAATATATTGCCGCCAAACACGTTTACAATTTCCCGTTCCTCATGGGACAAGGCGTCTGGCTTGATTCGGACAAACTCAAGCCGACCGATACCGTTGCCGACGTTTTGAAACACGCGAGTTATTCAATCGGATTTTGCGGGCTTGCGGAATGTCTCGTGGCGTTGACGGGCAAGCATCACGGCGAAAGTGAACAAGCTCAAAGTTTGGGACTTGATATTGTCGGGCACCTTCGCGCAAAAACCGACGCGTACACCGCCGCCGAAAAGATGAACTGGACGACTTTTGCCACGCCCGCCGAGTCGACCGCAGGAAGTTTCCAACGCGCCAATCGCAGAAAATTCGGCGTCATTGAAGGCGTCACCGACCGTGAATACATGACGAATTCAAATCATGTGCCCGTTTATTGCAAAATCAACGCGTTCGACAAAATCAAAATCGAGGCACCGTATCACGCATTTTGCAACGCGGGCGCGATTTCATACATTGAGATGGATGGCGACCCGTCAAGAAATGTCACCGCGTTTGAGAAAATTGTTCGCGCAATGCACGACGCCGACATGGGATATTTTTCGATAAATCATCCCGTCGATCATGATCCCGTTTGCGGTTTCACCGGCATTATCAACAACACTTGCCCGAAATGCGGCCGCAAAGAAACTCGCGAACAACCTTTTTACAAAACGCGCCGAATCACGGGCTACTTGAGCGACACCAAAAATTGGAACGACGCCAAAATCGCCGAACTTCACGACAGAGTTAAACACGACCGTTGAGGAGGTTGAACAATGAAATTTGCCATTTACACAAAAGATTTACTTGACGGCTTGAAAGTCGTTGCCAAATGCGCCGATCCCAAACCAATGACGCCGATTTTGAGCGCGGTGAAAATTTCTGCCGACGGCGGGATTGTCACTCTCGAAGCGACCAATCTCAAACTTGCCGCAAGAACTGTATTGCCCGTGCACATTGAAGACGGCGGCACCGTTTGCGTCAACGCTCGCTATCTGCTCGAAGTCGTCAACAAATTGCCCGAAGACACCGCAACTTTCACGCTCGAAGGAAATTCTCTGCACGTCAATTCCGGCGGCCAGCATTTCAATTTGCTCACGTTCGACGCCGAAGACTTTCCGTCGACGACATTTAACACGGAGCCCAAACTTGAAATCCTAATTCCCGTTTTCAAAGACATTCTGCGCAAAACGATTTTCGCCGTTTCAACCGAAGACGACCGTCCAATTTTCAAAGGCGTTAATTTCAATCTTAAAACGCTCGGCAAAGTCGGTTACCGCTTGCAAGCTTTTTCGACCAACACACACCGCATCGCGTGTTATCTCGGCGGAACTCTCCCGAAACGCGACAGCGACATTGGCGAATTCAATATCATTATCCCGCCCGACGCCTTGCGCATGGTCAACGCCGCAATTTCAAACGATCCCGACGATTTTCTTCGGCTCGTACTCAACGAACAAACGCTGACTTTCAAATTTAATAACGTTTGGATAAAAACGCGCTTAATCGAAGGCGAATTCCCGCCCGTTGACAAGCTTTTAGACGACACCAACCGCACGGCGACCGCAACTTTCAACACGCTCGAACTCAAAGCCGCGCTTGACGCCGCGAAGCTCGTTGCCAAAGCGAACGAATACAACATGACGCGTTTGCGGCTCAGCGAAAATCAAATTGAAGTCTCCGCCACAAGCCACGATCGCGGCGACTTCGCGACAACCATTGAAGCGCATTGCGACAGCGACATTGAAATCGGATTCAACACGGATTATCTGCTTGATTATCTCGGCGCGGCGGATTGCTCAAAAGTTTGCATGAAATACGGCGACAACGTCACGTCGATTAAAATGTCCGACTCCGACGTTCCCGACGAATTTGTTTACATCGTGACGCCCGTGAGGATTTAAAAATGAAGTAACTGCAATGAAATTTTTACTTCAGTTGCTCACGTCAATCGTGTTTGCAGGCAACGCATTTGTGTTTCTCATCGCGTGCGATAATTTGTTGGCGGGCTTCGCAAATGCGTTTTTTGCCGGAACATATTTTTATGCAGCTTGTCAATCTTTGTTGGGAGGAAAAGAACTGTGAAAATTATCGAACCTTCAGCCGAACTTTACGACGAAATCAATCCCGAAGAAATTCTTCGCAAGCTCGAAATCTGCGGGCGCGTCAGCCGAAAGTCACAACCTCGCAATTTCGCCGCCGAACCTCGCAACGATTTAGCGCGTCACGACGCCATTGTCGGCGAAAATCAAGTTGAACCTCGCAAAAGTGTTGAAGAACTTCGCAACGAGGCGGCTGAAAGTTTTGTCCGCTCAATCATCAAGCGCGGACACGAGTCCGTTTTGGAACACGTCAGCTTGACTTTCAAAATCGTTTGCGACCGCGCAATCATGGCGGAATTGACCCGTCACCGGCTCGCAAGTTTCACCGTCGAATCAACCCGCTACGTCAAATACGACGAATTGACCGTTATCGAACCACCGAAACTGAAACGCAACCAACTTTATCGCTGGCGACTGGGCGTCAGTGCCGCCAACGTTGAATACCAACATTTAATCGAACTCGGTTGTCCGCCCGAAATTGCCCGATCAGTGTTGCCGCTTTGTTTGGCGACGGAACTTTACATGACCGCGAACTTGCGGGAATGGAGACACGTTTTGAAACTTCGCACCGACAAAGCCGCTCATCCGCAAATGCGTTTCGTCGCGGGCAAAATCTTTGAAATCCTTCGGGACAGGTTGCCCGTTATCGTGGAGGACATCAACAATGAATAATCGTGAAATTAGCTTGTTGTATGCACTGGCTTACATTGCATCTGACCTGCGTGTCCACATCAGCGCGGTTATTAACTTGCTCATTAAAAAAGGCGTTTTCAGCAACGCCGAGTTTTCTATGGAACGCGAAGGACTTCAAGTTACTGAATCCACGGCGGTTTTGCGTGACGTCCAAGAGCTTATTCGAGGGATAATCCATCTTACAGAGGACATTGACAGAACCCGACCACAAAGTCAAACGCCACATTGTCCCGTTCAACGACAAAGAAAAGCCGCATTGGAATGAATATCCCGTACACGGCTGGCTCGGTTCCGGCGTCAAAGATAAAAACGGCGTCGAGATATTTGAAGGCGACATCTTGCTTTGGATTGGTTATGGCAACAAACCGCGCAAGTTGCCTGTTTCTTTTCATGACGGTTGCTTTTGGTACAAAGACATTGACGGCAATGATTACACGTTGGAACCTGAAGACGCACAGTTTTATGAAGTCGTCGGGCACGTCGCCACGGAGGACGAACAATGAACGAATTTCCACTGCCGCAATTCCACACCGACGAAGATTATATCCGCGCCGTGAGTGAAGCCGCCAAAGCCGGTAAATTGAAATGGCAGCTCGAATCACTTCAAAGACGTTGCAAGCCCGTTGACCGTGACTTTCTGCCGAAACCCGTCGTCAGAGACGGTAAGCGCAAGTTCACGAAAAATTATTCCTATCGTGATTGGTTTTTGAAACTGCAAGAAAAAATTTTCGAGGCGTTTGAAGCCGGTAGGGAAGATGTCATTTTCGACATCAACAATTTATATCCGATCGTTCGCCGTGAAAATGTCGACAAGCTTGCCGAGGAAATCACCGACATTATCACCATTTGCACAAGTTTTTTGGAAGCGTTAGGCATTGACCAAAAAGCCCGCGCAGAAATTCAACGCCGCGTCAATCAGAAAAATGCCACTCGCGGATACATCGGATAACGCAAAAAAAAACCGTCGCAACGCGCTTTAAACTGTGTTGTATACAACGCAAACCCGTTGACTTTTCGCCCCAAAAGAGTGACTAATGCGTCACCAAAAACAAAGGGGGAGACTTACAAAATGAAAAATCAAACAATCGGCGCGGAACTCGAATTCACGGGAATTACGCGGAGCAAAGCGGCGAAGATCGTCGCAAAATTTTTCGGCACCGAAGCTGAACACTTCGGCGGCTCCTACGACAAATACATCGCCGAAGACAACACGAGACGCGTTTGGAGCGTCATGCGCGATTCAAGCATCCGCGCCGAAAATCAATGCCAACGTTGCGAACTGGTTACGCCGATTCTTCACTGGAGCGACATTGAAACCTTGCAACAAATTGTTCGCGAACTTCGCCGCGCAGGTGCGAAAGTCAACGAGTCCTGCGGCCTGCACGTTCACATCGGAGCGCAAGGCTTGACGGCGCAAAATATTCGGACGCTGGTCAATACGATCGCAAGCCGCGAAGAAATTTTCTACCGCGCTTTGAAAGTTCTCGAACATCGCAAACAATATTGTCGCCCGACGAACGCAAGATTTTTGAAGGAACTGAACGAAAAGAAACCCGCCACGCTTGACGAGCTCAAAAAAATTTGGTACGGCGACGAACGCAATCATGATTGGCATTACGATTGCACGCGCTACACGATTTTGAACCTGCACGCGCTCTTCACCAAAGGCACGGTCGAATTTCGGATTTTCAATTCGACGCTTCACGCCGGCGAAGTCAAAGCCGCAATTCAATTTTGCGCCGCGCTGGTTGCCTTCGCACAAAAATCACGGCGGACGGTTTACCGCAAAGTTCAGACCGACAACGAAAAATTTGCGATGCGGACTTTCCTGACGCGACTCGGCTTGAACGGCGACGAATTCAAAACCGCACGCCTTCACCTGACGAAAAATCTTGACGGCAACGCCGCATGGAGATTCGCAGTTTAATTCAGACGAACGGGGCGACTTCGGTCGCCCTTGACTTTATGGAGGTTGTTACCATGAAAAAATATTTGGCTTACGGCGCGAATATGAACGTCGACATGATGATGAAACGTTGCCCGAAAGCAAAACTTTTGGGCACGGGAATTCTTAACGGTTATCGCCTGATGTTCAAAGGCACGCCGCCGAACTCTTACGGCACAATCGAACCGTGGGAAGGTTTTTGCGTCCCGTTCGTGCTGTGGGAAATTACGCCCGCCGACGAGAAAAGTCTTGACCGTTACGAAGGTTATCCCCGCGTATACAAAAAACGCACGGTCGAACTTGAACTCTGCGGTGACAAAATTACGGCAATGTATTACTCGAAGCCCGAAACCGAACGCGTCAATCCGCCGAGCGAACATTATGTCAACGTGCTCTGGCAGGCTTATGAGCATTTCGGATTCGATTTGGAAATTTTGAAACGTGCCCGCGATTTTTCTTGCGGCGACAGTTTTTAAGTTCAATGAACGACTTCACGCAGACAAAATTTTTTCGGCTGCTACTCGACCTTCAACGACTTGCGCAGTTCAATTCCGACGACGATTTTTACCGACGCAACACAGCTGAAATGTTCGGTAAGGAAAATTTGTCGGACGAACAATTTTATCGTCGATTCGACTTCACGTCCGAAATGATTCAATTCACGGAGACAAAATATCATGATGCCCGTCACTGACAAAATTTCTAAGGAACGCGTCGCCAAATTCGCTGAAGTTTTCACGCCGCCCGGCACTGTTTTTTTTATGATTTTGCAGGACGGAATTCGGGCTTGCGTCGCCGACGTGGACAAAACGATTTTTGATCCCGCGTGCGGGCACGGGCAATTTCCCTGCTCCGAATTGGTTTGGAAAATGTTTTTCGGACTTGAACGACTCGACGAAGATTTTATCCTGCGGGCACTGAAAAGTTTGCACGGCGTCGATATTCAGCCGGCAAGCGTCGAAACGACAAAAAATCATTTGATTCAAACCGCTTGCGACGCTTACAAATTTTTCACGGGCAACGAATTCACGCGCACCGACGAGGCAAGACAAATTCTTGACGAAAATTTTATCTGTGGCGATTCGCTCAAAATCATGCACGAGTGGGCTGGCCGCCAACAATCGCTTTTTTAGGATGCAACATGGACTTTCAAATTTTCAACGAAGACTGCATCGAAGGTATGAAACGAATTGCGGACAATTCGGTGGATATGATTTTGACGGACTTGCCGTACAATTTGACGGCATGCAAATGGGACAAAGACGCGATTGACTTGCCCGCAATATGGGAACAGTTCAAACGAATTCTTAAGCCGCAATGTTCGGCGGTTTTGTTCGCGAGTGGCAAATTTACTTTCAAGCTCGTTGCGTCGAATTTTGAGCAGTTCAAATACAAATGGATCTGGGTAAAGAATGCGCCGACAATGTTCGTGCAAGCCAAAAACGCGCCCATGCGAAAGTATGAAGAAATTTGCATATTCAGCGACGGCAGTATCAATCACGCGAGCTGTACAACCCGCCGCATGAAATACAATCCTCAAGGCGTCGTGCCGTGTGGAACTTTAGCTAAATATTCTGCGCACACATCGCAAGTTTCGTTGCAAGGCGGGAAATTGCGCACCGCTGATGACTTTCTTGCCAATGGCGAGTTAAAAACTTCGCAACTTCGCTCACCAATAAAACAACGCAACACCAACAGGGCAGAAAGTATCATCGGCGACCGACCGAGCCGCGCTTGCGGGACTACTTACGAACAAACGGCACACGGCTATCCTACAGACGTTTTGGAGTTTGATGAGCCGAAACTTAAAGACAACTGGGAACATCACGGAGCACTTAAAAAATTTGGAAGCACCGTTGGCAAGCGAAAATGTCAAGTTGATTATTACATTCAGGAACAGACGAACTCCCCTTCGGATGTTTTGAACTTCAAAGCCCCGCACGACGTAAAAAAATTTCACCCGTCACAAAAGCCCGTTGATCTGCTCGAATATTTGATTCGGACTTACACCGACGAGGGCGAAACTGTTTTGGACGCGACGATGGGCAGCGGCTCAACGGGCGTCGCGGCTATCAATACCGGCAGAAATTTCATCGGCTTTGAACTCGAAAAGAAATTCTTCGACATTGCTCAAAAACGAATCACCGACGCACGAAACGATAAACTTCAGCGACTGTTTTAAGCCGCAGGCACCGACGGCGGGCAAAAAAAATAAGTTGCAAAATGCCCGCCTTACGTGCTAGAATAAGTTCGTCAAAACATCCAACACCAGAAGCGGGCACTTTGCAAATCCGATATTCAATTTTAAATGCAAAGTAATTATAGCCCCTTTCGGTGTTGAATGTCAACATTTGGAAGGAGGCTATTTTATTATGGCAGAAGGAAAAATTTCAACACCACGCCCAAATCTGCCGTCGAAAGTCACGCCGCGCACGTTTGAAGGCAAAAAGTATTTCGGCGCAGAAGACGTTGCCCGAATCATCGGTGTCGACAGAAGTCAAGTTTTGCGCTGGCATTACAACGGCTGGTTTACGGCGGACAATCGCGCTCACGACGGACGCTATCTCTACGAAATTGAACGCGTCGAACAGTTGAAAAGCGTTTACAGTCCCGACGCCGAAATCGAATGCGAGTCATTTGGCGGCAGTTCCAAGCCATTTGGCACCATGCACACCCCATTTGGCACCATGCACACCCCATTTGGCACCCCCGCCCCGAAACAATTTTTCACAACCAAAGACGTTGCAAAAATCATAGGCGTCACGAAACAAACTGTCGATTACTGGCGTAAAAAAGGCTGGTTTACTGCTGATTCACAGGCAGGCGACGGACGCTATCTTTACGAAATCGAACGCGTCATGCAACTCAAAAGCGTTTATCGTCCCGATTGGAATCAACCCGCGTATCTTGCGCATGTCGAACCCGACGCCGTGACGGACGAAAAAATCAGCGAACTCGAAAGCAAAGCCAACGAACTCGGTTTATCCGTGCAAATGTCGGCGAAGTCAAGCGCACCGCCGCCACAAATGACGCGCTATCTCACCAAAGAGGAACGCCAAAAAATTAAAGAAGCCGTCCGCATGGTCGACCCCGAAAACGTCGCTCAAAAAATCGGGCTCACCAAAACGAAATTCGGCTGGGTTTGCCCCGAATGTGGAAACGGAGACGGCAACGACAAGACCGGCATTGATCCGAAATATCTTTCCCAAAACGGCGACCACGTCGAGTGGCACTGCTACAAATGCGGTTGCTCGTGGGATAATATTGCGCTCGTTGCCAAGTTCAAACTCAATTACAAAGTCGACGACAAAGGCAATTTCTACGACGCGAACGAATTTCCCAAAGCTCTCGACGAAGTTGCCAAATTACTCGGCGTTTCAATCGACACCGACGGCAATGTCCACAGCCCGCACGCCGCCAAACCTGAAATTTTCGACGACGCCGACGATGACGTTGACGAAAGCGAGCTTAAAGACTACTCGAATTTTTACGGCTTCGCGGCGGGCGGCTTGAAATTCTTCATGGACAAACACGACGGCGAATATCGCGGAATTCCCAAAGTTGTTTACGATTATTTTTGGTGCGGATACGTCAGCGAATTCGGCAAGGCGAAAGCTCCCGCCTTTATCGTGCCCGCATCAAAATACAGTTTCCTTGCGCGTTTCACAGGCAACGAAAACGAACTCACCGACGAACAAAAACAAGTTTTGCGTCCGAAGTGGCATTCGCCCGTGTCGAAGCCCGTTTTTAATTTCAAACGCGCCGCCGAAAGTGACGACCCGATTATCTTCCTGCACGAAGGCGAATTCGACGCAATGAGTACTTTTTTCGGCTCCGTGTGGGACGATTTTATCAACGCGAACGGAATTATTTCGCTCAGCAAAACGCCGCACATCAACACCGTCGCGATTATGGGCACCGCAATCACGGGCAAATACAAAAAACGCCTTCGCGCCGAAGACATAGGAAAGAAATTTTTCGTCGTGCTGCTCGATAACGACGAAGCCGGAATTAAGAAAACGCCGCAAGTCGTCAACGATTTAAAAGCTCTCGGGCATGATGCAATCGGCGTTCGGCTCTCCGAAAAATACAACGACGCGAACGAATTCCTGCAAGCCGACCCGAAACAATTTGCCGCACGAATTAAAGAAATTTACGACGCCGCCAAAAACGGCACGTTGACCGACGACGAAATTTTTTCGACGCCCGCAGATGGCAAACAGCCCGAAATTGGCGAACCGCCCGCCGACGATAATTCGGTCGAGGAACAATACACGCCCGATTTCAGCGATTATGAATCCGTGAACGGGAAAATCAATCCCGACATTAAGCCCGTGCTTGCCGAAGCAATTTATTACGCCGAAAGGATTCTCGAAAACAATTGCTTCGGCGAAGAATATTTCAGCGTCAAAGAACTCAGCTCAATTAAACGTCGACACCAAATCGCCGCGCTCAAAGTTTACATGCCCGACTTGCACGACGAATTTTTTACCACGGTCAAAAAACTTTGCAAGGCCGCCAAAGCTCACATTCGTGAACTTGACACCGGCAATTTCTTCGCGTCGAAAATCAAAGGGACAAAACAGCAAAATGACAGACCAATTTTTTCCAATTTTTCTGTTGCAAGTGAGTTAGCCGATTTTGACTTAAAAAATTTTCAGCACGAAGTCAACGAACTCGCACGCGACATAAAAAAAAACAAACCGCATTCAACGCGAAGCAACTCAGCGATACCAAACGCAAACGCGAAGAGGATAAACGCGCCCGCGACAGAGCCGCCGCCGCCGAAAAGTTCAAAATCAAAAGTGATAACTTCGACGCAGATTTTCTTTTCATGCAACCCGACGACGACGAAGGACGCGCCACGCAATTAACTTACGTGTTCGGAAGCAACCTCCGCCACATCACCGCACGCGATCAATGGGTTGTCTTCAAGAAAGATCCCAATTATCCGTCGTGCGGCGTCTGGTCACTCAGCAGTCCGAAAGATAATCTTGAAGTCTTGCGTTTGGCTCGCAAAATGAGCGGAATTTTAACCGCCAATTTGCCCGACGACGCCGACAAAGACACCGATAAAATGATTCAAGGTTGGCGGAGTTCCAAGTGCATGAGCAATGCAATTCGGCTTGCACGCGTCGACGATCAAGTCATTATTCGCGCCGCCGACCTTGATTCGCATCCGAATTTGTTGCTCGTCAAAAACGGCGTTGTCGACCTCGAAACAAAAGATTTTTATCCCGAAGTCGATAAAAATTTGCTCCTTACAAAATGTTGCAATGCCGTTTGGAACCCCAACGCCGACAAGTCGACCGTGCAAAAATTCTTGCGCGATATTCAGCCCGATGAAGAATCGCTTGCCGCCATGATTCGCTATCTCGGCTACTGTATGACCGGCGAAGTCAATCAGCAGAAACTCCATTTCTGGAAAGGACGCGGCGCGAACGGTAAATCAACAATTCTCGTGACGTTTAAATTCATGATGGGCAATCACGCCGTCAATATTCCCGCGACGCTGTTGCTTGAGCCGAAAACGCCCGCCGACGCCAACAACGCCACGCCCGCGCTTGCAATGCTTATCGGAACACGCGTCGCAATCAGTTCCGAACTGCCGCAAACTTGCGTGCTAAATTCCCAGCTCGTTAAAGACGTTACGGGCGGCGAGGAAATGTCCGTGCGCTTGCTCCATTGCAACTTTGAAAATTTCCGCCCGTTTGCCAAATTCATTATCTGCGGAAATTTCTTCCCGCAAATCGCCAACGTTCGCGATAAAGGTTTGCTCCGTCGACTTCAAACACTCGAATTCAACCAAACCTTTGAAGGCAATAAAGCCGATCTCGGCTTGCCGAAACGACTTCTTGAAGATGAAAATTTATCGGCACTGCTCAGCATTATCGTCGACGGCGCATACGATTTTTACCGCGAAGGCAAGCTGATTGAGTCCGCCGAAATGCAAACTTCGCGCAAAACTTACGTCGCCGACAATGATTTTATTGCACAGTTTATCGAGGAATTCTGCGTGGTTGGCGACGATAAATACTGTCTGCGCAAAATTTTCCTTGAGGAACTCAGAAAAAAATTCGGTGCCGAATGCTCGCGCTATCGCAACGATCGCGAACTCGGCAACCTTGTCGAACAACTTCCCAACTGCCGCAAGGGAAAATCTAAAAGCGGAATCGTTTATTACGGATTCGGTCTTGTCGATAATCTGACAGACGAACCCGACGTGCCGTTTGGAAATTAACAGATTAGTCAACATGCCAAAGCCCCGAAAACTCTTTCGGGGCTATTTTTTTTCGCGTTTGGTGATGAAGCGGTGATGAACCGGTGATGAACGGTGACGATTTTGGTGATGAGCCGCTTTTAACAAATGGCGTCAGAACGCCACTTTCAAAAAAACGGGGTATGAATGGTGACGGACTGGTGACGAATTTTGAAGCGTTCATCACCGCAAAAAAACAAGCGTACACTAAGCGACTTTGGCATTTTTTTCGATTTTCGACGCTCTATTACTACGGACTGCATGCGTTAGCAAAAAAAAAAAAAAAAAAAAGGGTCTGTTATTTTTACTAATAAAATAATTATATAAGTCAAAACAACATACCATAAAAAAAAAATTTTTTAATCTATACAACGCTACAATGGCAAATTCGTCACCAAAAACGAAACTCGCCTAGTGTGGGCTTGTTTTGTCAAAAAAAGTTCGTCACCAGTTCATCACCGCTTCGCCACAAACGGCGTCACGACGCCATTTATAAAAATGCAGTTCGTCACCAATCCATCACCACATCATCACCTTCGTCACCGGCTGATTTCCAACGTGCACAACCCCAAATATTAAAAGTTGGCGTCACGACGCCATTTGTGCTATAATCAAGCCAATAATCGATTGTTCACGGTCTTTGTGGAGGATACCGCCTTGGATTATCAAACGCTGAATTCGGTTTGGGAATTGAAACTAAAATACGACCGCGAGACTCACCGACTGGAAGATTTACGCTTCTTGGCTCATCCGTCAACGCCGCCTATGAACGGAATGCCGCACGCAACAGCTCAAGCTTCCAAAGTCGAAAAACTTGCAACGCTAATCGTCGACGCCGAACGAACGATTCAATCACTCGCAGATCAAATCGAAACGCAAAAGTTCAAATTGCTGTCATTGCTCAACCAAACGTCAATGGACGAATTACCGCAACGAGTGATTAATTATCGCTATGTCGGTTGTCAATCGTTCAATGCGATTGCAAAACTCTTACATTACACGCGACAATACATCATTCGCTTGCACGACAAAGGATTAAACGCGCTCAACCTCGACGGCAAAATGATGATTAGTTTTCGGGCAGGATTAAGAATTGCGCAATGTTGCCGCTAGTTTACAAACAGTTGCGCACAGGTTACACTTGTTCACATTGATAACATTTCTGCGAACATTTAAAATTAGCGTGACAGTCTCTAAAGAAAATTTTGACGCCGACCACTACGGCGTTTATTTTTTTTGCACGGGAAAATTTTTAGGTACTTCCAAGACGGGCGACAGGGTGCGGGGCGACAACGACCCCCGGCAAGTGTCCAGGTAAGAAAAAATTTTTCGACTGAATCTGAAGAATTTTTGGAGCAGTGATAAATGGTTACTAGAACAACAAATAAAATCGACGACGAAATTCAGTTGATAGCCGTCACACAACGGCAAATGTCGCGGGCTTTGGGGCTCGGCACGACTCGAATCAATCAACTAATCGACGAAGGAATTCTTATCCGTGACGAAACTTCGCGGAGCGGTCAGCTTATGTTGTTTGAAAGCTTGCGAAATTTTTTCCTGTCGAAAAATGCCAACCTCGGCGACGGTGAAAACGCCGTCAACTTTTGGAAAGAACGCGGCTTGCATGAAAAAGCTAAGCGCGGACTTGCCGAAGTCAAGCTCGCCAAAACCAAAGGCGAACTTTACGAGGCGTCGACGGTCGAAAGTGTGTTGGGCGAAATCATGACGAATTTTCGCAGTAAACTTTCGGGCTTGCCCGCCAAATACGCCGCTCAACTCGACGGCAAAAGTCGTGATGAAATTTATGCGATACTCACGACGGCGATTGAAGAAAATCTAACTGAACTTGCGGCAGGATTGGAGGGCGCAACTTTTGAAGACGGAAGCGGCCTTGAAGAGATTTCTGTCGAAGTTAATCAGTCCAATTAAAAAAATCCCCGTGTCAAAATGGGCAGATACATTTCGGCAGCTCCCATCGGACAGCGCGGAACCGGGACAGTGGCGCACGTCGCGAATTCCGTACATGCAAGCGGTCATGGACGCGTTCACGGACGACAGAATTCACCGCGTGGCGATAAAATCAGCGTCGCAGGTCGGCAAGTCGGAAGTGCTTTTGAATATCGTCGGCAGATTTGCGCATGTTGACCCGTGCTCGTTGATGATAATTCAACCGACGCTTGAACTTGCACAGGATTTTTCCAAAGCCCGACTTTCGCGCATGGTCGAGGATACAAAAGTTTTGACACCGCTTTTCTACGACAAAGCTAAAACTCGTGACGCGAACCAGACAATTTTGTCGAAATTCTTCACGGGCGGGCGCGTTGTCCTCACCGGCGCGAACTCTCCCGCGAATTTGGCATCGCGTCCGATAAGAATTCTTTTGTGCGACGAAGTTGACCGCTTCCCGCAGTCGGCGGGCGGTGCCAAAGGCGAAGGTGATCCCGTCGGTTTGGCGGCACGACGCACGACAACTTTTTGGAATTATAAAATCGGCTTGTTTTCGACTCCGACAACGGAAGGCGCAAGCCGAATCGATGTCGAGTATCAGCTCGGAACGCAGGAAGAATGGCGGCACAAATGCCCCAACTGCGGCGAATTTCACGCGCTGGATTATCGGCAAATGCAGGTTGACTTCAAGCAGACTCGCGACGAATCAGGAAATAAATCTATTGTCGTGAATTCGGTCAAGTGGCGTTGTCCCGATTGCGGCTTCGAATTTTCGGAAGCGGAAATGAAAAATGCCCCGCAACATTACGAGGCACAAAATCCCGACGCGATTAAAAACGGGCGGCGAAGTTTTTGGCTGAATGGTTTTTCGTCGCCGTGGCTTACGTGGCACGAAATTATTGGCGAGTGGCTTGAATCACGCGGTGATCCGTATCGTGAATCCGTTGTATTTAATACGCTGTTCGGCTTGAGCTACAAACTCACGGGCGATTATTCCGACGAAAATGTTTTTCTTGAGCGGCGCGAAGATTATGACGGCGAAATTCCGTCACCGGTGTTGCTTTTGACTGCGGCGGTTGATGTGCAGGCGAATCGTCTTGAATACGAAATTTGCGGCTGGTCTGCGGGCTTTGAACGTTGGGGAATTTTGCGCGGCGTGATTCGCGGTGAACCTAATTTCGCGTCGACGTGGCGGGCACTTGATGATGTGCTTGACCGCGTTTATTTTTTCGGGAACGGACGCCCGATTAAAGTTGCCCGCACGTTCGTTGATTCGGGCTTTGCGACGGCGACGGTTTATGATTATTGTGCCCGAAACATGAGCAAAGGACGTTTCCCGATTAAAGGTAAAAGCGGCATGGGATTGCCGCTTTTGTACAAATACGGGAATCCGAAACAAACAAATGTGTTGCTCACGATTTTGGGCGTCGACGACGGCAAGCAAGAAATTATGTCGCGGCTCGGTGTCACGGAAGGCAACGGAGTTTTACATTTCCCGCGTGACGATGATTTTTTTAAACGGCGCGGCTACGATGCGGATTATTTTAAGCAACTGATTTCGGAGCACAAAGTTTTTCGCAAAGCCGGCGGCATTGTCTATCAAGTCTGGGAACCGATTATCGAACACTCGCGCAATGAATCGCTCGACTTGGCGGTCTACAATTTGGCGTGCGTGCAAAGTTGCGTTGGGAACAATCCCGAAAGTTTTTGGCGCAGTCAGCATGAAGCATTGCGCGGCGACGAAATGAAAACTTCACGCAAGAAAAAAGCCCGCACGTCGGGCAAGAAAAATTTTGTCGAAACGGACATTTGGAGCTGATGACATGACGAAACTTGAAAGTTTAACGGAGCGATTGGAACTTTATCGCGAAGCGGAGCGAAAAATTTTGTCGGGCGCGGAATATCAAATTGGCGACCGCCGCTTAAGGCGTCCCGATTTGTCGGCGGTGCGTGCGGCGATACAAGATCTCGAAGACGAAATTGCAATGCTTGAAACACCGGGCAGAGGAATTCGGCGCGCCGTTTTTATTGATTAGCTTTGTTTCGACAAGCTCGATTTTTGCAAAGCCGCGAACAATATTTTGCTCTAGCGGAATAGGTTTCAAACTCTTTGCCGCAATAAGCACAAACTCTTTTTTTTGGTGGTTGATTTTCTTTTCGATGTGCCCAACCTAATTTTTGAGCGCATGAGTAAGAGCAACAAGTTGTGTCACTGAATTTTGAAATCGAAAACGGTTTGCCGCAAACAACGCACGTGCGAGTTTCTTTGTAATGTTCAGCGTTTTTTACGGCTATGTTTCTACAATGCACGGAGCAGTAACGATTTCGACCGCAACTCACAGATTCAAAATACCTCCCGCATATTTCGCATTGGAAAGTTTCAGCTTTTCGCGGCGGCATTTGAAAATTTTCGCGGTGTGTTTTTGAATGCTCTGCTCGTGTTAGTAATTGAAAGTTTGTGATGTTGTTTTCGTCTTTGTTTTCGTCAATGTGGTGAATGTCGTAACCTTCAGGTATGTCGCCGTTGTAATAACGCCAAACCGACTGTTGAATCGAAAAGTTTTTGCGATAATGACCGCTCGAATCTTTTTTGTAAGTGATTCCGTCGAATTTTTGATACATGGCGTCGAGAATTTCAACGGTGGGCGGCTCGCGCAAGTCACGTTCGAGAACGTCGAGGCGATGACGTTCAAAATCGGTTTCTGCGGCGGCGCGAAGGACTTTAAGCGCGGCCACAACTTCAGGCGTAAACTTCATTTCTATCACTCCTTGCAAATTTGGCGCGGGACTGATAAAATCAAAACGCAAAAAATCCCGCGTGGTTTTGTTTCCTGTCAGAAACATTGTAACACACGGGATTTTTTGTTGCAACGGAGGATGTGATTATCATTGAGCGGTTATTCAGAAGGCGGCGCGAGTCTGACAAAAAAGACTTTGAAGACGTGGCAACCGCATCATTGGTCAGCGAAAGAGGATATCGACTATAACTTAAAAACTTTGCGCGACCGCGCTGCCGATTTGGGCATGAACTCCGCAATCGGGCACGCGGCAATTCAAACCTTGACCACGAACGTTATCGGCTCCGGCTTGAAACTTTTTCCGCGAATTCGGTACGAAGAATTAGGTATGACGGCGGACGAGGCGCGAAAGTGGGCACGTCATACCAAACGAGAATTTGAACTTTGGGCGAACGATTTACACTGTGACTTTCTGCGGCGAAATAATTTTTACGAACTGCAAAATATTTCGTTCGCCAGTTCGCTAAATGAAGGCGATAACTTTTGCCTGTTCAAGCACCGCTCGCCGAGTGACGAAACTCCTTACAGTTTGCGGTTGCATTTGATTGACGCGCAGCGCGTGTCGAATCCGATCAGCGAGGGTTATTGCGGGATTTCGCAAGTCGAAGTTCAAATTCCGAATACCCAAAATCGCATCGTCAACGGCATTGAAGTTAATCGCGACGGGCGACTCGAAGCGATTTGGGTTTGCAATAAAATTTTTGGGAGCATGACAACTTCAACCCCTGAACTGAAGTGGCAACGCGTGAAAGTTTTCGGGCAAGCTACGGGTTGCCGAAATGTCCTGCACATTTGCAAGGACACGCGTCCCGACCAGTTTCGCGGCGTGCCGTTGCTCGCGCCCGTGATTGAAGTTATCAAGCAAATGTCGCGTTACGCCGAAGCCGAATTAACAAGCGCAATTATCAAAAGTTTTTTTTCGATTTTCTTCACGCAGTCGGCGAGCAACTACGACTTTAACCAAATTGCGGGACAAGGCGAAGTTGACCCGAACGAACCGTGCGTTGACGTGTCCGAATACAAACTTGGCGCGGCGACCATGGCGGCTCTGCCCCGCGGCGTCGACGTTAAATCAATCGACAGTTCCAACGCGCAATCGACGTTCGACGTGTTCACGGACGCATTTTTAACGCAGATCGGCGCGGCTTTGAATATCCCGTATGAACTGCTCGTCAAAAAGTTTCAATCGTCGTATTCGGCAAGCCGTGCGGCACTTTTGCAAGCGTCCGATGAGTTTCGTCAGCGCAAGGCGGCGTTCGTGGCTGATTTTTGTCAACCGGTCTATGAACAATGGCTTGCTGAAGCTGTGGCACTTGGACGAATTAAAGCGGCGGGATTTTTCGACGACCCGTTGACGCGTTCGCTGTGGACTTCGGCGGCGTGGTACAACGAACGGTCTGGAATTCTTGATCCCGTGAAAGAGACTCAAGCGGCGATTTTGCGGCTTGATGCGGGACTTACAACTTTCTCGCGTGAAATTGCCGAGAGCGAAGGACAAGACTTTGACGAAGTTGTTGCGACGTTGGCGCAAGAACGCGAAATGCTGTCGAAGCTTTTACCTTCACAAAATCCCAAAGTCAATCCTTCCGAATCAACGGAGGACGAACGCGACGACGAGGAGGACGAAAAAGTTGCAAGGCGACGCAAGACAACTAGTTAAAGAGGGCAAAGTTACGGCCGTTTTTCCCGAACGTCATACGGTTCGCGTGCGGTTTGAGGATAAAGACGACTTAATTGGCCCCGAAATGCCGATACTTACGACATGCGCGGCGGGCAATAAATTTTACGCAATGCCCGATGTCGGTGATGTGGTAGTTTGTCTGCTCGCAAGCAACGCCGACCAGACGGGGACGGGCTGGGTTATCGGCAGTCGCTTCAACGACA
Source organism: Selenomonadaceae bacterium (assembly GCA_017515635.1). Lineage (GTDB taxonomy): Bacteria > Bacillota > Negativicutes > Selenomonadales > Selenomonadaceae > Quinella. The sequence continues at coordinate 37,371 of JAFWFO010000045.1, forward strand.
AGTCAAAGCCCAACGCGAACTCGCAAGACGTGATGCGCATGGACTTCAAGGACGGCACGTTTTTTGAATACGATCGCGCCAAACACGAGCTGAAAGTCAAATGCGAGGGCAAAGTTTTCGTCGAGGCCAAAAAAGAAATTTCTGTCAAAGGCGAAGACAAAATCACGATCGAAGCCGGAAAAGAAATTATCGTTAAAGGCGAAGACAAAATCACTATCGAAGCCGAAAAAGAAATTATCGTCAACTCGACGGACAAAATCACCGTCAACGCCGAAAAAGAAATTACTGTCAACTCGAAAGAAGACATTAATTTGAATTCCGAAAAAGATATTAAGCTTAACGCGGGCGGCGAAGTTGTTTTCGGCGGTTCCAAGAATTTTGCAATTACGGCGGCAGAAAAAGTTGTGATTCAAGGTCAACAAATTTTGCTGAACTGAGGTGGACATATGCAAGCGACAAGATTGGGCGACGTTTGCTCGGGGCACGACTCTTGCCCGCCGCGGCCGCTCGTTGAAGGCAGTCCGAACGTTTACATTAACGGCGCACCTGCGGGACGTGTCGGCGACATGTTGGCGGCGCACGGTTGTTTTATTCATCCCGCGCACACGGGCGTTATCGCGTCGGGTTCGTCGAAAGTTTACATTAATGGGCGACCCGCGGGACGTGTCGGCGACCCCGTAAGTTGCGGTTCCGTCATGGCGCAAGGAAGCCCGAATGTGATTATCGGGGGTTAAATCATGGCGATTGGTTGTTTTGCCGATTTGGTTTTTGAAGTCGACGGCGATTATGTTTTGACGTTTGATCAATTCAAACATGACGTTAAATCCCGTTATGCGCGTCACGAATTGATAAATCAAGAACCCGTGCTTGAGTGGCTTGGTGCCGACACACAAAAAATCACGATGACAATAACGCTCACCGCGACTTTGGGAGTTAATCCCGCTTATGAAATGCAAAAGGCGCAAAATCTTTGTTTGAGTGGCGAAGCCGACTGGCTGATTGTGGCGAATACGGTTATCGGCGGGCGGCTTTGGGTTATCACCGATGCAAGTTGTAAATCCATTTCGACGGACAAAAACGGCAACCCGATTGTCGCGCAAATGGATTTGACATTCGAAACGTATAATCTTTCTGTAGAGGAATCATAAATGGTTACGGACGTTGCAGTTGATTTAACCAACGTAAATTTAATGCCGTCAACCGAATACGAGGAAATTGTTCAAAATGTCCAAATGATATTGGCGACGATGAAAGGCACGGTTCCACTCGACAGAAATTTCGGGATTGACGGGCGATTTTTGGACGAACCGACAGGCGTTGTTCAAGCTCGTGCGGCGGCAGAAATAACGTCGGCAGTGAATTCGCAGGAGCCCCGCGCGCGCGTCAAGAAAATTTTCTTCAACGGTGACTTGACGGGCAATTTTGGAATAACTGTTCGGATAGAAATTGTCGAAGAAAAACTTCGCGGTGGAGTGACGCTATGAGCTACGAAATTTACAATGAAGACTGTATTGTCGGCATGAAAAAAATTTCGGACGGCTCGATTGACATGATTTTGACCGACCTGCCGTTTGGGACAACGGAATCACATTTTGATAACAAAATTCCCTTTGCTCCAATGTGGCAACATTTCTGGCGTGTGGCAAAGAAAAATGCGGCGGTCGTCCTGTTTTCACAAATGCCTTTTGGTTCGGACTTGATTCAGTCGCAACGAAAACTTTTCCGTTACGAAATTATTTGGGAAAAGCCAAAAGCAACTGGAATATTGAACTCACATAAAATGCCGTTGCGTTGTCACGAAAATATTTTGATTTTTTATCGAAAGTTACCGACGTACAATCCGCAATGGACATACGGTAAGCCGTATTCGCAAATTCAACAATCAATCGGAACGTCATACGGCTGGCGACGTTGCCGAGAGGAACGAAAATTGACTGTCAGTGAAGATGGCCGACGTTACCCGCGTGACATTCAAAAATTTAATCAACCTATTTGTTCACATGAAAAAACTTTTCACCCGACTCAAAAGCCGATAGATTTACTCGAATACCTAATCAAGACGTACACGAACGAAGGCGAAACTGTTCTTGATGCCACAATGGGAAGTGGCTCAACGGGCGTCGCGGCGATTAACACGGGACGAAACTTTATCGGCTTTGAACTCGAAGAAAAATTTTTTGATATAGCACGGCAACGAATAGATGAAGCGGTTGCGCTGAAAGCTCAATCGCTTTTTTAGTTGGTGGTGATTTAATGATTGAAATGAAATCCGCTTCGGCGGAGATTTTTATTTATGGGGACATTGCGGCAGACAAATGGACTGATTCGGATACGACGGCGAAAAGTTTTGTCGACGAGCTGAAAAATTTCGGCGGCAAAGACGTCACTGTTCACGTAAACAGCCCCGGCGGTGACGTTTTCGCCGCTTTGACCATACACAACGCATTGAAAAATTATTCGGGCACCGTCACGGCGCAAGTCGACGGGCTGGCGGCTTCGGCGGCAAGTCTAATCGTCTGCGGCGCGGACAAAGTTGTTATGGCGTCAAATGCGTTGATGATGTTGCACATGCCCGCGACGATTTTGAACGGTTATTACACGGCGGCGGATTTAACCAAAGCCCGCGAC
>JAFWFO010000046.1 GCA_017515635.1 Selenomonadaceae bacterium
GAAATTGGAGATTATTGATTCTGACGTTTCCCCTTTGCTTCGGCAGATACTTTTCGATTTTCTCATATTGTTCTTGTGTAATTTTCATGCTGTTATTTTACCAGCTTTCCATTTCGTTTGCCATAGTGTGAACACGCCCTAACTCCTAATTGAAAAAGCCCCTCGACGCGTTGTCGAAGGGGTTTTGTTTTCAATTCGATTAATCTTTAACTGCCCTGAGGATCATTTCATAGGGTGCCCAGGTTTTGTTGGGATTTTTGTTTTGCTGCCAATATGCAACCGCCCAGTTCGCTTGATTGTAAGTGATTTGGTATTCCTGGCCGTCTTTGGCAATCGCGTAGAATTCATCTCTGGCGAAAAAGTTGGTGTTGATTCTGATTCCTGCATCGCGGTATTCGTTTTTCGAGTGTTTATTCGAGGTGAAAGTTCCGCCCGTGACGATATCGAGTTGTTCGTCGTTGAGAATTTCGGTCGTGATAATCATTTCGTTTTTCATTTTGGTTCGCTCCTTTTCGTTTGTGTTTTACTCTCTGCAACCTTTGACGATGACTTCGTAACGGGGTTGAGTGTTGTGTTTCATCCAATAATCAACCGCCCAGTTCGCTTGTGCGTAGGAGATTGGCCGGTTTTCGTCGTCATTGTTAAGGGCGTAGAATTTGTCTTCCGCGAAAAAATTGTACTTCGTTGAGATTCCGGCTTGGTTATAAATAAGTTCCTTGTATTTATTCGAGGTGAAAGTTCCGCCCGTGACGATATTGAGTTGTTCGTCGTTGAGAATTTCGGTCGTGATAATCATTTCGTTTTTCATTTTGGTTCGCTCCTTTTCGTTTGTGAGATTAGATTTTCGGCATGAAGTCGGGTTCAATGAGCTGAAAGTTCGGCGCGGCATTGTACGGAATTGTTTTATCGGTAAATTCGCTCACTGCTGTTTCAGCGATTTTTCCGACAGCGTATTGAGCAATCGCTTCTCCGATGATCATCATGGCTTCGATAAAACCGCCGTTGACCTTGTCGAGTTGTTCGTCGTTGAGCTGTTCGCCGTTGAGGATTTCGTCGCTCAGGGTAATTTTCATCGTCATTTCTTTTTTCATGGTGTTCAATCTCCTTTTTGTTTTGCATTTTTCTTTCTGCTTGTTATACGTTGTGGTTTCGGTTTTGTTACAGGCTCCGAGAAATTTTTTTTGGTTATCGCCTCCCGAATTTGATTTTGATTTGGTTGAATTTTTCTTTCTGCCTGTTATACGCAAGACGGCATGATTTGTTACAAGGTATGCAAAAAATTTTTTGGATCATGATTCTTAACGTCCAACCAACAAAAAATCCCCGCCGATTGTGACGAGGGCAACGTGACGTTGCATCCAATTTTCGCGCCGCAACGTTGTCGCAACTCAAATTTTGTCGCCGCGAATCCGACGTTATCACAACGAAAAAATCCCCGACGCTTTGAACGTCAGGGAATTTTTTTATCGTGCGGCAACTTGTCCGCAGAAAATTTTAGTAATTCTTGAGGTTAATCTCGAAGAAACTTTGCGGGTGATTGCAAACGGGGCATTCGTCGGGCGCGTTCGTGCCGATAACCAAATGTCCGCAATTTCTGCATTCCCAAACCTGCACGCCGGCTTTCTGGAAAACTTCGCGAGCTTCGACGTTCGCTAAAAGTTTGCGATAACGTTCCTCGTGATGTTTTTCGATAGCCGCGACGCCACGGAATTGCTCCGCCAATTCGGGGAAACCTTCCTCTTCGGCTTCACGCGCCATGCGAGCATACATGTCCGTCCACTCGTAATTTTCGCCGTCCGCCGCGTGCAAAAGATTTTCTTCGATGCTGCCCAATTCGCCGAGAGCTTTGAACCAAAGTTTGGCGTGTTCCTTTTCGTTGTCGGCGGTCTTCAAAAACAGCGCGGCAATTTGTTCGTAGCCGGCTTTCTTCGCGACGCTTGCAAAGTAGGTGTATTTGTTGCGCGCCTGGGATTCGCCCGCGAACGCCTCCCAAAGATTTTTTTCGGTCTTCGTGCCGGCGTATTTGTTTTTCTGCGGGACAGGCTCCGCCTCGACGACGACTTTTTCAAAATCGGTCGAAGGATGTTTGCACAGCGGGCAGACGAAATCGGCGGGAAGTTCTTCGCCAATGTATTCGTAGCCGCAAATTCTGCAACGCCAAACAGTTTTGCCGTCAGCGGTTTTGCCGACGGGCGCGGGTTTCGGCTTAATGTTCGCCTGATAATAATTGTAAGTCGCCGAAGGAACGTCAGAAAGTTTTTCCATGTCGACAACTTCCGCGATGAAAATCGAATGCGTGTCCAGTTCAATCTGCTGAATGACGTCTGCGCTGATGAAACTGTTCGTGCCTTCGGTTATCGCGAGCGTGCCGTTTGCCGTGCGTTTGACTTTGTCGAAGTCCGCGAACTTGTCGACTTTCTTGCCGCTTTGGAAGCCGAAATGTTTAAACAAATCGAACGTCGCAGCCTCGGAGATAATCGACGCGGTGAATTTTTTTGTCTTCGCGATGATGTCGTGCGTGAAATTGGATTTGTTTACGGCGATTGAAATTCTGTCTTTTGAAATGGGCGCGGCAGTCACCTGCGTCACAGTGTTGATGATGCAAGCGTTGTCTTTGGTGCCGTCGTTTGCGCTCAAAACGAAAAGCCCGTATTGGACGTTGAACAAAACTTTGCTGTCCATTTAAAATCACCTCTCCGAAAATATTTTGGTACGCGCACGGATTGTAACAAAGCCCGCGCAGTTTGTAAACGGCTTGAAGACTGCAGAAAAAATTTTATTCGTCACTTGAACGCGCATTGACATTTGCAAATAAAAAACGCCCGAAGGCGTTGATTTTCAGTTGGCGATAAATTTTCGTGTTTGTTTAAGTGCAAAAGTTTGCTTGAACGGTCTCAAAATTTTCGGTCTTGCCGGCTTAATTTCGCGTTCGACGACGCGGCGTGGCAGTTGTTCTTTGGTGACATCGGCAATGGCTTCGTTGAGAGCCGCCGACAAAATTGCAAATGCAACGCTCATTTAAATCACCTCTCCGAAAATATTTTGGTACGCGCACGGATTGTAACAAAGCCCGCGCAGTTTGTAAACGCTTGACAGGCACGTCGGCGAAATTTAATTCACGGCGGCAGGATTTTTTCCCCGAACGAAAAATTTATTCCCTGCACTAAAATTTTGGGAGATGTTTTGATTGAAAGAATTAATGTTGGGCAACAAGGCGTTGGCTCGCGGCTTGTGGGAAGCGGGCGTTAAGTTCGTGTCCAGCTATCCCGGCACGCCTTCAACCGAGATAACCGAAGAGGCCGTCAAGTTCGACGACATTTATTGCGAGTGGGCACCGAACGAAAAAGTTGCAATGGAATCAGCTTTCGGCGCGTCGCTTGCAGGTCGGCGGGCTTTTTGCGGACAAAAACACGTCGGATTGAACGTCGCGGCAGATCCGTTGTTCACGCTCAGTTATACGGGCGTCAACGCGGGCTTGGTCGTCGTCGTCGCGGACGATGCGGGAATGCATTCGTCGCAGAACGAACAGGACAGCCGCCATTACGCAATCGCCGCAAAAGTTCCCATGCTTGAGCCGTCGGACAGCGCGGAGGCTTTGAACTTCGCCAAACTTGCCTATGAAATTTCGGAGACTTACGACACGCCCGTCATAATCAAAATGTGTACTCGCGTCGCGCACAGTCAATCCGTCGTCGAAACGGGCGAACGCGTCGAAGTTGCCAAAGCTTACGAAAAAAATATCGCCAAATATGTCATGATGCCCGGCAACGCGAAGAAACGCCACCCGATTGTTGAGGAACGCACGCGCAAATTGATTGAGTACGCGGAGACAACGCCGATTAATCGCGTCGAATTCACCACGGACGAAATCGGAATTATCACGTCGTCGACTTGCTATCAATACGTCAAAGAAGTTTTCGGCGAAAGCGCAAGCGTCTTGAAACTCGGCATGATTAATCCGTTGCCCGTGGAGTTGATAAAAAATTTCGCGGCGCGTGTCAAAAAATTGTTCGTCGTCGAAGAACTTGATCCGATAATCGAAACGCACGTTAAAACTTTGGGACTTGCCGTCGAAGGTTCGGAACTTTTGCCGCGCATTGACGAATTCAGCCAAAATCTTATCGCTGAAAAATTAGGTGTCAGGTGTCAGGTGTCAGGTGTCAGTTTGGACGACGCGATACCTGCGCGGCCGCCGGTAATGTGTGCGGGCTGTCCTCATCGCGGGCTGTTTTATTCGCTCAAGAAACGCAAATGCACGGTTTTGGGCGACATCGGTTGTTACACGCTCGGAGCCGTCCCGCCGCTGTCGACGATTGAATTGACGCTGTGCATGGGTGCGAGTATCGGCGCAACTCACGGCTTTAACAAAATGCTCGGAGCCGCAAGCGAAGGCAAAACCGTCGCGGTTATCGGCGACTCGACTTTTATGCATTCGGGCATGACGGGCTTGGCGAACGTCGCTTACAATCAATCGAATTCGACCGTCATAATTTTGGACAACTCGATAACGGGCATGACGGGACATCAACAGAATCCGTCGACGGGTTTGAACATCAAAGGCGACCCCGCAGGCAAAATCGATTTGGAATCGCTTTGTCGGGCAATGGGCATTAACCGCGTGCGCGTCGTCGACCCGTACAATCTCGCCGAATGTGACACCGCGATTAAGGAAGAACTTGCCGCGCCCGAACCGTCAGTAATTATTTCGCGGAGACCGTGCGCCTTGCTTAAAACCGTCAAACACAATCCGCCGCTTTACGTCGACAAAGACAAATGCATCGGCTGTAAATCGTGCATGAAAATCGGCTGCCCCGCAATCAGCATGAAGGACGGCAAAGCTGTTGTCGATCAAACTCAATGCGTCGGTTGCAACGTTTGCAGTCAACTTTGCCCGAAGAAAGCTTTTAGCTGTAAGCTTTAAGCTTTAAGGAAAATTTTTCGTTATCCCTTAAAGCTCAAAGCTCAAAGCTTAAAGCTCAAACAGAGGAGTTTAAAACATGGAAACAAAAAATATCATTATCGTCGGCGTCGGCGGGCAAGGCTCGTTGCTCGCCAGCAAAATTTTGGGTCATCTGCTTTTGAACGAAGGCTTTGACGTGAAAGTTTCGGAAGTGCACGGCATGAGTCAACGCGGCGGCTCCGTGATAACTTATGTGCGTTTCGGCGACAAAGTTTATTCGCCCGTCGTCGACAAAGGACAGGCAGATTTTATCGTCTCGTTTGAAATTTTGGAAACTGCGCGTTGGCTGTCGTATTTGAAAGACGGCGGGCAAATCGTCACGAACACGCAACAAATTGATCCGATGCCGGTCATCACGGGCGCGGCGGAATATCCCGCTGAACTTGTCGAAAAAATTCGTGCACGCGGAATTAAAATTGACGCAATGGATTGTTTGACGTTGGCACGACAGGCGGGCAGTCAAAAAGCTGTCAACATTGTCCTGCTCGGAAGATTATCGCACTACTTTGACATTGCGGAAACGTCGTGGCAAAATTCGTTGAAAGCGAACGTCCCCGCGAAATTTTTGGAACTCAACCAACGTGCCTTTGAGCTTGGGAAAAATTTCGGTTGCTGATTCTTGCAAAAAATCGGATTAACGCTTATAATTCTCAGCGATAATAGACTATCATCTCGTCCATACAGTCGAATGGCGCAAAAAAATCCCCCAAGTATCGGTCGGGCAACCGTCTTGGGGGATTGCGTCATTTTCGGACGCAGTTAAGGCTCAGTCGTCGTCACGGAACAGCTTTTTGAGCCAATCGTAAACGAAATAGGAAGCCACATTCGCCACGATTATCTTTAATAATCCGAGAAGTTCGTCCATACAGTCACCCCCTTCCATGCACGTAGAGGGTTGACGACGGCGACAATATTTTATAGCTTGTCAAAATCTTTGGCAAGGTAAAGTTTCACGGAGGGTTTTGGTATGGTTACAAACATCAACATTTCCAACGCACTGGGGACTGTTGCGGCGAACGTCGACGGCAGTTTCGTCACGCAGGACAACGCAATTTTCGCGACGGGCTACTCGAACGGTTCGGCAGTCCTTAACGTCGGCAGGGCGTTGGTAACTGCAGACTTCGTGGCTTCCGGCTCGGCAGCTTACGACACGGCAAACAATCACGTTCAGATTGCGGACGGCTCATTCCTCGCCTTGGCGCAAAGCATCAACAATGCCAACATTGCGCTCGCTGCTCAAGGTAACGTCGGCGGCACGCTTGACTTGAACAGCGCGGGCTTGAGCTTCACTCCCGACATTGGCGACGGCAGACTCGGCATTTCGATTGCCAAAGACGGCGCGACGCTCGACTTGTCACTTGACGGCGCGGGCACGATTAATGTCGGCACGAACGGCGCAATCTCATTCGGCACGTTGTTCGTCCCCGTCATCACCGCCCCGAAAGATTTTTCGTTAAACTTCGCGGCGAAGACTTACACGGGCATTCCGCTCACGGGCACAATTCACGGCGACGGCGTCAACGACATTCAAGCCACGCTGGTCAACGGCACGCAAATTGCTTTGACGACCAACGGAGCTGTCGGCGCAAATTTGAATCTCGGCGGCTTGGTTGCATTTAACAACGTGACGTTAAGCGGCTCGCTTGTCCTAGACCCGTTGAGCAACACGTTGACTTTCGGACAAGGCTCAACTCTCGGCGTCGACTTGGGCGGGCGACACATCGACATCACGGCGACGGACAACGCGGGCGGACAGCTCACCCTCGGCGCGAACGGTTTGACTTTCAGATCGGCGGGCGGCGACGGCGGTTTGATTCTTTCCGTCACCGAAAACGGCGCAACTCGTCAAGCTTTGTTGGACGTTGTCGGCAACGTTACTTACAGACTTGACGGCTCAATCACGCTCGGCGCGGGCACCGTCGTCAGAAATATTTTTGAGGACGGAAACATCTTGACGATAACCGCGAACAACGACGCAAGCGGCTCAATGATTTTCGACCCGAACAGCGGATTGTACATCACGCCTTCGACGCCCGACGCGCTAAATGTTGTTTTGACGACGGACGGACTTGACGTTGTCAACATCTCGTCAATCACGGGCACGATTAATTACACGGGCGGCGTCGTCACGGCAAGTGCCGGCACGAAAGCTCATATTTCGTATTATTTCGGTTGGGAATCCGAATTGCGCACGACCGGCGGTCCCGCTTCCGTTCAATTCACGACGGACAGAACGATTTACACTGCCGGCGAAGGCGCGACTTTCGCGGTGGATTATCTCGACGGCACGACGACGGAAATTCAAAACGGTTCTTATGCCGACGTTTACGGCGAAAACATTGAAGACTACGTGGAGCTTGTCTCTGCAGGGACGACCTTAAGGAACAACGACGCCGAAGTTGTCTTCACGCTCGGCACGGCGGGCAATTACAACATCAACGGCATGAACGTCATCACGACCGAAGACGCCGTCGAAGTTCAGCTCGCCAACTACGACACGGTTATCGTCGGCGACAATGCTTACACGGCGTTGAACGAAAATGCCGCCATTGCAATCAGCGACGAAGGCATCATTGGCGTCAATGATCAAGTTTCAATCACCCCAATCAGCTTGTTTGTAAGCGCAGACCTCGCGGGTGACTTCCTGCCGAATTACGAAGCCGACTTCGCGAACGCATTGCAAATTGTTGACGCGGGTACCTTCGACGCGCTGAACGACATTTTACCTGCGGAAACTCTCGGCGAAATTAATTTCAACACTCAAGACGAACTTTCGCAGAATCCGCAAATCGTCATCGCGCCCGAAAAATAAATCGCTCACCGAATACGAATCCTTTTCCTGCCGAGTGCAGGATTTTTTTTTGCGCCGTGGAATTTTAATCACGGTTTATCCAAAGTTTTACAGTTTCACGGAGGTTTTTTTGTATGGCAAATTATTTTCAGCCGGAAATCGAGTGTGCGCCGCTTGAAAAAATTCGGGCGTTGCAAAATGAACTCTTGCCCGCACAGGTTCGTCGCGTGTGGGAGAACGTCCCCTATTACCGCAAAAAGTTGGAGGAACACGGCGTCACGCCCGACGACATAAAATCGATTGACGACCTGCACAAGTTGCCGTTTCTGTCAAAGGCGGATTTGCGCGACGCTTATCCTTACGGACTGTTGGCGGTTCCGCTCAGTGACTGCGTGCGAATTCATTCGACTTCGGGCACCACGGGCAAACGCGTCGTTGCATTTTACACGCAAGAGGACATTGACCTTTGGAATGACTGCACGGCGCGGGCGATTGTTGCGGCGGGCGGCACCAAAGATGACGTTTGCCAAATTTCTTACGGCTACGGACTTTTCACGGGCGGCGCGGGACTTGACGGCGGCAGTCACAAAGTCGGTTGCTTGACTCTTCCGTTGAGTTCCGGCAACACCGAGCGGCAAATTATGTTTATCATGGACTTGCAAGCGACGATTCTTTGTTGCACGCCGAGTTATGCCGCATACATTGCCGAGACGTTCAAGGAAAAAGGTTACAAGCCCGAAGATATTCCGCTCAAAGCCGGCATTTTCGGCGCGGAAGCCTGGTCGGAGGAAATGCGTCGCGACATCGAACAAACTTTGGGAATCAAAGCTTATGACATTTACGGCTTAACGGAAATCAGCGGTCCCGGCGTTGCGTTCGAGTGTTCCGCTCAACAGGGAATGCACATTAACGAAGATCATTTTTTGGCAGAAATCATTGACCCGAACACCGGCGAAGTTTTGCCCGAAGGCACGCAAGGCGAATTGGTTTTCACTTCGCTGGACAAAAAAGCTTTCCCGCTGATTCGTTATCGCACGCGTGACATCTGCACGCTTACTCGCGAAAAATGTTCCTGCGGTCGGACTCATGTGCGAATGACGAAGCCCAAAGGTCGTTCGGATGACATGCTGAAGATTCGCGGCGTCAACGTCTTCCCGTCACAAATCGAAACGGTTTTGATGAATAACGGCTATGCGGCGAATTATCAAATTCTCGTCGGGCGCGTCAACAACACGGATACTTTTGAAGTCAAAGTCGAAATGACGCCCGACATGTTCACGGACAACATCGGCGAAGTTCAAAACCGCCGCAAAGTTTTGGAGGACGGTCTGCGTTCAATGCTCGGCATCAAGGCGAAAGTCACGCTTGTTGCGCCGAAATCAATCACCCGCAGCGAAGGCAAGGCAGTCCGCGTCATCGACACGCGCAAGATTTAGCTTTAAGCTGTAAGCTTTGAGCTTTGAGGAATGACGATTTTTTTCCTTAAAGCTTAAAGCTAAAAGCTAAAAGCTTAGCGACTGAAAGGAGCGTAAACCATGAGCGTCAATCAAGTTTCGGTTTTCCTTGAAAATAAACCCGGCACGTTGAACAAACTGACTGAAGTTTTGGCGACGAACAAAATAAACATCCGCGCTTTGAGTTTGGCGGAGACCAGCGAATTCGGCATCGTGCGCATGTTGGTCAACGACGTGTTCGAGGCAACAAACGTCTTGAAAGAAAATAATTTCGTCGCGACGTTGGCACCCGTGCTCGCCTTTGCCATTGCCGACGAAGCAGGCGACTTGAATAAACTGTTGCAAAAATTTACGGCGGCGAACGTCAATATCGAATACATGTACGCTTTCGCGGGCAAGGAACGCGCCTACATGATTTTCCGCGTCAACGACACCAAAAAGGCCGAATCCCTGCTTAAAAGTCAAGGCTTGAATTCGCTGACGCAGGAGGAAATTTCCGCCGTATGATTCGACTAAACGCAATTCCTTTGGACTACGAGCCGCGTAATAAAATCATTTCAGAACTCTCGAAACACGGGCGCGGGCTTGAAAATTTTATCTTAATGAGTGAATTTGATTCTGCATTTCTGTGCGGTGCGTTGAAAACTTTTCGCCCGAAAAAAATTTTGGAAATCGGCGTTGCGGCTGGCGGCTCAACCGCAATAATTTTGCAAGTTCTCGAAGAAATCGGCGCGCCTTACGAAATGCACTCGATTGATCTCAGTGATATTCTTTTGATTGAAGGATATACCAATTACTCTTCCGGTTTCTTGGGAACATTTGCTAAGGAAAAAATTTTCGGGAACTTACACGGCACGCATAAACTTCATCTCGGAAAAATTTTGCCGCAAGTCATTGACGAAATCGGCGGCGGGATTGACTTCGTGATTCTCGACACGGTACACAGTCTGCCCGGCGAAGTTTTGGATTTTCCTGCCGTGTTGCCGTACCTCGCGGACAATGCGGTTATCGTCTTGCATGACGTGTCGTTACATCAACTTCGTCAAGACAAATGCAATGCCACGGGTGTTTTGTTCGGCGCAGTCACGGCGGAAAAATTTTTGAACTTCCAACCCGAAAAATATCTTTTCCGTTATCCGAATATTGCCGCGTTCAGAGTCAACGAGCAAACAGCGGCGAATATCGAAAATGTTTTCTTGGCTTTAATGTTGAGTTGGGATTATTGGCCGACCGATGAACAAGTCAAGATTTATCGCGAACATTACCGCAGATTTTATTCCGACGCGCTTGTCGAAATTTTTCAAGATGCCGTCGACATGAACGCCTACAATTTTGCGAAAGCACGAAACAACGATTAAAAATTTGAAATTTTGAATTAGGAATTGGGAGTGACTGCGACGGGGATTTTAATTCCTCATTTCACATTCCCAATTCCTAATTGCTTTTCAGGGGTGACGCTGTGGACAAATACGAACTTAAAGTTGACGACGGGAAAAATTTCGGCAGTCTGTTTTTTAAGCTCGACGCCGAAACAAGCTCAAGGCTTGACAAATGCACGCTTAAAACGGTTTTCGTGACGCCCGCCATAAATCTTTGGGAAATCAGCTTGCGCACGGAAAAAGACTTCGACAAAAAATTTCTCGACGAAGCCGCCGAACTTTTGACGCGCCGATATAACGCCAAAATCGAATTCACGTCGTCAGTTTCAATCGGTGATGAAATTCCCGCCGAAACCGACAAACCTAAACGAAAACGCGCCCCGTCGAAGAAAAACGCCGAAACTTCCGCGCCCGCCGAAAAAAGTTTTTCCGACGAAAAAGCTCCGTCCGCGAAAAAAATTCTCGGCAAAAAAATTTCCGGCTCAATCATTCCGATTGAAAAACTCGACGAAAATTCCGGCTCGGTCGTCATCTGCGGCGAAATCGGCAGCGGCGACAAAAACGGCGTCAACCTGCGCGAAACGAAAACCGGCACCGTGATTGTTTCATTTTCCGTGACGGACAAAACCGACGGCATCAGTTGCAAAAAATTTTTCAAGGGCGACAAGCACGACAACGCCAAAGTTTTCGCCGCCGCGCTCAAATCGGGCAGTCTCGTCAAAATCGCGGGCAAAACAAGTTTCGACGACTACGCGAAGGAAACAATTATTTTCGTCGACTCCGTTGAAACTTTGGAGCAGGAGCAATCGCCGCGAATCGATACCGCCGAAGTCAAACGCACCGAATTGCACGTGCATACGACGATGAGCGCAATGGACGCCGTTATCCCCGTCGAAAAATTAATCGCGACCGCCGCCGCTTGGGGATGGAAATCCGTCGCGGTGACAGATCACGGAGTTATTCAGGCCTTTCCGAACGCCGCCGGTGCCGCCGAAAAACTCGCCAAAAAGGGCACGTCGATTAAAATTATTTACGGCATGGAAGGTTATCTTGTCGGCGACGATGACTGGAAAAAAGGCTCCAATCACATAATCATTTTGGCGAAAAACAAAGTCGGGCTTGGCAATTTGTATCGGCTCGTGTCAATCAGTCAGCTGAAATTTATGTACTACCGCCCGCGTATCCCGAAAAGTTTGCTTGCCGAAATGCGCGAAGGTTTGATTATCGGTTCGGCGTGCGAGGCGGGCGAATTGATTCAGGCGATTGTTGCGGAAAAATCCGACGCCGAAATTGAAGAAATTGCGAATTTTTATGACTACCTTGAAATTCAGCCGTTCCGCAACAACGACTTTATGATTCGCAGCGAAAGATTTCCGAACATCAACGGCGACGAAGATTTACGCGACATCAATCGAAAAGTTGCCGCGCTCGCGAAAAAATTGGGCAAGCCGCTTGTCGCGACGACCGACGCGCATTTTTTAAATCCCGAAGATGCAATTTGCCGCTCGGTTTTGATGGCGGGCAAAAAATTTTCCGACGTTCACATCGACAAACAACCGCCGCTTTTCCTGCGCACGACTGAAGAAATGCTCAAGGAATTTGATTATCTCGGCGCGGAAACGGCCTATGAAGCTGTCGTAACCAATCCGAACAAAATCGCCGACGAAGTTGAATTTTTAAAGCCGATACCCGACGGATTGTATTCGCCGCAAGTGGCGGGTGCGGAAACAGAAATTCGCGAAACGTCCTACGCCAAAGCTCGGCAACTTTACGGGCAAAATCTTCCGCCGCTCGTCGAAGCGCGTTTGGAGCAGGAACTCAAGCCGATTATCGGTCACGGGTTCGCGGGTTTGTATTTAATCGCTCAACGGCTCGTCAAAAAATCCAACGACGACGGCTATCTTGTCGGCTCGCGTGGAAGTGTCGGCTCTTCGTTCGTCGCCACGTTGATTGGAATTACCGAAGTCAATCCGTTGCCGCCGCATTATCGCTGTCCGAAGTGCAAGTACAGCGAATTTTTCACAAAGGGCGAAGTCGGTTGCGGCTACGACCTGCCGAAAAAAATTTGTCCCGTGTGCGGTCATCCGCTAATCAAAGACGGGCATGATATTCCGTTCGCGGTGTTTCTCGGCTTCGACGGCGACAAAGTTCCCGATATTGATTTAAATTTTTCGGGCGAATATCAGGCGACCGCGCACAAATACACCGAAGTTCTTTTCGGCAAGCACAATGTTTACCGCGCAGGTACAATCTCGACCGTTGCGGAAAAAACTTCGTTCGGGCTTGTGAAAAAATATTTCGACGAACGCGGTATCAAAAAGCACGGCTCGTTTATCGCCAAAATTGCGGCGGGTTGCCAAGGCGTCAAGCGCACGACGGGACAACATCCCGCCGGAATTATGGTTGTGCCGCGTGATATGGATATTCATTATTTCAGCCCGATTCAATTTCCCGCCGACAACAAAGACTCCGGCACGATAACGACGCATTTCGATTATCACTCGATAAGTTCGCGCCTCGTCAAGCTCGACATTCTCGGTCACGTTGATCCGACGATGATTAAAATGCTCGAAAAACTTACGCACCGCGACCCGAAAACAATTCCGCTCGACGACAAGCCGACGTTAAGTCTTTTTTCGTCGACGGACGCGCTCGGAGTAAGTTCAACGCAACTCGGAACGAAATCCGGAACTTACGGCATCCCCGAATTCCGCACGGGCTTTACTCGCAACATGATTGACGACACGCACCCCGATTGTTTCAGCGATTTGGTCAGAATTTCCGGATTTTCGCACGGCACGGACGTTTGGCTCGGAAATGCGCAGGATTTAATCAAAAAAGGCACGTGCACGCTGAAAAACGCAATTTCTGCCCGAGATGATATTATGATGTATCTGATTCATCACGGCGTTGACGCGCTGAAATCTTTCAAGACGATGGAATCCGTGCGCAAAGGCAAAGGAATCAAAGCCGACGACGTTGCCGACTTGAAAAATCACGACGTGCCCGACTGGTATATTGATTCGTGTCAAAAAATTAAATATCTGTTTCCGCGAGCGCACGCGACCGCCTACGTCATGATGGCTTATCGAATTGCTTGGTGCAAAGTTCATTATCCGTTGGCGTATTATGCGGCGTATTTTTCCAAACGCACGGAAAAATTTGATGCGAACGAAGTTATCAAGGGCGAAGCGTACATTAACGAAAAACTTTCGGAACTGGACGAAATTGCGCTGGACAGGAAGCTTGACGACAACGAATCCGATTTGCAGTCCGATTATCAAGTCGTGCACGAATTTTTCTTGCGCGGATTTAAATTTGAGCGTGCGGACATTTACGAATCGGCGGCGGAAGATTTTATCGTCAAAAAAAATTCTCTGTTAATGTCTTTGAGCTCGATTGACGGCGTCAGCGAGGCGCAGGCAAATTCTATCGTTGCGGCGAGACAAAACGGCGAATTTTCGTCGATTGAAGATTTAAAATCGCGCACGGGAATCACTCGAACGACGGTTGCCGCGCTGAAGAATCACGGCTGCCTGAAAAATTTATCCGAATCCAATCAGTTGTCGCTGTTCTGAACGCCACGAACCGGCCTAATCGACGCGACAATTCAAATATAACATTTTCGTCAAAAGTTACATAATAAAACCCTTCAAAATCTGCCAAACCAAAAGATTGAAAATTTTTTCTCAATACTTATTGCCTGCTTGTTTTGATTATGCTATATTAATCGGCGGTTATCGGCAGTTGAGGAAATTTTTTTGCCGAAATCAATCAGACGGGTGGTCAAAATGGAAGTAATTTTATCGGAGTGTTTGGGATTTTGCTACGGCGTCAAAAGGGCGATAAAAATTGCCGAAGAGCACGCGGATGGGAAAAGTTGCACGTTGGGGCCTATAATTCATAATCCGCAAATGGTTGAGCGACTCAAGGCCAAGGGTGTTGGCACGGTCGAAGATTTGAAGGCGATGGAGGAGGGCACGATAATAATTCGCTCGCACGGCGTGGGTCCGCAGGTCTACGAAGAGGCAAAGGCACGGGGTTTAAATCTCGTCGACGCAACTTGTCCGCACGTGAAAAAAGCACAACTTTCAGCCAAAGATTTGGCGAAGGACGGACGAAAAATTGTCATCATCGGCGAAAAAAATCATCCCGAAGTTAAAGGCATCTTCGAATGGTCAAACAACCGAGCGATTATCGTGGAAACGGAAGAGGACGCAAAAAATTTCCCGCCCTGTTCCAAACTCGGAATCGTCTCTCAAACAACCGTCAGCGGCGAAAATTTCGTCAAGATGGTGGCGCACCTGCTCGGAAAGTCAAACGACATACGAATCTTGCGAACGATATGCACGGCAACGGATCAAAGGCAAAAAGCGGCTCTTGAGCTTGCGGGAAAAGTCGACGTTATGATTGTTATCGGCGGCCGAAACAGCGCAAATACCACAAGACTCGCACAGCTGTGCCAAAGCAAATGCACAACTTATCACATCGAAACCGCGCAGGAATTGTCGCCTGTCTGGTTAGAAAAAGCCGACAAAGTCGGGATAACAGCCGGAGCCTCAACGCCGGACTGGATTATCGGGGAGGTTTACAAAAAGTGTCAGATGATTTGAAAACTATGGAAACTGAAGAGGATATGAGCGCATTTATCAGCTCCATTCCGGAAATTCATGAACATGAAGTGGTCGAGGGCATAGTCACCCAGGTCAATCGCGACGAAGCCTACGTCAATATAGGTCACAAACAGGATATGCCTTGTCCGAAAAAAGAATTGGCTTATCCGGAGCCTGAAACTGCCGGCGACGTGGTCAAAGTGGGCGACAAAATCAGAGTTTACATTCTGTCACTCGGTGGCGAAAACGGCGGTCTGCTCAGCAAAGTCAAAGCCGACAACGAAGTTGTTTGGGACGAACTGCGGAAAGTTAAAGCGCACAACGACGAATCTGCCGACGATTTGCAGACGGTTGATGCAACCGTTACTCAGGTTGTCAAAGGCGGACTCACCGCAACCGTCAACGGACTGCGCGGTTTTATTCCCGCGTCGCAAATGGAATTGCATTTCGTTAAAGATTTGGGCGTCTATGTCGGACAAACCGTCAAGGCAATTCCGCTCGAAATCGAATCGCACAAACGTCGTCTTGTTTTGAGCCGTCGCCCGATTTTGGAACGCGACCGCGTTGCCGCTCAACAGGAAGTATTCAGTTCCCTGAACGAAGGCGACATCCGCAAAGGCGTCGTGAAACGTCTGGTTGACTACGGCGCATTTATCGACATCGGCGGCGTCGACGGGCTTGCGCACATTTCAGATCTTTCGTGGGAACGCGTCAGCCATCCTTCGGACGTTTTGCAAGTCGGTCAGGAACTCGACGTTTATGTCAAAAATGTTGACCCCGAAACGCACAGAATTTCACTGTCCGTCAAACAAACTCAGCGCGACCCGTGGCTTGATCGTGCCGAAAAATATAACGAAGGCGACATTATCGAAGGCAAAATCGTCAAGCTTGCGAAATTTGGCGCGTTCATGGAGATTGAACCGGGCTTTGACGGTTTGATTCCGATGGGCGAACTCAGCGACCGCCGTATCGAAAATGCCGACGAAGCTGTTCAAGTCGACGAAGTTGTCAAAGTTAAAATCATGCGCATTGACCTCAAGCGCAAACGGATTTCGCTGTCGATTAACCGCGCCAAACGCGAGGGCGCAGGAAATTCTCGTCGCCGCCAAAACGACGCGACTGAAGAATAATTCGACCGTGAAAAATTAACAGACTCCCGGCCGCTTTAAAAGCGGCGGAACAGTTGACGCGGCAAAATTTTTTAGCAAGCTGAATTTGTCGCCGCGCAAAAGTTTTTAAACAGACTCCCGCAAATTTAAAAAGGCGAGCAACTTAACCGTTGCCCGTCTTTTTGGTTGCAAAAATTTAACGCTTGGAACGCTTGAAGTAAAAGACATATTGCTGAAGAATGCCCGCGTTCTTGCCGAAACTCTCGAAAATATTTTCGCCGCCGAAATCTTTTTCAATCGCACGAGCAATCCACACGTCCACGGGCGCACGGTCGACGCGGTGATACGCGAACAACGCGACACAGTTAGAAATTTTTTCGCCGACGCCGCGAATAGTTTTGAGCTTGTCGACAAGTTCATCGTCCGAAAAATTTTCAAGCGCAGTCAAATTAATTTCGCCCGAAGAAACTTTTTCCAGCGCGTCAAGAATATAATTTTTGCGGTAAGCAAGTCCCAGCCCCGTCAAATCGTCAAGAGTCGCGCCGGAAATTTCTTCGACGGTCGGGAACAAATTCACCGCGCCGAAATTCGTCTCGACACGCCGCCCGAAACGTTCGCAAATTTTTTCGACGCTCGAACGAATCGCGGGGATATTTTTTCGTTGGCTGATTATGTAGCTGATGAGCATTTCAAACGGAGCTTGCCGCAAAATCCGAATGCCCGCGCCGAAATTCGCCGCTTTACGTAAAAATTTTTCACACGAATTGCCCGCCGCAAAATTTTCCACGTCGCGCCGAATTTGTTGATAATTCGTTTCCAAGTCGAAATAATTTTTCCAGACGCGTTGCCAATCTTCCGCCGAACAATCTGCCTCGAAAAAATTTTCCTCGCGCTGACGAATGTGCAAAATATTTTCGCCGACGATAAAACGAATCCACCCGTCGCGAATTTCTTTCGGGCGAAAACATTGCCCGCTGTCGACGATCTTTTTTAAGTCGAAGTCGTCACGAATCTCAATTTGCATGACAAAGACCTCCGAATATTTTTTTGACAATCTGCGCGGGCACGTCGCTTGAAATTTCCACGTCGCCGAAATTTTTCATGAGCACCCAGTTGACTTTGCCGCCGACGGTTTTTTTGTCGCGGAACGTCACGGCGAAAAGTTTTTCCGCGTCAAGCCCGTCGCACGTCGTGACCATGCCGAAACGTTTCAAAATATTTTCAAGCCGCTCGACGTTCGCCTCAGAAGTTTTGCCGAGTTCGCAACTGATTCGCGCCGCGCCGACCATGCCGATTGCAACCGCCTCGCCGTGCCGAAATTTTTCGTAACGGGTTTGTTCTTCGACAGCGTGCGCCAACGTGTGCCCGAAATTCAAAATCCGTCGCAAGCCTGATTCGCGTTCGTCTTCGCTGACGACTTGAGCTTTAATTTCGCAGGAACGCTTGACGACGTGCGCCAAAGTTTCCGCGTCGCGTTGCAGAATTTTTTCGGCGTTATCCTCAAGGTAAGCGAAAAATTTTTCGTCGCTGATGACGCCGTACTTGACGACTTCGCCGAGACCGGATTTTATTTCGCGTTCGGGCAACGTCGCCAAACAATTCAAGTCGATGAAAACCGCTTTGGGTTGGTGAAACGCGCCGATTAAATTTTTTCCGAGTGCGTGATTGACCGCCGTCTTGCCGCCGACAGACGAATCAACCTGCGCCAATAAAGTTGTCGGAATTTGAATCAGCCCGACGCCGCGCAGAAATGTCGCCGCAACGAAGCCCGCCAAATCGCCGACAACGCCGCCGCCCAACGCAATCACCGCCGACTTTCGGTCAAGTCCGAATTCAATCGCCCGCGTGAAAAGTTTTTCCGCCTCGCGCAAATTTTTGGAAGTTTCACCGTCCGGAATCGTCGCGACCGTATAAGAAATTTTTTCCGCGTCAAGCCCGTCAATCAAAGCCTGTCCGTGCAAGTCGAAAATATTTTGTTGCGTGACGAGCAAAACTTTCGTGAATTTTTCCGCGACAAATTTGCCGACGTTCGACAAAATGTCCGTGCCGATAAAAATTTCATAACTCGACGCGCCGAGATTGACAAAAACTTTTTCCATGTAATCAACTCCTGAATTGGCGCAGGTAACGGCTGATGTCGTCAATAATTTGCAGTGGCGACCATTCCGTTGTATCGACGTGATAATCTGCGCGGTCATAAACTTCTTTTCGTTCGGCAAGAAGTTTTTTAATCGTCTCCAAACGCTCATCGCCGCCGCCGTCAAGCAGGGGACGTTCACCGCGCCGCGCCGTCCGCAAAAAAATTTCTTCGGGCGAACACGTCAGGCAAACGATAATGCCCGAACTTTTCAGCAGACGAACATTTTCCGCGTCTTTGACGGTGCCGCCGCCCGTCGCAATGACAAGCCCGCGTTTTTCGCTGAGTTCTTTGACCGCCGCACGTTCAAGCTCTCGAAAATGTTCTTCGCCGAACTGCTCAAAAATTTTCGGTATGGAAAGTTTCCGGTCGCTCTCGATTTTTTTGTCAATGTCGACGAACGGCCGCCCCAACTTCGTCGCCAAAAGTTTTCCGAGAGTGGTTTTGCCCGTGCCCATGAAGCCCGTCAAAATCACGTTGCCTTTCATAAGCCGAAGTCCTCCGCCAAACGTTCACGATAACTTTTCAAATTGGCAAGCGTGTCACAAAGCGCGTCGCCGCCGAATTTTTCAACGAACGCATCCGCCGTGACAATGGCCGCCATAGCCTCGCCGACGACAGCCGCCGCCCAAATCGCGCAGGTGTCGGAACGTTCCTTGCTTGCGGTTGTCGGTTGACGCGTGGCAATGTCGACGGTGCGCAACGGTTTCATCAAAGTCGGAATCGGTTTCATAGCGGCGCGAATAATTAAATCTTCGCCGTTGGACATGCCGCCTTCAAAGCCGCCGGCACGATTTGTTTCGCGGAAAATTTTCCCGTCGCGAATAAAAATTTCGTCGTGAACTTCACTGCCGAATTTTTGGGCGTTGGCAAAACCGTCGCCGAGTTCAACAGCTTTGACGGCCTGAATCGACATGAACGCCGCCGCAAATTTCGCGTCAAGTTTTCTGTCCCATTGAACGTGACTGCCGAGACCTGCGGGCACGCCGGAAATTTTTACTTCAAAAATTCCGCCGACCGTGTCGCCGCGTGATTTCGCCTCATCAATGCGATTTTTAATTTCGTCGTCACCGCAAACGCCGCCGACGCTCAAAACTTTGCTTGAAATTTCGACACCGCAATTCTGTAGAAAAATTTTACACAACGCACCTGCCGCAACTCGCATTGTGGTTTCGCGGGCACTGGAACGCTCCAAAATGTCGCGCACGTCATTTCTGGCAAATTTCGCCGCGCCCGTCAAATCGGCGTGACCGGGGCGGGCATTGGTGACGCGTTCGCCGACTTCGACGCCTTCCGCGCTCATGCGTTCCGACCAATTTTGCCAATCGCGATTTTCGACGCTCAACGTTATCGGACTGCCCAAAGTTTCGCCGAAACGAATTCCCGACAAAAATTCGACGCGATCACTTTCGATTTTCATGCGACCGCCGCGCCCGTAGCCGCTTTGCCGACGTTTCAATTCGCCGTTGACGAATTCGCTTGAAACTTTGACGCCTGCGGGCAAACCTTCCAAAATGCAAACGAGCCGCGAGCCGTGACTTTCGCCGCCGCTCATGAATCTGACCATAAAAATTTCCTCCGTGCAAAAAAATAAGCCGCAAAATTTCGCGGCCATGCTTTTTAATCGTTTGCCGAACGCTTAAATTTCTTCCACGTCTTCGGGGTGTTTTTTGATATAATCGCGGTACTTGTTGTATTCGTCCTCAAAAGATTTTTCTTCGGCAGCGGCAAGTTGGAATGACATCATTGCTACCGACATGATTCGAGCTATTTCATGAGCCTCAAAAGTTTCAACCAGTCGGGAAATTGTGCGCGCCGTTTCGTCGAGTAATTCCTGATCGTCAGCTGCAAAACGATTCAACAAAAGCATGTCGAACATCTGCTGTTCGAGAGCCGACCAACCAAGCGCGATACCCGCGTTGGAATGCGGAATCCTTTCGTGAACGTTATCAAAATCTGAACCGTCGTCGCCTATCTCCGGAATATAAACTTCTTCTTCGTCTTCAAAACGCGGTCTGAGCATAAGAAACTCCCTCCGAAAAAATTATTGAAAAATACACCGTGCGTATTGTACTATAAGAGCAAGTGAAATGTAAAGCAAAAGCGGAGGTCGGTCATGCAAAAAATTTTGTTCGGTGCAGGCATTGCGCTGATTCTGTTGGGAATTTTCGGCGCAAGCTACACTTGGCACTATGACCACCGCGAAGCCGAAACACTGGACAAGTACGCGGTTACGGAATTTCAAGTTGCACGCGACGGCGACGGGAATTGGGAGAGCGCAACGCTGAGTTTGTGGGATTATCGTTACGACAAGGCAAAACTTTTGAACAAAGCGATACTTTTCACGGACGGCGCGCCTTGGGAATTGGACATTATCACGAAACAGACGCCGAAAGGTTTGCGCAACGAAAATAAATTTTTTGTTCACCTGCCGAAATCGAGCTTGAAAGATTTGCTTGTCGCCAAAGAAGTTCGCGTTAAATTTTACTACGATAACGGGCAGTCGATTGATTTGCCGCTGAGCAAAAAAGATTTGCTGGCGTGGCAACGGAAACTGCGCTGGTAAAATTTTCATAACAAAAAACCCCGTCAGCAACGACGGGGAATTTTTTAGTCTCGAATCAATTCTTGCAGAGTCTTGTAAAGTTGTTCAGGGTCGACGGGCTTTGTCAAATGCGCGTTCATGCCGGCTTTCAAAGAGCGTTGAACATCTTCGTCGAAGGCGTTGGCTGTCATTGCGATAATCGGCACAGTTTTTGCGTCGGGGTGATCCAGTTCGCGAATCGCGGCGGCCGCTGCCAAACCGTCCATAACCGGCATACGAATATCCATCAAAATCGCGTCGTAAAGTTTCGGCGGACTTGCGGCAAATTTGTCGACGGCAATTTTTCCGTTCTCCGCCATGTCGGAAAACATTCCGCGCATTTCCAAAATCATCATCATGATTTCGGCGTTGACGGGCATATCTTCGACGACAAGAATTTTCCGACCTTCCAACGCGGCAAGTTTCTTTTCGGGCAGAATTTGTTTCTTGCGGTGGAAAGCCTGCTGGAATTCGTACAAAACATTTGCGGCGTTGAGCGGCTTTGCCATGAAAGTATCGACGCCGGCTTTAATCGCATCGTCTTCAACTTCAAACCAGTCGTAAGCGGTCAGCACGATAACCGCCGTGTCGTTGCCCAAAATTTTGCGAATCTCGCGGGTAAGTTCAATTCCGTCCTGTTCGGGCATGAGCCAATCGACGAGAATCAAATTATAATCTTCGCGGCGGGCGTGGCGCAGTTGAATCAGTTCCAAAGCTTCCTTGGCACTCGCGCAGGTTTCGGAAGAAACGCCGACTTCTTCGAGCACGGATTTTGCGTGGTCGCGGGCAAGTTGTTCGTCGTCGACAATCAGGACGGAAAAATCTTGCGGGCGCATTTCTTCGGAATTTTCGTCGTCGCTGCGGAGTGAATCTTTCAGCGGAACATTAACGGTAAATTCCGAGCCGACGCCTTTTTCGGACTCAACGACAATCGAGCCGTTCATCATCTGAACAATGTTGCGCGTTATTGCCATGCCGAGACCGGAGCCGCCGTAACGTGAAGTTGTCGTGTCGTCTTCCTGCGTGAACGGCTCAAAAATTTTCGGCAGATAATCTTTGCTCATGCCAATGCCCGTGTCTTTAATCGTGAAACGGAAATTTGATTGCCCGTCGTATTGCGCGGTGCATTCGATAAGCAGGGAAACTTTGCCGCCCGTGTCGGTGAATTTGACGGCGTTGCCCAAAATGTTAATCAAAACTTGTTCAAGCTTGGTGTCGTCGCCGATATAATATTTGCCGATTGAGCCGCGAGTTTCACAATCGAACGTCAAACCTTTGCTTTGACATTGACCTTTGACGAGCGTTGTAATTTGTTCGACGAACGACGGGAAAGAAAATTCTTCGTTACGGAAAGTCATGCGTCCCGATTCAATGCGGCTCATGTCCAAAATGTCGTTGATAATCGACAGCAGATAACGTGCGCTTGTTCCGATTTGGTCGAGATGTTTTTTGACTGTCGGCGACAAATCTTTTTCGTGCAACGCAATATTATCCAACCCGATAATCGCATTCATCGGCGTGCGGATTTCGTGACTCATGCGCGACAGGAACGCAGTTTTTGCAACGTTCGCTTGTTCCGCCTCGGTCAACGCCGCTTTAAGTCGTTCGTTCTGTTCGATTTGTTTGCGCTGAATTTCGGTCGTGTCGCTCTTGAGCAAAATGAAAAAATCTGCGCGTGGGTCAATCGAATAAAAATCCAGTCGCTTGTAAAAAACTTCGCCGCCGATTCTGCAGGCAAAGTTGACAACGTAAGGTTCAGCCTGCTTGAGATTTTTTTTGACGACCTCAAGAGACAAAGCCTCGCGCAAATTTTTCTTAAACTCGTGGTCGCCCTCCAGCACGGGGAAAACTTGATTGCGAAGATATTCCTCGTAAACGCCTTCATGCGTCAACGGGAAAATTGAGCCTTTGCCGATTAAAGTCACATCGCCGACAACCACGGTATATTTTTCGTTGGCAATGTAAGCAACCAAATCGAATTGCCGCGCCAAAATTTTTTCGAGCAAGGCACCTTCGACTTTTTCTTTGCCGGCTTCCTGTTCCGCGATAAAAATTATAATCTCGTTCGAGATCGGGTGACGCGTGAAAACCGCCCGATAATGCACGTAGCAATAATGCCCGTCCTTGCGCCGCGAAAATAAATACATTGACAGCTGAGTTTCGCCGCGCAGGAAACGTGCCTTGATGTTGTCGCGATTAAATGTCGCCAAAAAATTTTCGCGCTCTTCGGCAATCGGATAATTTTTCGCACGCAAATTAATCAGCTCCGAATACGGGCGAATCACCGAATCCGTGCCGAATAAATCTTTGCCTTGAATATCTTCAACTTTGTCGCGGGTAAGATTGACGCGGAACATCGACAGCGTTTTTTCGTTGGCGCGATAAAAATTGTCGCCGACGGCCATGTAAGTTGTCTGCAGTCGTTGCGCGTAAACTTTCAGGCTCGTCACGTCAAAATAAGTGCAGTAAACGTAATGTTCGCCGAAATCGTCGATAAAAGTATAATTTACGTTGCACCAAACGAAATTGCCCCGCGTGGTGATTTGGCGAATGGTCAAGTCTTTCGTGCTGTCCTCGGAAACTCGGCGGCGCAACATTCGCTTGACGGCAAGTCGGTCGTCGGGATGCGTGAAAGCGATAACTCCGCGTCCGTTCAAAAGTTTCAACGCCTCGTCAACGGAACACTCCATCAATCGGGCGAAATTTTTTGACACGAAAATAACTTCCAAACGTCCGCCGATATTTTCGCGCATGAGGATTGATGCGCTCTCCATTTGCCGAATCGAACGCAAAAAATGTTCCCGCGCAGAACTTTTTTCGTACTCGGAAACATTCGTAAGAAAAAATCCCACGTAAGGCGCAGGCAATTCGTTCATCGGCTGAAAGTGCACTAAAAGTTCTCTGCGTCGCAAAGTCATTAAAAATGCGTGCGACGACGTTAAATTTTCGTTACCTGCCAAACCGCTCTCGACGATCAACGCGCCGAAAAAATCTTCAACGTGTCCGAAATCGCGCCACAACCGCGCAAAAGCTTCATTGCCGAAAACAATACGATAGTCGCGCAAAGAACCGCCCGCATTTAAAACAGGCTCGCAAATAATTGTGGCGATTGTAAGTTCGTCAAATTTCGACGTATTGAGCGGCAATGAGTTGTTCATAATAGTTCCCTCGCTGTCGGAAAAAATTTTAGTCGAGACTCATTGCGAATCTCGACCGTAATTATAGCAGGAATTATCAATTCGTGCAGAAAATTTTTCTTCGTTGAAACATTTCCGGACATGTGTTATATTTTTTCGCGGCAGGTCTGAGATGTGTCGGCTTTCTTCCTCGAAGGAAGGAGGTTTGAACATGAAAAATTTGTTTAAACGAGTTTTGATAGCGATTTTTATCGTCGCGTGCGTGATTTTTGGCGTCAATGAAAGCATTTGCAATGCGGAACCGCTTTATACAGATGAATACATTCCAGATGCTCATGTTTATCGTGCTACAGCTGTTGAGACTTTTAAGTCAAATAGAACTGTTACAATCGCCATTCATAAAGGAAATGCGATATACAATTACGATCCAAGCGATTTTTATTTCTATCTGATAGAAATCTTGCAACGAACTGATCAAAATCCGTTTAACATAAAGTCCATCACGATAATGTCGGAATGGGATAGCGTCGAAATTCCTGCAGATAATCCAAATCGCACGAAAGGATTAAATTTTATTACTGACAGGATAAGTTATTTGGACACTGGCAAAGTGAATCGCGTTATAGAAAGCGTCTGGTCAAAGATGTTAATCCGAATTACGACGACAAACGGCGTTGTTTACGACTTTTATGCCTCGGAAGAATTCATTTCGGACGCCAAAAAGGTCGCTGGCTGGGCATCACGCTGAAAATCACGGCTCAAAACAAAAAACCGACGGGAAATTTCTTCTCGTCGGTTAATTTTTTTATAGAGATTCAGCCGCGCAGATTTTGCAATGCGGCGTTCAGTCGTTCGAGTGAAACTTTTTTGCCAAGCAGATATAAAATTTCCGTGACGCCGCCGGGCGTGACTTTTTGCATTGAAATTGCGATTCTGAGCGGCCACATGACCGTTCCGACTTTCAAGCCCGAACTTTCGACGAATGCGGCAATTTTTTCGTTGAGCGCGGCAAGTGACCAATCGTCGACGGAATTTAACATTTCAATCGCGGGCACAAGAATTTCAATGGATTTTTCGGGCGTGATTTTGTTGCGTTTGTTCGTGAACAATTCCGCGTCAAACGGCGGCAAAATTTTTAGAAAGGAAATCATTTGCGGAATGTCGGAAAGTTTTGCAACGCGAGTTTTCAGCAAGCTTGACAAGAAAATTTTTCTCGGCTCGTCGAAGTCCGCAAGATATTTTTCGGCGGCGGCGGCAAAATTTTCGTCGCTCATCGCCTTGAAATATTCACCGTTCATCCAATCGAGTTTCGCGTAATCGAAAACTGCGGGCGACTTGCTCAATCCGTCGAGACTGAACGCGGCAATTAATTCGTCCATGGAAAAAATTTCTTGGCAAGAATTTTTCGGACTCCAGCCCAAAAGCGCGACATAATTTGTAATCGCTTCGGGAAGATAGCCCAATTCGACCAAATCGTTAAAACTCGTCGCGCCGTGACGTTTGCTGAGCTTTGAAACTGTTCCGTCGGCGGCTTTTCCCATAACGGGCGCGAGATGAATGAACGTCGGCATTTCCCAACCGAAAAATTGATATAAAAGCACGTGTTTCGGCGTGGACGTGATAAATTCCGTGCCGCGAATGATATGCGAAACTTCCATCAAGTGATCGTCGATGACGTTGGCGAAATTGTACGTGGGCATTCCGTCGCTTTTCAACAAAACTTGATCTTCGAGTTCGGAATTTGCGATTGAAATATTTCCGTGCAACACGTCGAAGAAAGTTGTTTCACCGCTGAGCGGCATTTTTTGACGAATAACGTAAGGTTTACCCTCGGCAAGATTTTTTTCGACTTCAGCGGGCGACAAATCGCGGCAATGACGATTGTAACCGCCGAAATTTTTTTTGTCGTCGGAAGTGTCTTCGGAAGTTTCGTTGCCCGTGCAGAAACAGCGGTAAGCGTGCCCGTTCGCAACAAGTTGTTCGGCGAATTTTTTGTAAATGTCCATGCGTTCGCTCTGAACGTAAGGCGCGAAATTTCCGCCGTGGTGCGGGCCTTCGTCGGGAATAATTTTTGCGGCGGCAAGCGTGTTTTCGATAAATTCCACAGCGTCCGCAACGTAACGGGCGCGGTCGGTGTCTTCGATACGCAAAATAAAATCGCCGCCCTGCGATTTTGCGAACAGGTAGGCGTAAAGAGCCGTGCGCAAGTTGCCGATGTGCATGTAACCGGTCGGACTTGGCGCAAAGCGTGTACGAATTTTGTTCAAGTTATCATCTCCAAAATTTTTTGGTCAGGCGCGGAAAGAATCTTTCCAGTAACCGCACAACGCACGGAAAATTATCAGCGCGGAGGCAGCTCCGGGGTCTTCAAAGCCGACAGATTTTTTCTTCAACGCGGCGGCGCGTCCCTTCGTGGCGATAAGAGTTTTCGTAATTTCCAAACCGTCGCGAGCGGCGTCGCGTGCCTCGGTCAAGAGCGTTTCAAAATTTTTTCCCGCGCAATTTTCGGCTTTGAACGTCTCATGAATCGGAATCAGCACGTCAAGCATAGTTTTATCGCCTTGAGTTGCCTGCCCGCGCTGTTGAATTTCGTCGACAATCGCGCCGAAAACTTTTTCCAACGTCGGGGCATCCGGCGCAGAATTTTCGTCGAGAACTTCAGCGGCCGCAAGCAATCCCGCGCCGTAAAGAGAACCCGCCGAACCGCCGACGTTCATTATAACCGCGTTGCCGACTGCTTGCAAAATTTTTTTCGGGTCGTCGTCTTCAAGCTCTTCAAGTGCGTCCGCCGCCGCCGTCGCGCCGCGTGCCATGTTCAAGCCGTGATCGCCGTCGCCGATTTTTTCGTCCAAGTCGTTCAAAAAATCTTTTTCGCTCAAAAGTGCCTTAATCACCGTCGTTACCGCGTCCCGTGTCATGTGGAAATCCCCCTTTGCAAAGTTAATGACATGAAAACTATATCATATCGCGCCGAACTGTGCTATAATATTTGCAACTTTTGAATTGTGTTACGAAAAAATTTTTACGGAGATGATTTAACGAACATGGGACAAGCTATCGGAATCAAAGACATGCGAGCGTTTTTCGCGATCGTCGAAGAAGGCAACATCAGCCACGCGGCGCAACGATTGGGAATGGCGCAACCCGCTTTGAGTCGGCAGATGAAACATCTGGAAGAAAATTTGCACGTGAAACTTTTTGAGCGCGGCTCGCGGCGAATTCGTTTGACGGAGGCGGGTCAAGTGCTTTATAACCGCGTCGAAGGGATTTTGGGCATGGTCGACGGAACTGTCCGCGAAATTTCCGAAATCGGCAACGGCTCCAAAGGCGTGATTCGTATCGGGACGATAACGACTTCGGGCGCGATGATTTTGCCGGAATTAATCGCCCGTTTCCACGAAAAATTTCCCGACGTGACGTTTGAAATTTGGGAAGCGGAAGGCGCACGCGTCCTTGAACTTTTGGACAGCCGCATAATCGAAATTGCAATCACGCGCACGCAGGTCGACAACCTTGCCTATGAATTGCTCGTCCTGCCGAATGAACCGCTTGTTATGGTCATGAATTCGCAAAACGTCTGCGGCAAAGATGACGAAACAATCCGCCTTGCCGAACTCAAAGACCGCCCGCTGATTGTTCCGTTGCGCTGGAAATCGAATTTAATTGCCGAGTGCAAGAAACTTGAATTTGAGCCGAAAATAATTTGCGTGTCGGACAGCATCGTTCAAGATTTATTGATGGTCAAAATGAATTTGGGGCTGGCAATGATCCCCGTGTCGAGTAAAAGTCTTTTGACGGACGGCGACTTGATTTACAAACGAATCGTCAAACCGGAATTGACGACGCACACGGTTGTTGCGTGGCTGAAAAATCAAACACTGTCGACATCGTGTCAAAACTTTGTGGACTTATTCAAAGAACTTTTCGTCAAGGAATAATTTATTTGTTCAACGAAAAATCCCCGTCGAATGCGGCGGGGAAATTTTTTTGTTAAGACGATTTCAACTCCTAATTCCTAACTCCTAACTCCTAATTGTAAGGAAAAAGCCCCCGCGATTAACGGAGGCTTTGGGGATTTTCATTTTTGGTCGGAACGACGAGACTTGAACTCACGACCTCTTCCACCCCAAGGAAGCGCTCTACCAAACTGAGCTACGTCCCGAACGCATGTTACTTTACCACAGCGCGAAATTTTTTGCAAGAATTTTTTTCAGCGCAACGCCTCAAACAAAACTACCGCATTGTTAAGCATTTTGTTCATGTAATCGGATGAATTGTCGGGTTTCGCCTCGCCCGTGACAATCGGGTCAAGCGTGAAAATTTTTGCACCGGTTTCGCGTGCGATTGTTTCCGCCGCTTTCGGTGAATATTGCGGCTCGGTGAAAATTACTTTGACGGGCATTGCGTTGACTTTTTCTATCGTCGCGGTAAGTTCCTGCGGTGTCGGCTCGGTGCCCGGTTCACGTTCGATAACCGCCACAACGTTCAATTTGAATTCCGTCGCGAAATATGCGAACGCTTCATGGAACGTCACAATGTCTTTGTGCGGCAACAAGTCAAGCGAAAGATGCATTTCGTCGCGCAGAGTCGTCAGATCGTCGACGTAATCAAGTGCGCGTTTTCGATAAGCGTCGGTGCGGTCGGGATCAATTTCGCAAAGTTTCGACGTAATGTTTTTGACTTGCTGAATCGCATAAGTAATGCTCATCCAAACATGCGGATTCGGAACGTCGTTTTCGACAATCGGGACAATTTCGGGCGAATCGCTCGCGTTGATGATTTTCAAATCCGGATAAGTCTCGGTGACTTTGTCGAGGAAAGTTTCCATGCCCAAGCCGTTGATAACCAAAATATCCGCCGTCTCCAAAGTTTTCATGTCTTCGGGCGTCAACCGGTAATCGTGCAGGCAACCCGTTTGCGGCGGCGTCAAATTGACGACTTCCACGCCCGTTATCGCGTTGCAAATGTTGACGGTCTCAAGGTATATCGGATAAAACGACGTGACGATTGTCAACTTGCCGTCGTCTTTGGAACTTGAGCCGCAACCCGTCAGCGCGCACGTCAGCAAAATCAGCGCAAGGCAAAAAAATTTTTTCATGAATTCACCTCGAAATATTTATCTATCGGTAAGAAAAACGATCATGATGAAAATAAAAATAATCGTTCCGGAGACGCCCATTACCGCAATGAAGAGTTGAAGATATTCGGCTATGATTTTGGAATATTTTTTGAGCATGATTTATCTTTTGTATTCGTCAGCCAATTTTTTGAACAGCGGCAAGGAACGTTCGATTGTCTCGGTCTTGATGCAGTAAGCGGCACGGAAATAACCCGGGGCACCGAAATCCGCGCCTGGTACCAAAAGCAAATCATATTTTTTGGCACGCTCGCAAAAAGCGTAGTCGTCCGCCTCCAAAGCTTTCGGGAACAGATAAAACGCGCCTTGAGGTTTGACGCACTCGAAGCCCGCCGCGATTAAGCCGTCGTACAAAATTTTTCCGTTGCGCTCGTAAGGCGTGATGTCGACGGATTTGCCCGCGCATTTGGCAACAACCAACTGCCACAGACTCGGCGCGTTGACGTGTGTGAGAACCCGTGCCGCGCCGGCAATCGCTCCGAAAATTTTACCGAAATCGGCAACTTCATCCGGCACGACGATATAGCCGATACGTTCGCCGGGGAGCGAAAAACTTTTGCTGTAGGAATAACAAACCAGCGTGTTCGCGTAAAATTTTGGGACGTAAGGCACTTCGACGCCGTAAGCCAATTCGCGATAAGGTTCGTCGCAAATCAAAAATATGTCGTGATTTTGAGCTTTGAGAATCTCGGCAAGTTTCGCAATCGTTTCACGCGAATAAACCGCGCCGCTCGGATTGTTCGGGGAATTTATGATGACTGCTTTGGTTTTCGGCGACAAAAGTTTTTGGAAGTCGTCGAAGTCAATCTGCCAATCTTCGGGACGCGGTTTGACAACTTTCAGCTCGGCACCAACAGACTCGACGAAAACTTTGTACTCAGGAAAATACGGCGCGAACGTGATAAATTCGTCGCCCGCCTCCGCCAAAGCTTTGAAACAAATTGTTATCGCCGCCGCCGCGCCGCTCGTCACGAAAAGATTTTTGCCCGCGAATTTTGTTCCGAAACGTTCATTGATACTGCGTGCCAAAGTTTCGCGAACTTGCGGGTTACCGGGCGCAACCGTGTAGCCGTGCACTGCGGACGGCTCGAAGTTTTGCAAAATTTCAATCGCCGCGTCGCGAACAAAATCGGGCGTCGGGACATTCGGGTTACCCAAACTGAAATCGAAAATATTTTCTTCGCCGACTTCCGCCGCACGCTTGCGACCAAATTCAAAAATCGTGCGGATAGTCGATTTTTTCGTTCCCAGCTCGTACATTTTTGGTGACACCATAAAAAAATCACTCCTTGCTTTTGAGGCGTTTGACTTCGTTTTCAAGTTCGGCAATTCGTCTCTGCGCCAACCAGAATTGTAATTGAAAAATGTTTGCTTTGTTGAGAATGGCGGCCGACAACGCAGGCGAAAAATTTTCCACCATCAGTTTTTGTCGAAAGAAACCTTCGAGCAAGTGCGGAGGAACATTCCCGTAATAGACTTTCGCGAAATATGAAAAACACTCCTGGACGATGTTGTTGAGTGCCATGTATTTGATTTCGGGATGCTGTTGAAAAAACGGGCGCACGCTTAAAAAGCCGTCAAGATATTCAAATCCCGTTTTCAACGCACGAAAATAATTCTCCAGATATTCGTTCAGCGAATCGGTTTTGTGAGACAGCGAATCTTCGATAACACGATAGCGATTGACGACATATGGCACGCGAACAATTTTTTCCGCCGTGAAAATCAAGCAACATGTAAAAATCATGTCTTGAATCAGATTGTCGGTGAAGTGCAGATCGTTCCTTATCACAACGTCGCGCCGAATCAATTTCGACCAAATGTTCCACAAAAATTTTTGTTGAAGGCAGTCAAAAACTCTTTTCGACGGATCGTTTTCAAGCAATGTCGGCTTATTGACGAAGCCGCCTTTTTGATAACTGTACGGCTGAATTTTTTCGAGAACTTCGGCGTTGTTAAAAAACTGCGCGGGAATGTTGTAATATTTTTCGCAGGCGACAACATCGGCGTCAAACTCTTTTGCCGTCGTGTAAAGCTTTTCCAGTGCGTCGGGTGTGATGGTATCGTCGTTGTCCAAAATCAAAAGATATTCGCCGCGAGAAAATCGAATTCCCATGTTGCCGGGGACGCCGGGGCTGCCCGAATTCGACAAAGTTTTCTCCAAACGAAGCCGCCCGCCGAATTTTTCCGCGTAACTTTCGACAACTTTGACGCTTGAATCCGTCGAGCAGTCGTCCACGATTATAACTTCAAAATCTTGGAACGTCTGCGCAAGAATGCTGTCGAGACATTCGCCGATATATTTTTCCGCGTTGTACAGCGGGATAATCACGGAAACGGCGGGAATTTCTTTCAAGTAAAATCACTCCTTGCTTTTCAGTTGGCGGATTTCGTTTTCCAACTCGGCAATGCGTTTTTGAGCCGCCGCCGCAAACTGATTGAACTCATTAAATTTTCGCTGTGCAAATAACAACTGTTTCTGCTGAACATTGACAAGGGTGCACAGATACGCTCTCAAAAGATTTCGCTCATTATTGTCGCTCGAAAAATTTTGAAAAAAAATTTCGTAAACTTCGTGCGATTTCAATTCGGCACAAGCGGGAAAAATTTTTTGGAAACAATATCGTGCAACTTTCTCTATCCAAGCATAAACATAGCGCGGATTGTCGTGAAAAAAATCATACG
Organism: Selenomonadaceae bacterium; assembly: GCA_017515635.1. GTDB lineage: Bacteria > Bacillota > Negativicutes > Selenomonadales > Selenomonadaceae > Quinella. The sequence continues at coordinate 31,987 of JAFWFO010000046.1, forward strand.
CGTTCGTGATTTTAAAAAAATTTTTTTCACCGTCAAAAAGAGGCGTCATGTGATATTTCACCAGTTCCGTGACGGATTTTTTTTTCCGCGTCAAAGATTTAGGATTGTCGCGATTTATGTAAATCGCATTTGGAACAGACAAAATTGTTTCGGCACGCAATAATAATTCAATCGTCCAAAAATCGTCTTCGCTTACTTTGATGTGCGGAAAAGTTATGCCTTCGATCACCAAAAAATCTCGTCTTAAAAATTTCAACCACGGCATAACCCTGAAATGTCCGCTGAGAAGTAAATCCATTCTTTTGGATATATCGCCAGTCACGGGAATGGGGTCACTCAAAAAATCTTCCTTTAAAAACGAAGTAAATTTTAACTTTTCTGCAGAGGTGTCGGTTTCGAGTTTTGTAAAACATCTGTGCATGTAAACGATATCGGTCTTAAATTTTGTGGCGATATTGTACATTTCTTCGAGGGCACTTGTGACAATCATATCGTCGTTGTCCATGAAATAAACATATTCCCCTCGTGAAAAATTCAAGCCGATATTTCTCGGAATACCGGGATTTCCGCAGTTTTTTTTCGTCTTTATAAGCTTGAGTCGTCCGTCGAATTTTTCCGCGTAACTTTCGACAATCGCGACGCTTAAATCGGTCGAGCAGTCATCCACAACAATAACTTCAAAATTTTGGAACGTCTGGGCAAGGACGCTGTCCAAACATTCGCCGATATATTTTTCCGCATTGTACATTGGGATAATCACGGAGACTGCGGGAATTTCTTTCAAGTAAAATCACTCCTTATTTTTGAGGCGTTTAATTTCGTTTTCGAGTTCGGCAATTCGATTCTGAGCCGCCACCGCGAACGAATTAAATCTTGTAAACTCGTCTTTGTGCTTCCTTAAAATCAACCGTTGCATATTCCACGAATTAAAAATAAACGCCGTTAAGGCAACGTTATCACCTTCCTTAAACTCATTACGTAAAAATTCGTCAATTTCAAACCCACGGATTTTCAAATAAATAGGATCCAGCCCTTCCAGCATTTGTCGTGCCAGCATGTCAAACAAAGCATACTTCAAATCTGTACGATTGGAAAATTTATCAATTTTGTTTAAGAAATTGTCCAGCTGTCTAATACTCAACTTGACGGTATTAATCCATTTATGAAGTCTCACGGTATCGGAAATTTTTTCTGTAGACACAGAATTTTCGCGTACCCTATAAAAATTTATGACATTCGGAACAATTACATATCTTTGGGCACAACAAAGTTCGCACATTGTAAACACCATGTCTTGAGCCGCCGCATCGGGCAAACTTATATCATTTTCAATAATGAAATTCCGACGAATAAGTTGCGCCCAAAAATTCCAAATCAATTTTTTTGCAGCGAACATACTCACACGATTGTTAATATCACAACTCAAAAGTGTGGGTTTTGTTACATTTAAACGACCTTCCAAAAAATGATTGTCGGGTTTAAGTTGACTTCGTTTTTGTTCGTCGTGCCAAATTTCGTCGGGAACTTTATAGAACTTTTCGCAGTGAACGACATCTGCCGCGAATTCTTCAGCGATTTTATACAGTTCATCAAAAGCCGTCGTAATTATGGCATCGTCGCCGTCCATAAAATAAATGTATTTACCGTGCGAAAATTCAAGCCCTTTGTTTCGCGGGAGACTGCCGCCACCGTTCGATTTTTTTTCCATTGAATAAAGTTTAAGTCGCCCGTCAAATTTTGGCACGTAACTTTCGACAACCTCAACGCTTGAATCTGTCGAGCAATCATCCACGACGATAACTTCAAAATTTTGGAACGTCTGTGCAAGGAGGCTGTAGAGACATTCGCCGACATATTGCTCCACATTATACAGCGGGATAATCACGGATATTGCGGGAATTTCTTTCAAGTAAAATCACTCCTTAACATCTTCAGTTAATTTATGCTGCCCAAGCATTGTCGTCAAAGTTTCGCGGGTGAATTTGTATTCGCCGGACGAAAAATCTTGTCCCGCGTCATAACGATTTGACGGCGCGTTAATCAGTCCGCAAAAGGTATCGTAAAACATGTCATTGGTGAAATATTCTTCGCGGCGATTTTCCAGCGTCGAAACTTTGTCGGGGAAAATTTTTTCGTATTCGGGCGACACGTAAATAAACATCGGCACGCGCAACATTTCAAAGCGGAACACGTCGGGATTGTGCGAAATTTCCAAGTCCTCGCCGTGGTCGGAAAAATAAATCATCGCTTGCAAGTTCAAATTCTGCGCGGCGTAATCGAAAATCTTCGACAGCACAAAATCCGTGTATAAAATCGAGTTCGCATAACTCGGAGCCGCCAACATCATGCCGGTGCCGTCGCGTGTCGTCCATTTTTTGAAACTGCGCGGATAACGGCTGTTGTAGTAAATGTGACTGCCCATCAAGTGCAAGACGATAAAATTATTTTCGTTCGGGTCGACGCGGTCAAGAAATTTCAACAAAATTTCGTCCTCAAGTTCGCTGAAGTCGAAGGCGTCGTCCGTCCACTCGGAAACGTCGGCGGTCTTCGCGACAAGAGTTATCGCGCTGTCAAATTCGCCGTAACGTCCCTGATTGCTGAACCAGTAAGTTTTATAGCCGGCTTTTTTTGCCGCGTCGACGATCGAAACGGAGTCAAAAAATTCTTTGTTGTTGTATTGGCTCTGTTCGGTCAAGGCGCGTTGCAACACGGGCACGGTCTGCGTCCACGAAGCGTAAACGTTGTCGAAGATAATAAACTTTCCTGCGGCGGGCGTCAAGTTTGGAACGTTATCCGCAGTGACTTTGTAATCGGGATTGATTTTCGCGTCGGCGGGCAAAGTCACGGGCGGGAAATTTTTTTCAAGCTTGCTGTCCAGCCACGGCGTGTTATCGAACGGAAAATTTTCGTTGTAAGCGTGCATGTAATCGCGAGTTGCACTTTCGCCGATAACGAAAATTACCGTGCCTTTAGCTTGAGCGGGCAAAGTTTTCGACGCGTCAATTTTCATGTCGGCAAGTCGTTCGTCGCGGTTTTCGGAATAAAGTTGATTCTGCGCGGCGTAATCGGCAACCGTGTTCCAAAGATTCGCCATTGAAGTTTGCGGCACATAATAAATCAGCGCGGACAAACTCCCGATAACGGCAACAGTCGCGGCAGAAATTTTTTTCTTGTCGAATTCAAGTTGTCGCCCGAAATTTTTATGCGCTTTGAATGCCGCACGCAACAAAATTCCCAACGTCAAAAAAATTCCCGCCAAAATCGGCAGCCCCAACATTGCGCGCAGATATTCAATCGCCTCGTGCCAATTCGTCATGTAAAGTGCCATCAGCGACGCGGGCGACAGACAATGCCACGTCATGCAGTAATAAACCAATTCGACCAGCGGGATTGTCCAAAAGAAAAAATTCAGCACGCACATCAAACTTGCCGCGAACGCAAATTTTTTCGTCGACATCAACAAAACTTCCGCACCCGCCAAGAAAATAAAAATCGCCGTGCCGACCGCGAAATCGTAATAAATAAGCGACATGAACCATTGACGCTGATAAGTCCACGTGTAAAGCAACGGGAACATCACGAGCCACGCGACGCCCGTCAAAAAGTTCGGCAAGTGTCGGCGGTTGAAAATTTCCGTGCCCGTCGAATATTGAATCAGCCACAACAGCGCGATTGTTATCGGTATCGGCGGCAAAAAATATTGCGGCGCGGCGGGCTGACCAATGTCAATGTAAAAAACTTCGCCGAGATAATAAAACAACGCCGCATGAGCCAAAAAGATTTTTTTATCGGACATGAGTTGACCTTCGCAAAAAAATTTCACCCTTCCGCGTCGGAAAGGTGATTGCATTTTAACCCGCAAAATTTTTCGTGTCAATTTCAGTTGACGGCAAGCAAAATAATTTTTTCGTCGTCGGGGACGAATTCAAGTTCCGTTTCCAAAACCGAAATGATTTGTTCGCGGCTCGTCAAACCGGACAAGTCGATTTGTTTTTCGCCGAAGTAAGCGAAAAGTCCCGGCAACTGTTCGCCGACTGTCCCGTAAGAAACTGTTTCCTCAAACAAAGTTTGAACGTCGTCGGCAAGTTTCGTTTTCTTCGTCACAATCGCGCCCAAGCCTTCACGTTGCAGACAAACAACGCCGTTTCTGTCGAGAACTCTGACGGAATGTTTTCGCGTCGGGAAGATGCCGAAAATTCTTTTTGTATATTGCCCGTCGAAAACGTGCCACTTGCCCGCCGCCGCAACTTCGCTAACTTTTTCGGCGGGAAGTCTTAAAGATTTTATCGCAATGGCGTGAAGTTCGTCGGTTGTCAAAATTTTGTTCGTCGAATCGCTCATCTTGAATTCGGTCGCGCCCGTCGCCACTGCCCGCAAAATGTTCGATTTCTTGTCAATCTCAATCGCAATTTCGACGGTATTTTCGTTCGCGCCGGATTTCATGACCTGTTCAAGAGCTTCGCGGCGAATCGCTTTAATGTCGCGGTCTGTCGGATTGGCAACGGTTCTTTCGACGACTTCGCGCACCATAGCCATCGCGACACCGATTGTGGAAATTATCGGAGCGTTCTTAACGATTTTCCACTGAACTTTCTTTTTTTCGCCGAGGTAAGGCACGACAACGCCGCCGCTTCCGCCGCCGCCCGCCAACATCAGCAAATCCGTCGAAAGTTTATAATCGGTTATCAGTCGGTCGACAATCTCCCAAATTTTTTCGGACGAAATGTCCATTGCTTGCCGCGCCGCGTCTTCAGCCGAACAGCCGATAACGTCGCCGAGAGCTTGCCACGCGACACGGGCATTTTCTTTTTCGGCACTGTAAGCGTAATCGCCTTCGGGAATGGAGCCGATTAAATTTGCCGCGCCCGCCAAAGTCAACGAAACTTTTCGCCCGTCGGAACCGCTCACCACGGCGAAAACTTTTTCATCGTCGGCAAGCGGGGCAACCAATTCAAGTTTCGGATTCATCAATTTTTCGGAAAAAATTTCGTAAGGCACGCCGGCAATGTGCGCACTTCTGGGGCCGACATCGGTAATTTTTCCGTTCTCGACGCGAATCATTGAGCCGCCCGCAACGCCCAAAGTCCGCACGTCCAGCGACGACAGATAAGTTTTGTGCCCGCCGATTTCACCGTAACGAACCATGACGCGTCCATCTTTGACGACGGAAATATCTGTTGACGTTCCGCCCGCCTCGAAAAAAATTCCGTCGGATAATTTTTCGTACATCAAGACGCCCGCAACGCCCGCCGCAAGTCCCGACAACATTGTTAAAATCGGACGCCGGCGAACTTCGTCAATCGTCATAACTCCGCCGTCACAACGCATAATCATCAGCGAAGTCGGAATTCCCGAACGCTTAACGCAAGATTCGGTCATGTTCGCCGTTTCCATCATACGCGGAATTAAGCTGCCGTTGACAACCGCCGTGCGCGTGCGAACTTTCAAGCCGTAAAGTTTGGAAACTTCGTGGCCGCCCGTCGCATAAAGTCCTTTGTCCCGCGCAGTTTTTATGACGAATTGTTCATTTGTAGGGTCGTCGACGCTGAAAGATTCCGTTGCAACAATAACGTCCGCGCCTTTGCTTTTGAGCGAATCAATTTCACGTTCGATTTCTTTTGCCGAAGCTTGAGCGTCCGAAGTCTCGACGAAAGTAAAAATCGTCTTTAATTCTTTGCCGAGCGCGAGCGGAATATTTCCAATGTCGCTGACGGTTTTTGCCCGTGACGCCTCAAGTCCGCTGCTCATTGCCAAAATTCCCGTTGTTGCCACGTCGCCTTCAAGCAGGGCATTTGTCGCCTGTGTCGTGCCGTGCGCAATGAAAACGACTTCTTCGGGCGCGATACCGTTTTTGCGCAGAATATTTTGCAGGACGTTGATAATTCCTTCGGCAACGCCTTCTTTCGAGTCGTGCGTTGTCGGGATTTTTTCTTTGGCGATAATTTCGTAAGTCGTATTGTCAATCGCAACGGCATCGGTAAAAGTGCCGCCGACATCAATGCCGATTCGTACTTGCCGCATAAAATCACCTCACTGCAAGACTGTCACGAAAATCATCATCAAAACGCAAGCCGCCCACGCGTAAGGCAAAACTTTTTTCATGATAACGTTCGTGTCGACGCCCGCATAACCGCCGAGCCACGTGTTGTGCGAATTTGTCGGGTCGCCGACTGTCTGCAGGTAGCCGACGCCGGCGAACATGCCATAAAGCGCGGTTGCAGGCAAGGCATTCAAACTTGTCAAAATCGTCGCGATACCCGAACCCATGCCGTACATGTTGAGCGGCCCGCGATAGAGCGCGGCAGGTGCAAAAATCGTGAAGAAAATCAACACGCCGTAAAATGACGACGGCATAATTTCTTTAAGCAACGGATTCAAAATTTCCACGGCGGCGGGTTGCGTCGTCGCCGTAACCAACATGCCGATTCCCATGAACAAAAATAAAACGCCCGCAATGTCTTTGATTCCGTCAACGAGCGAGCCCGTGAATAAATTTATCGCCTGCGACGGACGAACCAAAATTGCCGCGTAGAACGACGAAATTAAAAATCCGATTGTCGCCGCCGCCACGGGGTCAATCTTGCCGTCTTTGACTGAACCGAGCCCGACGGTGAAATTTATTATCGCGATTATTACCAGCGGCAAAATCGGCGCGATTAACGCGGCTGACGGCAAAGTTTGTTTTTTCTTCATGAGCGGCGAAGATTTTTGCGAAAAAAGTTTGCCAATCGTTTTAACGAGACTGACGGGCACGCTGAGCACGCCGATAAAAAATTCTTTCAGCAACGTCAACATTGAACTGCCCGAACCTTCGCCGCGAGGAATATTTATCACGATATAAGCGACGGTGACGGTAAACGAAACGATTGCGCCGGGGACAAAATATCTGAGCACGGCTTCCGAACCGAAAATGCCGATACCTGCCGCCGCGCCCGCGAAGTTCAGCGAACTGCCCGTCATCATGCCGAGCAAAATTAAAATTACCGCGTCAATCGGCTCAATGCCCGCGCTTGTCATAATCGGAATTGCAATCGAACCAATCATAATTATCGCGCCGAGTCCGCTCATGCCCAAAAAAATAAACGCGGTCGCCGCCGTCATCAAAACGGCTATCGCAATCGGTTTGTCGCCCGAAAGTTCCGCCGCTTTTTTGATTATCTCATCGGATATGCCCGTCTTTTGAATGACCTTCGCGAACATTGAGCCGAAAACTACCAGCGCAATCGGCAAGCTCAATTTAAACGAGCCTTTCAACAAAATTTCGTTGAGCCATTCGATAAACGGGACGCCGCAGACGAACGCTATCCAGCCCGCCATCAACGGCAACGCCAAAAGTGTCGGCAACACGCGCACGACCATCAATGCCGCGAAAATTACGAAGCCGACCAAAAGTAAAATGCCCGATACTGTCAACGATAAAACCTCCAAAAAAAATTTGCCGCAACGTGAAGTTGTCGCGACAAAAATTGTAACAGAAAATTTTCAGACGGTCAAAATTTTTCAGCCGACAATCGCGGTGACGAGCCAAATCGCAATCGGTATCGTGACGCACGCAATGCCGATAAAATCAATGTAAACGCCCGTTTTAATCATCGTCGTTATCGGGACATAGCCGCTTGCGTAGACAATCGCGTTAGGCGGCGTGGACACCGGCAACATAAATCCGAGCGACGCGCTCAATGCAATGCCGACTGCAACGGGCACGGGGCTTAAACCCGCCGAAACCGCAATCGTTATCGCAATCGGACCGATCATGTTTGTTGCCGCCGTGTGCGAAGTTAATTCCGACAACAGCAACGCAAGTACCGAGAATACCGCGACGAAAATAACTTGCGAAATTGTTCCGCCCATTGCGTTGACGATTAAATCGCCGAGCCATTTCGACAAGCCCGTCGAATACATCATGCCGCCCATTGCCAGACCGCCGCCGAATAAAATCAACGTGCCCCACTCGATACCCGCCGCCGCTTCTTTCCACGTGATTGTAAATTCGCGTTTGGAAAAATTCACGGGCAAAATGAACAAGAGCAACGCGCCCGCCATTGCCGCAATCGCTTCGGGGAAAAGTTTGTTGTACATGCTCAGTATGGGGCTTGAATCGCCGAGGAAAATATTCATAAAGCCCGGCAAAATCCACAGCGTAACCGCAATCGCGAACGCGCACAAAGTATTTTTCTGCGCACGTGTCCACTCGCCGAGTTCGGAAATTTTTTTACGGATAAATTCTTCCGCGCCGTCAATTTTTTCCACGTCCGCAGGAAACATTTTCGACAACACGACGTAAGCGATTATGAAATAAAAAACCATTGCGACGAAGCCCCAAATCATCCACTGGAAGAACGAAATTTCAATGTTTTCCATCGACGACAGAAATCCTATCATGATTAAATTCGGAGGCGTGCCTATCGGTGTCAAGACGCCGCCGATTGACGCCGAATAAGCCGTCATCAACATCAAGCCCGTTGCGTATTTGTATTCGGACAAATCAATTTCGCGACCGTTCGCCGCAAACATTTCTTTAATCGACGTGAGCAAACCTAAACAAATCGGAAACATCATTGCCGCCGTCGCCGTGTTGCTCACCCAGCCGGAGCAAAGAGCCGTTGCAAGTCCGATAGCCAAAAAAATTCTGCGCGGGTTGGAGCCGACCCATTTTCGAGCCAAAAGCCAGTAAGCAAATCGCTTGTCCAATCCGTGCAACATCATTGCTTTAGCCAAAATGAATCCGCCCATAAATAAAAATATCGTCGGGTTTGCGAACGCCGCGAACGCTTTGCCGACAGGAATTGCGCCCGTGATAACCGCAAGCGTCGGGCCGAGCAAACTTGTTACGGGAATCGGCACCGGCTCCGTTATCCACCATATCGCGACCAAAACCATTATCGCCAAAAGTTTATGAGCTTCGAGCGACAAGGCGTCAATCGGCGTCAACATGACGACCACCGCCAAAATCGGCGCGCAAATCAATCCGAAAGTTCGCCGTCGTCGGTCAAAGGCCTGTTCTGCTTCGTGAATTTGTTTTGCCGCTGCGCTTTTATCTTTCATTGCATTTGACCTCCTTTTCTGCTAAAGTTTATCAAAATTCACGGGCAACGCAAGCAGAAACTTGCACACAGGAAATTTTTTCGGAAAGGAAATTTCACATGACGACGAAAGAAGTACTCGAACAACTAAAATTAATCAATCAAGAAAAAATTTTGGCGTCCTTCCATGACGACGCATTGTATCAAAATTTTCCGGACATCGACGCACTCGACGCCGCAATTTTATTGATAGATTTTTTGGCGAAAAAAAAGCCGTCCGACAAAGTAACCGTCGCAGAAATTTTTAAAGAGGCGGATATTGACTACTGAAAAAAATTTTCCCCGAAGCTCGCGAAGAGTTTCGGGGATTTTTTTGTTGCGAAAATGTTGCGATCAAGAGAAATTGAAACAGCAGAGACTAGGGGCTGTTGGTAAATTAAAAGTGAATGAGCGATGAAGCGAGTAAAACAAAATTGAGGAAGCAGAAAGCCAACTTATCGTATCGAGTGGCGATATGGCGATAATTCTTAATACGCTGAAAAAAAACGTTCGACAAGATTGCGTTGCTTATAAAGTTCGGCGTCAAAGGCGCGTTTCACCTTGAAATTGGCCTTGTCGGGGATGCAAACTGTCGCCCCGCGTTGTTCAAGGTAAGAGCGAACATTATCGCAAGAGTAAGCACGATCTGCGAGAACTTTTTTGCCCTTAAGTTCGATTCCTGCAAACAATTCAAACACCGGTTTAGAGTCGTGAATTTGTCCTCCGGTCAAGACCACGGTCCAAAGTTGCATTCTTTCGTTGAGTAGCACGTGAATTTTGGTGTTCTTGCCGCCCCGCGACGCGCCGATTGCTTGGGCTTCAAGTCCGGAACACGCACTC
>JAFWFO010000047.1 GCA_017515635.1 Selenomonadaceae bacterium
TGGAACAGTATCTTTTCGCGCTCGGTTATGCTAAGATGTTTGTAACTCATTTTATCCCTGCTTTTGCTTTTAGGTTACAAACATTTTAGCAGGATTCTATGGGTTTTTCATTTGTTGCACTTGCATTGTACTTTCAAGCGTAAAAAAAATCCTCGCCAATTCGACGAGGATTTTTTTATGCGATTGATGATGACGGACAAACTTTCGACAGCGGGCAAATTTCGCATTTCGGTTTGCGTGCCGAACAAATTTCGCGCCCGTGCCAAATCAACCAGTGATGAGCGTCCGACCATTTTTCGCGGGGAATAATTTTTTGCAAGCCCGTTTCAACTTCGAGCGGCGTTTTTCCTTCGGCAAGCTTCATTCGGTTCGCCAAACGGAAAACGTGTGTGTCGACGGCGATCGCGGGATTTTTGAACGCGACACTTGTAACGACGTTGGCGGTTTTTCGCCCGACGCCCGGCAATTTAATCAGTTCGTCGAATTCGGAAGGGACTTCGCCGCCGTAATCGCTCAATAAAAGTTTTGAAGTTTCGACGATATGTTTTGCCTTCGCACGGAAATAGCCGCACGGTCGGATAATTTCTTCGAGCTTCGATTGACCGAGTTGCAAAATTTTTTCAGGCGTGTTTGCAATCGGGAACAAAATTTTTGTAACTTCGTTGACGCGTTTGTCGGTGCATTGCGCGGACAAAATCACTGCAACCAAAAGTTCAAAGACCGAATCGAATTTCAGTTGCGGGACTGCGCCGCGATAGGTTTCCTCCAAAATGTTCAGTTCTTCGCGTTGAAAATTTTCAATCACAATTCACCAACTCCAAATACGGCAACTCTTTAAAGCCGAAGTGCTTGTACAAATTCAAAGCCGCATTGTTGCCAGCCTCAGACTCAAGCCGCAAAATTTTATCGGGGTGACGCGTTTTGATATACCGAATAAATTTCGAGCCGACGCCGTGTCCGCGATATTCCGCGTCAACGAAAATATCTTCAAGCCAAATGCATTCGCCGCCGAATTCCGTTGAATAGCTCCGTGCCGTTATGCCGTAGCCGATAATTTTTCCGTCAAACTCAAAAATAAAACCTTCCGCGCAGATTGAATCGTCCAGACAATTTTTCACGTTGGCGGCAAAAATTTTTTCGGAACCGTTCGTTATGACTGCGGGCGAAGTGTAAAATTTGCGCATCATACCGATGACAATTTCGCTGTCGTCGCGTTGCATGTTTCTGATTGTAACGTCCATTTTAATTCGTCAAGCCCCTCATTGAGCTTCAAAAAACCTTAACAAATCGGAATGAACTTCTTTTGACTTCAAATTATCTTTGTTAGTAAGTACGTAATCCAAAGAAGGGTAGAAAAAGAATACAGATATGGGAACAAAAAACGTTTTAATTGTAGCGGGACAAAGGATTACTAGAGTCCTATATATTTTTTCAAAATCTTCTGCAGTTGCTTGATGTTTCTCACAAATATAGCGCGAAGTAGAATCTTTCATGCAATATTTATAAATATCATGCGGAATCGTTTGTAAAGTACTAGGTTTACCATTAATAAAACGAGACATAATCGCCTCAGTAGTTGCGCCTTCTTCAGATCTTTTTATCAGGCTCTGCATATAATAAAATTTTGAGAATCCCTTGTACCATCTATAAGCAAAATTTAAAACTACAAAAAGACCCACTATGGTAAGCAATGTGATGACAACGTCCAATTTAGTCTATCTCCTTTCTTTAAAACAGAAACACCCCAAAATATCTTATTGTGAGCACGTGTGGCAACGAGTTGCACGGACGTTAGAATGTTCCCACGCAACTCGTTTACACACAAAAAATTTTACAAAAAATTTTTTAATTCGTCAAGCTCCGAACGGGTGCCGGAATTCTTCCGCCGCGAGCAATGAACGCTTCCGAGCTCCACTGATTTTTGACGGGAACAATCGGGCAATAACCGAGCAAGCCGCCGAATTCCACCACGTCGCCGACTTTCGCATTTGGCACGGGAATTAACCGCACGGCAGTGGTTTTGTTATTGACGACGCCGATAGCCGCTTCGTCCGCGATAATCCCGCTCAAAGTCGCCGCGCTCACGTCGCCCGAAACCGCAATCATGTCCAAGCCGACGGAACAAACGCAAGTCATCGCTTCAAGTTTTTCAATCGACAGAGAACCTTGCTTGACCGCGTTAATCATGCCTTCATCTTCGCTGACGGGAATAAATGCGCCGCTCAAGCCGCCGACGTGTGAACTTGCCATCAAACCGCCTTTTTTGACAGCGTCGTTAAGCAATGCAAGCGCGGCAGTTGTCCCGGGTGCTCCGCAAGCTTCAAGTCCCATCTCTTCAAGAATTCGCGCAACCGAATCACCGACGGCGGGCGTTGGTGCCAACGACAGATCGATTATCCCGAACGGCACGCCCAATCTGCGCGACGCCTCTTGAGCGACAAGCTGACCGACACGGGTAATTTTAAACGCAGTCTTTTTGACGGTCTCGGCAATTTCGGTGAAGTTCGCGCCTTTCAAATCTTCAAGCGCATGTTTGACGACGCCGGGGCCGCTGACTCCGACGTTGATAACTTTATCGGGTTCGCTGACGCCGTGGAATGCGCCCGCCATAAACGGATTATCTTGCGGCGCGTTCGCGAAGATAACCAATTTCGCGCAACCGATAGCCTGACGGTCGCGAGTAAGTTCGGCAGTTCGTTTGATGACTTCGCCCATTTCACGCACGCAATCCATGTTGATGCCCGCTTTTGTCGACGCAAGATTGACGGACGCGCAAACCAAATCCGTCGACGCCAAAGCCTGCGGAATTGATTCGATTAAAATTTTGTCGCCGTTAGTGTAACCTTTTTCGACGAGCGCGCTGAATCCGCCGATAAAATTAACGCCGACTTCCTTAGCGGCACGGTCGAGAGTTTCGGCGACGGGCACATAACTTTCCGCCTTGCAACTGTCCGCGGCGATTGCAACGGGTGTGACGGAAATTCGCTTGTTGATAATCGGGATACCGTATTCAGCCTCAATTTCTTCGCCCGTCTTGACGAGAAATTCTGCGGACTTCGTGATTTTGTCATAGACGTTACGGCAAAAATCATGCATGTTCGGATGAGCACAGTCGCGCAAGGAAATTCCCATCGTTATCGTGCGCACGTCCAATTTGTTGACGGTTATCATGCGATTTGTTTCGAGGATGTCTTCAATCGTTATCAAAGTTCACACCTCAAATCTTGTGCATAACATCGAAAATGTCTTGATGTTGCGTTTTGATTTCGACGCCGATTGACTCGCCTTGTTCGCGCAATTTTTTTTGCAAGTCGACGAGCTGAATTTTACTTTCGCTGGCTTCGGCGAACAGAATCATGTTAAAAAATCCGTTCAAGATGTTTTGGTTGATGCTCAAGATGTTGACGTTGTTGTCCGCCAAAATTTTCGTCACGCTTGCAATTATGCCGACGCGATCCTTGCCGACGACAGTCACGATTAATTTCATTTGCAGAGCCTCCCATAAAAAATTTTCGCTGTGAAAAATTCTGTTTGCATTGAAAATTTCCTGCAAAAAAATTGCCCTCCGAAATCGAAGGGCGTCAACAAATTTATTGCGTCTGCAGCACGTCAAATTTTTTTGTCCAAGTCCGGCTTAATCGTTCGGCTTCCTTTGCCAAAAGTTCAAGTGCACGTTTGGAATTTTTTTGACGCCAAATTTTCCGTCACGAAAAATATCCGACAGAATCCGCGTCACTCGCCGCAGTCAAAAATTCAGCGCGATTTTTTCATCACGCGAACGAGCCGACGACATAACCACCGTCCACGAAAAAATTTTGTCCCGTGATTCGGGCGGCGCGTTCGCTCAGCAAAAATAAAATCATGCCCGCCACGTCGAAAGGCGAAATCAAGCCGAGTAATTGGCTCGAAGAAATTTTGTCAAATCTTATCGCCGAATACATTTCGTTTTGCATCATTTCGGTTTGCACGAGTGCCGGCGCAACAGAATTGATTCGATGTTTGTTGCGCACAAGTTCCGACGCGAAAGATTTTACCGCCGATTGAATTGCCGCTTTTGCCGCCGAATACGCGAACAAACTTTTGCCCGCATAATCGCCCGCAACCGAGCTCATCACCACGAACGAAGCTCCTTCATCCGCGAATCTTTTGCGGGAAGTTGCCTGAACGAAATTAACTGCGCCCCAAAAACTTGTCTCGAAAATTTTCCGCGCAAGTTCCGTGTCAAAGGCGTTCAAAGGAGTCAAACCCCAAATGCCCGCCGTGTAAACTCCGCCGTGAATTTTGCCGACACAGCGCGTGAAATTTTCCATCACGGAAGACCATTCGTCGGGAGTCGCCGTCGTCACGTCCAGTTGTTCGACAAAAATTCTCGGCGGATGTTTTATCAGACTGACGGGCGAACTTTTTCGCAAGGCGTCCAGTCGCTCCAAATTTCTGCCGACAGCCAAGACGTTCGCGCCGCTCTGCGACAGTTCCAGCGCAACTTGCCGACCGATGCCCGACGACGCGCCGACCACAACGAAATTTTTTCTGCCGAAATCAAATGTCACGTTCATAAAAAATTTTCTCTCCCGTTGAAAGTTCTCCGTCATAAAAATTTTTCGTCAAACGAATCTGCAGACGTGATCGACCGCGATATCCGAAAAGCCGTAAGCCTCCGCCTTGGTAAGTCGCCCGTTTAACACGTCCGAAATTTTTTGCAACAACAAATCACCCGCGCCGTCGATTGTCAACGTGCCGTCAAGAATTTCGCTCAAGTTCACGTCGAGATTATCTTCCATGCGTGAAAAAGTTTGGGCGTTGGCGGTGACTTTCAGCACGGGAACAATCGCGTTGCCCGTGGGAGTTCCTCTGCCCGTCGTGAAAATTATCGCGTTGCAACCCGTCGCAACCATCGACGTGACTGACGAAATATCATAACCCGCCGTGTCCATGACGAGCGCGCCGCGTTTTGTCGGACGTTGTGCCTGCTCAAGAACTTCGACAATCGGACGCGTGCCGCCTTTTCGGATACAGCCCAAACTTTTTTCGTCAATCGTCGACAGCCCGCCGAATTTATTGCCGGGCGTCGGTTGTCCCGCACGACAATCTTGCCCCGCCGCTTTAAGGTGAGCTTCGTAATCCGCGCAGATTTTTATAATTTGGTTGTGAATTTCGGGAGTCGCCGCACGTTTCGCCAAAACATGTTCGCCGCCGATCCACTCGATTGATTCGCTCATCAACGTCGACGCGCCCAAGTCAACGAGTTTGTCGCTCAAGTTGCCGACAGCGGGATTTGACGCCAGACCGCTTGTCGCGTCCGAGCCGCCGCACTCAATGCCGAGCAAAAGTTCCGACACGTCGCAAAGTTCTTTCTGCTGAAGTCCTGCCTCTGCCGCAAGTTCACGCGCCGCACGCACGGCCTTTTCAATCGTCTTGAGTGTGCCGCCTTCGTCCTGAATGCCGAACGACACAACGGGCTTGTTCGTCATGCTTTGAATTTTTTCGCACAATTTATTATGTGGAACGGTTTCGCAACCGAGCCCGATAATCACGACGCCGAAGACGTTCGGATTGCACGCGAAGCCCGTCAAAATTTTTTGCGACATATCGGTATTCGCCTGCACGTCCGAACAGCCCGTGTTAAAAATTATGTTGACCGCGCCGCGAACTTGACTTGCGACAATCCGCGCCGTTTCGCTCCCGCAAGCACACGTCGGCAAAATCAAAACGTGGTTGCGAATTCCCGCACGTCCGTCACTGCGTTTATATCCGTAGAAATTCATTTAAATCATCTCGCTTGAATAATCACGCGGCACGCTGAAAATATTTTCGTGCGACACCCAACCGCCCGCCACAATGTCACGCGACGCCTCGCCGATAATTTCGCCGTACTTGAAAACTTTTTCGCCGCAAGAAATTTTTCGCAACGCAACCTTATGCCAAATCGGAATGTCTTCGACGCAAGAAATTTCCCTGCCGCCGAGAATTTTAATTGTGTCGCCCTTAGTTGCGGGAGTCGTGCAAGTCGCAACGTTGTCGCGCTCGTCAAGTAAAATAGCATTAGTCACGGCGTGCCCCCGATAAGTTTAAATAAATCTTCAACAGTCTGCGCGGATTTAATTTCGTCGGCAGAAACTTTTCGACCTTGCGTGTTGCAGAACGAAAAGAACGAAACCATGCTGAGCGAGTCCCAATCTTCCACGTCGGCAAGTTTCGTCGCCAAAGTCAACGCGGCGTCCGTGTCCATCAGTTCGGCAAGTTTCTTGATGAAATTTTCACTGCTCATGACGTTCCTCGAAATATCAACGTTGTCAAATTGCGTCTCCGACTCCGGCGCGGTGCCGGTGTCTATCAATTTGGCAAGCTCTTTGATTAAATCTTCGTTGCTCATGAAATTTCCTCCGAGAAATCAGGTCGTGTAATCGGCGTTGATTTTGACGTATTGGAAGCTTAAATCGCAAGTGAAAATCGTCGCCGACGCGTCGCCCAAATTCAACGCAATGTCAACAACAATGTCGTGTTGCGCCAAAACGTTGCGCATTGCCTCCGTGTCGAATTTCGAGACAAGACCGTCTTTGTAAACGTTCACGCCGCCGAAATCGATAACGGTTTTTTCGGGAACAATTTTAACGCCCGAATAGCCGACCGCGCAGATTGTTCGACCGGGGTTGGCGTCCTGTCCGAAAAAGGCCGTCTTGACGAGCGGGGAATTTGCAACGCTCATGCCGACTTTTTTGGCGTCCGCGAAACTTTCCGCGCCCGTGACATTGATTGTCAAAAATTTTGTTGCACCTTCGCCGTCCGCCGCAATTTTTTTCGCAAGCTCCGTGCAAAGAGTTTTCAGCGTCGCGGAAAATTTTTCGTAGTCTTCGCCGCGTTCGGTGATTTTTTGGTTGCCCGCCGCGCCGTTCGCCAAAACGACAACGGTATCATTCGTGCTCATGTCGCCGTCGACGGAAATGCAGTTAAAGCTGACTTCGGTCGCGTCGCTCAAAGCCGCCTGCAAAAGTTTTTGGTCAATGTCGGCGTCCGTGGTGATGAAACAAAGCATTGTCGCCATATCGGGGCGAATCATGCCGGAACCTTTGGCGATTGCTCCGAAACGAACTTCAACGCCACCGATTTCGACTTCGGTCGCACAGGCTTTGGAATAAGTATCCGTCGTGACAATCGCGTTGCCCGCGTTTATGGAACCTTCACGGGAAAGTTTTTGCACAGCCGATTTAATGCCCGACTCCATTTTGTCCATCGGCAAGTTGAAGCCGATAACGCCCGTCGACGCAACAATCACGTCGTCCGCCTTGCAACCGAGTTCGCCGGCAGTAATTTCCGCCATGCGTTCGGCGTCGCGCAAACCTTGTTCGCCCGTGCAAGCATTAGCACAGCCCGCATTTGCAACGATAGCATGAGCCGTGCCCGTCGCGACAACATTTTTGCTGACGCTGACCGGAGCCGCGTAGACAAGATTTTTCGTGAAGACGCCCGCAACAGCCGCCTCGCGTTCGGTGTGAATGACTGCAACGTCAAGATTGCCATTCTTTTTGATACCTGCGCGCACGCCCGCCGCCTTGAAGCCTTGGGGATAAGCAACGCCCGCAATTCGATGATTTTCGCTGAACATTTTTATTGCCTCCGTTGAAAAAATTTTTTACGGGTACATAGGCGCAACGTCAAGCCCGATGCCTTCGCAGAAACCTGCCGCGATGTTGAAATTTTGAACCGCTTGCCCTGCCGCGCCTTTGACGAGATTATCAATCGCCGAAAGGATTATAACACGCCGCGTGCGCTCGTCAACGTGCCAGCCGATGTCGCAATAATTTGAGCCGCGCACAAATTTAGTTTCAGGATAGCCGCCGCGTCCGAGCAAACGAATAAATTTTTCGTTGCCGTAAGTTTTTTGAAATGCCGCGTCAATCATGTCGTCCGAAACATTTTCCTTGAGCGTGGCATAACACGTTGCCAAAATTCCGCGAGACATTGGAACCAAATGCGGCGTGAAATTTATAATCGTCCGTTCGCCGCCGAGATCTTCCAAAGCCTGTTCAATTTCGGGCGTGTGGCGGTGATGAGCGACGTTGTAAGCCTTGAAATTGTCGTAGAGTTCGGGGAAGTGGTTGCCGAGTTTTAAACCGCGACCCGCGCCGGAAACTCCCGACGCCGCGTCGACGATAATCGAATTCGTTTCAACAAGATGATGTTTGACGAGCGGGGCAAGCGCAAGAATCGACGCCGTTGTAAAACAGCCCGCGTTGCCGATGATTTTTGCCGTGCGAATTTGTTCGCGATAAAGTTCCGCCAAGCCGTAAACTCGCGCCGCGTTCGTGTGTTTGTGCGGGACGTTGTACCACGCCTCGTAAATCGTCGTGTCGTTGAAACGATAATCCGCGCCCAAGTCGATAATTCTGACGGGAAGTTTTTCGAGTTTCAAGCCCACGTCCATTGCGTGCCCGTGCGGCAGAGCGATAAAAATAAAATCGCTGTCCTTGCCGATTGATTCAATATCCGACAAACTTTCGAGCGTCAAATCGCAAATCCCGCGCAAGTGCGGATAGAGTTCCGAAATTTTTTTGCCGGTGTGACTTTCCGAAGTTATGTGCGCAAGTTCCGCCTGCGGGTGACGAATCAAAATCGAAAGCAATTCTGCGCCCGCGTAGCCCGTTGCGCCGATAACGCTGACTTTTGTCAATGTGTCGACCTCCTCAAATTTTTATCTGACTTTTATAGCAAGCCGCCGCATTATACAACAGTCGCCGAGTAAAAAAAATCCCCGCCGCATTGACGGAGAAAAATTTATTTGGTCATGAGCTTTAATCTTGCGTCGGGAAAATTCAGCGTCGAGAAATAATCTTGCAAAGTTTCTGCACGACGAATCATTTCGACTTCGCCGTTTTCGCGCAACAACAATTCGGCACTGCGCAACTTTCCGTTGTAATTGAAACCCATTGCGTGACCATGCGCGCCCGTGTCGTGGATAATCACCACGTCGCCAACGTCAATCGCGGGTAAACGACGGTCGACGGCGAACTTGTCATTGTTTTCGCACAGGGAACCCGTTACGTCGTAAATTTCATTTGCGGGCAAATTTTCCTTGCCCAAAACCGTAATGTGATGATATGCGCCGTAAAGCGCGGGACGCATCAAATCCGACATGCACGAATCAAGTCCGACATAATTTTTATACGTATTCTTTTTGTGCAGGACGGTCGACACGAGCCAACCCGCGTTGCCGGTAATGGCGCGGCCGCTCTCCATTGCAATTCGCACGTTGCCCAAACCGCACGGAACTAAAATTTCGCGGAAAAGTTTTTCAATGCCGTCGCCGATAACGTTGAGCCTGACGGGACTTTCTTCGGGGCTGTAAGGAATTCCGAGACCGCCGCCCAAATTCACAAACTCAAAATTTATTCCGAGCCGATCTTTAATCTGCGCGGCAAGCTCAAACATGATTCGCGCCGTGTAGGTGAAAGTTGACGCCTTGCGTTCGTTCGAGGCAATCATCGTGTGAAGTCCGAAACGTTTAATGCCCTTGTCGAGACAGATTTTGTACGCGGCAAAAATTTGTTCGCGAGTCAGTCCGAATTTTGCTTCGGCGGGTCGGCCGATAATGTCGTTGCCGTCGTTCATGATGTCGGCGGGATTGTAGCGGAACGAAATAATTTCGGGCAAGCCGGCGTTTTTTTCAAGATATTCAATGTGCGAAATGTCGTCGAGGTTTATAATCGCGCCGAGTTCGCGAGCCTTGCGGAATTCGATGGCGGGCGTGTCGTTTGAAGTGAGCATAATTTTTTCGCCGACAACTCCCGCCGCTTCGCTGATAAAAAGTTCCGCGATTGAACTGCAATCGGTGCCCGCGCCGTCGCGTGCCAAAATTTCAACCACATACGGATTCGGCGTCGCTTTAACGGCAAAATGTTCGCGGAAATCCGGTGCCCACGAAAAAGCTTCGCGCAGTCGCCTGAAATTTTCGCGGATAGTTTTTTCGTCGTACAGATGAAACGGCGTCGGGAATTTTTTTATCAGTTGACGGAGCGCATCTTCGTTCATTGGAAAAGTTTTTGGAATGCGGAAAATTTCCGCGTGATTCTCATTCGTCACGTTCTTGCCTCCATAAAATTTCATAGAATTTAATGCGTAGATTATAACAAAAAAATTCCGCGTGGGAAGAAAAATTTTTCCGCACGTTTGCAGGAGGCGGGCGTTTGTGTTAAACTGTGAACGAAAAAAATTTCGGGAGGTGGCATGTGAATGTTGAAAATCGGTGACAGAGTTGTTTACCCGATGCACGGTGCCGGTGAAATTACGGGCGTGGAGGAAAACGAAGTCGGCGGCATCAAAAATTCTTATTATATCTTCCGCCTGCCGATGGGCGATATGAAAGTCATGCTGCCTGTCGACAAGGTCGAAGAAGCGAACTTGCGCGAAATTATCGGCGACGACGAAGTCAAAGAAGTCATGGAAGTTTTACAGGCCGAGACCGAACAACTTCAAGGCAGTTGGAATAAACGTTATCACACGAATCTTGAGCGGCTCAAAACCGGAAATATTCTGGACGCGGCGTCGGTTGCACGAAATCTTTCGCGGCAAAACAGCAAGCGCAAAATTTCCAGCGGCGAACGGCGTCTGTTGGAATTGTCGCGGCAAATTTTAATCAGCGAACTTGTCTACGCGTTGGACAAGACGCCCGAAGAAACAACCGCGTGGGTCGACAAACTGATTGATATTCCGACGGAAAATATTTCGTAAATTTTTTGGCAAAAACAATCCCTGCTTCGGTGGGGAATTTTTTTGTTCGCGGCAATAAAGTTTTATTCGTCGCAACGTCGCGTTGCTTTTTTTGTTTCGGGCGAAAAAAATCCCGCCGTGTCGACGGGAAAAATTTTTTTGTGAAGTGCTCATTTGAACAGGTTTGAAAATTTGCGAATGGTTTCGTCTTTGTCGGCAAGCACTTCGGAATAATTAATTTTGATTCCGTTGGTGAGCGCGTCTTCAGGATTGGGCAGGTTGTACTTTTCGGGCAAAGTCACATCGCGACGCACGGGCACCGTTCCCGCGTCTGCGACTTTCTGCTGAGCTTCCTGCGACATAAGATAATCGACAAATTTTTTCGCGGCGTCCTTGTGGTCGGCGTTTTTGAAAATCGCGACGGGACTGGGCACCATCAAAAGTTCTTTCGGATAAACCATCTTGAGCGGCGAACCTTTGTCGATTTTGACGGCGGTAATGTAGTCGACGCCGAGGCACGCGTTCAAAACACCTTCGGAAGTGTCGTCAACCACGCGGCCGGAACCTTTGCTTTTGGTCGCACCGTTGTCGTGCAGGCGGATGATGTAATCCCAGCCGAATTGTTTTTCGAGGAGCGCGATACTCATAAACGCCGTGCCGCTCAATGCAGGGTCAGCAATGCCGAAAGAATTTTTGTAATTCGGATCGGTTGCGATTGTCTCCCAAGTTTCGGGCGGTGTTTTGATTTTGTCGGTGTTTATGACGATGCCCAAAGTTCCGAGCCGCGCCGCCGTAAACGAGCCGTCATAGTCGTCGAACGGATTCAAAACTTCGGCGAAACCTGCGGGCGTGTATTGTTCGAGCAAGCCTTCATCTTTCATCTGGTAAAAAT
Organism: Selenomonadaceae bacterium; assembly: GCA_017515635.1. Taxonomy (GTDB): domain Bacteria; phylum Bacillota; class Negativicutes; order Selenomonadales; family Selenomonadaceae; genus Quinella. Next base: position 11,597 of record JAFWFO010000047.1, read on the forward strand.
CGGGGACTTCGCTTGTCCAAATGATGTCCGCCATCAAATGACCGCTTTGGCGTTCGGCTTCGAGTTTCGCCATAATTTTGCCCGCGCCCGCCGATTGCCAATCAACGTCAATGTCGGGATATTTCGCCTTGAAACCTTCGACAATGCCGCCGATTAACGATTCTTTCATCGACGTGTAAATCACGAGCTTGCCGTCGGATTTTTTCGCGTCGGGATTTTCGGCAGGTTTTTCGCCGCCGCCGCAACCCGTCGCAAGCAGTGCCGTCACAAGCAACACCGCCGTAAAAAATTTTTTGAACATCACTTACCCCTCCGTTATGAAAAAATTTTACAGCGAACAAATCGCGTCTTTCATTTCGCGGACGTATTCGCCGACAAATTTAGGAGCCGCCGTGCCGTGTGCCGCAAGAATTTTTATTATCGCCGAACCGACAATCGCGCCGTCGGAAATTTTTGCCATCTGTTGAGCCTGCGCGGGCGTCGAAATTCCGAAACCGATAGCGCAGGGAACTTTCGTGTTCGCCCGTATCGACGCGACAATCGACGCCAAATCGGTTTTAATTTCACTGCGCACGCCCGTCACGCCCAAACTCGACACGACATAAACAAAACCTTCGGCTTCGCGGGCAATCATTGCAATTCGCTGTTCGGAAGTCGGAGCAATCATCGAAATTAAATCCACGCCAAATTTTTTGCACGTCGACAGAAATTCGCCTTTCTCCTCGAACGGCACGTCGGGCAGAATTACGCCGTCAACGCCGAGTTCTTGACACTTCGCAAAAAATTTTTCCGCGCCGTAAGAAAAAATCACGTTGGCATAAGTCATGAAGACGAACGGAATTTTCACGTCGCCGCGCAGGTCGCGAACCATGTCGAAAATTTTATCGGTCGTGACGCCGCCTTGAAGTGCGCGAAGATTCGCCGCTTGAATTACAACGCCTTCCGCCGTCGGATCCGAAAACGGAATTCCCAACTCAATCAAATCCGCTCCGTTGTCGACGGCTGCGCGAACAACTTCGGCTGTCGTTTCTAAATTCGGGTCGCCGCACGTGATGAACGGGATAAACGCCTTGCCGCGTGCGAACGCCGTTTTAATTCTTTCGCTTATATCAAACACGCTCCTTTTGAGCTTTGAGCTTGAAGCTTTAAGCTTTGAGGAAAATCTTACACTCTTTAAAGCTCAAAGCTTACAGCTTAAAGCTAATCGATAATTTCTCCTCTGTAGCGGGCAACGGAAGCGCAATCTTTGTCGCCGCGTCCCGAAAGTGTGACGACGATAATTTTATCGCGGCTCATTGTCGGGGCAATTTTCATGACGTGAGCAACGGCGTGCGCCGATTCAATCGCGGGAATAATTCCCTCCGTGCGCGAAAGATATTCAAAGGCGTCGACGGCCTCCGCGTCAGTCACGGGAACATATTCGGCGCGCCCGATGTCGTGCAACCACGCATGTTCGGGGCCGATACCCGGATAATCGAGTCCCGCCGAAATCGAATAGACGGGCGCAATTTGTCCGTATTCGTCTTGGCAAAAATAACTTTTCATGCCGTGGAAAATTCCCGTGCGTCCCGTGGCAATCGTCGCCGCCGTTTCAAACGTGTCAACGCCGCGTCCCGCCGCCTCGCAACCGATAAGCCGAACAGTTTTGTCGTTGATAAAATTATAAAACGTGCCGATTGAATTTGAGCCGCCTCCGCAACAGGCAACAACCGCGTCAGGCAATTTTCCTTCGCGTTCGAGAATTTGAGCTTTAATTTCTTTCGAGATGACGGCTTGAAAATCGCGGACAATCGTCGGGAACGGGTGCGGCCCCATGACGGAACCTAAACAATAATGCGTGTCGGAAATTCGTGCCGTCCACTCGCGGAAAGTTTCACTGACAGCGTCTTTAAGCGTGCCGGTGCCGCTTTTGACGGGAATAACTTCCGCGCCCAAAAGTTTCATGCGGTAAACGTTCAGAGCTTGACGGATTGTATCTTCGACGCCCATGAAAACGACGCAATCCATTTTGAGCAACGCGGCGGCAGTGGCTGTGGCGACTCCGTGTTGACCCGCGCCGGTTTCGGCAATCAAACGCGTCTTGCCCATTTTTTTCGCAAGCAAAGCTTGACCGAGCACGTTATTAATTTTGTGAGAACCCGTGTGGTTTAAATCTTCGCGCTTGAGATAAATTTTCGCGCCGCCGAGGTCGTTTGTCATCTGTTCGGCGAAATAAAGCAACGACGGTCGCCCCGCGTAATTTTTAAAAAGGTCGTCGAGTTCGCGATTAAAATTTTCGTCGTCCTTGAAACGATTGTAGGCCGCCTCCAGCTCAATAACCGCGTTCATCAATGTTTCGGGGATGTATTGCCCGCCGTAAATGCCGAAGCGTCCGTTTTGATTCGTCATAAAAAATTCCTCCGCACAACCTCCGCGAAGGTTGTCATTTTTTGAAAATCTTTTCGCCCGTCAGTTTCAATGCCGCTGCTCACGTCGACGGCGAACGGGTGCAACAGTTTTATCGCGTCGGAAACGTTTTCGGGATTCAAACCGCCCGCCAAGAAATATTCGCGCCGAAAATTTTTCAACAGTCGCCAATCAAAAGTTTTGCCATCACCCGCGCCCGCGTCAATCAACATGAAATCCGCCGAAGTTTCTTCGAGCTTGTCGAAACGAAACGCCTTGATAATCGGCTTGTTCGTGACGCCGCGCAAATTTTTTATGTAATCGTCCGTTTCGTCGCCGTGAAGTTGAGCCGCGTCGATAATGCCCGCGTTGAGCAATTCGCCGACCGTTTGAAAATTTTCGTTGACGAAGACGCCGACTGCCAAAATTTTTTTCGACAGCGCGCCACGAAGTTTTTCGGCAGTTTCGGGCGTGACGTAACGTTTACTTTTCGGCGCGAAGACAAAGCCGACATATTCGGGAAAAATTTCGTTCGCGGCGTAAATGTCGTCGAGCGTCCGCATTCCGCAGAATTTAATTTTGGTCATGAACCGTCGCCCCGCAGTTCCGCAAGCTTTGATTTTTTGTCGGCGGCACGCATTAAAGTTTCGCCGATTAAAACCGCGTCCGCACCAATCGCACGAATTTTTTTCACGTCGTCGGCAGTTTTTACGCCGCTTTCCGAAACGAAAATTTTTTCGGGCGGAACGAGTTCGCGAAGTTTTGCGGCATTGCTCATGTCGACGGAAAAATTTTTCAAGTTGCGATTGTTCACGCCGATAACACGCGCCCCGCAGTTCAAAGCCCGTTTAATTTCGTTTTCGTCGTGCGCTTCAACCAACGCGCTCAAACCAAGTTCGTCGCACGTCGCGATAAATTTTTTCAACTGAACGTCGTCGAGAATCGCGCAGATTAAAAGCACGGCATCCGCGCCAAAAACTTTCGATTGATAAATCAAATATTCGCTGACGATAAAATCTTTTCGCAGACACGGCACGGAAACTTCGCGGGAAATTTCGGCAAGAAATGTATCGTTGCCCAAAAAATATTTCGGCTCCGTCAAAATCGAAATCGCGTCCGCGCCGGCTGATTCGTAAGCTTTGGCAATTTCGACGTGCGGAAAATCTTCGGCGATTAAACCTTTCGACGGGGAAGCTTTTTTGCATTCGCAGATAAATGACAGCCACGGCTTTTTCAGCGCGACTTCAAACAAAAAATTTTTTCGCGGCAAATTCAACGCCATATCTTTCATTTCGTCGAAGGGAATTATTGCTTTGTAGCCGGCGACGCGGATTTTCGCGCACTCGGCAATTTCTTCCAAAATGTTCATGACTGTACCTGACTGACCGCAACGAATTTTTCAAGCGTGTCAAGAGCTTTGCCGTTGTCGATAAGTTCAGCCGCCAATTCGACGCCCGCCGCAAAAGTTCCGGCCTTGCCGCCGACGTAAAGAGCCGCGCCCGCGTTCAACAAAACTGCGTTGCGTTTGTGACCTTTTTCGCCGCGAAGAATTGAACGAGTAATCGCCGCATTTTCCGCAGGATCGCCGCCGCGTAAATCTTCCCGCGTGCAACGGGCGAATCCGAAATCTTCGGGCTTGATGACAAAATTTTTAATCCAGCCGTCGTTAATTTCGCAAATCGTAGTTGGCGCGCTCAAAGAAATTTCGTCGAGTTTGTCTTGTCCGAAAACGACCATGCCGCGCTTGACGCCGAGACCGATTAAAACCTGCGCGAGCGGCGCAACAAGATATTCGTCGTAGACGCCGAGAATTTGCATTGACGGTTTGCCGGGATTCGTCAACGGGCCGAGAATGTTAAAGACCGTGCGAAAACCGAGTTCGCGACGAATCGCGCCGACATATTTCATCGAGCTGTGATATTTCTGCGCGAAGAAAAAACAGATGCCGACTTCGTTCAGCAGTTCGATACATTTTTCGGGCGATTGATTGATGTTGACGCCGAGAGCCTCCAGACAATCAGCCGCGCCGCATTTCGACGACGCCGCACGGTTGCCGTGTTTGGCGACTTTCATGCCGCCCGCCGCCGCGATAATCGCCGAGGTTGTCGAAATGTTAAAGCTGTGGGAATTGTCGCCGCCCGTCCCGACGATCTCAAAAAGTTCCATGCCCGTTTCGACTTGTGTCGCATGTGCACGCATTGCCGCCGCGCAACCCGCAATTTCGTCCGTGGTTTCGGCACGAGCGTTTTTCGTCGACAGCGCAGACAGAAACGCCGCATTTTGTGTCGGGGAAGTTTCGCCGCTCATAATTTCATTCATCACGGCAAAAGCTTCGTCGTAGGTCAAATCTCCCTTGTTGACGATTTTAACGATGGCATCTTTAATCATTGAAACAAACTCCTTTGAAACTTTACTGCTGGTGAAACTTTGCAAGTTCAAGCCGCTGAAGATTGACGACATTGAACAGATACGCACTTAACGCCGCGTCTTCGCCCGAAAATTCTTGTTCGATAATTCGACCGAGCAACGCGGGATGAACTTGCCTGTACGCGAACGGAAGATGTTGAGCGTCCCGCATAAATTTTTCAAAAAACCAATCCAGCACGGCATAACGATAGCCGATTTTTTCGCGGAAGAACGGAATTTTATCCATGAACTTGACGAACTCCCGAAAACCGACGATTAAATCGCTTAACCACTTGTGAAGATATTTTTCCGAATCGGCCGCCTCGTTCGTGATTGATTCGGGGTTGCCTCTGTGAATGTAAGTGACGTTCGGCACGCGCAATAATTTTTTCGCCAGACACAGGCAGTAAAAATTCCCCAACGTGTCGCCCGAAACCGTCATGCGCGGAAAGTTCAGCTTGTTGGCTGTCCAAAAATTTTTTCGGAAAAACAAAGCCCACGTCGCCCAATGAAATTCGTCGTTCAACCAAAGTTTGATTCGTTCGGAAATGTCGGCGGAAATTTCAGTTGCCTGTTGCAGAGGCTGAGAATTTGCTTTTCGGCAAGTTTTAACGTCGAAAGTTTCATTGCGAATCAAATTTTCAAACGACGAAAAATTTTTGCCCGTGGAGTCGAAGCTAAAAAAAGCGTCCGTGTGAACAACGTCGGCTTGAAATTCTTCGGCAAGGGTCGAAAGTTCTTCAAGCGCGGTCGGCGTGAAAAAATCGTCGTCGTCCAAAAAAGTTATGTATTTTCCGCGAGCAACTTTTATCGCTTCGTTGCGCGGAATGTCGGGCGTGCCGGTGTTTTTCGGGAGCTTGATGAGTTTCAGCCGCCCGCCGAAATTTTCCGTTAAACTTTCGACGATTTCGACGGAATTGTCTGTTGAACAATCGTCCGCGACGACAACTTCAAAATCCGTCATCGTTTGACAAAGCAAACTTTCGAGCGTCTGCGCAATAAATTTTTCCGCGTTGTACAACGGGATAATGACTGACACGAGCGGCAGTCGTTCCATTGTCATGAAATCACTCCTCGCCGAGCAACGTGACGTTGCATCCAATTTGTTTAACCACTCAATTTTCCGGTGTTATCGCAAAAACTCATTTAAAACTTTACTGCCGGTGAAACTTTGCCAACTCCCTGTAAAGTTGCATGATTTGAATTCGCTGAATGTTGACGGTGTTGAACAGGTACGCGGAAAATGTCGCCTCGTCGTCCGAAAATACTTGTTCGGCAATTTGAGCCAACGCGGCGTGATGAGCTTGCCCGTAAGCTCCGAGAAAATATTCGGCTTGCCGAACAATTTTTTCAAAAAACCAATTAAACACGGCGTAACGATAATCTTGCCGCTCGGTGAAGAATTGAAAGAGTCTCATGAACTTGTCGAGCTCTTTGAAGCCGAGATTCAAGTTTCTCAGAAATTTATGGAAATGTTTTTCCGCGTCGGCTTTCCCGTGCGAAGCAGAATCGCCGCGTTGTCTGTAAAAGTACACGACGTTCGGCACGCGCAAATATTTTCTCGCCAAGCAGAAGCAAACGAAATTTAAAATTATATCTTCGCCAACTTTCATGTTCGGGAAGCGGATTTCGTTGGCACTCAAAAAATCTTTTTTGCAGAACGTTGCGCACGTTGCCCAATGAATGTCGTTATTGAGCCAAAGTTTGACGCGCTCGAAAATATCGTGGGGAATTTCTGTCGCCTGTTGCAAACGCGGCGCGCCGATTTTTCGGCAGGTTATCACGCGGTGATTCGTCTTCAACAACTCTTCGGTCGTCACGCCCTTCAGTTGCTCATCGTCGAAACAGAAAAAATCCGTCATGTTGACAACATCGGCTTGAAATTTTTCGGCAAGGGTCGAAAGTTCTTCAAGCGCGGTCGGCGTGAAAAGATCGTCCGCGTCAAGGAAAGCGATATATTTCCCGCGAGCAAAATTTATCGCGATGTTTCGCGGAACGCCGGGAGAGCCATTGTTTTTCTTCAAGCCGATACCGTTCACCTTTATTCCCAAGCCGACCAATCGGGGCGCGAAATTTTTGACGACTGCAAGGCTGTTGTCGGTCGAGCAATCGTCTACTATGACAACTTCAAAATCTTTCATGGTCTGCCGACAGAGACTTTCGAGCGTCTGTTCAATGAAGCGTTCCGCGTTGTACATTGGGATAATGACCGACACGAGCGGCAGTCTTTCCATTGTCATGAAATCACTCCTCGCCGATGATTCGCACTTCGGGCATCAATTTTACGCCGTGTGCCTCGCAAACTCTGCGTTTGACTTCTTCGATTAAATTCAACACGTCAGTCGCCGTTGCTCCGCCGGTGTTCACGACAAAGCCCGCGTGTTTTTCGGAAACCATTGCGCCGCCGACTCTCAAGCCTTTCAAGCCGGTTTTGTCAATCAGCGTGCCCGCGAAATAACCTTTCGGGCGTTTGAATGTACTGCCCGCGCTCGGCATGTCAAGCGGCTGTTTACTCTCGCGCCGTGCCGTGAAGTCCGCCATTTTATTTTTGATGTCGTCGACATTTCCGCGTTGTAAAATCATTTCGACTTCACAAATCGCGCAACCGTTTTCTTGAAAATTGCTGTGCCTATAACCCAAGCCGAGACTCGCGCCGCTGAATTCGACGAGTTCGCCGTTGCGACTGACCGCCTTGACGCTCGCGACGGTATTTTTCATTTCTCCGTCATATGCGCCCGCGTTCATGAAAATCGCGCCGCCGATACTGCCGGGGATTCCGCACGCAAATTCCATGCCCGTCAACGAATTTTCCGCCGCGAATTCCGAAACGTCTTTCAACTTCGCGCCAGCACTTGCAACAAGCCGTTGACCGTCACAACGCATGTCGCCGAAAAATTTTTCCGTGAACTTGACGACTGCGCCGCGAATTCCTTTGTCGCGCACCAAAACATTTGAGCCGTTGCCGAGGACGACGCAGGGCAATTTAAATTCGTCGACGAGCTTAAAAATTTTCGACACGTCGTCGGCACTTGACGGAAAAATCAAAACGTCCGCCGCTCCGCCGATTTTAAATGTCGTATGTTCTTTCATCGGCGCGTTAAAAATAAATTGTTCGTCGCGCAGAAATTCCGTCAGCCGAAATTTAAAGGATTCTTCCCAATCCATTGAAAAAACCTCAGACTTTCACTACTGCGCCGGTCGACGCGGAAGTTGTGAGTTTGGCATAGCGCGCAAGATAACCCGTCTTGATTTTCGGTTCGGGCTTCGTCCACGCTTCGCGACGTTTGGCAAGTTCTTCGTCGGAAACTTCGAGTTCGAGCTTGCGATTTGGAATGTCAATCGAAATTATGTCGCCGTCGTGAATCAGCGCAATCGGGCCGCCTTCCATTGCTTCGGGAGAAATGTGACCGATGCACGCGCCTTGACTTGCGCCGCTGAAACGTCCGTCGGTAATCAAGCCGACTTTCAAACCCGCGCCCGTGATAGCCGCAGTCGGATTCAACATTTCTTGCATACCGGGGCCGCCTTTGGGGCCTTCGTAGCGAATAACGACAACATCGCCGTCATGAATTTCGCCCGCCATAATCGCGTTAATTGCAGTCTCTTCGCTGTCGAAACATTTCGCCGCGCCCTTGTAAACGAGCATGTCTTCGCTGACGGCACTGGCTTTGACGACTGCATAATCGGGGCACAGGTTGCCTTGCAGAATCGCAATGCCGCCCGTCGGACGATAGGGATTGTCGACCGTGTGAATCACGTCGGGACGATTAATCTGCGCGTCTTTGATTCGTTCGCCCAAAGTTCCCGTGACAGTCAACGCGTCGAGATGCAAAATATTTTTCTTGGAAAGTTCGTGCATGACAGCGTTAATTCCGCCCGCCTCGTCCAAATCTTGCATGTGATGAGTTCCCGCAGGGCTGAGCTTCGTGATATACGGCGTCCGCGCAGAAATTTCGTCGAACAACGTCGCAGGGATTTTAATTCCGCATTCGTTGGCAATCGCCGTCAAATGCAAAACCGTATTCGACGAGCCGCCGATACCCATGTCGACTGTTATCGCGTTTTCAAAAGCTTTGAGCGTCAAAATATCACGCGGGCAAATATTTTTTTCAAGCAAGTCCATGATGACTTTGCCGGCACGTTTCGCCAAAATAAATCTGTCGCCCGTGTACGCCGCAGGAATCGTGCCGTTGCCGGGCAGAGCCATGCCGAGAGCTTCACTCAAACAATTCATCGTGTTTGCCGTGAAAAGTCCCGCGCAGGAACCGCAACTGGGGCAAGCGTGCGCCTCAAGGTCTGTCATTTCGTCGACAGTCATTTTGCCCGCCGCGAATTTGCCCGCCGCCTCGAACGCCTGACTGACAGAAATATCTTTGCCGTGAAATCTTCCCGCAAGCATGGGGCCGCCGCTGACGATTATCGACGGGATATTTAAACGCGCCGCCGCCATCAACATACCTGGGACAACTTTATCGCAGTTCGGAATTAAAATCAGCGCGTCAAAACCGCTGGCCATCGTCACCGCTTCGATTGAGTCGGCAATAAGTTCGCGGCTTGCAAGCGAATATTTCATGCCCGTATGACCCATTGCAATTCCGTCGCAAACGCCGATCGCGGGGAATTCAATCGGAGTGCCGCCCGCCGCCGCAACGCCGAGTTTGACGGCTTCGGTTATCGATTTCAAATGCATGTGACCGGGAATAATTTCGTTGAAAGAATTGCACACGCCGATAAGCGGTCGGCTCAATTCGTCGACGCCGTAGCCGTTCGCGTGGAATAAACTTCTGTGTGCGCAACGTGTCGCGCCTTTTTTGACAATATCGCTTCTCATTTCGGTAAAACTCTCCTTAGGATTGTTTAAAAAATTTTGGAAGGATTTTACCGCATTTATCGACGCCGCGCAATAAAAAATCCCCCGTCAATTCGACGAGGGAAATTTTTTGTGCCGTTCAGCTTGCAATGTTTTGTTTTTGTTTGCGGAGCCGCGCAGGTTTGAATTTCGCCAATTCTTCATCCGTCAACGCGGGAATGTCGCTGTAATCAATGTCGTCGTCAGTCATTTGTTCCCAATGTTTAATTTCTTCGAGTTGTTCCGGCGTAAATTCGACTTTCATGCCGCGTCTAAGAATCAAACTGCCCATAATATTCGTCCTCCTCTCGTTTGTTCGCCAATCGAGCCGAAATGAGACGATATTTCTCACCGCGCTCAGTATAAATGACCACCAAAATTTTTGCAACTTTGCCGATGACTTTAATTCGGTCTTCGTCGTCGCTGTGATTTTCGTCGTAGCAATCGATTAAAAATTCGTCCAGAAAAACATAAGCCGCCATTTCAAACGTCACATGATGCTTCTTTTTGTTAATCGCGGCTTTGTTGTCGTCCCATTCGACTATGAAGTCGCCGATTTCAATTTCGCCCATAAAATCACCTCTGCGGGGAGTTTAGCAAAAGTTTTTCACAGCGTCAACGAAACGACACGCCGCGCAATAAAAAATCGGAGACCGCAGTCCCCGAAAATTTTTTGTGTTAATTTTTCATGCGTTCGGCAATCGCTTGTTTGAGCAAAGTTTCAAGCTCGTCAATGTCGACTTCCGCCGTGACAACCGCCTTGACTAAAATTCCGTTCGCGTCATCAACCATTTTAATTTTCGTGTCCGTCACGTGCAAAATACCCGCGCAAATCGAAATAACTTCGTCGTCGTCGAATTCGTTATCAACAATCGACGACTGCGCTTTGACGTAAACACAAACTTGATCGAGAATGTTTCGTTCCGCCGAAATTTCCGCCCGACTTTTCGCGAAAGAAATATTTTCGTCCGTCAAAAGATATTCGCCGCTGCCCGTGTAAGTTTTTATTTCGGCACAAGCAATCGACGCGCTCAAAAGCATAATCGCGAACAGTGCCGTCAAAAATTTTTTCATGGCGTCACCTCCGAAAAAATTTTTCGTCGACGAATTATCTGCCGCGTTTGGCGAGACGTTGCAAATATTTTCCGTATTCGTTTTTGGCAAGCGGTTCGGCAAGTTTCAAAAGTTGCGCGTCGTCAATGTAGCCCATGCGGTAGGCAATTTCTTCGATACAAGAAATTTTCAAGCCCTGCCGCGTCTGAATCGTATGGACGAACGCGCCCGCCTGCAAAAGTGATTCGTGCGTGCCGGTGTCGAGCCAAGCATAACCGCGCCGCATTTTTTCCACGCGCAGATTTCCGCGCTCAAGATAAATTTTGTTTACGTCGGTGATTTCGAGTTCGCCGCGTGCCGAAGGTTTAATCGACTTAGCCGCGTCGACAATCGTGTTGTCGTAAAAATAAAGTCCCGTCACCGCGTAATTTGAGCGGGGTTCTTTGGGTTTTTCTTCGAGACTGACGGCCTTGCCCGTTTCGCGATTGAATTCGACGACGCCATAATTTTCAGGGTCGTTGACGTAATAAGCGAAGACCGTCGCGCCTTCGTCGTGAGAGGCGGCACGCTGAACGAGTTTGGCGAAATCCGAGCCGTAAAAAATATTGTCGCCGAGAACAAGCGCGCAACCTTCGCCGTTGATAAATTCTTCGCCGATTAAAAATGCCTGCGCAAGACCTTCGGGCTTCGGCTGAACGGCGTAAGAAATTTCCAATCCGAGTTGCTTACCGTCGCCGAGCAGTTCGCGGAACAAGTGACTGTCCTGCGGCGTCGTGATGATTAAAATTTCCCGAATGCCCGCAAGCATGAGCGTCGACAGCGGATAATAAATCATCGGCTTGTCGAAAACCGGCATTAATTGTTTGCTGACGACTTCCGTGAGCGGATAAAGACGCGTGCCCGATCCGCCCGCCAAAATTATTCCTTTGCGTATCATAAAATTTTCCTCCTCGTTGAATTGCTTACATGTTAAAAAATCTGAACCATTCGGCAAGAATTCTGTCTTGATTCGCCAAAAGATAAGCTTCTATTTTTCGCAACTCATTTGCGGAAATTTTGCTGTCGTTGTGTGCCAACTCCACACCGTCGCGCTTTATCCAAAATTTTGTTGCGTTCGCAGTTTGTCTGCCTTTCGATACATGCACATGAGGCGGCTCGTTGTTTTCGTTCGCCCAAAAATAAATCGCGTAACCCAAAAAATCTTGCAGAACCTTAGGCATTTTCGCCGCCGCCTTTCTGTGCGAATTCCCAAATCAAAAAAGCGTTGTCCCGCATGTACTCGCGAAGTTTAAAAAGTTCGTCCTCGGAAAAGCCGAAAGTTTTTTGGAAATTGTAATGCGGGATTTTTCCTTCGGCGAAGTCGAAGCCGTTATTTTGATTCGGTCGCTCAAATCGGACGCGCACGCAGGGCGTTGAATATTCGTCGGTCTCAAGTGCGCCGTGCGTCATGACAATTTCGTCGACGGTCGAATAATAAAACATTTCGCGCCTCCTTTCCGTCGGTCGCGTGAATTAGTTGCGGCAGAAAAATTCTCCGCTGTCAAAAGTTGTAAAGATGCATCGTATTGTTGAAAAGTTCGAGCGTGAAATTTCCGTCGTCGACGCGCAGAACGTTCAACGCCATGTTGAATTGCGCCAGCGTCCACATTTTGTTAATCGGCATTCCCAAAACCGCGCACAAAAACAAACGAATTGACGCGCCGTGCGACACGACGATAATGCGCTTGTCTTCGTTACTTTTGTTTTCCGCGATGATTTTTCGGATTGCACTGACCATGCGGGCTTGGCAATCGGCGAAAGTTTCACCGTGCGGCGGACGACAGAGTTCCGGAGCGGTGAAAAATTTTTCAAAGCCGGAATTCAAATCTTCCGCCAAATCGCTTATGGATTGTCCTTCCCAATCGCCGAAATTTGCTTCGCGCAATTCGAGCATGACACGCACTTTCAAATTAAAACGTTTCGCCAAAATTTCCGCCGTCGAACGCGCCCGAATCAAATCGCTTGAGTAAACCGCGTCCGCCGTGTGGAAAGGTGCGTGTTCCGCCAAAAGACGAGCCTGATTAATGCCGACCGCCGAAAGTTGAACGTTTGAAGTGCCCTGCAATCTGCCCAACGCGTTCCATTCGGTCTCACCGTGACGAATCAAAAAAATTCTGGTCAACGCGATCTCCTCCCCGAAAAATAAAAGACACGGCAACAGAGCCTGTGCCTCCTTCGATTGGTTTTGGTAAAGATAGCAAAAAATTTTTCAAAACGCAACAGCAAACTTTCACGTTGCCTTTTGACGTGCTAAGACTTATAATCGCGGCGGAGGCGGTTTAGTTGCAGATTCGTATTGCGGGGCTTGTGCCCGAAAGTTTCGTTGACGGCGACGGAATTCGTTTCGCGATTTTTTTTCAAGGCTGCAAACGAAATTGCGAAGGTTGCCACAATCCGGAAACGCATTCCCTTGACGGCGGGAAATTAATCGACACGGAAGAAATTATTTCCGCGCTGAAAAAAAATTCGTTGCTTGACGGAATAACTTTGACGGGCGGCGAACCGTTTCTGCAAATCGACGCGGCAAACGAACTTGCACGCGCCGCAAAAAATTTCGGGCTGAGCGTCTGGTGCTACACGGGCTACACGTTCGAGGAACTTGACGGCGACGCTCAAAAACTTTTAGATAATGTTGACGTGCTGATTGACGGAGAATTTGTCGAGAGCCTGCGCGATTTGGAATTGATTTTCCGCGGCTCAAGCAATCAGCGAATTATAGACGTAAAAAAATCCCGCGAGCAAAAAAAAATCGTGCCGTGGGCGTTAATCGGGGGTTGAATCATGGAAGACAGATCTGTTGCAGAAAATTCTTTCGGCGAGGCTTTTTCGGGGCTGATTGAAATTCCGCCGGCGGACGTGGTTATCGGCATGGTCGGCATTTTTGTTTTCGGAATAATTTTGGGCATGTTGATTTATTTGCCGTATGCAAAAAAACACTCGAAACTTCCGCTTGAACGATTGAGCGGCGATATGATTTGGCAGTACAAACCCGATTGGCTTGTCTTCGTCGCCGGTTGTGTGGTTTTTTTAATCGTCAGCTTCCTTTTGGTCAGCGGCCTGTTGCGCGAATTATAAATTTTTGCGAAGAAAAAACCGTCCGAGAATTTCGGGCGGTTATTTTTTATTTGTCGCTTGGTCGAGCCACTCTCTGAGGTAGTCGCCGATAGCTTTCACGATTTGCGCTTCACGAATTCTTTTCGCCACGTTGACGCATTTCAACCCGCCGTTGAAAACGTACTTGCCGATAAGTTCGCCGATTTTATCAGCAATCATGCGCGCCACGACGAATAAAATTATCGAAACTTTTATGCCCAAAATCGTCAGCGCGATACCGCCGAACAGCGGCAACAGGAAAATCATCGCGAGCTTTATCAGAATGAACGAAAAAATTACCGAGAACGTTGCCCGCGCCAATCGGATAATCAGCGGCATTTTTTTACGAATCGATTTTCGCACGTCGCGAAGAGTTTGTATCGGATGACGAATCAAATTCATCATGAACGCGCCCGCACGTTTCGCGTAGTACGTGAAGAATTCGCCGACTTTCTGCAGAATTTTGTTGATGTCGGTCGGGATACTCGTTACCGTCGCCATAATCATTTGCGGGCTTAAATCCGAAAAAAATGTTCGCATCGAGTTAAACGCCGTGCCGAAAATTGCGGGCGGCTTGCTCATGTTCGCGACGGCATCGGGTATCGGCAACGCGGGAATCAACGCCATCAAAACGTACAAGATAATCGCCAAAATTCTGCCCAACGCCATGCCGAGAAAATATTTTATGACGAGTTTCGGGTTGCGGCGAAATGCGGCGGGGAAGCTGCGAATTTTGCGCGGAACTTTTTTCTTGACTTTGTCGAGTTTATTTTCGGGCGGCGGAGCTTTTTTCGTTTCGTCGATTGTCAAATCTTGCGCATGTTCGTAGCTGACAATTTCCTGTTCGCTGTCGTGTTCGAGCGAGTGCGACAGCCGAATCATTTTTTGGAACGCGTCGGCAATATTTTTTTCCTGCGCTTTTTGTTGTTCGTCAATCTGTTGGTCAAGCGAGCGCGTCACGTGAATCATTTTTCGGAAGGCGTTTTGCAAATCGGTCGAGCGCGTTGTTTGCATCATTTTTTGCAACGACTGTTCAAGATCAGATTTTTTTGTCGTCTGCATCATCTGCCGCAGATTTTCTTGCAAGTCGCACGGTTTTTTGTCGTCGTCCATCGCGTCACCCCCGAAATGCAATTAGGAATTAGGAACTAGGGAGTAGTTAATAATCGACGAAAAAATTTGACGGTTCGCGATTGGAATTTATCGCCGAAAATTTTTCGTGAGCCGTCACTCGTCGCCCAAAAAATCTCAGCACGTCATAAGTCGTATTTCGTTGCGCGGGAATTCGTCCCGCCGCGTAAATTAAATCAACCATTTTTCGCACGGACATTTCAAACGACGTGCCGGCCGCCCGCACGACATTTTCTTCGAGCATGATTGAGCCTAAATCGTCCGCGCCGAATGCCAAAGTCAACTGCCCGATTCGTTCGCCTTGCGTGACCCACGAGCCTTGAATATGGTCGACGTTGTCCATAAAAATTCGCGTCATTGCCAGCGTTTTCATGTAGTCCCACGCCGAAACTTTTTCGCCGCCGAGCTGTGTATTTTTCGGCTGATAAGTCCACGTGATAAACGCACGAAATCCGCCCGTTTCGTCCTGCAGTCGACGAATTTTTTCCATGTGTTCGAGTCGTTGACTCAAACTTTCGCCGAAGCCGATAACCATTGTCGCGGTTGACTTCATGCCGATTGAATGCGCCGCCCGCATGACGTTTAACCAATCGTCCGTCATGATTTTTTTCGGGGAAATTTTTTTGCGCACGTCGTCAACCAAAATCTCCGCGCCGCCGCCGGGTAAGCTGTCAAGCCCCGCCGCTTGAAGTCGTTTAAGCGTCTCCAAAACCGACAGCCCCGCTTTGTTCGCGAAGTGTAAAATTTCCGTCGCGGTGAACGAATGAATTGTCACGTTGAAATTTTTTTTGATGAGCCGCAACATTTCTTCGTACCAGCTCAATTCCAAATCGGGATGCAAGCCGCCCTGAATCATGACTTGCGTGCCGTTCGCTTCAATCGTCTCGCGAACTTTCTGCAAAATTTCTTCGTGCGTCAAAAGATACGCGCCCGCAGTGTTCGCCCGCCGAAAGAACGCGCAAAATTTGCATTCGTTTTGACAAACGTTCGTGTAGTTAATATTTCGGTCGATTATGAAAGTCACAATGTCGCCGAATTTTTCTTTGCGAATCGCGTCGGCCTGTTTGCCGAGTTCAAGCAGGTCGCCTTCGGAAAAAAGTTTCAATGCGTCTTTATCAGTCAATCTCAATTTAAATCACCTGGCCCAACAAAAAATCTTCCCAAAAAAATTTCGGGAAGACGTGCAAATTTCCTGCGCCCGTGAAAAGTTTCAGCAGAAAAAATTTATTGCGCGGGGAACGGTTTCGATTTTCAGCGGCAACGGGTCGCCCGCCTCGCCGTCGATGTCCCCGACAAGTTCGGCGGAAGATTTTATCTCGAAAGTTTTCGCCTGCAGATAAAAAATATTTTCGTCATTGTCGACGCATTCGCCCGCGAAAAGTTTTTTCGTCAAGCCGAGCAATCCCGCCGGCGAAGATTTTTTCAGCGCAAGCAAGTCAAGTTTTTCGTCGTCGATTTGAGCAACGGAAGAAATTTTTTTGAAACCCGCAACCGCAGGCGAATTCAGCACGAGGAACAAAAACGCTTCGACGGAAAATTTTTCTCCGTCAGCAGAAATTTCAAAGTTCACCGCGTGAAAGTTTTTCAATTCGCTCAGCCCGCGCAAATAGTAAGCCGACTTGCCCAAAAAATTTTTCAGCCGCGAATCAACTTCGAGAGCAATCGACGTGAAAACGCCCGCGCTTGCCACGTTGATAAAAAATTCCGTGCCGTTGACCAATCCCAAATCGACGGGGCGCGTGTGACCTGCGGCAACCGCGTCGAAAAAGTTTTCGTCGTCAAGCTGCAGGTGCGTCGCGAAGTCGTTGGAAGTCCCCGAACCGAGAACGCCGACGGGCAAGTCGATAGAAAAATTTTTGAGCCAATTAATCACCGCGTGCAAAGTTCCATCGCCGCCCGCCGCAATGACGCCCGCAGGTTTGGAAATTTTTACGCAGTCGACGAAAGCCGAATTGTCGCCGGCTTGCGTGCGATAGACCGACAAAAAAATTCCGCGCCGCTGAAAATTTTCAATGACGTTATCAAGCCGATTTTTAAATTCCGCGTGACCTGACACGGGATTGTAGACGAGCAAAATTTTTTTCATAGATGACCTCAAAATTTCAGAGACTGTCGCGGATACTTTAAGCAGTGAATTGACAAACCCTTAACTCACGCGCTCAACGAATTTTTGTCGACGCGTCAAATTATTCGTAACGTAAAGCGTCAATCGGATCGAGTTTTGCCGCCTTCCGCGCAGGTAACATGCCGAAAAAAATTCCGACGAACAACGAAAAGCCGAAACTTGCCGCAATACTCAGCCCGCTGATAACCGTCGTGAAGTTGCCGAACTTTGAAATTGCTTGCGCCGCGCCGATACCAATCACAATCCCGATAAGCCCGCCGATTATGCTGATCATCGTCGATTCAATCAGGAACTGCAACATAATCGAGTTGTAAGTTGCGCCGATAGCTTTGCGAATACCGATTTCACGCGTTCTTTCGGTGACGGAAACCATCATGATATTCATAATGCCGATACCGCCGACGACAAGCGAAATGCCCGCGATTGAACCGAGTAAAAGCGTTATCATCGTCGTTGTTGAGCTCATTGTTTCCATTATGCTCGTCAAATTGCGGACATTGAAGTCGTCTTCGGCACCCGTGCGGATTCTGTGGCGTTGACGCAAAAGTTTTTCAATATTCGATTGCACTTCGTTCATTTTGTCGGCCTCGGTGACTTGCACGTTGATTGAGCGCACATAAGTTATCCCCAGCAGACGTTCCTGCGCAGTCGTCAACGGGATTAAAACCACGTCATCTTGGTCTTGACCGCCCGCAGATTGACCTTTACTTTTGAGAACGCCGATAATCGTGTAAGGCGCGTTGCCGATTCGGATTTTTTTGCCGACGGGATTGACGCTATCGAATAAATTCGACGCAACAGTCGCGCCGATAACCGCCACGCGATTGCGAACGTCAACATCATGTTCGCTGAAAAATAATCCGCTGCTGATTTCAAGTGATTGTATCGAAACGTATTCGGGAATTACGCCCGTGACAGTCGTATTCCAGTTTTCGTGACCGTAAACGACTTGATAACTGCCCTGCACGGACGGCGAAACATAATCAATATTTTTAATTTTGTCTTTAATCGCTTCGGCATCCGCATAAGTCAAAGTCGTTACGGAACCCGCCGCACCTCTGGGGCCGCCGCGATTGGAACTGCCCGACATAATGACCAACATATTTGAGCCGAGCCGCGAAATTGAGTCGACGACATTTTTTTTGACGCCCATGCCGACGGAAACCATTGCGATAACCGCCGCGACGCCGATAATTATGCCCAACATCGTTAAAAGCGTGCGCATTTTGTTCGCGACGAGACTTAAACCCGCCATTTTTAAAAGTTCGGTGAAAAGCATTTAGCCACCCCGTTAAACAATGTCGATAATTTCGTCCGTGTGCGCCGTAAGTAAATCTTTGGTGATTTGCCCGTCCTTGACGAGGATTTGACGGTCGGCGGCGCGTGCAATGTCCGGTTCGTGTGTCACAAGTATAATTGTTGAGCCTTTCGCGTGCAGATCGCGGAAAATTTGCATGATTTCGCCCGTCGATTTCGTGTCGAGATTGCCCGTCGGCTCGTCTGCCATCAAAATTGCGGGTTTCATCGCTATTGCGCGGGCTATTGCCACACGTTGTCGCTGTCCGCCAGATAATTCGCTGGGTAAATGTTCCGCTCTGTCGTCCAAAGATACCATTTTTAACGCTTCCATTGCCATTTCGAGACGTTTTTTTGAATTTATGCCCGCATAAACCGCAGGCAACGCAACATTTTCAAGGCTTGTGAGTTTCGGGAGCAGGTTAAAGTTCTGAAAAACGAATCCGATTGTCTTATTTCGTATGCGCGCAAGGTCATCGTCGCCCAAATTGCTGACTTCCTGCCCCAAAAGTTTGTATGAACCGACTGACGGACGATCTAAACAGCCCAAAATATTCATCAAAGTCGATTTTCCCGAACCTGAAGGCCCCATTAAGGCGACAAATTCGCCCGAATCAATCGTTAAGTCAACGCCGTTGAGCGCGGCAACCGTTTCGGAACCCATTTTGTAAAGTTTTTTCACGCCCGTTATCGTGACGACGTTCAAAATTTGTTCACCTCCGTTGAAAACACGCCAATCATAGCAAAAAAAATCCTCCGCAACAAGTTTTGCAGAGGATTGTAACGAAAAACTAAAAAATCTTTCTCGAAAACGTTTCGACATGCAAAAATTTCACAAACGCCAATGAACCATCGCCGTCATCATCAAATCCGAGTCAAAATCTTGCGATTCGGCGTCGGGCAACCATTCTTCCGAGAATAACGGCTGATTTTCAACCATTTTGCGGATAATCTTGCCCACAGCGTCAATTTCGGCTTGATTTTGCGGCGACGAAATAAATTTTCCGAGCGTTTCGCCGACTTTTTGCATGTCATTTGCCTTTAAAGCGCGTGTTGTCGGATCTAACGTCGATAATCTCAGCACAGGATACGAAATTTTGTCGTTTGAAGTCATAAAAACTTCGGGTTTGACCAAAAGATTCGCTTGAGCAAGCTTTTTCGCAAGCAATTCGCCGTTTACGTTCGGCGGAAGCTGAGCAAGTACCAAATGATTTTCCGTCGGTGAGCACATTAATTGCGCGCCGGCACGTTTTAAGCCTTTTTCGAGCGCACGGGCATTTTCAAGCACTTGTTCCGAATAATCTTCGTAAGCTTCGCAACCCGCCTCGGCAAAAGTTATCGCGAGAGCCGCCAAAACGTTCTTTTTCAGCGAAACATGCCCCGTTTCGATAACTTTTTTGTCCAAAGCGTCCGCAAATTTTTTCTTGCACAGGATAATTCCCGTTTGAGGGCCGTGAAGTGCGTCACTTGCGGTAAAAGTCACCACGTCAGCGAATTTTACGGGCGACGGAATTTTTTTCGAGGCGATTAAACCCGCATTTTGACCGATGTCGAGCCACAAAATCGCGCCAACGTCGTCAGCAATCTTGCGAAACTTGGCATAATCAATATTCTTCGGGTAATTCACGGGCGAACAAATGATAATTTTCGGCTTAGTCGCCAACGCAAGCGCACGGATTTTGTCAAAATTAAATCGAAACGTGTCCGGCTCAAGCGAAAATTTGACAAAAAAGTAATTCATCTGATCGCCCGTGCAATATTCGCGTTTTCGGAGGTTAAACGACAAAATATTATCGTCAGATTGCGCAAAAGTTTGAAAAACGACACGATTCGCCGCCGAAGTATTTCCGAGACGCAAAATCGCATGTTCCGCGCCAAAAAGTTCGCACGCACGCGACCGAGCAAGTTTTTCAAGACTGCTGTGGTGTTCGGCGGAGCGATAATCGATGAAATCGTTGCCCAACGCACTGCCTTTGAGGTACGACGAAAACGGCGACGCGGCAGAATCCGTCGGAATGAGTGACAGCGTGGAAATTTGGCGGCTCAAAGCATTTTTGAGCACTTTAAACAATTCGGGATCGAAATTTTCAATGCGTTGAAGGATTTTTTTCTTGGTTTGCATGTAAAATCTCCTTTCGACGTAAAAAAATTCATGAAATGCCCGTCAGCATGTAGAAAATTACGCACAAATACGGGATTAAGAATTTCAAACCCATTAAAACGACGATGTCGAAGTAAGAATCCTTGTGCGTGAGACCGCAAATCGCCAATAATGTGACGAGTGCGCCGCAATGTGGCACGGGATCTATGCCGACGGACGCGATTGAAACGATTCTGTGCAACGCATCCGCCGAAATTCCTTGAGCCGCCGCCATTTGTGCCCATGTGTCGCCCAACATGCTCAACGCGATTGTCAAGCCGCCCGATGCCGAACCTGTTATTCCGCACATGATATTTGTTGTGACGACTGCAGATACCAAAGGCCCCGCCGAGTCCGCAATTCCAAGCAAAATCTCGCGAATCGGCAAGAATCCGGGCAAAATTACCAGCACGGAGCCGAATGCAAAGCCCGAAGCGACGTTTAAAACCGCCGCGCAACTCGATGCGGCACCGAAATTAATCGTTTGCAGGAAATTTTCTTTTTTCCGCATGAATCTTTTGCGCCCGATGTACGCCGCCGCTATCGAACTGACGATTAAAGCGACGCTGATTGACCAAATCGCTTGAATTTTGCCGACACTGCCCGCCAAAAGACTCAATTTAAACGGCAAAAATGCTTCTAAACTGTGTTCGTCCCAATGAAAGCCCCAACTCCAATGAAACGGATTGCTCAAGATGATATTTATCACGATAACCATCAAAAGCGGAATTAAAGCTTGCGTCCAATGCGGCAAATTTCGTTCGCGACGTTGTCCGCCTTCCAAATGTTCGCCGTAACCTTCGCCCGACGCCTGCAAACGCTTTGAACGGAAACTTAACCATAAAAATGCCGCCGCAAAAAATAAAATCGTTGCGAAAATACCGATTCCCGCGCCCGCCCACGTCGAAGTTCCGAAATATGATGACGGAATAATGTTTTGAATCTGTGGAGTGCCGGGTAGAGCGACCATTGCGAAAGAAAAAATGCCCATCCAGAGCGTTGCGGGCAATAATTTTTTCGGAATGTCGGCTTTGCGGAATAATTCTGCGCCAAACGGATACATGACGAACGCCACGACGAAAACGCTCAATCCGCCGTAAGTTAAAGCCGCACAACCGAGCAAAACAGCCAAAATTGCGCGTTGTTCGCCCAAAACTTCCATGATTTTACCTGCGATTGCCGATGCGAGACCGCCTTTTTCCATTAATCGGGCGAAAACTGCCCCGAAAAGGAACACGGGATAATAAGTTTTCGTGTATTCAGCCAATCTCGTCATGTAAAGTTCGCTGTAGACGGGTAAAATGCCCAATTCGCTCAAAATCGCCGCGAAAACTGCGAAAAACGGCGCGATTAAGATGATTGACCAGCCCCGATACGCGAAAATCATCAGCCCGACAATCGCCAAACCGATACAAAACGTCTCCAAGCTATCAAACCTCCTGTTATAAAAGTAGATGTTAAAACTCGAAAGGGTTTTGATAAAATCCAAGCGGACAGAAATTTTTACTTTTTATAGCCGGTCTTAAATCGAAAAATCGTCGCTCGAATAATCGAACGACGATTCATTAACCGCCCATGACGAGCGAAAAATTTTCTTAGTGGCGGAGCAGAGAGGACTCGAACCTCCGCGCCCTTTCGAGCCTAACGATTTAGCAAACCGTCCCCTTCACCGACTTGGGTACTGCTCCTCTTGAAAAACCTTGCACAGGTTACCACAACGCCTGCCGCGTGTCAAGGAAAAATTTTAAAATGACGTGTCCATAGCCTTTGAAAAATGATATAGTTCGAGTAGCATGAAAAAATTTGTCGGCGCGATTAAAACAAACTCAGCTGACCTCGCGGCAAATTTTCTTCGGGCACGGAAATTTTTTTCGGTTTAACGGGCGTCGATTTGGGAATTTTTTCGATACGCGGCGCAGATTTGACGGGCGGCAAAATTTTCGGCACAACTTTAATTCGGGCGGCGGCTCCCCGCGCAAGTTCGTCGCAACGTTCGTTGAAAAAATGTCCCGCGTGACCTTTGACCCAATTAAAATTCACGGCGCGGCTTGAAATCAATTCGTCCAACTCCAGCCACAAATCTTTGTTGAGCACGGGTTTTTTGTTCGCGGTTTTCCAGCCGTTGCGCTTCCATTTCGCGAGCCAGCCGTTTGTAAAAGCGTTTTTCAGATAACTGCTGTCGGTGAAAAGTTCAACGCGGTCGCCCGCCGAAATTTTTTCCAGCGCACGAATTGCCGCCGTCAACTCCATGCGATTGTTTGTCGTGTTCACTTCGCCGCCGAAAATTTCTTCGCGGTGATTTTGTTCGTCGACGATAACCACCGCCCAACCGCCCGCGCCGGGGTTGCCGAGACATGATCCGTCCGTATAAATTTTAATCATCAAAAAACCTCCAAGGTGATTCATTTGAACATTGTCGAAGAGAAATTAAAAACTTTACCGAATTCGTCGGGCGTTTACCTCATGAAGGACGCTCGCGGAAAAATTATTTATGTCGGCAAAGCCCGCGTGCTGAAAAATCGCGTCCGCCAATATTTTCAAGCCGGCAAAAATCACGGCGCGAAAGTTAAAGCCATGGTCGCCAAAATCGCCGACTTTGAAACAATCGTCACGGCGACGGAAGTCGAAGCGTTGATTTTGGAATGCAATCTTATCAAAAAGCACCGCCCGCGCTACAACATCAGCTTGAAGGACGACAAAAGTTATCCTTATCTGCGCGTGACTGCCGAAGATTTTCCACGAATTTTTTTGACGCGGCGCGTGATTCATGACGGCTCAAAATATTTCGGCCCTTACACGAGCGGGGCGGCCGTCAAGGAAACTTTAACGTTGTTGCGAAAAATTTTTCCGTTGCGCACGTGCAAAACTTTTCCGAAACGTCCCTGCCTGGAATTTCACATCAAACGTTGCGCGGCTCCCTGTGCACAAAAAATTTCCCGCGAAGATTATATGCAACTTGTCAATGCCGCCGAAAAATTTCTGGACGGGCACACGGGCGAAGTCGAACGCGAAATTTCCGCACGCATGAACGAAGCCGCCGAAAATTTGAACTTTGAGCTTGCGGCGAAACTGCGCGATATTTTGACGGCGATCCGAACGGTCACCGCCAAACAAAAAATCGTCACCGACACGGGCGACGTTGACGCGATTGGATTGGCTCGGCTTGACGGCGAAACCTGCGCGCAGATTTTTTTCGTGCGTGACGGCAAAGTTACCGGACGCGAAAATTTTCCGCTCACCGGCACCGACGACGAATCCGACGCAAAAATTTTGGTTGAATTCGTCAAGCAATATTACAGCCGCGCAAAAATTTCTGCCGCAGAAATTTTGTTGCCCGTCGATTTGCCCGTTGACGATTTGAAACTTTTGGGCGAGTGGCTCAACGTGAAATTAATCGTCCCGAAACGCGGCGTCAAAAAATCTTTGGTCGATATGGCGGTCGAAAACGCGAAAAAATTTTTGTCGGAAGAATCTGCTCGGCGGCAATTAAAAAATGCCCAAACGTTCGGCGCGGTCGAGGAGCTGAAAAATTTTTTGCACTTATCGAAATTGCCGCGACGCATGGAGTGTTTCGACATCTCGCACATTCAAGGCGCGGAAACCGTTGCGTCAATGGTATCTTTTTTCGACGGCGCGCCCGACAAAAAAAATTATCGCCGATTTAAAATCCGCTCAACCGAAGGCAAGCCTGACGATTTTTTGTCGATGCGCGAAGTCACAAGCCGCCGTTACGAAAAACTTTCTGCGGAAGACTTTCCCGATTTAATCGTTATCGACGGCGGGATCGGTCAACTGAATTCCGCATTGGAAATAATTCGCGGCGCAGGTCATCAAGTTTCGGTTATCGGGCTTGCCAAACAATTCGAATTGGTTTTCGTCGAGGGCGCGTCCATTCCCGTCGAGTTGCCGAAAGAAAGTCAAGCGTTAAAACTCCTGCAACGAATTCGCGACGAGGCTCACCGTTTCGCGATAACGTATCATCGAAAATTGCGGCGGGCACGAAATTTGAAGTCGGAACTTGACAACGTTGCGGGTATCGGTCAAAAGCGGCGAACGGAACTTTTGAAACGTTTCGGCTCCGTGGCAAAAATAAAATCGGCGACGGTCGACGAACTTGCAACCGTGCCGAGTATGAATCGAACTGTAGCCGAATCGTTAAAAAAATTTTTCGAGACTCAAGACGCGTCAGCCGAATAATTTTTCGACGGTGCGTAAATCAGATGAACGCTTCCTCTTCGTCGATTTCGTCCCATTTGATGCTGAGGATTTTCGACAACAAATCTTCCGCGTTGTCCGCCTCAACGTCCGCGCTCTTGAACATTATCGAGAAAAGTTCTTCGTCGGGCTCATCCAAAGATTTATCTTGGGCTTGAGCTTCGGCGTTTTTCTTTTCTTCGGCGCGTTTTTCGCGGGCGGCTTCAAGGCGTTCTTTTTGGTCGGCGGACATTTTTTCGATCGACGCGAAAAGTTTCTGGTTGCCTTGGTCGTCGAACGAAATGGACAGTTGCGAGAACTGCACGCCTTCGCCCAAATCTTTTTCGGAAAGGTCTTTGAGCGTGTTTGTGGCGTCTTTGACTTGCCCCATGACTTTTTCGGCGTATTCTTCGTCGTCCGCCATCTTTTCGATTTCGTCGACGGTCAGCATGACGGAATATTCCTTCGTGCCGCCGACAGTTTCCGCCGCGTCAAGGTCGTTGGAGATGACGAAATCATAATCGTCATATTTTTTGCGGAGATTGTCGAGGAAACTCTTTGCCTTGTCGGAAAGTTTGCTTTCGTCGCCGATACCTCCGCCGGCTTGTTCGTCGACGGTGTCGCTCTTGAGTTTCGCCAACGCGTCAAGTCCCGCGCTTGAAATTTCTACGGTCGAATCCGCGCCCGCGAAATTTTTGGCGGCATCGTTGACAGTCGAAGAATTTTTGTTTGTTGCAGTTGTCGTGCGTTTGTCGAACGATTTAAACTGCGTCAGATAATTGGTGTTAATCGTGTTCGCCATGATGGTTGCCTCCTTAACAAAAAAATCATTCCGTTGTTTGAGTGATTATAACACATTTCGGGCGTTGACAATCATTTTGCAAAAAATTTTTCTGCGATTTCTTCGAGCGACAATGCCGTTGACCAGAAATTTCCCTGAACGTTCGTGACGGGGAATTTTTTTATAACTTCGCGAATCTCTGCGTCTTGAATGCCCTTGAGACAAACTTTCGTGCCGAGTTCCGACGCCAGTTGCGACAAGTGCGAGACGATTTGCAGGTTGCCCGAATTTTCGTCTTGTATGTTGGTGATATAAGTTTTTTCCAGCTTGATGAAATCCGGCGCAAGATCACGCAGAAAATCAATCGACGCGACGCCGCTGCCGAAATCGTCAATCAGGCAAAGAATTCCCTTGCGTTTAAGTGCGCGAACAATTCGGCGCAAAATGTACGGCTCAATTTTTCGACAGCTCTTTGTCAGCTCGAAGCACAGATTTTGCAACGGGAAGCCCGTCGCGGCAGAAATTTTATCAATTTCTTCCAACAACAAATCGTCGACAATCTGCGCGGGCGAAATGTTCACGCTCAAAATCAGTGCGGGATTTTTTTCCGGCAACTTGCGGGCATCTTCCATTGCGCGGCGCAAAATCCAATAGCCCAGCTCCTCGAACAGAAAATCACTTTCCAGCACGGGCACATAGGCCGACGGCGGCACTTCCCCGAAACGTTCGCTGTGCCAACAGAGCAACGCCTCAATCGACGTGAGCTTTTCGGTTTGCGCGTCGAAAATCGGTTGATAACGCAGAGAAAAACCTTTACAGTCAAGCAAGATACAGTTGCGAACTTCGTCAAGCAACTCAAGTGATTCGTTCGTCTGCAAATCGTTTGCGCCGTTGTAATTGACGAGTTTGCCGTTGTGATAAAATTTCGAGTCCCTGAACGCGAACAACAGGCAAGAATAAATCGTGTATTCGTTGACTTGCCCGCCTTCAAACGCGAACATGCCGCCCGCAATCGCCAGCACTTGACGAATATTTTTTACGGGCAAACCTGTCTGCGCGGCACGCCGAAATTTTTCGTACTTGACGGCGACTTCTTCGGGCGAAAGACTTTCGGTAATGAACGCGAACTTTGCGCCGTCCATGCGATAAACAGTGCCGTCCTGCCCGACAGCTTCTTGAAGGAGCCACGCCGCCTGTTGCAAGACCGCGTTGCCGAAAGTGTAGCCGTGCTCTTCGTTGATTTTGTCCATGCGGCTGATACCGCACAGAATCACGACGCAATTTTTTTTCAACTCGACGACGGCGGAAATGTCTTGAAAAAATCCGTACTGGTTGCGCAAAATCGTGACGGGGTCGGTACTTTCGGTCAAGCCCTCGTTAATCATAATTCCGCCGACAAGTTCCAAATTATTATTTTCGTCGAAAATACTTGTGCCGATATATCGCAACGTGGCGTAGGAGCCGTCCTTTAAGCGCGTGCGATAAGTTGCGTCGTAGCTTTTCGATGTGCCGTCCGTCAATTTTTTGTGAAAGCGCGTGTAACGAAAACGGTCTTCGGGATGAATAAAATTTCCCCAGTCGATTTGGTCGTCGGGAACGTATTCGCCCGGCAAACCGAAAAGCTCAACGGCGTCAGGGCTGAAACGCACCATGTTACATTTCACGTCGCGCATCAAAACATAATTGCCGCGTCCGAGAATCGTAAAGGCGTCAAACAATTCATCAAGAATTTTTCGGTGCTCAGAATTTTTTTCCATGATGTAACTCCGTCACACGTCGACGGCGGGAACTTTTGCACGCACGACAAACATCACGACTGCCAAGCAACCCAAAGCCGCAGCAAGTCCGAGCCAACCGTTTTGCGTGAAGCCGTCAACCAAATAACCTACGACACAGCAAGCCGAAACTGTCAGCACGTAAGGCACCTGCGTCGACACGTGATCAATGTGATGACATTGCGCGCCCGCCGAAGCAAGAATCGTCGTGTCGGAAATCGGAGACGCGTGGTCACCGCCGACAGCTCCCGACAAAATCGCCGCCACGCACAGCACGAGCAGTTGATAAGTTTCGGGCGTAAAATTAATCACCGCAACCGCAATCGGAATCAAAATGCCGAACGTGCCCCAACTTGTGCCCGTCGCGAATGCCAAGCCAATCGCCACGAGGAAAAATATCACGGGCAGGAACACCGCAAGCGAAGAATGTTCGTGGACAATGTTGCCGACATAGCCGCCCAAGTTCAGATAATCCGTGCCGCAAATTCCGGACAACGTCCACGCCAAGCAGAGAATAAAAATCGCGGGAACCATAGCTTTGAAACCTTGCCCGAAACATTCACAGAAATTTTGGAAGCTGACAACTTTGCGCGGCAGATACAGCAACGCGGTAAAAATAAATGCTATGAACGAGCCGATAACCAAACCTTTCGAGGCGTCGCAGTCCGCAAAGGCCGCCGAAATCGTTGCGCCGTCTTTAATTCCGCCCGTGTACAACATGCCGTAAATGCACGCGGCGATTAACACAATCAACGGCAACACGAGATCAAAAATTTTTCCATTGCCGCCTTTAAGTTGTTCGCCTTCGACGTTGTCTTTATATTCGGCGGGAATTTCAAAGTGCTCATTGTTCTTGCGAACGTTCGAGCCCATCGTCGAAAAATCGCGTCCCGTCATGATGATAAACGCCATGAAAACCATCGTCAAAATTGCGTACAGGTTGAACGGAATTGTTTCGATAAACAGCGCGAAGCCGTCAATTTCCGAACCTTCGGGCAGTGACGAACCGACAGCCGCCGCCCAACTCGAAACGGGCGCGATAATGCAAATCGGAGCCGCCGTCGCGTCAATGATGTAAGCGAGTTTTGCGCGGGCGATTTTAAATTTGTCGGTGACGGGGCGCATGATTGTTCCGACCGTCAAGCAGTTAAAATAATCGTCAATGAAAATCAACATGCCGAGAAAAGCCGTCAAGCCGAGTGCGGAACGTTTGCCCGAAATGACCGAGCGCGCCCATTCGCCGTAAGCACGCGTTGCGCCCGAACGACTTATCGCGGCGACCAAAATACCGAGTATGACGAGAAAAACCAAAATGTTTACGTTGCCGCCGACTTTCGACTCCATGATTCCGAACAACGTCACGATTGATTCCAAAAAATTTCCGCCCGTGAAAAGCATTGCTCCGGAAAAAATGCCGATTATCAGCGACATGTAAACTTCTTTCGTCCACAGCGCGAGAATAATCGTGATTATCGGCGGCAGCATTGACAACGCAGAACTTTCCATCAGAAAAAATTCCTCCCCCTTAATTAGTTAGGAGTTGGGAGTTGGGAATTGACTGTTGCGAATTTAATTCCTAATTCCTAATTCCTAATTGATTATTATGCGCGCCGATTATAGCACGCGACAAACAAAATCTCAAAAATTTTTGGCGATTAATCTGCGTTTTCGTCGAGTGTTTCAAGCAAAAAACTCACGGGGCGAAAACCGTCATTGCACGACAGCAAAGCGGATTTCGGATTTTTCATCCAGCCCGAATAAAAATTTTCCGCGCCGTGTGACAACGCCATCACAAACGGCGAAATAGTTTCCCACGCGCTCAAACAAAAATTTTCGGGACGTTGCCAGCCGTTCGCGATAAAAATTTGTCCTTCAACCATGTCGCAGGCATTTTCAATCGGATTTTCGTAACGGGCTATCAAATCTTCGTGGCGAACTTTTTTGACGACCGTGATTCGGATTTTCTTCACGTCAAACACCTCCGCGCAGATTTTACCACAACGCAAAAGCCCCGACGCATTGTCGAGGCTTTTTTATGTAATGCGGGAAAAATTTCGTTTGTGATTCGGAAGTTGACTTTGTGGCCGCACAGAACTTTCTGCTGCGCCGTCATTCCGATTAAACGTCGTGGGGCGAGTCCCGCTGAAGTGCTCTTGATTCAGTCTGACGCTAAATATATCGGCTTTTTATTACGGAAACATTAATCGAAACGTTATAAATCCATTAAAATTGCATTCTTCGCCGCGACGCTTTAACTTGCCCGATTAAAAAAACTCCTGTAAAATATGCGTGAAATTATTTTGCAAGTCACCGGCTCGATAGGAGATAAATTAATGAACACGCAAGCTCCGAAAAAATCTTTCGGCAAAAAAAATTCTCTGGTGGCGGTAACGATTCTGTTGCCGATAATTCTTGTCGCGCTCTTCGCAGGAATTTATTTGAACTTATCGGGGATTTTTAACGACACGCCCAAAGTCGAAGTGCAACCGCTCAACAACTTCAATAAAACTTTGCACGTCGTCACTGACATTGATTACGCGCCTTATTCCTATGTCGACGAAAACGGAAATTATCAAGGCTTCGACGTGGAATTGATGAACGAAATTGCCAATCGTCTGGGGATGAATTTGGATTTGTCGCTGATTGATTGGAATGACGCGAACAGTATTTTTCTCGGCGGCGGCGCGGATATAATCATGAACATGGAAAGCGACTTGATTATAAACAATCCCGACATTATCGCCACGTTGCCCACGGCCGAAAAGCAATATGTCGTTTACGGGCGCAGAGAAATTTCTTCCGTCGCTGAATTATACGGACGGCGCGTCGCTTCGTTACATAAAATGCCCGGTCTTGGTTTGGACGACGAAATTTCTTACGTGAACTCTTACAAAAAAATATTCAACGGTCTCAAAACCGGCGAATACGAATTTGCAATTTGTCCGATACAAGTCGGCGGCGCATTTCTCGAAAAGCTTGAACTCGAAGACGTTTTTCCGAGTTACGCCGTTCAGCACGTTTACGGCACGTTGGCAATGCACCCCGAAGATACACAACTGCGCGTCAAAGTCAACGCCGCCTTGATTCAAATGCAACAGGAAGGCCGCCTCGACGCCTTAACGAAAAAATGGATCAGCAACCGTTACGAAAACATCACGCTTGAAGAAATGGTCACAAGTCGCCCGTGGCTCGTCGCGTTGCTTTTGGCGTCCGCGTTGTTTATTGCGCTGTTAATCGGCTACACTTTCCTGCAAGTCCGCCACATGCATTCGCAGGAAGAATACACGCATCGCCTGCAGGAAAATTTTGAGACAATCAAACAGCAGGGCGAAGAACTCAAAAGCCGTCAGTCTGAACTTGTCACGGCGAAGGAACGCGCCGAGGAAGATTTGGAAACCATCAAACAGCAACGCGAAGAACTCGAAAGCAAACAGTCTGAACTTGTCACGGCGAAGGAACGCGCCGAAGAAGATTTGGAAACCATCAAGCAACAAGGCGAAAAACTCAGAGTAGCGAAGGAACGCGCCGAAGAAGGTTCCCGCGCAAAATCGCAATTCCTGTCGAACATGAGCCACGACATCCGAACGCCGATGAACGCGATTATCGGCTACTTGAATTTGGCAAAGACTTTAAACGGCAAATGTGTAAACTGCAACGATTGCACCCAAAAAGATTGTCCGTTGGGCGTGCCCGAAAAAATGCATGACTTCTTGCGGAAAATCGACGTTTCCAGTCATCATCTGCTTGAGCTGATTAACGACGTTTTGGAAATGAGCCGCATTGAATCCGGCAAAATGGAACTTGAACTTGCGCCCGCAGATTTGGCGGAGACGCTTGACGAAGTTTATGACATGTTCGCCACGCAAATGAAAGGCAAAAAAATTTCGTTCAGCGTCGACACGTCGAACGTCATTGATAAATTCGTCATCTACGACAAAAACCGATTGAATCGAATCTTGCTGAATCTTTTGAGCAACGCTTATAAATTCACGCCCGAAGGCGGAAAAATTTCCGTCACGTTAAACCAACTCGGCGAAAGTTCAAACGGCGTCGGCAGCTACGAATTGCGCGTTAAGGACAGCGGTATCGGCATGACGCCCGAATTCGCCGCAAAAGTTTTCGAGGCCTTTGAACGCGAAAGATCTTCCACCGTCAGCAAAATTCAAGGCACGGGACTCGGTATGTCGATAACGAAAAGTTTCGTCGAACTCATGAACGGCACGATTCGCGTCGAGACCGAACGCGGCAAAGGCACGGAATTTATCGTCAATGTAGACTTTAAACTTTCCGACGAACTTCGCGACAAAGTTGCCGCCGAAAATAAAAATGCCGCCGCGCAGATTGACTTCACGGGCAAAAAACTTTTGCTTGTCGACGACATTGAAGTCAATCGCGAAATTGCCAAAATGCTTTTGGAGAGCGAAGGATTTATCGTCGACACGGCAACGGACGGAGCCGACGCGGTCAAAAAAGTTTCCGAGTCGAAGGCGGGCGACTACGATTTGATTTTGATGGATATTCAAATGCCGAAAATGAACGGCTACGAGGCGACGAAAAAAATCCGCGCACTTGCCGACAAAAAACTTGCGAACCTGCCGATTATCGCAATGACTGCCAACGCTTTTTCGGAGGACGTGAAATCTGCGCTTGATGCCGGAATGAACGCGCACATTGCCAAGCCGATTGAAATTCCGAAAATGTTGGAGACGCTTGCGAAGATTCTTCCCGCGTGAAATTTTTGGCGTGATGACAATTCCTGACTCTTTGCAGGATATTTGCCGCGACAACAGAATAATCCGATTGAAAAAATTTTTCGTCGGGTTATTTTTGTTTTACGGAGGAATTTTCATGTCGCAATTTGATAAACGCAATATCAGCATGATGATGGACTTTTACGAAATGGCGATGGCTAACGGCTATTTCGTCAGCGGCGGCGAGGACACACGCGTTGCTTTCGACGTGTTTTATCGGCGCAACCCCGACGCGGGCGGCTTCGCGATTTTCGCCGGACTTGAGCAGGTCATTGAGTACATTGAAAACATGAATTTCAGCGCGAAAGATATTGACTATCTGCGCGAGCAAAAAATTTTCAGCGACGAATTTCTTGACAACCTCAAGGATTTTCATTTTCGCGGAGACATTTACGCTTTCCCCGAAGGCACGATTATGTATCCGAACGAGCCGTTTTTAACCGTCGTGGCGAACTTGATTGACGCGCAGTTAATCGAAACGGCAATTCTCGCGCAGATTAATCATCAGTCATTGATTGCTACAAAAGCGCGTCGGATTGTTCGTGCGGCGCAAGGGCGTTTCGTTTCGGACTTCGGTGCCCGTCGTGCACACAACATGGACGCGGCGACTTACGGGGCACGTGCGGCGTTTCTGGGCGGCGTCAACGGCACGGCAACCGTCAGCGCGGGTCAACTGTTCAATATCCCCGTCAACGGCACGATGGCGCACAGCTGGGTTATGTATTTCCGCGACGAATTCGAGGCGTTTAAACGTTACGCCGAAATTTATCCCGAATATGCTTCGCTTTTGGTCGACACTTACGACGTGATTCACAGCGGCATTCCAAACGCAATTCGTGTCGCCAAAGAAGTTTTGGAACCGCAGGGCAAACGTCTGCGCGGCGTGCGAATTGATTCGGGCGACTTGGCTTATCTGTCGAAAAAAATTCGCAAGCTTTTGGACGACGCGGGCTTGACGGATTGCAAAATTATTGCGTCGAACAGTCTGGACGAATTTACGATAGCTTCACTGCTGAGCCAAGGCGCGGCGATTGACGCTTTCGGTGTCGGCGAACGTCTGATAACGGCGAAGTCTGAACCCGTTTTCGGCGCGGTTTACAAAATTGTTGCGGTCGAGGAAAACGGCAAATTTGTCCCGCGAATCAAAGTCAGCGAAAACGTCGAGAAAATCACCAACCCCGGCTTGAAAGACATCTATCGCATTTACGACGACACGGGGCACGCCGTTGCCGACATGCTTGCGCTCCGTGACGAACCGATTGACATGAGCAAGCCTTTCCGTTACGTCGATCCCGTCAAGCCGTGGAAAAATCGCTCGTTCGAGAATTGCACGGCGAAGAAAATTTCGCGGCTTTACGTCAAAGACGGGCGGCGCGTGGAAAATCTGCCGTCTTTGCATGAAATTCGCGATTACGTCAAACATCAACTTGCCAACGAAATTTGGCAGGAAGAACAGCGTTTCGAGAATCCGCACCGCCATTATCTGGACATGACGCCGGATTATTACGACATGAAGATGAGCCTGCTTGACAAGACGCGTTCAAAAATCGACGGCTGAGGTGAAAAATTTTGTCTAAAGTCGCTGTCGTCATTCCCGTTTACCGTGAGCTTAACGAATTGGAAAAAATTTCTCTCGCGCAGTGCAGAAAAATTTTGGGGCGTTACCCGTTGGTTTTCGTTGCGCCGGAAGGAAAAATTTTTTCGTACTTCAAATCGGGCGACATGGTTGCGCATTTCCCCGCAAAATATTTCCAAAGCGTTCAAACTTACAGCCGACTTTTAACGTCGCCGCAGTTTTATGAACCGTTCGCGGACTTCGATTACATTTTGATTTATCAGCTCGATGCGTTCGTTTTTTATGACGCGCTGGAAGAATTTTGTTCGCTCGGTTATGATTATATCGGTGCTCCGTGGCCGTGGTTGGCTGAAGTCGGCGGAAAATTTCTGCGCGTGGGCAACGGCGGCTTCTCGTTGCGTAAAGTCAAAGCCCATTACAATCTTTTGCTCAATCATGCCGATTGGATTGTACAACACGAAAATTTAAACGAAGACACGATTTTTTCTTTTTGCGGGGCGCAGGATAACTGCAATTTCCGCGTCGCACCGATTAATGTTGCGTATAAATTTTCCATGGAATTCAATCCCGATCGTTGCATTAGGAAAAACGGCGGAAATTTGCCTTTCGGTTGTCACGGTTGGAGCACGCTCACTGAAAATTTTTACGTGAAGAATTTTTGGCCGCTCTTCTTGGACGCTCAGACGATTGAAAAGCTGTCGATTAAGCCTGAAGATAAATTGACAAACTGGCTTTATCTGATAGCAATAAAACGTTTCAATCGCCGCTTGAAAAACGGACGGTCTCTGTCACGATACTTGCCGACAAAACATTTTGCGTCAATTCGCGTGATTCGCTCTTCGGGCGCAATGAAAATTTTGTCGCGGCTTTTGACGGAAAAAAATTCTTTGACCGACAAAATTTTTCTTTACGACGAGGAAAACCGGACGGACTTGTTGCGCGACGTGATGTGCGAAGATTCGCCGCACTTGATAATTTCCGCCGAAGATGACGTTTCGTTGATTACCGCCGTCGAAAGGCAGGGACTTCGTTACGGCGAACACGTTATATCTTTTCAGCGCGAATATCTGAAACATTGCGAAGAATTTTTTCACAAGCTCGGCAAATAAAGTCGTGCGTGATCAAATTTACAATTAACGAGGTGAAAAATTTTGTCTAAAGTTGCAGTCGTCATTCCAAATCATAAAACCGAGTTAAACGAACTTGAAAAAATTTCTCTCGCGCAGTGCAGAAAAATTTTGGGGCGTTACCCGCTGATTCACGCCGTGCCGGAAGGAAAAAATTTTTCGTACTTCAAATCGAGTGAATTTGTCGTTGAATTCCCTGCAAAATATTTCCAAAGCCTGCTCGGTTACAACATTTTATCTGTTTCGCCGCTGTTTTATGAGCCGTTCGCGGACTTCGATTACATTTTGATTTACCAGCTCGATGCGTTTGTTTTCTATGACGCGCTGGAGGAATTTTGTTCGTTCGGCTACGATTACATTGGCGCGCCGTGGCCGCGACATACTTGGCAGGGTTCACGCAATCCTAAAACTCCGCAGGTCGGGAATAGCGGATTGTGTTTAAGAAAAATTGAAGCCTGTCGTAAACTTGCCGAACAAACAAAAATTCCGCAGAATTGGTCTGTTGGACATGATTCCTTCTTTGATGACGGCTTCTTTGCAAAGTGCGGTATCTCGAAGAAAATCGAATTTAATGTTGCGCCCGTCGAAGTTGCAAATCTGTTTTCGATGGAATGGTATCCCGACCGTCACATTGAACGTTTCGGATTACCTTTCGGATGTCACAGTTGGACTAAGTTGTACACGGATTTTTATGTGGAACTTTTTAAGCGGTTTGGTTATGATTTGCAACCGTTTCGCGAACAGATGGGCGGTGAAGATTATCAAAACCAGTTGTCAATTTGTCTGTCAAATGTGGCGATGGAAAGATTAATTCGTGCCGCCGAGCGCGGTCAGTCGTTGCTCGAATACCTGCCGACAAAACATTTTGCGTCAATCCGCGTGATTCGCTCTTCGGGCGCAATGAAAATTTTGTCGAGGCTTTTGACGGAGGAAAATTCTTTGACCGACAAAATTTTTCTTTACAGCGAGGAAAATTGGACGGACTTGTTGCGCGACGTGACGTGTGAAGATTTGCCGCATTTGGTGATTGTCGCGGATTATGACGCTTCGTTGATTAAAGCTCTCGAACAAAGCGGTCTTCGTTACGGCGAACATGTTATATCTCTTCAGCGCGAATATCTGAAACATTGCGAAAAACTTTTTCACAGGCTCGGCAGATAAAATCACGATGGAAAATTTTTACGCGGAATTTTTTTTCGGGCAAGTTTTAAAAAGACTTAAAATCTCGGCGTGAAAAACCGCGTCACAACGCCATTTATTTGAACCGTGCAGTCTACGTGCAGTCTACCGCCCGATACTCAAAAAGCCCCCTCCGGTTTTGGAGAGGGCTAATTTTTTCAATTCCACCATTCGATATGCTTGCCGATACCGCCGTCGCGAACGTCGACATGAATGAACCACGCGCCACCGCCGTCCAATGGCGGATAAAAACCCGTCCCGTCAAAGTCAATATCTTCAACAAGCTCACGCGCACGCTCAAAACCGATTTCGGGAATCGTAATGTCAGCCGCCGTTCCCAACACGTGCTGAGAATTCGGAACGCCGCCGACTTGAGCGTTGTGTGACGGACAGCGATAGCCGCAGTTGACGTGAATCGGTTTGCCCGCCTTTGCACGGAGCCGTTCCAAAAGTTCAATCAAGCGCGGGTCAACGCTTCCTTGACCGCAACA
>JAFWFO010000048.1 GCA_017515635.1 Selenomonadaceae bacterium
ATTTCTGGACGAATATTCTGCAGATTTATTTCCGTTGGTGAGCGTGATTATTCCGACGTTCAATCGCCCGAAATATTTCCGCGAGGCTCTCGACAGCGCGTTGAGCCAAACTTATCGCAACATTGAAGTTTTTATCAGCGATAATTCGACGGACGACGCCACCGAAAATTTCATGCAGGATTATCTTGCCCGCGACGCCCGCATAAAATATTTTCGCCACAAAAATTTCAACGCAAGCGACAACTGGAATTTTGCGCGAAGTTACAACAATCCCGCCGCCGAGTTCGTCAACTGGCTCATGGACGACGATAAATTTTATCCGACGAAACTTGAAAAGATGGTCGAAATTATGCGCCGCCGCCCCGACGTTTCGATTGTGACGAGCGTGCGCCACGTTATCGACGCCGACGGAAAAATTACCGACACGATGCCCGGCACGTTGGACAAAAACGTTTTTCAACCGGGCGTTGTCGCGGGCAGAAATATTTTGTTCACGGGCAACAACGACATCGGCGAGCCGACGACGCCGCTGATTCGCAAAAATTGTCTGCGCGATAACGATTTGTGCCGCACGCCCGACGAACAAGGTTTTTATCCGCTGATTGATGTTTCGACATGGTTGCAAGTTTTGTCGCAGGGAAATTTAATTTGGCTTGCCGAGCCGCTAAGTATGTTTCGTTTCCACAAACAACAGGCGTCGAATTGGGAAAAAGTCGGCAGTGTTTTTTCGATTTGCTGGGCAAATTTTTTGCAGGTCGAATGGGACAAAAAATTTTTCCTCAAGACCGAGGACGACTTCCGCAGAGCTTTGACAAAAACAATCGCCGGCGCGAAAAATCGGCTGGCACACGCGCAGGAATTAAATTATCGCGACGAAAATATTTTGGAGCTGGAAAAAATTTTGTCGGCACTGACGGACGCGCTGACGAATTGCAAATTAAAATTGCCGCCGTTTAAATATTTCACGACGGACAAGCAAAAAGTTTTCTGCTGAAAGGAGGGCTTATCATGAAAATTTTGATGACGGGCATAACGGGCTTTATCGGGCACCATTTGGGCGAGCGGCTTGTCAACGACGGGCACGAAGTCCACGCGATTGTACGCCCCACGTCGAAAGTTCACGAGCTGAGCGAAAATCTGCGCGCCAACGTAAAATTCCACGTCCACGACCGCGAAAATACTTTGCTGGACATTGTAACGGATTTGTGCGTCGAAAATAATCGCCCCGACGTGATTTTTCATCTGGCGACAAATTTTGTCACGGCGCACCGATTCGAGGACATTCAAAAATTGATTCAAAGCAATATCACGTTCGGCACGGAACTTCTTGACGCGATGGCGGCGAACAATATTTTTAATTTCGTCAACGCGGGCACTTTTGAGCAGACGATTGACAACAATTTAAGCCCCGTGAATCTCTACGCGGCGACGAAAGATTGTTTCGAGGGCATTGTCAATTTTTACGCGGCGAATTGCGGGCTGAAATGTATCGGCTTGCGACTTTCGGACGTTTACGCTACGGACGACAAGAGCGACAGAGTTTTGGGACGCTTGCGGCGGAGTTTGTTGACGGGCGAAAAAATCGAGTTGTCGCACAGCGGTCAGTTGATCGATTTGATTTACATTGATGACGCGGTTGAATCGTTCATTGCGGCGCAAAAAATTTTGGCGGCGAACAAATACGATTATTGCGGCGCGTATTCGGTCGGCATGTCGCGCCCCGTGACTTTGGGCGAAGTCGTTAAAATTTTTGAAGAAGTTTCGGGAAAAAAACTTTCAATCAAGTGGAGCGGACGATACATTTCGACAAATTTCCGAGGCACGCCGCGATTTTTGCCGAATTGGAGTCCGACAACCGCTTTGCGCGACGGAATTAAAAAATTTTTGGGAGGTTGATTCACATGCAATGTCGTCGGTGCGGCAAAGAGCTGGGAAATTCGCTGAAATGCACATTCTGCGGCTACGAAAACACGGAAGGCAACGTTCGAGACTTGACGCGAATCGAAAAAAATTTTTTTGACGGCGAAACCATTGACGTTGGATCTGTCGACGGGCACGGGGAGCGCAAAGAAGATTTCCGCAGTCGAAACTACGATTACGGCACGCGGCGGACGTTTGTAAATTTCGACAGCGGCGGCGGATTTTTTTCGCGTGCCTTTACTTGGGTCGTTCGCGAGTGGCTCGGCGGAAATAAGTTGGTTAAAGTTGCCGTGACGTTAATTTTAGTCGCCTTTGCCGCGCTGATGATGTTCGTTGCCCTGCCGATAATTTTCGTGGCGTTGGCGGCGGGCATTGTGATTTTGACGTTGTTTAACAAATTCAGATGATGCGCACGGAAAAATTTTTCATAAACGGTCACACGCTTGAAGTTGAGCTGGCGGAAAGTTTTTTGTCGCGGTTTTGCGGGCTGATGTTGCGGAAAAATTTGCCCGAAGGTCGCGGTTTGTTGCTTGCGCCGTGCAACAGCGTTCACATGGGCTTTATGCGATTTGCGATTGACGTTGTCTATCTCGACGAAAATTTTTGCATAAAAAAAATCGTGCGGAACTTGTGGCCGTGGATTGGCTTGAGCGCGTGTTTCGGTGCGTGGGGAGCTTTGGAGCTTCCGAGCGGCGAGGCTGAACGCTTGCAACTTGAAATCGGGCAAAAATTTTCTCGGACATAAAAAAATCCCCTCCGAATTGGCGGGGATATTTTTTTTGCAATGTTTAAATTCGTGTCAAAAAATTTTCCATCATGATTCGACCTTGCGGCGTTAAGATTGATTCGGGATGAAATTGGATGCCTTCAACGTCGAAATTTTTGTGTCGCACGCCCATAATCGTCCCGTCGTCAAGTTCGCTCGTGACTTCCAGACAATCGGGCAAAGTTTCGCGTTCGATAATCAGCGAATGATAACGCCCGACTTCGACGCCTTGAGCAAGCCCGCGATAAATTCCCGTGCCGCAATGTTTGAGCCGTGAAGTTTTGCCGTGAACGATTTCTTTGGCGCGAATGACTTTGCCGCCGAAAACTTCGCCGATAGCTTGATGACCCAAACAAATCCCGAAAATCGGCAATGCGCCTTTGAGTTCGGAAATAATTTGTTCGGAAATGCCCGCGTCACTCGGCACGCCGGGGCCGGGCGAAATTATCACTGCCGCAAAATTTTTTACTTCATCTACGGAAATTTTATCGTTGCGCACGACTTCAACCGACGCGCCCAATTCCGACAGCAACTGAAAAACATTGTACGTGAACGAATCATAGTTGTCCAGGAGCAAAATTTTTCCATTACGCATTATTTTCGACCTCCTCGACGACTTCAAACAACGCCTTTGCCTTTTGCAGAAATTCGCGGTACTCGTTGAGCGGAATTGAATCGGCGACAATGCCCGCGCCCGTTTGAATCACGGCGTCAACGTCATTTTCGACGCGCATCGTGCGCAACGTGATACACATGTCCATGTTGCCGCAAAAATCCATGTAGCCGACGGTGCCCGCGTAAGTTTTTCGGCGAACGGGTTCAAGTTCGTTAATAATTTCCATTGCGCGAAGTTTCGGCGCGCCGCTGACGGTTCCCGCAGGAAAAGTTGCCCGCAAAACGTCAATCGGCGTCAAATTTTCGTTCAGTTCGCCCGAAACACTTGAAACCATGTGCATAACGTGGCTGAAATATTCGACCTCCAAAAGTTTTTCGACTTTGACTGTGCCGGCGACGGAAATTCTGCCCAAATCATTGCGTGCAAGGTCGACAAGCATTGAATGTTCGGCAATTTCTTTCACGTCGGATTTCAAATCGGCGGCAAGAATTTTATCTTCGTCCGAATTTTGCCCGCGTCGACGAGTGCCGGCTATCGGGTAGGTGAAAACTTTTTTGCCCGCGACTTTAACCAACATTTCGGGCGACGCGCCGACAAGTTTCACCGAGCCGAAATTTATGTAAAACATGTACGGCGACGGATTGACTTGCCGAAGTTTGCGATAAAACATGAACGGCGGCTTTGAAATTTTTGCGCGGAATTGTTTCGACGGCACGACTTGAAAGATGTCGCCCGCGAAAATGTATTCTTTGGCGCGTTCGATGGCGTTCAAAACTTCGGGCGGAGCTTCGCCGTATTTTTGCATAAAATTTATCGGTTCGCGAGAAATTTTTTCGGGCGGCGAAATTTTCAGCGGCGCGGAAAGTTTTTCGGCAATTTGATTCATGCGCGACGAAATTTCGGCGTAAAGTTCGGGCAAGTCGTCACGATTTTTCACGTCGGCAAGATAAATCAGCCGCGCAGAATTTTTCAACGCGTCGAGGACAATCAGCACGCGACAAATCATGAATTGCCCCAAAAGTTCTTCGTCGTCGAGTTCAAGT
This sequence comes from Selenomonadaceae bacterium, assembly GCA_017515635.1. Taxonomy (GTDB): domain Bacteria; phylum Bacillota; class Negativicutes; order Selenomonadales; family Selenomonadaceae; genus Quinella. The sequence goes on from JAFWFO010000048.1 coordinate 4,346, forward strand.
CCGCGAATTCTGTCGAACGTCGCGGCGATTTCAAAATTAAAGTAACCGACCATGCCCCCGTTGGCGAGCGGCAAATTTTTATCGAGATTCGCAGGTTTGTATCGGCTCATGAAAATTTTAATCGCGTCGACGGGCGCGCCGTCAATGCATTTCATCAAATCGCCGTCGCGAATCATCAATTTGTTTTTGAAAACTTGCAGACGCACGAACGGTTCCGCGCCGACAAACGAAAATCTGCCGAAATTTTGTTGCGTGGTGTCGACGGATTCGAGGATAAAACCTTCGCCGTTGTCGACGAGCTTGTAAAAAATCGAAACGGGCGTATCCAAATCGGTGTTGATGTTCGCGCTCACGGCGATTAAATTTGAACTCTGCGCGAAGTTTTGAAACTCTTCGAACGTCGGGGAGATTTTGAGCAAAAAAATCACTCACTTTCACTTCGTAATTGATTTTATCGTCGAATTCAACGATGAGGCGGCGTCTTCGAGATATTTTGAAACGTCGCTGTCTTCGGTCGAAATTCTTCCTTCGTCGACGTTGACGCCGAAAGTTCCAAGCACGGGCGCCGCATATTCCAAAGTCGTTTTTTTGGCTTTGCGCCAATATTGCGAGACCGTCGAAATTAAATTGTCGGAATGTTGACCGCCGCCGGCAACGTCTTTAAATGCGAACGTGATGACGCCGATTGTTAAAAGAACGGTAACTATCGTGACAATGATTAAAAATCTGTTCGGCATGTGATTCGCCTCCTATTCGGAGATATTATAGCACAGACGAAAAAAATCCCGCCAAAATTTTTGACGGGACGATATTTTTTTGACGAAAATTTATTTGCTGGCGGAAACCATGCGATTAACCGCGCTGAAGAGAGCGTGGAGCGACGCCGTGATAATGTCGGTGTCCATGCCCGCGCCCCAGAAAACATTTCCGTCGTAGCTTGTGATTGAAATGTAGGCGATTGCTCGCGCAGATTGACCGATTTCGAGTGCGTGCTCGTTGTAAGTCAAATTCGAGTAGATAATCCCCAAATTCCGTTGCAAGGCGTTCGACACGGCGTCAAGTCTGCCATTGCCGCGAGCCATGTAAGTGACGCGTTCGCCGTCAACTTCCATGTCGACGCTACCGACACGTGCGCCGCCGGGTTCCTTGCGCAGATGGAATTCAATAAGCTTGTAAGGCGTTTCGACGTTGACATATTCGTCGTGGAAAATCTGGTAAATTTCGTCCGGCAAAAGTTCCTTGTGCTTTTGGTCGCTGACGGCTTTGACGCGGTAACCGAAATCTTCGCGCATTTTTTTCGGCATTTCGATACCGTAATTTTGCTCCATGATGTAGCCGACGCCGCCTTTGCCGCTCTGCGAATTGATTCGGATAACGTCGCTGTCGTATTCGCGCCCGACATCTTTCGGGTCGATCGGCAGATAAGGCACAGTCCAACGATCGGGATTTTTTTCGTCGCGCCAATGCATACCTTTGGCGATTGCGTCTTGGTGACTGCCACTGAACGCCGTAAAGACCAATGCGCCTGCGTAAGGCTGACGGTCGTGGACAGTCATTCGGGTAACGCGTTCATACATTTCGACGAGTGACGGCATGTCGCTGAAATCAAGTTTCGGATCGACGCCTAACGCGAACATATTCATTGCAAGCGTGACAATGTCGACGTTGCCGGTGCGTTCGCCGTTGCCGAAAAGCGTGCCTTCGATTCTGTCCGCGCCCGCCAAAAGTCCGAGTTCACAATCCGCCACGCCGCAACCTCTGTCGTTGTGCGGGTGCAGGCTCAAAACAACTTTGTCGCGGAACTTCAGATATTTGTTGATGTAAGCAACCTGCGCTGCGTAAATGTGCGGCAAACTCATTTCGACGGTGACGGGAATGTTGATAATCGGTCGGCGGTCAATGACGGGTTCCCACACGTCCAAAACGGCGTTGCACACGTCAAGCGCGTAATCGGGTTCGGTGCCCGTGAAACTTTCGGGCGAATATTCAAAGCGGTAATTCGCGCCGGCTTGTTGCGTCAACTCAAGCAAAAGTTTCGCGCCGTCGGTTGCGATTTTTTTAATTTCGTCTTTGGACATGCGGAAAACTTGCTCACGTTGCGCAACGGAAGTCGAATTGTAAACGTGGACAATCGCATTTTTCGCGCCTTCGAGTGCCTCAAAAGTTTTCTTGATGATGTGTTCGCGTGCCTGCGTCAAAACTTGAACAGTCACGTCGTCGGGAATCAAATTTTCTTCGATAAGCTTGCGAAGGAGCGCGTATTCGGTATCGCTGGCGGCGGGGAAGCCGACTTCGATTTCTTTGAAGCCGATTCGCACGAGCGTTTTATAAAACTCAATTTTTTCGTCGAGGCTCATGGGCGTTATCAGCGATTGGTTGCCGTCGCGCAGATCAACACTGCACCACACGGGAGCTTTTTCGGGATATTCTTTCGTCACCCAATCGAAAATCATTTCGGGCGGCAGAAAGTAACCCTTGCTGTACTTGGTAAAATTTTTCAAACTCAACACCTCATTGATATGTTCGATGATTTTTTTTTCACGCAGGAATTATATTATCAACCGCTAACAAAGTAAAGCTTGCGCGTTGCAACGTTATCGAAAAAAAATCCCCGTCGCTGAGGACGAGGAAATTTTTCCGTTACAAGAGTTTTCGTTTCGGCTCCATACCGCCGACATACAAAGCGCGAATGCTTATGTCAACCGCGTGAACAATCATGCCCGTTGTGTATTCGACCGCCTCGCGAATATTGCTTTGCGTTTGCCGAACAAGCGTGGGAATATGATTTCCGTAGCCCAAAACGACTTCGCAGGAAATTTTCAAGCCGCGATCTTCATCGCCTTTGAACAGGTGCTGAACGGTGATACTCTTCAAAATTTTGATAAATTCCCGTGCCTTGAGTAACCGTTCGACAATCCGATAAATAACTTTGTCGTCGATAATCAATTTGCCGTAGTAGCTGAACACGGGACGCACGATTGATTTTTCGCCGAGTTTGCGCCGCCGAACGTTCGACTTTTTAAAGATTGACTGCAACGGGTTGATGAGATAGCCCGAAAAATGCGGCTTGAGTTCGATTGTCGGCACGGGGATAATGTGCTTGCCTTCCCGCAGGCGGTGGAATTGCGCTTTGGCGATGTCCGTATTCGACGCAATGTCTTCAATTCGCACGATTAATTGAATCGACGGCAGGCACAGCGTTTTTGCGATTTTGTGCACCATGTTTTCAGACGTGCCGATAACTAAAATTCTGTGCGGCTGAATTTGTTTTATGGCGGCGCGAACTTCTTCGGCGTGCCCCGGCAAAACGAAAATTGCGCGCCTGACCGCCATGATTCGACTTTTTTCGGTTTTGGCACTTTCGCCCGCGACAATGTGTCCGTCCTTAATCAAAATCCCGTCGTCGATAATGGCGTCGGCGTCGTGTTCGCGTGCGACCTGCAAGGCACGATGACTTTTGCCGGTTCCGCTCGGCCCGACCAGCGCAATCACGTCCACAAGGCATCCCCTCCCGCAGTTTGCTTGAAAATATTTTGCCACAAAATTGAAGGTTACGCAAGAAGTTGTTGTTTGAATATTTTGGCGGAGTTGAGCATTTCGCGGGCATTTTTGATTGACGCGGTTGATTCTTTGCCGGAAGCCATGCGCGAAATTTCCGTGACGCGTTCGGTTTCGTCAAGCCGCTCGACTTTGGTAACCGTGCGCCCGTCGACTTCCGATTTAGTGATTCTCAAATGAACGTCCGCCAAACTTGCGATTTGCGCCAGATGAGTTATGCACAAGACTTGTCGACGCCGCGAAATTTCGGAAATGCATTCCGCAACGGTTTTTGCCGTGACGCCGCCCAATCCCGTGTCGATCTCGTCGAAAACCAAAGTTGCCGTCGAATCTTCAGCCGCGACAGCTTTCAACGCCAGCGCAATTCGTGACAGTTCACCGCCCGAAACGACTTTCGACAGCGAAAATTTTTCTTCGCCGACGTTCGCGCAAAAAAGTACGTCCGCCGTGTCGCCGCCGCGTGCAGAAAGTTTTTCCGACGGATTGACGACGATTTCAAATTGTGCGTGCTCCATGCCCAAACGTCGAATTTTTTGCTCGACGACTGCGCTTAAAGTTTTTGCCGACGCACGACGCAGTTGCAAAAGTTTTTCCGCAGAAATTTTTGCCGCCCGTTCGAGTTCGGCGATTTTTTTTTGCAGTTCGACAACGTCCGAATCAAAACTTTCAACGCCGGAAATTTCGCCGCGAATTTTTTCCAACCGCGACAAAATTTCGTTGACCGACGTGCCATATTTTTGTTTGAGTTTAAAAATCACGTCCGCTCGCTCGTGAAGTTCGTCAAGACGTTCGGGCGAAAAATCCAAAGCCTCGCCGTAATCGCGAATTTCGTCCGTCGCCTCGCGCAGAAAAATTTCCGCCTGCTCCAGAAGTTGCCGCGCCGAATTTAATTTTTCATCGTAACGCGCCGCGTCGCTCAAATTTTTCATGACGCGTGCCAGTGCCGTCAAAATGTCGCGGTCGCCGTCGCTCAAAAGTTGCACGGATTTTTGAATGTTCTCGGCAATTTTTTCGGCGTGTGACAGCTTGCGAATTTCCGCGTCAATTTTTTCATCCTCGTCGGGCTTCAAATGCGCCGAAGAAATTTCTTTCGCCTGCCAACGCAAAAATTCCAGCCGCTGAAGATTTTCCGCACGCGCAGAAAGTTTTTTCTCCAACGCACGATTTTTGACGCTGAGCGCACGAAAAATTTCGCCGAAACTTTCCAGCTCCGACAGAATTTTTTCGTCATCAATCAACGCGTAAATTTTTTCTTCGCGCAGGAGTTCAAGATTTTGATTCTGCCCGTGCACGTCCAAAATTTCCGCGCCGAATTTTTTCAGTCGCGCCAAAGTTATCGGCTCGCCGTCAAGCGTGATTGCATTTTTGCCCGTGCGTGAAATTTTCCGTTCGACGACAAAATTTTTCTCGCCCGACGAAAAAGTTGCCGTGACGCGCAAAAAATCCGTGCCCTTGCGAATTTGACTTGAGCCGATTCGGTTGCCGACCGCCGCGCCCAAAGCGTCAATTAAAATCGATTTGCCCGCGCCCGTTTCGCCCGTCAAAATATTCAAGCCGCCGCCGAATTCGACCGTAACATTTTCCAGCAACGCAAAATTTTCGACCGTTAAAGTCTTGAGCATTATTTCTTGCCCGTGGAGCCGCGTTTCGTCAGCGGAATATTTTCTTTGCACAGCGGGCAATTTTCGGGCGCGTAAGTTTCAACGTCCATGTGCAACAGCGCGAAACTCGGCACGTCGCCGAACGTCGCCTTGCCACCCGACCTGTCGACCAACATTGAAACTGCAACGGGCACGCCGCCGAAATATTTCACCACGTCGATAACTTCGCGAATCGATCCGCCCGTCGTGACAACGTCCTCGACAATCAAAACGCGTTCGCCTTCGCGCAACGAAAAGCCGCGACGAAAAGTCATCACGCCATCGACGCGCTCGGTGAAAATTGCCCGCGTGCCCAAAGCTTTGCCGGTTTCGTGCGCCAAAATAATTCCGCCTGTCACGGGACCGACGACCGTTTCAATGTTCGCGTCTTTGAAATGTTCCGCCATTGCCTGACAAAGTTTTTCGGTCATTTTGGGATGTTGCAGGACGTTAAATTTTTCGACGTAATGTGGGCTGTGCAAGCCACTTGTCAATTTGAAATGCCCGTTCATAATTGCGCCCGTCTCGACAAGTAAATCGTAAACTTCTTTTTCAGTCATGATTAAACGCCTCTCATTTCTGCCAAAATTTTTTGTGCCGCCTCGCGTGGATTTTGTGCCGCACGAATCGGCCGCCCGATAACCAAATGCGTTGCACCGTTTGCAAGTGCCGCCGCCGGTGTGGCAATTCGGCTTTGATCGTCAATGTTCGCGCCCGCAGGTCTCACGCCCGGCGTCACGATTAAAAAGTTTTCGCCGCAGGTGTCGCGAATCAGTTTTGCTTCTTGCGGTGACGCGACAACTCCGTCAAGCCCCGCCGATTGCGCGATTTTGGCGAAGTCCGCAACCTGTTCGGAAATTTTCAGCGCACCGTACCACTCGGCTTGATTTATGCTGGTTAAAATGGTCACGGCTATCAGTTTCGGGCAAGCAACGCCGCGTTTTGCCGCCTCGTCGTGAAGAGCTTGAGCCGCAGTTTTCATCATCGTGAAGCCGCCCGAAGCGTGCACATTCAAAATATCCGCGCCCAAATTCATCAGCGAACAAAGCCCGCCCGCAACGGTATTCGGGATGTCATGGAGTTTCAAGTCCAGGAAAATTTTTTTGTCACGCGCTTTGAGCCAATGAATAATTTCCGCGCCGACCGAATAAAAAAGTTCCATGCCGACTTTATAAAAATTCACTTCGTCGCCAAGCTCGTCGACAAGTTTTTTCGCGTCGTCCGCCGTGTGAAAATCCAGCGCGACAATCAAACGTTCGTCAGCCATTTCAGCACCTCCGAAAAGCAATCAGGAATTTTTTTGTTCAAGCGCAGTGATTTTGTTGATTCGACGTTCGTGACGTTCGCCGGCAAATTCCGTCGTCAACCAAGCGCGAACAATTTCGCCCGCCAAACCACTGCCGATAACGCGCCCGCCCATCGCCAAAACATTTGCGTTGTTGTGTGCGCGACACATTTTCGCCGAATAAACGTCGCCGCACAACGCACAACGAATGCCGTTAATTTTGTTCGCCGCGATTGAAATGCCGATACCCGTGCCGCAAATGACAATCCCGCGTTCGGACTCGCCGCTGACAACGTCCGCGCAAACTTTTTCGGCAATGTCGGGATAATCGACGGATTCTGTGCCGAAAGTGCCAACGTCCTTGATTTCGGCGTCGAATTCCGCCAAAACTTTTTTGACTTCGTCCTTGAGCGCAGTCGCCGCGTGGTCGCTGCCGATTGTGATTTTCATGTCAAACGCTCCTTTATTTGAATGTCGCCGAAAATTGCCGGAAGTTTTTCGTTCAGTATGTCGAAAATTTTCAGCGCAACTTGTCGCATTTGGGGATGAGCTTTCGTGTCCGTGCGCAGTTTCAAAAAATGCCGCAGCTCGCGCAGATTCATCGTCACGAAAATTTCCGTCTTGAGCGAATTGGGCAGGATTGAGCGCGCCTCTTCGGGTTTGGCACCGTTCGCCCGCATCGCCAAATAATTTTTTTCAAGCAGCTCCGTTGTCGCCCGCCACAGTTGAAAATTTTCGTCGTCTTCAGACCAAAAGCACGGCTTGATAAAAGTCAGCTCGCCGCCGAATTTTCCCGCACTGTAATCGCAGAACCTGGTTGATTCTTGCGAAAAACTGGCTCCGATTCTGTGGCGAACAAGTTCATGCGTGACGCCGCGATCACAAATAATTTTGAACGAAACGGACGCATGTTCGATAACTGATTCGTGCCCGCGTTTGATAATCCCGCGAATAAATTTTTCCGCGCTGTCGTCGGTGATGTTCGCCTCGGACTTGTAGCAGACGCGCCCCGCACGCTCGATTTTTTTCATGACGGCAACCGCGTCAAAGTCTTCGGTCAGCTCAACACTCGGCTCGATAATTTTCAAGTCAATTCCTCCCCGTTGAAAAAATTTTTTCGCCGCGCACGACAAACGAATTTTCTTTCGCGACGGTCACGGGCGATTCGGAACCCGCGATAATTTTTCGTTCGCGCAACAGTTTGCCGAAAATTTCCGCCGGCATTCCCTCCACGAACGGAATTGAAAATTTTTGTCCGCCGTGACAAATTTGCGCCGTGCGAATTGTCAAAGCATGTTCGTTCAAATAATCGTCGACGGCGGAAGAATTTTCCAAAGTCAACTTTTCGGGTTGCAAGAAAACTTTTTTGTCGCGCAGGACGAAGGAATTTTTTGCCGCGAATTTTTTGAGTGACGCGGGACGCCCCGCAATTTTCCGCCGACTGAGCATATCGGCGAAAATTTCAAGCGGCATCCCGTCGACGAAAGGCAATTCCAAAGTTTTGCCCGCGTGCCTGACGAAAATTTTTTTGACATCTTCCGCGTGTTCGGCGAAAAATTTTTCTTCGGCGGAAAGTTCTTCGTAATTTTTTTCAAGTTCGTCCTCTGTCGGCAGAAAAACTTTTCCGCGTCGCACGTTGAGCAAACTTTTTTCCGCGATTTTGGCGGGATTGCCCGTCGCCGAAATAATTTTTTGTCCGCGCAGAAGTTTGCCGAAAAGTTCAAGGCTCATGCCGTCCACGAACGGAATTTCAAAAACTTTTTGCCCTTGCTTGACGAAAATTTTCCTAATATCTTCCGCGTTGTCCATGAAAAATTTATCGACGTTATCTTCCTGCGCGTCGCACATTTTTTCGAGTTCGTCTTCCGTCGGCAAAAAAACTTTCCCGTTGCGCACGACCAACATACTTTTTTCGGCGATTTTCAGCGGCGGGAACGTCTTACCGATAATTTTTCTTTCGCGCAGGAGCTTGCCGAAAATTTCAAGGGGCATTTCGTCCGCGAACGGAATTTCAAAAATTTTTTCGGCGTGTTTGACGAAAATTTTTCGGACATCGGCGGCGCGGCGTGCCAAAAATTTATCGACACTTTCAATTTGCGTGACGGGCGGCAAAATTTCTTCTTCGCTGAGGAAGTAAACATTTTCGTCGACGACCTTCAAAAAATTTTGTCGACAAAAATCGTAAATCGGGCGTTTCGTGCCCAAAATCCGCAGTTCGCGCAGTTCGCGGCGGAAAATTTCCACGCTCATTCCCTCGACGAAAGGCACTTCGCAAATTTTCCCGTTGTTTCGACGTATCAAAATCAGGCGGACTTCGTCACCGTGCGCGAAGAAAAATTTTTGCGTGTCGTAAGTCATCAGCGGCAGGAACGGCGAAAGTTTTTGTGACAATTCGTCGAAGCCGCAACGAAAATCTTTCAGCTCCACCGCCGTGGGATGTATGCCCAAAGTTTTCATGTGCGCGGTCAAATTTTTGTGCGTGATTCCGTTTGACACGATAAAAATTTTTTTGTCGAAGTCGGCGGCGAATTTTATCGCGGGCAGAAAATCTTTGTCGCTCGAAATAATTATTATCAGCTCAAGTTCCGGCTCGTCGATAATCGCCCGCACAATTTCAATACAAATCCACGTGTCGGCGGAATTTTTGCCGTAAAAACAATTTTGCACGCGAAAAATTTTCGGGTCAAGTCCGCGATATTTGAACGATAGCGTATCTTCTTTGGCGACAATGTCAACTTTAGTTATTGCGTGTTCCCTGCCGAAAAATTCGACGACGCGAAAAGTCACGTCTGGCGAAACATTTTCGGCGTCAACAAAAACATGGGCGTTCAACTGAATCCTCCGCAAAAAATTTTTCGCACCAATTTTATCACGGCGACGACGAAATTGCCACAGCGCAGGAATTTTTCGCCGCAAGCAGAATTAATCGACGTTACGTTTTTGAAAGTTCTTTCTGATGAAACGGAGTCTTGAATATGAACGAAACCATTTTGACGCAGGCCGACGAAAAAATTTTGGACGGCGTGCTTGAAAATTTTGCCGAGCTGGCGAAAATCCCGCGCCCGTCGAAACACGAAGCGCAAGTCGGCAAATTTTTGCAGAAATTTTTTGTCGAACGCGGGCTTGAAGTCGTGCGCGACAAATTCAACAACGTTATCGCCGAAATTCCAGCAAGCCCCGGCAAAGAAAATTTTCCGCTGACGATTTTGCAAGCGCATATGGACATGGTTTGCGTGGCGCGTGACGGCGTGGACTTCAACCCGTTGAGAGACCCGATAAAGCTGATTCGCGACGAAAAATTTTTGTCGGCGGACGGCACGAGTTTGGGCGCGGATGACGGTATCGGCGTTGCGGAAATTCTTTATCTGGTCGATAATCGCGACGCCTTCACTCACGGCAAAATTCGGGCGATTTTTACCGTCGACGAAGAACAGGGCATGAGCGGCGCGAACGGCGCGGACGAAAAATTTTTCACGGACGCAAGCTACATGATTAATTGCGACTCGGAAAATTTCGGCGAAATTGTCGTGGGGTGCGCCGGAACCGTGCACGTGACTTTCAGCCGCGAAGTTCATTACGTGCGCCCCGACACGAAACTTTTCACGAACATAGCGATAACTGTCGGCAACTTGCGCGGCGGTCACAGCGGCGAAGAAATTTCCTGCGGGCGAATCAACGCGCTGAAAGTTGCCGTGCAAATTCTCAAGCAAATCGGTCGCCACGGGAAAATTCGGCTGTCAAGCATTGCGGGCGGCAAGGCCTTCAACGCAATCCCGAATCAAGCCGAATTCGTCATTTCAACGGACGTGCCCGCCGCCGACGTTGAAAAAATCTGCGCGGACATCGAACACAGTCTGCAAAAAATTTTCGCCGCGACAGATCCGAATATAAAAATCGAGACGCGGATTGTTCCACGCCCCGAAAAAGTTTTGCACGTAAAAGACGGCGAATTTTTGATTAGCTTGATGACGTTGATTCACAGCGGCGTTTACGTGATGAGCCCCGAAAATCACGCAGAAGTTTTTGCGTCCGCGAATTTGGGTATCGTGTGCATGAATGATGATTGCGTCGAGTTGAAAATTTTGGCGCGAGCAAATGCCGACGAACTTATTTTTGAATTAATGGACAGTTTCGAGCAGGCGGGACGACTTTGCCAATTCGAGACGAAATTTTCACCGCCGACACCCGCTTGGCAATTCAACGCGAAAAGCAAATTACTTAAGCTTGCCGAAAAAGTTTTCACGGAACAAAACGGTCACGCGCCCGAAGTCAAGACGATTCATGTGGGACTTGAGACGAGTTCCTTCGCGAAAAAAAATCCCGCGCTGGACATAATTTCAATCGGCACGACGAACGAAAACATTCACACGCCGAACGAACGCTTGCATTTGGATACAGTTGCGCCGCACGTAAAATTTATCGCGGGCTTGCTTGAAAAAATTGCCGAATCGAATTGATTAACACTGCCGCCGTTAAAGTCACTGCGACCGTCACGACGTAAAAAATCAGCGCGTTCGGTGCCGTCATGATTAACCCCAACTTGCCGAGACCGAGCGACAAATAAGTTATCGCGAACGGGTGCGCCAGATAGACGAAATATGAATTCTTGCCGAGCAAGCTCAAAAGTTTTTTCGTCGGTGAATTCAGCGTGCCGAATTGAAACAGCGTGAAGAAAAATATTGACGCGGCGATCGTGTAAAAAATTCCCGCCGGCGAAAGTTGATGCGCGGTGTTGACTGCCTCAAGCGGCGAAAATTTTTGCACGAAAATCAGCGAGTAATAATATCCGAGCAAAGTTGTCAGCGCGACGAAAAATGTTGCGCCGACAATTTTTTTGTGCGACGAACACCACGCGAAAAATTTTTCCGAGTGAACCGCAAGCACGCCGCCCAGCACGAAAATAAAGACGTAATGCCCGACGAACCAGTTGAGCCGCCACTTCAACGCAAGTTGCAACCACGAGCCGTCTTCAAGCGAATTAATCAACTGCCAAATTTCCGGCGAATAACTCGACCAAAAATCGAACGCAACCTGCGCGACCAAAAGCAAAATCAATTTCGCGGGCGACATGCGCTTGACAAAAAAAATCACCGGCGGCATTAACAGGTAAAACCAAATCAAAATCACCATGAAGTACAGATGATACTTCGCCAGCCCGAAAAATAAAATTTCCGCGCCGTAATCGAAGTCGGGCAAAAGTTCATAGCCGGCAAGCCAATTATCGTGCACGAAATAAAACGTCGACCAAAGCAGATACGGAATCAATACCGCCTTGAATCGCCGACGCAAAAATTTTCCATACTCGAACGGCGCGTTAAAATCCATGCGATAGAACAGCCCGAACGCCGACACAAAAAAGAAAATCGGCACGCTAAACCGCGAGACGATTTCAAAGAGCGCGACAAGGTGAATGTTCGGCGTGGGATTCAGCAGGTATTGCGAGCCGACGTGAATCGCCACGACGCCGAGCATTGCCACGCCGCGAATGTATTCGATTGACGCAAGATAAGGTTTCATGTCGTATTTCTCTTGAAAAATCAAGGTTTTATTTGATGAATTGTCTGCGGATTGTCTGCAAAACTACTTTGTCTGCAGATTTTCAGCGAAAATTGCCGCTGTTTCTTCTTGTAATTTCTGTGTGTTGTGTGTGTAAAGATTTTGTGTAAGATTGACGTTCTCATTACCGAGCCGTCCTGCAACACCTTTTGGCGTCGCGCCGTTTTCAATCAACTGTGTGGCGTGCGTACGCCGGAATGAACGTGCGTTTAAACCTTCGGCATGTAAAGCCCTTGTTAAAGAACTGCGACTTATAAACTGCTCATTATTTTTTATGCAGAGTAACGAAATTTTTTCTCCGTTGGGAGCGGGCAAAGCTTTTGAACTTCGCTCAATGTGTCCGTCGTCTTCGCGGTAGATGTAGACGTAACTGCCAGCGAATTGTTTTTCGTTTTCGACTTGCTGAGACTGCCAACGTTTAAGTTCGCCGAGCAAAAAGTCATCGACGATTATGTAGCGATTGCTCGACTTTGTTTTGAGCGTTGTGAATAAATAGCCTTTTCGTCGGAGATAAATTATTTGACGTCGCAGATTGATTTTTTTTTGCCGCGAAGTCAATGTCTTGCCACGACAAACCCATCATTTCACCGAGGCGCATTCCTGTATGATACAGAAGCAACAACGGAATGTAATACGGCGTGCCGAACGGATATTTTTCAATGAGCGCGGCAAATCGTTCGGGCGTGATAATTGTACGTTTGACTATGTTTTTCGGCGCGTTTTTCGGAACCTTGACGTACAACGCGGGATTGGACTGAATCAACTGCGCCGGTTGCACGGCATAATTCAAAGCAGCGTGTAGCAATCCATACGTTGCAGTTAGGACGTTGAAAGATAAACCTGTTTTTTGAATATCTCGGAGCCATTTATCGAGTATTGCAGGCGTCAGCTCCTGTACTTTTACTCCACCCAAATATGGGCAAATGCGTTTAGTGAAACTAAAGCGATACGTCTGCATAGAAGATGGCTTGACGTTGAGCGCGACGACGTTATCAAGCCACGCGGTCATAAAATCTTTCAGCGTTATCTTTTCGCTCGTAATGCCAATGTTGCCGTGCAGATAATCGTTGTAAGCCGCCACGCCCGCCTTGTATGCCGCGTCTTTCGTTGCAAAACCGCCTTTTTCCACGACCTTGCGCTTTCCGTCGGCGGTCTTGCCTGCCTCAAAAATATAGCTG
>JAFWFO010000049.1 GCA_017515635.1 Selenomonadaceae bacterium
ATGCAAGCTTGAAGGCAGATACACGACCGCAACCGAGGTACATCACATTAAACCTTTGAGCGACGGAGGCACCAATGACGAAAGTAATCTTATGCCGCTTTGTAAATCGTGCCATTCCCGAATTACCTTGACGACCGAAAACGAAAACAGGGTAGGGGGTAGGTAAAATCTCTAGTGGTTGCAGTTGCAACGACCGAGCCCGCAATTTTTCGTACGTAAATCACATTTCAAAAGGAGGATAAAATCAAAATGGCAAAAGACGGAACACAACGCGGCGGACTAAGAATAGGAGCAGGCAAGAAACGTAAGCCGCTCGAAGAAAAAATTCTTGAAGGTAAAGCAGATAAGTCGGTAAACAACGTAACTTTATCCACACCCGAAACACCAAAAGAGCCGCCGCAACTTAAAAGATTTATGACCGCAAAACAGAAAAACGGCGAACATCTTCAGACCAAAAAAATTTACTCGGAAATTTGGAATTGGCTTGTTGAACGCGGTTGTGAAAACTTAGTAGACAATCAACTTTTGGAGCAGTATTCGATGAGCGTTGCCCGTTGGCAACAATGCGAAGAATATATTTCACATTGCGGCTTGCTAGGCGAACACCCGACAACAGGCGGCGAAATGATTTCCGTATACGTTAAGATGGCTCTGGATTGGCAAAAACAAATTAACCAACTTCGATATCAGATTTACGCGGCGGTACGAGACAACTCAAGCGGCGTTGTCAATGACCAAAATGACATGATGGAGGGCTTATTAAGGCGGGTGAAATAATGGCGACTTCGCAAAAAACAAAATATAAGCCGACCAGATTCATGGCACGAACTTCACATTACGATAAAACCAAAGCCGATTTTGCCGTGAATTTTATCGAATGTTTGACACACACCAAAGGCATTTGGGCGGGCAAAAAGTTTGAACTTATCGACTGGCAAGAAAAAATTATTCGTGACCTTTTTGGAACGATAAAAGCGAATGGATATCGACAATTCAACACCGCATATATCGAAATTCCAAAAAAAAATGGAAAGCAGTTGGCACTTGATACGAAAATTCCGACGCCCGAAGGATTTAAGACGATGGGCAACCTTCAAGTCGGCGATAGAGTTTTCGACGAACGCGGGCAAATTTGTCGCGTTGTGGCGAAAAGTGAAATCGACGACACGGAGCAGGCGTATCGGCTAACGTTTCGAGACGGCTCGTCGATAATTGCGGGCGAGCGTCATTTATGGAACGTCGAATATATTTACGGCAAAACCAAGGCGGTTGTATGGACGACAGGAGAAATTTATCGCCGACTGATGAAGTTCCGCAAAAAATACCGCGACAATCTTATCGAAGGACGACGCTCAATAATTCGCATATCGGTTACAAAGCCGCTTGATTTGCCCGAAAAAGACTTGCCCGTTGACCCGTATCTTTATGGATATTGGCTCGGCAACGGCGCGGCGACAAAGCCGAACATAACAATTCGAGACAGCGACGTTGAGGAAATTATTTCGCTGATACCGTATAAAGTTCGCAATCGTTATCCTCAAAAGAGCGGCGGCAGTGAAGTCGTCTACTATGACGAGCTGAAAAAGATTTTTGTGCCCTCATTTCGCGATAAAGTCATTCGCCCCGAATATTTGAGAGCGTCCGAAAAGCAACGTTGGGAACTTTTGCAAGGCTTGACTGATTCGGACGGATGTATATCGACGAGTAAAGCACAAAGCATTTACGTCAGCACGATAAAGCAACTTGCCGACTCTGTTCGCGAATTGCTTTGGAGCCTCGGCATAAAAAACGCAATGCATGAATCACCGTCGACAAGATACGGCGCACCGACGGGCGAAACTCTTTATACGATAAGATTCACGACCTTTGACAATCAACCGACATCAAAACTACGGAGAAAAATAGTCCGCAGTCGACAACGGTTGAAAGAAACCCGCTCGTGTTTTCATTATCTGGAAAACATAGAGCCGCTGAAAAAACGCGTGAAGATGCAATGTATTCAGGTTGACAGCGAAAGTCACTGCTATCTGGCGGGCGAATCATTTATTCCGACGCATAACAGTGAGCTTGCCGCCGCCGTTGCACTGCTTTTGCTTTGTGGTGATGGTGAAGAACGCGCCGAGGTTTACGGTTGCGCCGCCGACCGCCAGCAAGCGTCGATTGTGTTCAATGTTGCCGCCGATATGGTTAGAATGTGCCCCGCGTTGGCAAAGCGGATGAAAATCCTTGATTCTTATAAGCGATTGATTTTTTTGCCGACCAACAGTTTCTATCAAGTACTTTCGGCGGAGGCGTTCAGCAAGCACGGCTTTAACATTTCGGGCGTAATTTTCGACGAACTTCACACGCAACCAGACAGGCGTCTCTTCGACGTAATGACCAAGGGAAGCGGTGATGCACGAACGCAACCGCTTTACTTCCTAATCACGACGGCGGGCACCGACACGAATTCAATCTGCTACGAGCAACACCAAAAAGCAGTTGACATAATCGAAGGACGCAAGCACGACGCTACTTTTTATCCGTGCATATTCGGAGCCGCGCAGGAAGACGACTGGACTAGCCCCGCCGTTTGGCGAAAAGTTAATCCGTCACTCGGCGTAACGATTGACATTGAGAAAGTCAAATCGGCGTGCGAATCAGCGAAAAATAATCCTGCGGAGGAGAATTCTTTTCGACAACTTAGATTGAATCAGTGGGTTAAACAAGAGACGAGATGGCTATCGGTTAGGCGTTGGGATGAGTGTAAAGTTGACTTTACCGAAAAAGACCTTGAA
>JAFWFO010000050.1 GCA_017515635.1 Selenomonadaceae bacterium
CTGTTTTCACCAGATACAACACGGCATTTACCAATTCTCGCTTTTCCCATTTATATTTGCGCATATTGGAGAACAAGGGCGCAATAACTTCCCATTGCTCATCCGTTAAATCCGTTTCGTATTTTTCTCTCATAATTCATTTATTATATCACTTTTTACCTGTGAACACGCATTCTAAATCTTCTGTGACGGAGCAATCACGGAAAATTTTATAAATCACGGCGAAATTTTCAACGTCAAAAATCGACGCGCAAAATTTTTGTTGGCGGTAATGTTGACAGTAATTTTTTGCTCGTCTATAATCTAACGCGGTTATCGCCGAATTTTTTTGTAAGGAGGTGGCGAACCTTGAAGAGAACATTTCAACCCAACACACATTGGCGCAAAAAAACGCACGGCTTCCGCGAACGCATGAAAACCAAAGGCGGTCGACTCGTCATCAAAAGACGCCGTCAACGCGGCAGAAAAGTGCTTACGGCTTGAGCGTGCGGCAGGTCACTAATTGAAGTGGCCTTTTTTTTCGCGACGAACGGAGGATTAATTTGTTTGAACTCAAGAAGAGCGAAATTTTTCGCGGCAAACACGATTTCAACGCGGTACACAATCGCGGCAAATCGTTTGCGAATCATGCGCTGGTTTTGCTCGTCGTTCATGACGAAAAATTTAACGGCAAAGTCGGCTTCGCGGCGGGCAAAAAACTCGGCGGGGCTGTCATTCGCAACCGCGTAAAACGTCTCATGCGCGAGGCTTATCGGCTCAATAAAAATTTCCTTCGTCGCGATTGCGGAATGATTCTCGTCGGGCGCAAGTTTTTGGTCAACGCCAAATTTAAAGACGCCGAAAAAGCTTTTCTCGACATTTGCAGACGTGCCAAAATTTTTAAATCTGACGATTTGCAATGACGAAGATTTTAATAGCACTCATAGAATTTTATCAACGCAATTTATCGCCGCTCAAACCGCCGTGTTGCCGTTTCGTGCCGACGTGCTCAAATTACGCCGTCGACGCGCTGAAAAAATACGGCTGGGCTCGCGGAAGTCTTTTGACGTTGTGGCGAATCCTGCGTTGTAATCCGTTTTGTAAGGGCGGCTATGATCCCGTCCCGTAAAAACAATTTGGAATGTGGAATGACAACGCTTGTTCCGTAAAGGAAGTGATGTAGTGGAAGAACCCGGAATTTTTAGCGGTATTTTTTCGCCGATAGAATACGTCATGAGCGTAATTTTGACTGCGCTTTATTCGTTGACGGAAATGGTCGGAGTCCCAAGCTATGGTTTGGCGATAATTTTGCTGACCATATTGATAAAAATTTTGGTCTACCCGCTGACGAAAAAACAGCTCCAATCAATGAAGGCGATGCAACGCATTCAGCCGCAAATGCAGAAAATC
Source organism: Selenomonadaceae bacterium (assembly GCA_017515635.1). Classification (GTDB taxonomy): domain Bacteria; phylum Bacillota; class Negativicutes; order Selenomonadales; family Selenomonadaceae; genus Quinella. The sequence goes on from JAFWFO010000050.1 coordinate 1,390, forward strand.
CAAGAGAAGTACAAAAACAATCCGCAAGTCATGCACCAAAAGATGATGGAGCTTTACAAAAAAGAAGGCGCAAACCCGATGTCGGGTTGTTTGCCGATGTTGATTCAAATGCCGATTTTGATGGGCATGTATTACACGCTTTACAGTTTCGATTACGGCGGCGCGGCACCTTCGTTCATGTGGTTGCCCAGCTTGTCCGAAACTGACCCGCTGTATGTCCTGCCGTTGCTTTCTGCGGCGACGACTTATCTGACTTCAAAGACAATGCAGTCGGGTAACGCCAATCAAAATTCGCAGATGAAATTTTTGACGTACCTGATGCCGATTTTTATCGGTTGGATAAGTTTGAATTTCCCTTCGGGGCTTGTGCTTTATTGGGTGACAATGAACGTTGTGCAAATCGCGCAACAGCTTTGGATGAACAGAACCGACAACTCGTCCGACAAGGAGGCTGCGTAAATGGCGACTGTGATTGAAAAAACCGGCAAAACCGTCGAAGATGCAATTCAAGCGGCGATTGACGAACTCGGCGTTGCTGCCGACAAAATCGACGTTGAAGTTTTGGAACTGCCCGCGAAAAGATGGCTCGGTTTGCTCGGCGAAACTCCCGCGAAAATTCGCGCCACGCTGAAAGAAACTGCGACGCCCGTCGAAGTTCCCGCCGTCGAAGAAAAACCCGCCGTTGTGGAAGAATCTACACCCGTCGAGAAAACCGCGCCTGTTGTTGAAGAAACTTCACCTGTCAAAGAAACTTCAACCGTCGAAAAATCTGCGCCCGTCGAAGAAATTATCGAACCGGTTTTGGCTCCTTCGCCCGCAGAAGAAAATTCCGACGCCGAAGCTCTCGACAAGGCGAAAAATTTCCTGCACGATGTTTTCAACGCAATGAATCTCAATATTGAAATTGAAGTAATCGAAATTGACGACGGATATTTGTTCGATTTGAGCGGCAAAGGTTTGGGCGTTTTAATCGGACGACACGGGCAGGCTTTGGACTCATTGCAGTATCTGCTGAATTTGGCGGCGAATCGTCACGACGCGGACGAAAAAATTCATTTCACGCTGGACGTTGAAGGCTATCGCGACAGACGCGCCGACGCTCTCGAAAAGCTTGCGCATAACATGGCGGATCGCGCAATCAAATCCCGCCGTGACGTGCGACTTGAGCCGATGAATCGCCACGAACGCAAAGTTATTCATATGACGTTGCAGGACAATGACCGCGTCGAAACACACAGCGCGGGCACCGAACCTTATCGCTACGTCATCATCACGCCGACAAAACGCGGAAGGAGATAAGCTATGAGATTCTATGACAATTACAATTTCGACGGGCTGAAACTTCTCACAAACATTAAAGACAAACCAGAAGATTGTTGCTCCGAACCTTGCGGGGAAATTCTGAGCGTCATCAAGCATTTAAAAACCACCTCCCCCAGAAATATTTCCGTCGCAGAAATCGGCATCGGTTACGGCGCAACGGCTCTGCAGGTTTTGAAAACTTTGGGCGTGGGCGACGTTTATTACGCCTTCGACTTCGCGGAAGTTTTGAATGACTTTGCTCACGATTTGCAGGCGCGGGACTTCGGCATAAATTGCGAGGTTGTTCTTGCCCCAAACACTGATAACTTGTGGGATTCGTACAACTGGAATTTGAGCAACATGATTTTCAAAATGCGCGAACGAAACGAAGCCGGCATGTTCGACGCAGTTTATCTCGACGGTGCGCATACTTTTTTGCATGACGGGCTGGCAGTTTGTCTGCTCAAGGAACTTATCAAGGATGGCGGCTTTCTGATTCTTGACGACGTATTTTGGACGTTCATGTTTACTAAATGGCGACAAGGTTACGGCGTGGGCAAGCTGACCGACGAGCAAATGAATGATTATCAAGTTTGGCGTGCACGAAAACTTTTTTTGGATAACGATCCGAACTTCGAGGCACTTACTCCGCCTAATGCTTATCGTGCAGTTTTCAGAAAACATGTCACGAAATAAAAATTTTTCCCGTCACTGCGGCGGGATTTTTTTTAACGGAGGCGATAACTTGATTGACGAAACGATAAGCGCGATTGCGACGGCGGCAGGCAATGCGGGCGTCGGGATTGTGCGACTGAGCGGCGAACGGGCGATTGACATTGCCGACAAAATTTTTTTCGCGCTCAACAAAAAGCCGTTGACTTCGGCGGGCGAACGAGAAATTTTTTTCGGGCACGTGCAAAATTTTTCCGGCAAAATCGTCGACGAGGCGATTGCTCTGGTTATGCGCGCCCCGAAGTCTTACACGAAAGAAAATGTCATCGAGTTACAATGTCACGGCGGCAGTGTCGTCCTGCGCGAAGTTTTAAAACTCACGTTCGAGGCGGGCGCACGTCCTGCAGAACGCGGCGAATTCACCAAGCGGGCATTTCTCAACGGGCGAATCGATTTGACGCAAGCACAGGCGGTTTTGGACGTGATTCAAGCGAAAACTTCCGCCGCGTTGTCCGTCGCACAAAATCAACTTGCGGGACGAACTTCCCAAACAATCCGCGATATTCGTCAAGCGATTTTGAATTCCGTCGCGCACATCGAGGCGATAATCGACTTTCCCGAAGACGATTTGGACGACGTGACGATTAACGAAGTCGACAAAAATATTTCCGCGCAGGTTGAAAATCTCAACGACTTGTTAGAAAATCAATCGGCGGGGAAAATTCTTCGCGAAGGTTTGGAGACTGCAATTATCGGCAAACCGAACGTCGGCAAGTCGAGCCTGCTGAATTTTTTCGCGAAGACTGAACGCGCAATAGTAACCGAAATTCCCGGCACGACTCGCGACCAAATCGAAGAATTCGTCAACGTCGGCGGAATTCCGCTGAAAATTATCGACACGGCGGGCATTCGCAATTCAAGCGACGCCGTTGAGCAAATCGGCATTGAACGCGCCAAAACTTGTGCTCAGCGTGCCGAATTGATTCTTGCGCTGTTCGACGGTTCGCGGCCGCTTGACGACGAGGACGCCGAAATTTTCAAGCTCCTGCCCGAAAAGAACGTGTTGATTTTGCTGACGAAAACCGACTTGCCGCCCGTCACGACGAAAAATTTTCTTGCCGAAAAAATTCCCGCCGCGCAGATTGTTGAACTGTCACTGCGAAGCGGGACGGGCGTCGACGAAATGTTGAGCGCGATTGGCGAACGCGTCGGCAAAATTGATTTCGAGATGAGTTTTGTCCGCGACGAACGCGAAGCCGATTTGCTCCGCCGAGCCGTCAAACATCTGCGCGAAGCTCAAAAAACTCTTCGGCTGAACATCGGGCTTGACTTCGTGTCGATTGACCTGCGCGCCGCTCTGGAGTGTTTGAGCGAGCTGACGGGCGAATCCGTGACTGAAGACGTGCTCAACGAAATTTTTTCAAAGTTTTGTGTCGGCAAGTGATTCGCTGTAATTGCGTAATTTGGAATTTTAATTTGCGACGCCAGGAGGTTTGCTTATGAAAAAATTTTTTGCGGCATTGAGTTTGTTCGCGCTGATGAATTTCGTGACGTGTGCGGCGGAAACGATTCACGTCACGGGGCGCGGCAACACCGAACGCATGGCGATTCACAACGCGCTGAGACTTGCCGTCGAACAGAAATTTGGCGCGGTCGTCAACTCAAAAACTTTCGTCAAAGATAAAATGCTTGCCTCCGACGAAAATTCAGTTGACAGCAACGGATTTGTCACGCGCTACGAAATTGTTTCAAGCCGCGTCGTGAACGGAATTTACATCGTCGAACTTGACGCGGAACTTGACGATAAAATTTCTTCGCGGCTGACTGAACTTGAAAAAAAATCTCTCGTCGACGTGAACACGGACAATCCTCGAATTGCGGTTGCGGCCTTTGATTCAAACGGTCGGCGTTGTACGGCTGTCGAAAACGAAATTGTTTCCGCGCTCAAACGGCAGGGCTTCACGCGCACGGTTGACCTTGAGCAAGTAAATCGCGCCGTTCGACAAAGAATTAATTCCGCGTCCAACGACAAAGAACTTTGTAAAACTTTGGCGAACGATTTTCACGCGGACTGCCTCGTTGTCGCGGACGTGAAAATTTCCGGCAACACGGTCGACATTTCAAGCCGAATGATTGAGTTGAACACGGGCGAAATTATTTTTGCGGGCACGACTTCCGGCGACGGAGAATTTCTTTCGTCAAGTGACGCGCTCAAGTTGGCTTCGCGACGGGCGGCGGGTGAACTTTCATCTGCCGCGTTCAAAGACGCCGCGAAAATTGAACGGCATGTCACGTTGCTGGTAACAAAAAATACGTTCGAGCAACTCGGCGGCACGTTGACCGCAGTGCGCGAACGCATCAAAAATATTTCGGGCGTGAACGACGCCTTTGCCCGCAAGCTGAATTCAAGTTTGGAACTTGATATTGACTTCGACGGGACGGCCGCCGATTTCGCGCAGTTGCTTGAAATTTTCGGGCTGAAGATTTTGGAACTCGGCGCGTCCTTCGTGAAGATTTAAAAAATTTTTCCCCGTCACAAATGGCGGGGATTTTTTGTTGCGGTAAAGTTTCGGGACGCTCAAATTTTATTTCGGATAGTGTTCGTCGTCGACGGGCTCAAGCCACTCATTGGAAGAATTTTCGGCGGGAATTTCAACAGCCAAATGCGAAAACCAACTGTCAGCCGCCGCGCCGTGCCAGTGCTTGACTTCGGGCGCAATGTTGACCACGTCGCCGGGCTTGAGCGGTTGCGGAGCTTTGCCCCACTCTTGATACCAGCCGCGTCCGCCCGTAACCAAAAGAATTTGTCCGCCTTTGTGGTGAATGTGCCAGTTATTGCGACAGCCGGGCGAAAAAGTCACGTTGGCTATCGCGCCGCCGATTTTCGTCAACGGATTCAAATAAGCTTGCCCGATGAAATATTTGCTGAACTGTTCGGGCAACGGGTTGCCGACTTCAAACACACTCGGATTTTTTATTTCGCTCACGTTGTAACCTCCAAAATTTTTCAGCCGACGGATTTTTTTTCGCGACGGGGATTCACGCGGCGGAATTGACTCAACTGCTCGTCGGTTAGTTCGGGAGAATCTTCGTCGCAGATGATGTCGTCGTCGCTCATTTGCTTTAATGCTTCGAGTCGCGCTTTTTGTTCGGGTGTTAATGGTTGTCCCTTACGCAAAATATAAGTCACCGTTGCCATAATAAATTCTCCTTTCTTTCGGTTTAGCTTTTCGCGCAGAAATCAAACGAATATTTTCGCCGCGTTCGGTGTAAATGACAAATAAAATTTCATTCACCATGCCGATAACTTGCCGGCGATCCTTGTCACCGAAAAAAATTTGTGCTCCGTCGTTGAAGTCAAATTGATTGTTGCGCGGATTGATTCGCAATCCAATCTTTTGCCGCAGAAATTTGCGCGTCGACTTGCTGATAAGATGTGCCGCCCAGTGAATTTCGAGCCGCCACGCAAGTTTCGGGCTTTATCGCGTCGAAAATGTCCGCGTCGAACAGCGGCGAAAATTCTTTGAACTCTTCAAGCGTCAAGTCCTTAAGATAAATCCCGTGAGCAATGCAGGCGTGAACGAGTTTGCCCGAAACTTCGTGCGCTTGACGGAACGGCAGATTTTTCTTGACGAGATAATCCGCCAAATCGGTTGCGTTTGAAAAATCTTCTTCGACGGCGCGGCGCATGTTTTCGCGACGAACTTTCATGCCGGCGACAATCTGCGCGAAGACTGCCAGCGAAAATTTCACCGTGTCGAGTGCGTCGAAAACGCCTTCTTTGTCTTCCTGCAAATCTTTGTTGTAGGCGAGCGGCAAAGCTTTGACCGTCATCAGCAACGCCGTCAAATGTCCGACAACGCGTCCCGTCTTGCCGCGAACGAGTTCCGGCACGTCGGGATTTTTTTTCTGCGGCATCATCGAAGAGCCGGTGCAATGCGCGTCGTCAAGCTCAATGAAACTGAATTCGCGACTGCACCACAAAATTATTTCTTCGCTCAAGCGCGACAGGTGAACCATCAAAATCGACGCCGCCGACAAAAATTCCAGCAGATAATCACGGTCGCTGACTGCGTCCAAACTGTTCGAGTAAATCGCGCCGAAATTCAATTCACGGGCAACAAAATTTCTGTCAATCGGGAAAGTCGTACCTGCCAACGCGCCGGCTCCGAGCGGCATTAAATCTGCGCGGGCAAAAACTCCATCGAAGCGTGCGAAATCCCGTTGCAACATGGAAAAATACGCCAGCAGGTGATGAGCGAACAAAATCGGTTGAGCGCGTTGCAAATGCGTATATCCGGGGACAATCACGTCGCGATTTTTTTCGGCGGCTTTGACCAGCTCCGTTTGCAAATTCAAAATCAGCTTTTGAACTTCGCGAACTTGTCGGCGCATGTAAAGATGTGTATCGAGCGCGACTTGGTCATTGCGACTGCGTGCCGTGTGAAGTCTGCCGCCCGCCTCGCCGATTGCGTCCGTCAACGCCTTTTCAACGTTCATGTGAATATCTTCGAGCGCAACGCTGAAATCGAATTTGCCCGCGTCAATGTCCGACAAAATTTTTTGCAAGCCCGCGCAGATTTTTTCGGCGTCTTCGTCGGAAATAATTTTTTGTGCCGCCAACATTTTCGCATGTGCCTGCGAACCTTCGATGTCTTCGCGGTACATGCGCTTATCGAATTTAATTGACGCTTGAAATTCGTTAATCATTTCGTCGGTGGATTTTTCAAAACGTCCGCCCCAAAGTTTTTCGCTCATAATTTCCCGCCCTCCTCGACCGCAAATAAATTATTTCTTGTTGACCAATGCGCGAACTTTCAGCGGCAGGCCGAACAGATTGATAAAGCCCGTCGCGTCCGCCTGATTGTAAACGTCGTCATGTTCAAACGTCACGAATTCTTGACTGTAAAGCGAATAATCGGATTTCGCGCCCGCCGAAATGATGTTGCCCTTGTAAAGCTTCAAGCGAACAGTGCCCGTGACGGTCTTTTGAGTTTCGTCGACGAACGCCGCCAAAGCTTCGCGCAGGGGACTGAACCACATGCCGTCATAAACCAATTCGCCGTATTTAACGCCGACATGCTGTTTGAAATGGAACGTCGCACGGTCGAGGCAGAGATATTCCAATTCGCGGTGCGCGTAGTACAAAATCGAACCGGCGGGATTTTCGTAGACGCCGCGAGATTTCATGCCGACAAGACGATTTTCGCAAATGTCGACGATGCCGACGCCGTTTCTTGCGCCGATTTCGTTCAACTTCGTGACGAGTTCAACCGCGCCGAGTTTTTCGCCGTTGACTGCCACGGGCACGCCGTGTTCAAAGTCGACGGTAATTTCTTCGGGCTTGTCGGGCGCATCTTCGGGCGCGACGCTGATCAGGAACATTTTATTTTGCGGCGCATTCCACGGATCTTCAAGGTCGGAACCTTCGTGCGACAAATGCCAAATGTTTCTGTCCATGCTGTAAGTTTTGTTTTCGGTGGCAATGGGGATGTCGTGCGCTTTGGCGTATTCGATTTCGGCTTCGCGTGAATCCAAATCCCATTCGCGCCACGGAGCGATAATTTTCAATTCGGGCGCGAGAGCTTTAACCGTCAACTCGAAACGGACTTGGTCGTTGCCTTTGCCCGTCGCGCCGTGAGCAACCGCGTCGCAACCTTCAGCCAACGCAATTTCGACGAGACGTTTCGCGATAATCGGGCGTGCGAAAGAAGTTCCGAGCAAATATTTTTCCTCGTAAGTCGCGCCGGCTTTGAGCGTCGGGAAAATGTAATTCTCGATGAAATCTTTGGTGAGGTCGGCGATGAAAACTTTCGACGCGCCGGACTTCAAAGCTTTGTCGTGCACGACGTTGAGTTCGTCGCCCTGACCGACATCCGCGCAAACCGCAATGACTTCGCAGCCGTAATTTTCTTTGAGCCACGGAATGATAACCGACGTATCCAAACCGCCGCTGTAAGCGAGTGCAACTTTTTTGACAGTGTCTTTCATTTTGAGTATCTCCTCTGAAAAAATTTTTGTCTGTTGACGCAAGCATTTTAGCCCCGTGACGAAAGGTTGTCAAAAAAATTTCGCGGTGTTACAATCGGCGGCAGTTTTTAAAAATTTTTGTAGGGGTTTTGTGATGAATTTCAACGAAATATTTTTGGGCGAAGAAAAATTTTTCAATCGCAAAGTCGCAATTTTTCACGCCGCGTTACTTTTTGCCGCAGTGATGTTTTTGTACCTGTTTTCGTATTCGACAAGCCCGCGATATTTTTTCATCGGCAATGATTCGGCAATCTTTCAAGTCGTCGGCAAAGGCTGGGCGGAAGGTCTCTTGCCTTACGTCAACAATTTCGAAAACAAAGGCCCGTTGCTGTTCGCAATCGACGCGCTCGGTTATCTGATTTATCCCCGCGTCGGAATTTTTTTCTTGCAAATTCCGTTCATGTATTTTTCGTTTTTGTTCATGTGGCGGGCAGTTGAGCTGTATTGGTCGCGGCGTGCAACGTTGGCGATTTGGTCGTTCATGATTTTTTGGCGTGCGACGGTTTTTTACGAAGGCAACCGCACGGAAGAATATTCCATGCCGTTTCTGTTGGCGGGCGCATATTTTTTCCTGCGTTGGTTGCGTGATGAAAACAATTTTTTGCCGCCGTCGATTGGATTTTTTTACGGACTAGGATTCGGCGCGTGTGTCCTGTTGCGCACGACAAACGGCTTGCCGATTTGCTGTTACGTGTTGTTGACGACGTTCGTTTTGATACGGGCTGGCGCGTTCAAAAACATTTGGCAAAACTTTTTGAGCTTCTGGGCGGGCTTCGCGACAATTTGTCTGCCGTTTGTAATTTATTTCGCGTCGCACGGAATTTTTTACGACATGCTTTACGGAACAATTTTGTTTAACACAAAACTCACAACCGCCTACGGTGATGATTCTCTCGAACATTTGAAATATATGGCATCATATGCCGCGTTGCATTACGTGCCGTTGTACCTTTTGGTAATCGGGAGCGTCTGCCTCGTCCTGAAGAACGTAAAAAATTTTTTGGCGTGGAGCGGATTGGTTACAGGCGCGATAATGTTTTTATTGTTGGTGAAGCTCAGACCCTTTGCTATATATCTTGAACTGATTGCGGCTGTTTTACCGATATTTTTCGCAATCCTTCACGAATGGAAACGCAACATCTTGCCGGATATAAAAGCTCCGTGGCACGACAAAGCTTTTAGGCTAAAAAGAATCGTTTGGAAATTTGTCATGGTGTATACGGCAATGTATTTAATTTTGCACGTCGTTATTTTTGCTCAAACATTTTATGTCAACAATTCGTCGTACAACAAGATGATGTTTTCAAAAAAGATGACCGACATGCGCAGTATCGGTGCGAAGATTAACGCGGCAGAAAAAAAATCCGTCGTATTTTACGGCGAAGGAAATATCATGTCGTATTTTATCTTGGAAACGGGAATTTATCCGCGTTGTCGCTTTTTCAGTAACATCACCAACGCTTTCGGGCTTTACGACCCCGCCGTGATTCCGGAATGGATTCAAAACGTCACAAACGATTATCCAAAGTGGATTCTTTACAGCGCACTTGAGAAAGAGTATACGGGTGAAGAGATAGACTACTGGGCTTATAATTTCCGTCGACAGCGACATCCCGCCGTTGAGGAAATTATTGCGGAAAAATATACTCTCGCCGCCGAAATGGAGATTTACAGTCAAATCGTGAGACTTTATCGGCTCCGCGAATAAAAAATCCCCCCACGTTACGGGGGATTTTTTGCGTTACTGTTGAACCAAAATAATTTCTTCAATGCGGGCACTTTCGGCCTCGGTTTTGCTGATGACGCCCATTTTTTCCATCGCGTCAATAACGACAAGTTGACGTTTCTTGGCAAGTCGGAAGTCGACGTAAGGCGAATAAAGACTCGGCGCGTTCGGCAAACCGGCAAGCATTGCACATTCGGCAATTGTCAAGTCGGCGGGTTCCTTGCCGAAATAACCGTGCGACGCTTCGTAAATCCCATAAAAATTCGATCCGAAATAAATCACGTTCAAATATATCTCAAGGATTTTGTCTTTCTTGAAATCTTTTTCCATATTCATCGACAAAATCAATTCTTCTGCCTTGCGCGTGAAAGTTTGTTCGCTTGTGAGGAATAAATTTTTGACGGTCTGTTGAGTTATCGTCGACGCACCCTCCTGAATCTCGCCGGCTTCGACGTTGACCAAAACCGCCCGTGCAATGCCGAAAATGTCAAAACCTTTGTGCGTGTAAAATCTTTGGTCTTCGACGGAAACGACGGCTTGACACAGCAGAAACGGCATTTTGTCAATCGTGACATAGTGCGGGACTTTTTTCAACTTTGCGTCGACGGCGGGTTTAATCGAAGTCATTCGGTCGAGCGTGGCGAAAAATCCGAGATTATCCGCAGGCATTCTTGACTGAACGGGTTCGCGTTCCTCGCGGCGTTCCGTGCGGTGAGTTTCCTCTTTGACGGGCGGTTTGTCGTCGGAAATTTTTTCGTCGGGTTTGTCGGAAACTTTTGCGGGTTTGTCGGAAACTTTTTCGTCGTCGGCAAGTTTCGTCGCGTCAAACGGTCGATTATTTAAATCGTCGAAGAGCGTTTTTACTTCGGGCGCGCCGCTTCTTTTGGGCACCGTGTCTTCGGAAAAAACTTCGTTGGAAAAAGCTCCCAAAGAATCTGCGGGATGTTCTGACTTCATCGTCAACGTGACCACAAACGAAATTATAAAAGTCAACGCCAACAAGATGCCGAATTTGATAATCCTAAAAATCACGCGGAATGAACGTCGCGGCTTTTGTTTGTCTTGAGCCAAAAAAATTACTCCCTTGCGAATATCTTGCAGGAAGTATATCACAAAACTTTCATGTTGCCAAAAACTTTCCGTGACGGCATTTTATCTCGACAGAATTTTTCAGTCGACTTGAATCAATTCGTACTGCGGGTTGCCCATTTTGTGTTCGGTCATTGCCGACAGTTGACGCAGGCCGTGACCTGATTCAATTCGTTCGCGCAAATCTTTGGTATCGTTCGCCGTCCAAACCAAATCGCAACAAGCTTGGTCTATCGCAAGAATATCCGTCGACGCCAAAATTCCAACGTCCGCACAAGTCGGCTCAGCGGCACGAGTTCCCGCGCAGTCGCAGTCAACCGACATTCGCCGCATGACGTTCAGGAAAACAATTCGCTTGCCGAAATAATCACAAGTCGCTTTGCCCGAATCCGCCATGCGCTCCATGAGCTGTTCTTTAAGCGGAAAAGTTCCGTCGAACCAATCGACGTTTATTGGCGGCATACCGAATTTTTCGCTGTCGTAGCCATGAACTTGAACTTTGCCGACGTGCCCGCTCGCCATACCGATTGCAATATTTTTCAGACTGCCGCCGAAGCCGCCCATTGCGTGTCCTTTGAAGTGCGTCAGGACGATAACCGAATCATAGTTGACGAGATGTCCGCCCATTGCAACTTCGTTGAGGTGGAAGCCGCCGCGCACGGGGAAATTAACGTAACCTTCGTCTTCGTCCATGATGTCGACGGGGCAGAAGTTCCAGCCGTTGGTTGCAATCGTCGCACGGTGGTCTTCGCTGGTGTAGCGTTTGCCGACGTAAAGCGTGTTCGTTTCGATGATGTTGCTGTTCGGAACTTGCGCTTGAAATTTTTGCACCATGTCACGCGGCAAAATGTTGGGGCCATTCGGTTCGCCCGTGTGGAGTTTGATTCCGACTTTGCCGAAAATTTCGCCGTTGATTTTGTTGTAGAGCTTGATTAAATGGTCGGCGTCGATTTTGTCGGTGAAGTAAACTTTAGCCGCCGTGCCCGTGTAATTCGTGCCGGTGACATTTTTCGAGCCGACGACGGGAGCCGCGTTGAGCTTGAGAATTTTTTTGCCGTGTGCCGCCTCGACGGGTTGAGCCGAAAAATTTCCGACAGCCGCAGTTAAAGCAGCCGCGCCTGCCATTTTGAAAAGGTCTCTGCGTGTAATGTCCATGATAAAACCTCCGAAAATTTTTATTCAAACTGCGACTTTGTCCGAATTCAATAGCCGAGAGTTTTTAACCAAGCTTCGACATCTTTTTTGACGGCTTCGGGTTCGTCTTGACAACGTTTGCCGACAATGCCGATACCGTCACGAACGGTCGCGCCCTTCGCATGTTCGGGGATTTGCGCTTCCTTGCCCGTCATGTAAGTGCCCGCCGATGTGCAAAACGGAATAATCGTCTTGCCGCTGAAGTCGTTGCTTTCAAGGAACGTGTACATAATCATCGGCAAATTCGACCACCACACGGGATAGCCACAGAAAATTATATCGTATTGCGCAAGGTTGTCGATATTGTTGGCGAGTGCGGGACGTGCATTTTCTTCAAGTTCCTTTTTGGCAATTTCCGTGCAGGGTTCGTATTCGTCCGGATAAGGTTTCGCGGGTTTAATCTCGAATTTGTCCGCGCCGACTTTTTGAGCAATGAAGTCCGCGACAATCGCCGTGTTGCCGGTTGTGATTTTGCCGACGTTGTATTCTTCGCCCGTGCGCGAGAAATAAACGACGAGAATTTTTTTGTCGCTCGACGCGGGTTTTTGTTCGGCGGAAGTTTTTTCTTCGGATTTTTCGGGTGCGGGAGTTTTTTCGTTACCGCCGCCGCAACCCGTGAAAATCATCGTCATCAAAAGCAATGCCGCCATAAAAATTTTTTTCACGCTATCACCTCGTTAATGTGTCGCTTTAAGATATTGCAAATCGCCAAACCAATAAGACGCGGTCGTCCCGCCGTCAATCAGAAAATCTGCGCCGCTGATGAAACGCCCACGACTGCTCATCAAAAATTCCGCAAGGTCTCCGACTTCGTCGGGAGTGCCGGCACGTCCCGCAGGTGACGCCTTCAACATGTTGCGATAACCTTCGCCGCGAGGGCCTTTGAGTTCGTCGGCGGCAAGCGGCGTGATAATTATTCCGGGGCTGATTGAATTAATCGTCGCGCCACGTTTGCCCCAAGGTGTCGCCTGACCAGCCACGCGCAGGACATTGCAACGTTTGGAATATTGATAAGCTTTGAGCGTGTCGGTTATCGCCTGAATGAACGGCAAATTTAAAAGTTCTTCCGTCGGTGTCGTCGCCAGCCGGAAATTTTGTTCTTCCGTCAATGCGCCGAGTCTGTGTCCCGATTGCGACGAAATTATCACGCCCGAACCGCCGTCCGAAATTATTTTGCCGAATTCTTCAAGCAAGACCGCCGTGCCGTACAAATCGACTTTCAAAATTGCGGCAACGGGAGCTTGCGACGGAGAAACGCCCGCCGCGCAGATTAAATTTTTCACCGCGCCGAAAGTTTGTGAGTGTTCGACTAAATTCAAAATCGATTCACGGCTTGAAATGTCGACGGCAACGGTTGAAGTTTCAAAGCCCGCGTCCTCGAAAATTTTTGCCGCCGCTTGAGCCGCCTCAAGTTTCAAATCGCCCAACACGACATGTTTGCCCGCACCGACACGCCGAGCGATTGCCTGCCCGATTGAGCCTGTGCCGACCAAAACAACAACGTCTTTCATGCCAAAACCTCCGTTAAATTCTCCGTTAAATTAATCCGAGCCGTTTCAAATTTTCTTCGACGACTTTTTCGGCTTGCGAACGATCATTTTGAGCCGTCGCGCCGCGCATTTCAAAGCCCTGCAAAACTTTCGCGGTCGGGCACGTCAACGAAATTGTCTGATCGGTACTCGAAAGACCGCTGCCGCCGTGCGTGCAGAACGGAACGATTTTTTTCCCGCTGAAGTCGTGACTCTCCAGAAACGTGTAAGTTATTTGCGGGGCGTCTCCATACCAGATTGGATAACCGACGAAAACCGTCGTGTACTGCGAAAAATTTTCCACGTCACCGACGAACGGCGGACGCGCTTTGGTTGCCTTTTCGCGGCCGGCAATTTTTTTGCATTCTTCGTAGCTGTCGGGGTACGGCGTGACGGGTTTAATCTCGAAAATATCTCCGCCGGTTTTCTGCGCGATAATTTCGGCGACAATGGCAGTGTTGCCTTTGGTGATGTTGCCCGTGCCGTATTCTTCGCCCGTGCGCGAAAAATAGACGATCAAAATTTTTTCATTCGTCGCCGCGTGAACTTTGCCGAACGAAAGTAAAAATCCGGCCGTCGTCGCGAGCTGTAAAAATTTTCTGCGCGTAATGTCCATGTCGAAACCTCCGTGAAATTTTTTACATCGATTATAAAGGTTGAAGCCGACTTCATGTAAACTGCCGCAAAAAATTTTTTCGTAAAAAACTTGACAAAACGATTAGAGAGGGGAGGTAAAATGAATAGAAACATTTTATTCACGAAACACAATGGAAGGAGTGATGATTATGGGATTCGCCGAGGTCAAAGAAAAAGCGGACACCATACAAAAGGCAGTCGAGGAAAGCAGTATTCTCGTAGGCAAGACGGGGGCGGGAACAGTGCAAGGCGTGACCGTTCCGGTCGGTCTGGACGGCATGGAAACTTATTCCAAGTCTATGCGCACGGTAAGCGATTCGCTGAAAAAAAGCATCTTCAAAGTGCTGTTCATGGGCACATTTAAGAATGGCAAGAGCACAACTCTCAATGCGTTGCTTGGCGTGGAACTTTTGCCTGTGGGCGCAACCGAAAAAACTGCAGTAATTGCTCAAGTGATCCACGGGGCGAATGACGGTCTCGTGCGAATTTTCAAAAACGGGTCGCCCGTTCCCGAAGAGACGTCTTTCAAAACATTCCAGGATCAATATCAGTTGACGCGACAAGACAAAAGACTCGTCGAACGCGAAGGCGGTAGCATTGACGATCGTTTCGCTTCCATTGACTACGTTTTAATCAACAACAGTTCAGAACTGCTGAAAAACGGCGTGCAACTGATAGATTCGCCCGGTTTGGCGGCGACGAAATCTCGCGCAAAAGTGACGCAAAATTTTTTTAATCAGGCGAACGCAACCGTTTTTTTGCTGAGCGCGAATCATCCGTTTTCGGGCGAAGAAAAGGCGTTCATTTTCAATCACCGGGTCAATGTGGAGCCCAAACCGCGAAACGTTTTCTTCCTCGTTAATTTCATAAATATGAAAACGGAAGCCGAACGCGAAGACATTAAAGATGAGGCGCGCCTTTATCTTGAGGAAGTTTTCAGCACAAACGACGTTTTCGATTCGGAGCTTTACAACAAGCGCGTGTTCTTCGTGAATTCCAAAGGCATGTACGAAGAAAAAAATAGCGGCGGATTTTCCGACGATTTCGGAGTGGCGGAATTCCGTCGTTTTGAAAAAGAATTGGAAGCGTTTCTTGTTTCGGACGAGCGGGCATTGGCACCGTATCGGACGGCGACGGCTAATCTGGCAGCGGTTTACTTTGAAGCTCAAAAACAAATCGAACAGCGTCGTCAACTTATGGACAAACCGTTGGCTGAGCTGGAAAAAAATCATCAAGCCTCCGAAAAAAAGCTTGACGAACTTAAAAAAGATATTGAGCGCATGGAAGAAACCATCGACGCTACTCAAGCTCTCGTCTCCGAAAAAATTTTGGCCGACTTGCAAAGATTTATCACAACGGACATTTTGACAAGTTGGAAAAGACACTCTAGGAAATTCGACGAAAATATCGGCATTTTGGACATGATCAAATTGGCACTTCCTTTCTTTTCCGACAGAGAAAAACAAGCCATCTTCCGCCCGATGATTTCTTTCGTTCAGGAATTTGTCGAGCAACAATTAATAGAGTGGTCGGAAAAAAGTTCAATTCTTGCCCGTGAAGATCTTGAAGCGATGCGAAACAAACTTGATCTGCAAAGTATGGAATTCGGGCTCAAGCTTGACATTGCGCACAAAACTTTTGTTTACGGTGCCGACGAAGACGACATTCCTTTGGAAACGGACAGAGCAAATAAATTTCAACTTTTGCTCAGTCTGATTCAAGGCGATATCAGTGTTGCGGTTGAAAACGCTTCGGGCGGAAATTTCAGTTGGAAAGAATTTTTCAAGAAATATATTTTCCAAGCCGTCATAAACACGGTGATAGTCATTTTGGTCGGCGGTGGTCCTCTCGGACTGGCGGCTTTGCTCACAGTGGAAGCAGTGCAACTTAGAGTCACAGGCAACGAAAGATCGCGTGAAGTTCTCAATAGACTTGCGGAAAGAGTTTTCCCGAAAGTCGCCGAAAGCATTAACAAAAAAAGGGATGACATTGTAGCGAGCATTGCGGAACAATTTACGGAAATAAAAAACAACGTGACACAGGCGGCTTACGATTTGATTGAGGACGAAAGAAACGCGCAGAAAAAAATTATTGCCGACAGAGACAAAACGAAAGCGGCGAACGACGAAGAATTGGCGCGTCAAGAAATAATTTCGGGCGAATTGCGCAAACGTGCAGCTCTCGTCTATGATGCACTTTATAATCGAGAACCTACCGACGACGAACTTAAAAAATTGTCAGCGTCGGTGACAATATCTCAAAAGGAAAGTGCCTGATGTCGTTTGAAAAAGATTTCGAGCATATTTGGATTTCCAGCGAAGCTTTTTTATACAAAGCTTTGATTGACGTTGCCGACCGAAATATTTTTGACGCGGTCAACGAAGCTTGGCAACACGAAAAATTAAAATGGCGCAATTCGGGGCAAGTGCAGTGTGCTTTTTTAAAAAGTTTAAGTCGACAAAATCCGTCCTGCGCGGAAGAATTTCTTGAAACATTCGAAAAATTTTCTTTTAAAAAGATTGACTTGCCGACGCCTGGTTTTGCGCCTTACGTTTTCGGGACGCTGTGTTTTGCGGCGACAGGCGCGGGCATCGGATATTTTTTGCCATCGGATTCTTTTTTGCCGAAATTTATCGGAGACATCCCGACAATAATTTTCGGCGGAGTATTTTTTGCGTGGATTGGCGGCGGAGTTTTTTTGCGCTTGCGACGAAACAAAGCGAATACGTTGCGCGACCTTTCCGCGAACGCTTACATCGAACAAATGAAACCCTTGCAACAAGTGTTATCGGGTTTGTGCAAGAAAGTCGACGTCGTGCAGTATGAAAGGTGAATTCCGTGAATCTGAAAGAACATAAGAACCGCCTTGAGCGATTGAAAGCTTTAATCGCAGACGAAAGAAAAATTTTGCGGATTGCCGTTTGCGGCAGTTTCAATTCAGGGAAAACGTCCTTGCTTAATCTTTTGTTCGGGCTCAATCTTCCTGTTAAGGGCGTGAGTACAACGGGCGTCATAACGAAAATTCGTTTGGGAAACAGATTTCAAGCGGAATACGCCAACGGTCTTCTCCGTACCGTTTCCGAAAGAGAGTTGAACGATATCATCGCCGTAAAAAAAACTTCCAAAGGTGTTGTACAAAGCGAGGTCGTCACGGCTTGGGTCGGTTGCAGAAGTGAGTTGCTTCCGGACGGCACACTTGAGTTTTGGGATACGCCCGGACTGGAAGACGACAATATTTTAGACGAACTTACAAGAACAGCTGTTGAGCAATGCGATGTTGTTATTTTTGTCATGTCGGCTCAGCGATTACTTTCGCTGTCGGACAAATATTTTCTCGCGCTCAAGCTCAAAGAATCGGTCGGAAACAACATTGTCGCCGTGATTAATCAAATCGATTTACTAACGTCTCAAGACGAGCGCGAAGTTTTGGACGACGCCCGATATATGCTGGCCGATTTTGGGAATAGATATTGCGGAGTAGGTCCCGTGTTCACATCGGCGAATCCTGAAACCCTTCAAATAAAAGACTTAAAGAATCGTCTCATGCGAATCGTAAAAAATAAACAAAGACGTTCAGATTGCTTGACAGCGGCGCGCAAAGCCAAAATAAAAAATTTTTCGGCGGAATGGTTGTCAATCTTGAACGAAGACCTTAAAGCAACGGAAGCGGCATTGAATTTCGGAGGCAAACAAGCGGAAGAACTTTATCACTTGGAACGCAAACACGATTTAACAAAAAGAAATCTTTCGCAAGACATTGATTTATACATTCGCAAGTTCGACGACGTTTCTTTTTGGCAAAAAACTTTGGATCAAGTAAAAACCGAGGACGAGTGGGAAAAAAATTACATTGCTCTGTCCGCCACAGCCCTGAAATCCGCAATGAAAAAAATTTTTGAGGACATTGGAGTCGTCTTTCATAAATACTTGAACATGATTGAATATCCATCCTGCAATCCTTTCCTTTGGTCGAAAATAAATATCGACGATATTTGGGCGAAGATGGATTGGGGCAAAAATTTTGATGATGCGCATTTTGACGGGATGTTGAGCGGTGCCATTACGGGAGCCGGGCTCGGAAGCGTTATACCTTTAATTGGTACGGGAATCGGCATGGTGACGGGTTTTGCGGTTGGAGCATACCGCGACGGTTCAAAGAACGAAGAAGCTCAGAAATATTTTCAAGCAACCTGTGTGAATAACACAATCCTCGCTTATCAAAATTTTGTCGCCGACGAAGCAAAAAACATTGTTGAAGCCTTCAAGAAAAATCTTTTTGTCATGATGGATCAAGATTTCACCGACAGAATAAAGCGAGAGCTGAACTCGGAAGTTTCTGCTCGAAATATTTTTTGGAAGAACAGGCTTGAATTTGGTAAATACATCAATCAGATAAACGAGTGCTTAGCTCAAATTTAATCAGAAAAATCTTCACCGAATATTTTCGGCGGAGTTTTTTTTACATCGCATTACCTGCCGCGAAAAAAAAATCCCGACCGCTTTAAAAGCGGCGGAACAATTTGGACAAGCCGCTCAATCTTCCAACGTTATCGCAAAAAAAAATCCCGTCGTTTTGACGGGGAAAATTTATTCTTCTATGAGTTCCTGCAAAGTTTTGTACAAATGTTCAGGTTCGACGGGTTTTGATAAATGCGCGTTCATTCCCGCCTGCAAACTTCGTTGAACATCTTCGTCGAAAACATTTGCCGTCATTGCGATAATCGGCACGGTTTTTGCGTCCGGTCTGTCAAGTTCGCGGATTGTCGTCGTCGCCGTCAAGCCGTCCATTATCGGCATTCGGATATCCATTAACACTGCGGCGAAATGATTCGGTTCCGACGCCTCGAACATTTCGACTGCCTCTTGACCGTTGGGCGCGTGTTCGACTTCCATGCCGCGCATTGACAAAACCATAATCATTATTTCGGCGTTGAAGGGCATATCTTCCGCCATAAGAATTATTTTGCCGTTCAGGTCGGCAAGTTTTTTCGGCGGCTCGTTGATATTTTTTTGCTCCAAAGCCTCGTGGAATTCGCTAACAACGTTGTGGGAGAACAGCGGCTTTGTCATGAAACGATCGACGCCCGCCGCCATTGCCTCTTCGACAATGTCATCCCAACGATATGCGGTCAAAATTATTATCGCGGTTTCGTTGCCGACAATGTCGCGAATCTGCCGCGTGACTTGCAGGCCGTCTTCGTTATGCAACCGCAAATCAATCAGCAAAATATTATACGGGTCGTGACGGGCGCGACGAACGACAACTTTTTCGATTGCCTCCGCGCCGCTCAAAGCAAATTCCGCAGAAATGCCGACTTCCTCAAGCACAAGTTTGGCGTGTTCGCAGGCAATTTGGTCGTCGTCGACAATCAAAACTTTCAAATCGCGAACGTTGATTTTTTTGCCGCGCAGTTCGTTTGCGGATTTCGGGGAGTTGCGGAGCGTCAAATTAATTGTGAATTCGGAGCCGACGCCTTTTTTTGAACGCACGGAAATTTTCCCGCTCATCATCTCGACAAGATTTTTCGTTATCGCCATGCCCAAACCCGTGCCGCTGTAGGGCGTGGATGTGTCGGCATATTCCTGGCTGAACGGCTCGAAAATTTTTGGCAGATAATTTTCGTCGATACCGATTCCCGTGTCTTTGACGACGAAACGCAACGTCGACTTGTCCTCGAAGCGCGCAACTTGTTCTACGGTGAAAATTATTTCGCCGCCCGCTGGCGTGAACTTGACCGCGTTGCCGATGACGTTAAGCAAAATTTGCTTGAGTTTGATGTCGTCGCCGATATAAAAATCGTCCACATGTCCGCGAATCGTGCAACCGTAGCGCAGATTTTTTTCGCGGCACTGATTGTTGAACATTGAATTAATTTGCTCAAGCAATTCGCTGAAAGAAAACTCTTCCTTTTTGAGGACGACGCGCCCGCTTTCGATTCGGCTCATGTCCAAAATGTCGTTAATCAGTCCGAGCAGGTGACGGGCACTTGAGCCGATTTTTTCAAGTTTTTCGCGGGTCGTTGCGGGAACGTTTTCATCTTTGAGCGCAATGGAGTCCAGCCCGATAATCGCATTCATCGGCGTGCGTATTTCGTGGCTCATACTCGACAAGAACGCGGATTTTGCGACGTTGGCTTGATTGGCAATTTCCAGCGCGTTTTTGAGCTGTTCATTTTTCGCCAACTGCGCCCGCTGAATTTTCGTCACGTCGTTTTTCAGCAGAATATAAAATTTTGCTTGCGGGTCGACAAGATAAAAAACAAATCGCTTGTGATAAACTTTGCCGCCGATGTAGCAATGCAGGTTGACTTCATACGGCTCTTTAATCGCCAGCGCATTTTCAATCTTGTCGAGTTGCAACGCGTTGAAAAATTTTTCTTGCTCTTCGGGTGTGCCGGTCAACACGGGACGAACTTGCTTGTTAAGATAATCGTTGTAGCTGCCGAATTTTTTTCGCGGGAAAATCGAACCTTTTTCAACCTTCGACGCGTCGCCGATAACAACGCCGTACTTCCCGCCGACGATGTAAGTTATCATGTCGAATTGGTCGCTTAACGCCTTGTGCAAGACGGTATCGCTGACGATTTGGCGGTTGTGATCCTGTTCGGAGGCAAAAGCGATAATGTCGCCGGTTTCGGGGTCGCGGCGCAAGGTGACTTTGTAGTTGATGAAACATTCGCGCCCGTTCGGTCGGCGGCTGAAAAACACGGCGGAAGTTACGTTAATTCCTTCGGCGAAATTTTTCAGCAGGCGTTCCGTGTTGAATTCTTCAAGAAATTTTTTTTGGTCGCGTTCCAGCGGAAAATATTTTATCCGTCGTGCGAAACGCTCGGAAATTTTCATGCCGCGCAGGTCGTTATCGCCCAATTCACTGCCGCGACAGTCTTCGATAATGTTTCGCGTCAAATTCATGCGAAGCGACAAAAGCGTTTGTCCCGAAAGATTTTCCAGCTCGATACGCATTCCCTCGTAAAGATTTTTTGCGCGTTGTTCGTCCCGTTTGATTTTCGTCACGTCGAAACAGTTGCAATAAGCGTAACAGACGCCGTCTTCGGTGACGAAGGCATAATGGACGTTTATCCAAATCCGATTGCCTTTGAGCGTGCGACTGCGTATCGTCAAATTATTTTTGCCTGCGCGAGTGACTTTGTTGCGTGAAAGATATTCGACTTCAGCGCGGTCGTCGTGATGAATTCTATCAAGCGAATTTTCTCGTCCGGCGGCGATATATTCTTCGGGCGTGCACTCCATCATTTCGGCGAATTCACGCGAACACCACACGGAGAAAAAATTTCCGTCATCTTCGATGCGCATTAAAACTGTGTTGTTGTCAAGTGACGCGAAAATTTTTTCGTAAAAACTCGGTTTGAAATCAAGCATTGAAACCAGTCCTCAAAGTTCGGCAACCAGTTTGTCGCGCATTTCCTTTATCGGTTTGTATATCGTGACGTAATCGGCGTCCTTTTTGGAGCGGAGCATTTCCGTCATTTCGGACAGCGGATTATAAATCGGAGTCAACGCCAAATTTCCGACGACGCCTTTAAGTGCGTGGGAATGTTCAAAAGCCTCGTCGAAATTTCCGTCCGCAAGTGCCTTGTCCAATTTCTCGAACGCGTCATTTTTTAAACCCATGCCGATCATTCGGAAATAAAATTTTTCATTGCCCAGGCAACGACTTAAACCGTCCTTAGTATTGACTCCGAGTTCTTGGAGCCGTGCAATCGTCAACATCAAAACTCCTCCTTTATGGTAAGTTATAACGCAGATTATAGCAGGTATCTTTCAAAAGCACAAAAAAAATCGCGGAGCTTGATAAAAATTTTTCGCCCGCGATTGTTGCTTAAAACTTGAAATTGGTATTAGACATAGCCGACAAAAACAAGCCCGCCGTTGCAGGCTTTAAAATTTACCGAACAAATTAATCGACGGTTATGAGTTCGTAATTCGTCGTGCCCATTTTGTGTTCTGCCATCGCCGTAAGCTGACGCAAGCCCGAACGACTTTCGATGCGCTCGACTAAAAATTTTTTCCTGTCGTCAGAGAAATTGTAAATCATGTCGACGGAAGCTTGTTCAACGGCAAGAATGTCTGTCGACGCAAGAATTCCGAGGTCGGGCAATTTGGGCGCGGCGGCTCCCGTTCCGGCACAATCGCAGTCAACACTTAACCGTTGCAGGACATTGATAAACACAATTTGATTGCCGAAATAATCGCAAATCGCCTTGCCGCTGTCCGCAAGATATTCCATGAAAGTTGCGCCGGAAATCCAATTACCCGTATCTTCAATCCCGTGAACTTGTCGTTTACCTTTCGGAGCGGAAGCACAACCCATAGCGATATTTTTCAGCGCGCCGCCGAAGCCGCCCATTGCGTGGCCTTTGAAATGCGACAAAACAACAATCGAATCGTACTTCGGCAAATGTGAACCAACGGCCACTTCGCTCAAATGAAAACCCTTGCTGACGGGGAAAGGAGTATCGCCCTCTTCGTCGATGATGTCCACGTCGCAAAAAGTCCAGCCGTTTGTTTTCAACGTCTTGCGATGTTTTTTGGTCGTGGAACGTGCGCCTTCGTAAAGCGTGTTCGTTTCGATAATCGCCGAATCGGGAATTGTAGCTTGAAATTTTTGTACCATTGCGGGTGGCAAAATGTTCGGCCCGTTCGGTTCGCCCGTGTGAACTTTAATTGCTACCCTGCCCGTTATTTCGGCATTAATTTTTTCGTACAGCTTAATAAGATGTTCCGCATCTATCTTTTTCGAGAAATAAACTTTCGCTTTTGATTCGGGCGGAATCCTTTCAGCCTCGGCAGTATTTTGTTGGATTTGGGTGGTCGTCGTCTTGTTTCCGCAGCCCGTAAGAACGCCTGTAATTCCGACGAGTCCCGCAATCCCTGCGAGTTTAACGAAATTTCTGCGTGTGATTTTCATGGTCAACGCCCCCTGAAAAATTTCAGCTTAATTATAAGTTATCGAGTTGACTGCAAGCAAGCGTTTAACCAAAAAAATTTTTTCTACGTCACGCGCTGAACATTACATTTTCAAAATACAAGCCGCAACGTTCGAGAAAATATCTTTCGTTTTCGACTAGAACTCTGTCGGGAAAATCTTTGTCGAGGAACATGTTATTGGGCAGTTCGACGGGTTCGCGGAAGTAAAGATAACTGCCGCCCTTCATGAGCGTCAAGCGGTGCATACTGTTAATGTGGTGACCGGCTTCCTTCAAAATCTGATACGGGTAAAGTTCGGCAAGACACTGCATCAACGCGACGTAACGACTTTTTTCGTTGTCGAAAGGGCCGTGGCGCATTCCTTCGAGCATGAAAAACAGATTGCCGAAAATTTGCGGCTCACGTTTCCCGACGGGCGCGGCGTGCGGCAAGACGACTCGCGAATTTTTTTGCGGCATCGCGGTTTCCATTTCGTCGAGTGTGGCGAGCATTTCTTCAATCGTCTGATTCAAATGCAGGACGGGTTTTTGATTTCGCGGACGTTTCGGCGCGGGATAATTTTCCGCCGGCAACGTGTAAAAATTTCTTTGTTCAACGGGCGGCGGCGAGTAAACATTTTCTTGAGGGTAAAAATTTTCCTGCTGATACTCCACAACGGGCGGCGAATAAACTTCAGGCGAATAAACTTCGATCTGCATGTTGATTCGATGAATGTTTGCGCGGCTGAAGACAATTTTTATCGCCTTGACGATTTGTTGAGGCGTGCGGTCTGTCTCCAGGTAAATTATCGGCGCAATTTTTTTCGGGCGTTTCATGGCGATTGTGTTCGTGCGCAAAAAAAGCGTGCGCGTCGAATCGGTACTGCAAAGACTGCTGATTGTGTCGGGGAATTCGAGATACAAACATTTGATGGCGACGAAAAATAATTCCTGCCAATCGTTGACGGGTGCACGCTCCCCGAAATAAATCAGCGCGGCGGGCATGTCGTTTTCGTATATTTCCGGCGACTTCGCTGCCAAGTCGAGAATTCTTCCTGTCGGCAAAAGTCTCACTCCTTTTTTCAAAAACTTTTCAGAATCATTATAGCCAACGTCCCGCCGAATTGCAAAAAAAATTTCCCGCCGATTATTCGACGAGAAAAAATTTTTCCGTGCGTGAAAATTTTTATCCAAGGTCTTCGCCGTTCGACGCGATAACTTTTTTGTACCAGTCAAACGAAAGTTTTTTGCTCCGCGCCAAAGTGCCGCTACCGTCGTTGTTTTTGTCGACGTAAATAAATCCGTAGCGTTTTTTCATTTCGCCCGTCGTCGCGGAAACCAAATCGATGCAACCCCAAGGCGTATAGCCGATTAAGTCGACGCCGTCAATTTCGACAGCCTTTTTGACTTCGGCAATGTGTGCGCGCAGATAATCGATTCGGTAAGCGTCATTAACCGAGCCGTCCGCCTCTTTCACGTCAATCGCGCCGAAACCGTTTTCGACGATGAACAGCGGAATTTCGTAGCGTTCGTACAGCGTCGCCAAAGTGTAGCGCAAACCGACGGGATCAATCGACCAGTTCCAATCGCTGACTTTGATATAAGGATTCGCAACCGTGTGCTCCGACTGCCCGTATTGATGTTCAGTATTAACGGCATCCGCCTTGACGGTTTGGCTCATGTAGTAGCTGAAACCGATATAATCGACGGTGCCTTCCGCAAGAATTTTTTCGTCGCCGGGTTCAATTTTCGGCGCGGAATTCGTGCGCTCCCAAATTTTCTTCGCGTAGGCGGGATAATGTCCGCGAACTTGCACGTCGGCGAAATAAGTTTTGTCGTGAAGTTCCTCAACCGAAGTTATCATGTCGTCGGGGTTGCACGAATACGGATAGCACGGAATCCAAGCGACCATGCAACCGATTTTGAACGCGGGATTAATTTCGTGACCTTTTTTCACGGCAAGCGCGCTCGCCACGAATTGATTGTGCGCGGACTGATACATTGCGGCTTGAGGATTTTCGCACTCGGTGAATTTGACGCCCGAATTCGTCCAGCCGAAAAAGTCATTGTCGACGCAAGCTTGATTGTTAATTTCGTTGAACGTCATCCAATATTTGACTTTGTCCTTGTAGCGGCGCATGACGGCTTCGGCGTAGCGAACGAAAAAGTCAATGACTTTGCGATTCGTCCAGCCGCCGTATTCTTTCGCCAAATGCAACGGCATTTCAAAATGACTCAGTGTAATGACGGGCTCAATGTTATTTTTCAACAACTCGTCAAAAAGTTCGTCGTAAAATTTCAAGCCGGCTTCATTCGGTTCGGTCTCGTCGCCGTTCGGGAAAATGCGCGTCCACGCAATCGACGTGCGGAAACATTTAAAGCCCAGTTCGGCGAAAAGTTTCACGTCGTCGCGGAAACGGTGATAGAAATCAATTCCGTCATGATTCGGATAATTTTTCCCTTCGACAACGCCGTCGGTAATTTCACGCGGCACGCCATGAGCACCCGCCGTTAAAACATCCGCCACGCTCAAACCTTTGCCGCCTTCACGGTAACCGCCTTCGAGTTGGTGAGCCGCAACCGCTCCGCCCCATAAGAAATTTTTCGGGAACGCCATACAAAACACCTCCAAAAAATTTTCACTGCGAACGAATTTTATCACAGTCAACGGCGTGACGTAATAGCCGACGAAAAAATTTTTCTGCGCGCAAAAGTTTCAGTCACCGCACGGATAGACAGGCGAATCAAAATATTTCCCGACGATTTTCACCGCACAATAATCGCCGCACATACTGCAGGCTTCTTCGCCGACTTTGTTACGTGCGCCGCGTTTTTTTCGGGCAAGTTCGGGATCAATCGCAAGTTTCAACTGTTCGTCCCAATCCAAAACTTTTCGGGCACGAGCCATCTGCAAATCCCAATCGCGGGCACCGTTGACGCCTTTAACCAAATCGGCGGCATGTGCGGCAATTCTCGACACGATAACTCCGTCGTGCACGTCCTCAATCGTCGGCAGGCAAAGATGTTCGGCGGGCGTGACGTAACACAAAAAATCCGCGCCGCTCACCGCCGCCAAAGTTCCGCCGATAGCCGCAGTGATGTGATCGTAACCCGGCGCAATGTCCGTGACGAGCGGGCCGAGGACGTAAAACGGAGCGTTTCGACAAATTCTTTTTTCAAGTTGCATGTTCGCCGCAATCTGGTCGTAAGGCACGTGGCCGGGGCCTTCAACCATGACTTGAACGCCGCGCCGCCACGCACGGTCAACCAAATCGCCCAAAGTTATCAGCTCGGTAAGTTGCGCTCTGTCGGTGGCGTCCGCAATGCAACCGGGGCGCATTCCGTCGCCCAAACTGATTGTCACGTCATATTTCGCGCAGATGTCCAAAATGTCGTCGTAACGTTCATACAGCGGATTTTCGCGCTCGTTGTGAAGAATCCAGCCCGCGATAAAACTGCCGCCGCGACTGACGATGTCCATCTCGCGTTGTTGCGTCCGAAGTTTTTCAATCGCCGCACGCGTAACGCCACAATGCAACGTCATAAAATCTGCGCCGTCTTTTGCCTGAGTTTCAATCGCCTTGAGTAAATCTTCTTCGGTCATTGCGACAATCGCGCCGTGATTTTTTATCGCGTCAACCGTCGCCTGATAAATCGGAACCGTGCCGACCATCACCGTTGAGCGTTCAATAATTTTTTGCCGCGAAACGTCGATATTGTTGCCCGTGCTCAAGTCCATGACGGAATCCGCGCCGCAACGAATTGCCTCGTCGAGTTTCAAAAGTTCCGGCTCAATGTCGGGGAAAGTGCTTGACGTGCCGATATTCGCGTTGACTTTCGTGCGAAGTCCCGCGCCGACGCCGCACGGTTTTAAATTTTTGTGATTGAAGTTCGCGCAAATGGCAATCGTTCCGCAAGCGACACCTTCACGAATTTTTTCGACGGGAATTTTTTCATCAGCCGCGACGATTTTCATTGCGTCAGAAATTTTTCCTTCACGGGCAAGTTGCATTTGTGTTGACATTAAATCGACCTCCAAAAAATTTCTACGAAAAAATGACTCCCGAATTCGGAAGCCACCCCCTATTCATTTTTCTAACGTTGTTCAACAAAAGTTGTTCGACGGAAATGAAATTTTTCCTTCACGGCGCGGAAAATTTTTTGTGCAAATGAAAAATACCTGCTATAATCTTCGCAAACAAAACTTTTTCGGGAGCGATTTACATGACAAGAATTTTGCTCGCCGAGGACGACAGCCGCCTTGGCAAACTGGTCGAGTACATGCTGGCTCAAAATAAATTCAGCGTCGAGTGGATAACCAACGGCGCGGACATTTTCGAGTACGCAATGTATTCGGAGTACGACATTTTGATTTTGGATTGGATGATGCCCAACGTTTCCGGTCTTGACGCCTGCCGACAACTGCGCGAAGCGGGCTACGAACGGGCGATTCTCATGCTCACGGCAAAAGACACCGTCGAAGATCGCGTTATGGGTTTGGACGCGGGCGCAGATGATTATCTTGTCAAGCCGTTTGAATTTAATGAACTTTTGGCAAGACTGCGCGCACTGGCAAGACGTTCCACGCAAAAAATTCAGCAGGAAGTCGTTGAGATCGGCGAATTCACGTTGAACCGCACGACGAAAGTTTTAAAATGCAAAGAGCAAGTTATTCAGTTGTCGCCGCGTGAATTCCAAATCTTTGACTTGCTTGCGCAAAATTTGGGCGTCGTCGTTCCGCGTGACATTATTCTTGATCGAATTTGGGGACTTGAACGCGACATCACAAGCAACAACATTGATTCTTACATGAAAATTTTGCGCAAAAAATTGATGGAAGTCGACGGCTCAATCGCGATAAAAACCGTGCGCGGGATTGGTTACCGACTCGAAGCTTGAGGGCTGCTGAGCAATGGAAATTTTCGGGCGCAGTCGTCGCCAACTCGCCTTCGCTTACGCGCTGATAATGTGCCTGTTCCTCGCGGTGATAATTTTCGTCGTGCATATGGCAATGAATTGGTCAATGTTTTCCGAACAGGCGCAGGAACTTTCCGACGCGGCGGAAGGCGTTGCCGAAGTGCAAATGTTTTACTTGCAAAATCCGAATGCCGCCGTCGACGAAAATCGTTACTTCAAGGCCGCGAACGACAGATTGTTTTATTACATTTTCAACGCGGACGGGGAACTTGTTCGTTTTGAGCGCGCAACTTTCCGCATTGAGCAATTTGTTTTGGGCGTTATCGAAGATTGGAAAATTGACGAAGGCGACGTTGAAGTTTTTCGCCACTCGAACGAAGTCGGGCAACTCAATACCGTGATGATGACTTCAAAAAAAATTTCGGCGGATTCGGGCGAACAAACAATTTTCGTCGGCAAAGATGTTACCGCGCTTTATTCCGGTCTCGAAAAAGCAACTTACGCGCAAGTTTTTTTGGGCGGCGTTGCATTGTTAATCGCGTCGGGAATCGGCTACTACATGGCGGGACGCACGCTCATTCCAATCAAAGAAGCTTACGAAAAGCAGAAACAATTCGCGGCGGACGCGTCCCACGAATTGCGAACACCGCTTGCCGTCGTCATGGCGTCGGCGGATTTGTTGCTTGCAGATCCGTCAATTCAAAATCCGTTTTTGCGTCAGGTGCTTGAAGATTTAAAATCCGAAGTCAAAAAGATGACGGATTTGGTCAGCGATTTGTTAATGGTCGCCCGCTCCGACAACAACGCGCTTAAAGTCAAAATTCAACGCGTCGACTTGACGGAAATTCTTGAACAGGTCGTGCGCATGATGAAACCGATTGCCGAAAAGAAAAATATTCTACTGCTCGGCGAAGAGTATAGGACGGTTTTCGTCAACTGCGACGAACAGAAAATCAAACAGCTCGCGATAATTTTGGTCGACAACGCGATTAAATATACTTCGTCGGGCGGCTCGGTGCTCGTGCGTTTCGAGAGCGCGGATGAATCAAAAGCCGTTTTTTCCGTCGCGGACAGCGGTATCGGTATCGCCGAAGAAGATTTGGGCAAAGTTTTCGAGAGGTTTTATCGCGTCGACAAAGCCCGTTCCCGTGAAATGGGCGGCAACGGTTTGGGATTGGCGATTGCCTCCGAAATTGTCAAACTTCACGACGGGAAAATTTCCGTGGCGTCGCGGCTCGGCGAAGGTACAAAATTTACCGTCGAACTCAAAATCAACTTGAAAAAATAAAACACCCTCGGCAAACGTCGAGGGTATTTTTTATGCGTCAATCGCCGAAAATTTTTTTCAAGCCCAAAAAGATGGCGAGCAATCCGAAAGCAATTCCCGCCACGATAACGAGAGTTCTTTTGCCGTCGCTCATTTGCCCGCGCCCGTTTAATTTTTCGGGATTAATTTTCGCAAATCCGTAAGTGAGCAACAGACAGAGCGCGCCTTCAAACAAATACGTTTCCGCGAAGCTGTGAAGATACCGCCTGAAACTTCTTGCCGCCTCGAAATCGATAGCGCTGAAAATCCAAAAGCCGGACACCGCGATAAGAGTCAGCAACCACGCAATCAGCGACAGATATGCAAAAAAATCGCCGTCAACCGTCTCAAGAATTTGTTTTCGCGCAGTCGTCAGAATTTTGAAAAGCGCGTAGACGCCCAGCAAAACGCCAATGCCGCCGAAGCAAATCAAAATCATTTCAACCATAATAATTGCTCCGAAATTTGTTGCAAAAATTCTTCGGCAAAAGTCGGCGCACTTGAACACGTCACGAAATTTTTTCCGCCGAATTTTTTCGGGAAAAATGCAACGTCGGCAAGCTCAAGCATCGGCAAATCAATTTCGCTGTCGCCCGCACAAAAAATTTTGTCGGGAGAAAATTTTTCCGCCAATTTTTTCAACGCCGCGCCTTTGTTCAGCCCGTCCGGAAACAGATAAATTTTTTTGCCCGTGTGTTGAGCGATAAATTTCGTGTCGAAAGAAATTTTTTCCGCGTCCAAATCGTCTCGACAACGCAGGAACAAAAAACTTTCGTCGACAATGCGGCAAATGTCGAATCTGTCATCGGTCGAATATTTTTCGCGCAAATTTTCAAGCTCAGCGGAAATTTTTTCGTCAACGATTTCACGCAGGAAATTTTCGCAACGTTCACCGACCAAAATGTAACTGCCGTTCGCGACAACCGCAACTTTCGGCGAAAAATCTTCCGTCCAAAAAATTCTATGGTATTGGGCGATTGAACGCGTCGTTATCGGCACGAAAATAATCTGCGCGGAAATTTTTTTGAGCAAGTCGAGTGCACGCGGCGAAATGAAACTTTGTTCGTGCCCGTCGTAAAGTTCGACGCAAATGTCGCCGTCGCGTCTGATTTTGTGCGAATGAATCAACGTCCCGTCCAAGTCGCACGCAAATAAAATTTTCATGTCAAGTGTCCGCCAACTTCCGAATCAGTCCGCACGCCTTGTAATTTTTCAGCGGATAAACTTCGAGCGGCACATTTTTTTCACGCGCCAGCTGATACAAGTGCGTCAAATTTTCGTCGTGCAAACTGTGAACCAAAACTTTCCACGGCACGCGGCGAAGTAAAACCCGCGTCGCCTCGCCGATACTCGGCTTGATTAAATTTATGTCGTCGATTTTGAATTCGGCGGCAATTTTTTTGACTTCGTCGCTGTCCGTGTCGACGGCGGAAATTTTTATTTCGGGCGCGTCGTCAAAATTTTGTTCGATTGTGTCGATGAATTGATACGTCAAATCTTTGTCGACAAGTTCGCGATAAAAAGCCGCGCCGTGAAAGTCATTTTCGCCGATAATGTCGCGCCGCAAAAAAGTTCGGCTCAAAAGTCCGCTGACAGTCGAATTCAGGCAGGAACTTGCGATTAAAAAATCTTCGTGAGTGCCGCATTTTTCGGCAACGCCGGCAGGGTCGCTCAACACGGCAAGTCCCGCGTCAATTTCGGGAAAATCTTTCATTGCGGCAGTCAATTCGCGTTGAATTGCGCCTTTGCCCGTCCAGCCGTCGACGAATTGAATTTCTGCGGGATTGTGACGCGCCAAAATAAATTTCACGGCGTTTTTATCAATGCCGACGCCGCGAATAATCGAAATCGTGTAGTGAGCAACTTTGCACGGAAAATTTCGCTCCAGAAAGTGCTTAATCAAAATTCCGATCGGCGTGCCGGCTCGTGCCAAAGAAACCAACGCGATTTTGTCGCCTTTGTCGCGGAAAATTTTTTCGGCAACGCTTTTGACGGCGGCGGCGGTGATTTTCGCGTAGCTTCTTAGCGCGTCGAAGTAAGCTTGCAAATATTTTTCGGTCGGCTCGTATTCAATCGGCAACATTTCGCAATAATGTCGTCCCGCCTGGATTTGCGCTTCACGTTCGCGGGTGCCCAGCGGTTTGACAAGCCCCGTGATGTCTTTGAGCAAAATTGTCACGTCTTCAGGTTTGTACGTCCCGAACATTTCAGCACCTCACCACGAAAATTTTTTCAACGTTCAGCGCGGAAATTAAATCTGCAAGTCCCGTCGACAAATTTTCCGAATTCGTCATGATAATCGCCGCGTCGTAATGTTTCAGGTTATAAATAAACGTCGTGCGATTTTCGTCGTAGAAACTGCGGAGTTTGAAACCTGCGCGAATCGGATAATTTTCGTCGTTGCAAATGCCAATCGGGCTGCGGGTCGTGGAATGCGTGACTACCGAAAAATTTTCCGACTCAAGTTGACTTCCTGCAACAATCGCGGGCAACATGAATTCTTCGGTGCCGAGAATCAAAATTTCGCCGGAAATATTTTCGCGACGAATCAAATCGACAACGAAATTTCCCGCCGAATCGCATTGCTTGAAGTACTCGCCGATTTTGACGCCTTTACGCGGGTCAACGGCAAATTTCATTTCGTGCGACGAAAAATTTTTGTTGACGGGCTGAACTTCGCTTGCCGCCGTGACGGAAAATTTTTCCACGTCGAAAGCGGTTTGCGGAAGTTTAACCAGAAATTCGCAGGAAATATTTTCGTTCGCCAAAGCCGCAAGATTTTCTTCGGACAGGCGATTGATTATCGACGCCGCGCAGATTTTTTTGCCGGTCAACGCGGGGAAATTACTTTTGAGTTGACGAACGATATTTAGCAAAGTTTTGCCCGTCGAAAGTTCATCGTCGACGAAAATTATTTCGGGCGTGTGTTCAATCAGCTCCGACAAATTTTCGGCGAAAAGTTTTTGTTCGGGCGCGTGGCTGTGTTCTTCCAAAAACTCCACGAAAGTTCCCGAAAAATTTTCGCGTGTCGTCTGCAGATAAAAACAATCGTCCGACAAATTTTTCGCGACGACCGCGCCGATAGCCGTTGCAGTTTCAGCGAAGCCGATAACCAATCTTGCCGCCGAAAATTTTTGTGCGACGCGTTGACCAAGTGCGTTCATCATGTCGAGCGCGGATTTCGGGCTTGTCGGCAGGTGTTTGCCCTGCAACGGGTTGACGAGCAAATAATTTCGCCGCGTGTTTTTGAAACGTTTGGCAACGCGCAAAACGTCAGCTTCAGAATAATTTTTCATCGCGCACCCCGTAAATTTCGCTGAGAATTTTAATTTTCCGTGCCCAATGCAGGTGACATTTAATTTCGTTCATGCGCGAGCCGTCGACGCTCTTCATGACGCCATGCGTGCCCGATTTCCAATTCAAAAGCTGATTGGCGTCGTCCAAATCGTTTTTGGAAACCTTCATTGAATCGAAGATAAACGGCAACTGCGCGGGATGAATCGAAGTTTTTCCGACAAAGCCGTTCGCAACGTCAAGTTCAAGTTCGCGTTTCAAGCCGACCGCCCACGCGCCGTTGTTGTGACCGTTGAAATAATTCCAAACCGCGCCCGAAACGGCATAGTCGCGAGAGAAAACGTTCAGAATGTCGCTCAAGATGTCGCGGATAATGCACAGGTCGTAAACGGTTTGATTCATGTTGCGGCGCAAACCGTACAGATTGCAAAAATCGTTGACGCCGACGCGCACATTAAGCACCATGTCTTTTGATTCGTCGAGCAGTTGTTTCATCGACAAAAGTTCCGTGCGTCTTGTTGCAATGCTTGCAACGCGTTTACTTTCGAGCGTGGGCATGACGAAACGCCCCGTTTGGCGGGCGACATTAATAAATTCCGTGCCGTTGCTCATGTCGAATTTCGGCAATATATAACCCGTCAAAACTTTCGAGCGCGAGCCGATTTTTTCATGGAAAATTTCCAGATGACGCGGCGAACGAATGCGCACGAAAATCAGCGGCAATTCTCTTTCGAGTGATTCAAGTTCAATCAAAATTTTTTCGAGGGATTTTTCCGCTTCGTCGACAGAATCGTCTGAAATCGAATCTTCCAAACAAAAAGCCACCGAAGTTAATTGCGGCAGCTTGTCTTGCGAAAGATTTTGAACGAAGTTTTTTTGGAATGCCGGCATGTAAAGCAAGCCGCCGACTTTGTATTGTAAAATTTCTTTGTCGAGCATTTGATACCTCCATAAAAAGTTTTTCGGCGCATTTTACCCGCATTGACAATCAAAGTCAATGACAAAAGTCAATCACTTTTCGCGTCAACGAATCACTTTTCAATTACGCCGAACGAAACGGAACTGTATTTGCCGCTGTCGGTGATGATTTTAAAACCGAGCCGAGCGAATTCCGGACTGCCCGAATGTTCCTTCATGACGACGCGGAATTTTGCGACGCGACAAGCTTCACGAACAATTTCGGGCGTCAACGGATTTTTTTCGGCGAGCGGGCGCAACGGATTAATTCCCGAACTTTTTTGGACGGGGCGACGAAACATCGGATCAAAGTAAACCGCGTCGAAAGAATTTTCCGCACATGTCGGCAAAAAATTTTCTGCGGCGATGTTGATGACTTCGATTCGGCGCATTGCCTCCAAAATGTGCGGGCTGTCTTCGGAAAAATTTTTCAAGCCGTGGCGAACAATTTCGGCGATAAGCGGATTAATTTCGAGCGCGACAACTTTGCCCGTCGAGCCCGCGACGAAACTTGAAACAATGGCGTCGGAACCTAATCCAAGCGTGCAATCGAGAATTTTTGAGCCTGCGGAAATTTTCAGCGCGTCAACAAGTCTGTCGCCGTTGCCTTCGCGCAGATTTTTTATTCGCAGGTGCGCCGTGTTCGGGTGAAAAAATAATTCGCCCGCCGAATTTATGACGCTCAACGAATTTTTCTTGACGAGTAAAATATTTTCGACGCCGTGAATTTTTTTCAGCTTGTCGAACGAAAAATCTTCGCGTTTGACAAATTTGCCGCCGAGTCTTGAAGAAATTTCTTCCGCAAGCCGTTCAATTTCCGAATCGGCTTTGCGACCGGTCGTCACGATAAATTTTTCCATTAACAAACCTCCGTTGCAAAAAAATCGACGAGCCGCACCGTGCGACCCGCCTTGATTAAATTTGTCGCGAATGATAAAATCGTCCGCGTTACCACCCGACCCTGAAGTTATTAACGGAAAGGGGGTGATAATCGTGGACGATCTGATCGTCATTTTAGAAATAATTGTGGGCAATGTTGCTTCGCTCTTTGTCTACGATTGGCTCAAAAAGTTTTTCAAGGATGGTGACTGAGCCAAAACTTGCGCCTTCTTGACGCAATCCCCCAAATCGGTTTGCCTGACCGAGCTTGGGGGATTTTTTTGCGCCGGTGATAACACGTGGACGATCTCAAATCTGTTATTATCCGAACAGATTATATCAACCGAAAAAATTTTTGGCAAGGATTATTTGAGGACTTTCGCCGCGCCTTCGTTCATCTTGATGAAGTCGAGCCCTTTGCTTGCATTGTCTTTGTTGATGTTTTTGCCTGCCGCATGAGCCGCCACGATTTTGTCGACGTTATCAAAAATCGCTTTGGTCAATTTTTCGCCGAGAGCCGCATCGATTTTGTCGTTGGCGACGAGAATTGCCATGACGCTGACGGAAGTAATTTCTTCGTCAAATCCCTGGTACGTGCCGGCGGGGACAACTGTCTTGGTGTAGAACGGATATTTTTCGGCAAGGTTTTTGATGTGTTCGTCGTCAATCGGCAGGAGACGAATTTTTTTCTGCGAAGAAATATCTTGCACGGAAGCCGTGGGATAACCCGCAGTCAAGAACGCGGCGTCAACTGTGCCGTCTTTGAGCGCGTAAGCACCTTCGGCAAACGACAGAAATTGTTCGTCAATGTCGTTGTAGGTGATTCCGTAAGCTTCAAGGATTTGGCGGGCGTTGGCCTCTGCACCGGAACCGGCAGCACCGACCGCGACGCGTTTGCCCCTTAAGTCGTTTATGCTTTTAATGCCGGAATCTTCAGTAACAACGAATTGGCAAGTTTCGGGATACAGCGAGGCGATACCAAAGAGGTTTTCAATCTTGCCGCCTTCCTCGAACATTTCTTTGCCGTTGACCGCGTAATAAGTAATATCGTTTTGAACGATTGCGAGCTCAACTTGTTTGTCCTTGAGCATGTTGATGTTGGCGACGGATGCGCCTGTCGACTGTGCGCTTGCGTTCATGCCGTTTTTGTTGAGGACTTCGGCAATCGCGCCGCCAATCGGGTAGTACGTGCCGGCCGTGCCGCCCGTGGCGATGTTGATGAATTGCTCCTTGTCCGCACCGCCGCCGCAACCCGCGACGCCGACCGCCAAAGCCACGGCACAAAGAGCCGTTGCGACCCGTTTGAACAACTTGGTCAGCTTCATGATGAAAACACTCCTCTCAAACAGATAAACAAAAATTTCAGACAGATTATATCACAAGTCAATTCGCCGCGACAAGACAAATTAAAGTTCACCCGAAAAAAAATCGAACATTGTTGTATAATGTCCGAAACGAATCGAAGGGAGCTGAAATTTAAATGCCACTTATAGACTCAAACGCGACGGGCATACGACCGATAGACAGGCAACGACCAACCGACGAAATAAGCGGAGTACGGCGGCGCGACGACGGCACATCTTCGGGCGGTTTTCGGCCGCAGACGAACGTATCACTTAAAACGGCAATTCAAGACTTGACGGGCACGCTCAGCAAAATCGGCGCACAAGAAAAATTCGGCATACAAAAAATGCCGGCAGAAGTCGGCGACGTAGTCAAAAACATTTTGCAACAGTCGTTTTCAATGGAGGCGACACTTTCCAAAGGAATCGGCTCCACGGTTGAAAGTCAACGTTTCTCGACGGATCAGCTGATGTTGTTTTCGCGAATGCTTTTGCAAATCGGTGCGCTTGCCGAAAAAGGTTATTCAATGGAACTTAGCGACGAAACTCAAATTTTGTTGTCGCAGTTAAAAAATTTAGTCGTGTCGGAAGATGGCGGCGAAGCATTTGAACCGGTGTTGATGTCGAAGGCGGCCTTTGAACTCGTCGACGCGAAAACCGCCGAACAACTTCCGCAGGCTCTGTACGAAATGTTGGCACAGCTCGCACGAATGACCATGCCGCAACAACAGCAAGAACCGCCGTCGGAAGGAATGCAATTTTTAAAACAGCTCGTGCGATATTTCATGCCGCGCCCCTCCGTCGACGCCGAAACTCAGCCGCAACAGGAGCAAGCTCAGCAACAACCGCAGGAACAGGAGCAAGCACAGCAACAACGTCCGCAACAGCAATCGGCGACGCGCAGATTTTTAGAGTCGATGTTCAAAAATTTCGGCGGACGTTTTAACACGCCTACACAAGGACAGCAACAACCGCAAGCTCAACAGAATTTGCCGCAGGGACAAAATCAACCGCAAGCTCAACAAAACTTGCCGCAAGGACAGAATCAGCCGCAAGCTCAGCAAAATTTGCCACAGGGACAGAATCAGCCGCAAGCTCAACAAAATTTGCCGCAGAATCAGAATCAACCTCAAGCTCAACAGAATTTCCCGCAGGGACAAAATCAACCGCAAGCTCAACAAAATTTGCCGCAGAATCAGAATCAGCCGCAAGCTCAACAAAATTATCAGCCGAATCAAAGTCAACCTCAAGCTCAACAAAATTTGCCGCAGGGACAGAATCAGCCGCAAGCTCAACAAAATTTGCCGCAGAATCAGAATCAGCCGCAAGCTCAACAAAACTTCCCGCAGAATCAGAATCAGCCGCAAGCTCAACAAAATTTGCCGCAGAATCAGAATCAGCCGCAGGCTCAGCAAAATTTCCCGCAGAATCAAAGTCAACCGCAAGCTCAACAGAATTTCCCGCAGGGACAAAATCAGCCGCAGGCTCAGCAAAATTATCAGCCGAATCAGAATCAGCCGCAGGCTCAGCAAAATTATCAGCCGAATCAAAGTCAGGCGCAAGCTCAGCAAAATTTCCCGCAGAATCAGAATCAGCCGCAAGCTCAACAAAACTTCCCGCAGAATCAGAATCAACCGCAAGCTCAACAAAACTTGCCGCAAGGACAGAATCAGCCGCAAGCTCAACAAAACTTCCCGCAGAATCAGAATCAACCGCAGACGCA
>JAFWFO010000051.1 GCA_017515635.1 Selenomonadaceae bacterium
CAGCTATATTTTTGAGGCAGGCAAGACCGCCGACGGAAAGCGCAAGGTCGTGGAAAAAGGCGGTTTTGCAACGAAAGACGCGGCATACAAGGCGGGCGTGGCGGCTTACAACGATTATCTGCACGGCAACATTGGCATTACCAGCGAAAAGATAACGCTGAAAGACTTTATGACCGCGTGGCTTGATAATGTCGTCGCACTGAGAGTTAAACCAAATACAATGCAAACCTATCAATCACATTTCAATAGTCAAATAATCCCGTATTTGGGCAATGTGAAAGTTCAAGAATTAACACCGGCAATGGTCGACGCATGGTACAGAAAACTTTTACAAAGAGGTTTATCGCGAGGCACTTTAACTAACACACACACACTGATTTTCTCCGCCTTAAAATACGCAGTTTATCCGACACAACTTATTTCGTCCAATCCCGCCGCATATATCGAACTTCCGAAAAACGCACCGAAAAATATCGTCAAACGCACGATAATCAAGCCCGAACGATTTACCGCGCTCCTCGAAAAATATCCGTTCGGCACGCCGTTTTATATCCCGCTGTTGCTGTTGTATCATACCGGCGCACGTATCAGCGAAGTTCTGGGTTTGTCGTGGAGTGATATTGATTTCATATCGAAACGAATTAATCTTCATCGGCAGATAATTTACATTGCCAAACGCGGGTTTTTCTTCACCACGCTCAAAACCGAATCAAGCAATCGCTACGTTGTAGTCGGTGATTTTTTACTCGGTGAACTCAAACGTTGGCAACTTCAACAATCAGAAAACGAAAAGTTAATTGGTGCCGGTTACGTATACATTTACCGCGAAGTTGACGGGCATATCGAGAGACGGTCGAAAAGCTTGCCCGCGCCCGACAGTGAAAAAGTCTCGTTGATTTGTACATGTGATGACGGTCAAATGATTTTAAAAAACCGTTTCGCTCGGATGTTGAAGCGCGAAGGATTAAACGCGCATTCATTCCGGCACACGCACGCCACACAGCTGATAGAAAATGGTGCTGCTCCCACTGGCGTTGCAGGTCGTCTCGGGCATGCGAATGTCAACATCACCCAAAATCTTTACACGCACAACACGCAGAAATTACAGGAAGATACCGCTGAGATTTTTGATAAAATTCTGCAGACAAAGCACTAATGCAGACAATACGCAGACATTAATAAACCAATGTGCTGAATTTATAAGGTTTTATGGAGGATAAAAATTATACAAGTGAAAAAAATTTCCCCGACGTTTAAAACGTTGGGGATTTTTTCTTTGTAAAAATCGGGTTGAATTGCTTACCAGTTCTTTGATTGATTCCAAAATGACGGGCTTAAAAGTACCAGCACGGTGAAAATTTCCAGACGGCTCAAAAACATAAACACGCACGCGAACAATTTGCTTAAACTCGGCAGCAACGCATAAGTACTTGTCGCGCCCGCAAGCCCGAAGCCGGGGCCGACGCTTGCCATTGTCGAAACGCTCACGCTCATTGCGTGCACAAAGTCAATCCCGTCGAACATCATCACCGCCGCGAAAGAAATATCCATTATGACAACCGCGAAGAAAAATTTTGCCGCGCCGTGCACAATATCTTCGTCGACGGGGCGTCCGCTCAATTTCACTTGCGAAATTAAATTCGGGTGAAGTTTTTGGCGAACAATCTGTACGACGAACTTAAACAGCAAAATTATTCGTGCAACTTTCAAACCGCCCGCCGTCGAGCCTGCGCAACCGCCGAGAAACATCGTCATCATCAAAAAAACTTTCGAGATTGGCGGATAGGCGTCGAAATCGTGCGCAACGAATCCCGTTGTCGAACTCAAGCTTGCCACGTGAAACGCCGCCGACCGAATCGCCGTCATGATTGAAGTTTGCATTTCGACAATCAAATCGACGCTTACAACCAGCGTTGCGACAAAAATTATCGTCAGATACGTTCGGAATTCCGTATTTCGCCAAATTACGCCGATACCTTTGCGGAACGCCACGACATACATTGCAAAACTGCCGCTTGATACGACCATGAAAAACGCCATGCACCATTCGAGGTAAGAATTGCCGTATTCGTTGACGGTTCCGTTAAAAACACCGAAACCGCCCGTGCCAATCGTCGTCATTGCGTGATTAATTGCGGTGAACGTGTCCAGCCCGCACAAAAAATAACAAACCGCGCAGATTGTCGTTAATGTGACGTAAACGATGAACAAAGCCTTTGCGTTATCGCGAATCCTGGGCATTTGACGATCTTTTGTCGGGCCGGTTGTCTCCGCTTTTAAAATGTACATTCCGCCGCGCCCGAATTGCGGCAAAATCGCCATGAAAATTACCACGATACCGAGACCGCCAACCCAATTCGTCAGCGAACGCCATAAAAGTATACTTCGCGGCAAAATTTCCACGTCGTTAATGACAGTCGCGCCCGTACCGCTGAAACCCGAAAACGATTCGACCAGACTGTCCAAAAAGTTGAGCCAACCGCCCGCGAAATACGGCACGAGTCCCAAAAACGAAATCAACAGCCAGCCGAGTCCGGTTATCGCAATTCCTTCGCGGATACCGACGTTATCTTTGCCTTGAAGTCCGCCGAAACGCTCCAGTTCAAAAGTTGCCGCCAAACACAGAAAAATTGACAGCAAAAACGCCGCCGCGCCGTTGAATTCGCGCTCAAACGCCGCAAAAATGAACGGGGGCACCATTGCCGCGCCGCAAAACAATGTTAAATAGCCGAGTAAGCCCGAAACTATTCGTTTGTTCATTGCTCAACTCCAAATTACCAATTACTTTTCTTGCGTTTAAATCTTATGCTTGCAACGGCTATCAGCAACGCAAAAATTTCCAGCCGCCCGACAACCAAAATTATCATGCAAAAAATTTTCCCGACAATCGACAGCGTTCGGAAATCTTCCGCGCCGCACAGTCCCGGCAAATTTCCGACGTTTGTAAGACAAGCCACGCTCATCGATACCGCCGTCGAAAATTCTTTGCCCGACAAACTCAATAACGCCGCGCAAATAAACATCGTCACCAGCGAGAGGAAAAAAAATCCCAGAATTCTGCCGGCCGTTTGTATCGGGACGGGAATATCGCCGATTTTAATTGCGGGCATCATTTTCGGGTGCAACATCTTGCGAATTTCCGTCGCCGTGATTTTGAACAGAATCAGCACGCGCACAATTTTAAATCCGCCCGTCACCGAACCGATACAACCGCCCGTCGCCGCCATCAGAAAAATAAAAAGTTTGTCGAAGTCTTGAATGGCTTTGTCCGTGCCTTCAAGCGAAATGCCTGTCGTCGACACGAACGAAACGATATGAAACAGCGTTCGGCGAAAAGTTTCCGTGCCGTCGAAATAAATTCCGTGCAAAAATTGCCGAATCGTCACGACAATCAGCACGAAAAAAATCGTCACGTAGAGCACTTTAATTTCTTCGTTCGCGAAAAAAATTTTTGCATTGGTTAAAAGCGTCCGACCGAGGCGCGAGCCGTAATTTTTTAAGCGAGTCTTGAAAAGTTCGCTGAATTCAACAGCCGGCGGTAGCAACGTGTAAATCACGCGGTGATACAGCAAAAAATTTCCGCAAGCAATCAGCATGACGAAAATCGCCACGTATTCGACATAAACGCTTTCATATTCGGGAACAAAATCACCGCCGCCCGTCGAGATACAACGCATTGCCATCAAAACCGAGTCCCAAACGTTAAAACCCGCCAAATCGAACAGCACGACGCTTACAAACGTCAAAAACGAGTAAACTTTTATCACGCGCAGGCTCATCAAATTCATCTGCCCGATAACCGAGCCGAAATTTTGTCCGCCCTGCAAACTCAACGAAATTCCGAAACAGCCGCTTATTTCGGGCAGGACGGTCACGAGCATTATTAAAAACAAAAGCGAGCCGATCCACATCAGCGAACTTTGCCACAGAAATAAAATATACGGCGCGTCGTCAGGCAAAAGCGATAAGCCCGCCGAAGTCAAATTGCCGAGCGTTTCAAGCAGCGCGTCGAGCGGCGACATCCAACCCATCAGCACGAACGGCAGGCAACCGAAAATTGCAAGCAACGGATACATAATCAAAATGGCGGCGGCGGATTCGGCAAGCGGTGCGCGTTGAGATCTGCCGACGACGAAGCGCGAAAAAATTATTCCGACAACAAAAGCCGCAAGTCCGACTGCGCCGAAAGAAATTACTCCGTCGAACGCGTCGACTGCGAGTCCCGAATAAATCATCGGAAGCGTGGCAATTACCGCGAACGTCAAAAGTGCTTGGCTTTGTATCCGCAGAATCATTTTGAAGTTCATGCCGCAACCTCCGGTAGGAACCAGTCCCTAAAAATGGAAATGATTCATCATTTTTTGCGTCAGCGACTTCGCGTCGTCGTTTTTGTGCTCCAAAAGATATTCGAGCGTGCGCACGTTGAAAAATGACGTTATCGGAATGTAACGATTGTACTTTCGGAAATCGCCCCACTTCATCAATTTTGAGTGCAGGCGGGAAATATCTTTCGGCGTTGCGTTATGACTTTTCACAATCCGCGAAAGTAACACGTCCGAATTTATCGCCGAAAAAATATCTTCAATCAACTGCGGATTGTCTTTGTCGTTCTCGTATTTTTCAATCAGCGACACGGACGCGCTTGACATGCGCATCGAACGCCGTATCGCGAACACGAAATAGACAATCAGCGCGACAAATAAAATGTCCAAAAAAATATTCATGATTGATTCTCCGTTGTTCAAAAATTTTTTTGCGTGTGCTATTATCGGCAGAAAAAACTTTCAATGTATGAGCTTGCCGAAAAAATTTTTTACACATTCTAACACAGGCAAGGAGTAAAGCAAAATGAATTCACACGGAACTTTTTACGGTATCGGCGTCGGGCCCGGCGATCCCGAACTTTTGACGGTCAAGGCGATTAACGCGCTGAAAAAAATCGACGTGCTTATTGCGCCGAAAACCGAAAAAAAAGATGACAGCGTTGCATTGAGTATCGCGCAACCGCATTTGAAATCGACTGCCGAAATACTTTATCGCACGTTCCCAATGGTCAAAGACTTCGCGTCGGCAACGGAAGTTTTCGAGGCGCACCGCGACGAAATTTTAAAAATCCTGCGCGACGGGCGAAATGTCGGCTTCGCGACAATCGGCGACCCGATGTTTTACAGCACGTACATTTACATTTTCCGTCTGCTTGAGCCGTGCGGCGTGCCCGTCGTGACGATACCCGGAATACCTGCCTTTTTGGCAATCGCGTCGCAAATCGGACGCCCCGTCGCTTTCGGCAACGACATCTTGACGATAATTCCCGCGACCGCCGAGCTCGACGAAATTAAAAATTCTCTCGCCCGCGCTGATTCAACCGTCATCATGAAGGTTTACAAAAATTTCCCCGAAATCATCGACGAGCTTGCCGCTCAAAAAATGATTGACGATGCGATTTTGGTCAGCCGCGCAGGTCTTGATGACGAAAAAATTATCACGGACATTGCGGCGCATAAATCGGAAGCGTTAAATTATCTGTCGACAATTTTGACGAGGCGCAGTCATGAATAAAAAATTTCTCTCGGCAATTTTAATCGCAGGATTGTTTTTTTCGGGTTGCGGCGGCGAAAAAGTTTCTGCGCCCGTTGAAGTTTCGCAGGAAAAAATTTTCGCCGAAGTGACTGACGACGCCGGCAACAAAATTATTTTGTCGCAGAAACCGACGCGAATTGTCGTCACCAGCGCGGGATTTTTGGAGCCGATGCACGCCGTCGGCTGCGAAATTGTCGGGCGTCCCGATTCCAAATACGAAGTTCCGACTTGGGCGAAAAATCTTCCGAGTATCGGGAAAGTTTTCCAAATCGATACGGAGCGGCTGCTTGCCTGCGCGCCCGATCTTGTCGTCGTCAACAAGGGCATGAACGAAAAACTTTTGCCGTTGCTTGCCGAAAATAAAATTCCCGCGCTCGTCGTTGAAATGAAAACTTTTGACGATGTGAAACGTGCGGTTAAACTTTTTTCGACATTGAGCGGCGACGTTGCGGCGGGCGACAAAATTATTCGCGACATGGACGAAGAAATTTCCGCCGTCCTCGACAAAGTTCCGAAAAAAAATCTGCGCGTGGCAATTCTTCATTCGACCGCGCAGGGTGTGACTGTTCAACTTGACGGCTCAATCGCCGGTTCAATCGCCAA
The DNA here is from genome assembly GCA_017515635.1 of Selenomonadaceae bacterium. GTDB lineage: Bacteria > Bacillota > Negativicutes > Selenomonadales > Selenomonadaceae > Quinella. The sequence continues at coordinate 6,184 of JAFWFO010000051.1, forward strand.
AATGTTCGGCTGGACAAATGTCGCTTCGGGCATGACGCCGCTGGAAAAAAATCCCGACGCCGCGCCTTACAGCATGGAAACTTTGGCTCAGCAAAATCCCGAAATTATTTTCGTGACAAGTATGGGCAACGTCGACGAAATCAAAAAAAATATGCTCGACGCCGTGAGCTCGAATGACGCATGGCAGACAATCACCGCCATCAAGGAAAATCGAATGTACTTTTTGCCGCAAGAATTATTTTTGTTGTCGCCGGGGCTGAAATATCCCGAAGCCGTGCGCAAAATGGCGGAGCTGATTTATCCCGACAAATTTTGAGTAAAAAAATTCCCCGTCGCAAAATCTGCACGAGGAGTTTTTTTATTGAGCGGCGGCCGTTCCCGCGACAAATCCCGTCGACCACGCCGCTTGCAAATTAAATCCGCCCGTGAATCCGTCCACGTCCAAAACTTCGCCAACCACAAATAAATTTTCCACGACTTTTGAGCGCATCGTTTTCGGGTCAATTTCTTTAACGTCGACGCCGCCCGCAGTTACAATCGCTTCGTCAATCGGGCGCGTTTTCGTCACCGTCAAAAGCAAGCCGCGTAAAGTTTCGACCAATCGCCGACGTTCGGCAACGGTTATTTCGTCGACGCGTTTGTCTTCGTCGATAAATGCCGCGTCCAAAACGACCGGGATTAATTTCGCGGGCAAAAGTTCAATCAGCGCATTTTTTATCGACTTGCGTTTGAATTTGTCGAAGTCGCGCAGAATTCGGGCGTCGAGTTGTTCGGGCGTCAACGCGGGCTTTAAATTTATTTCAAGCTCCAAAAATTTTCCTGCGTGCAAAAGTTGCGCCGCTTGTCGACTGAGCGTCAAAATTATCGGCCCCGAAACTCCAAAATGCGTAAACAACATTTCGCCGAATTGTTCGGCAACGGATTTCCCGTCCGCCAAAAGTTTCACGTGAACATTTTTGAGCGAAAGTCCCTGCAAATCTTTAACGAAAGTTTCTTCCGTTTCGAGCGGGACGAGTGCCGGCAAAATTTCCGTGACCGTGTGGCCGAGTCGCCGCGCAAATTTAAATCCGTCGCCCGTCGAGCCTGTTGCGGGATAACTTGCGCCGCCCGTCGCCAAAATCACCGCGTCCACCGAAATTTTTTTCCCGTCGACCAAAACGCCGTTGATTTTGTGTTGTTCGGCAAAAATTCCCTTGACGGGCGAATTCGTTTTGACTTCGACGCCGAGCAACGCCAATTTTTTCGTCAACGCGTCGATAACTTCATGCGCGTCGTCGCTTTCGGGAAAAATTCTGCCGCCGCGTTCGACTTTCGTTTTAACGCTGAGACTTTCAAAAAAATTTACGGTATCGGCGGGCGAAAAACTTTTCAACGCGCTGAACAAAAATTTTCCGTTGCCGGGCAAATTCTTGACGACTTCCGCAACATCTGCCGTGTTCGTCAGGTTGCAACGACCTTTGCCCGTGATTGAAAGTTTTCGTCCGAGGCGATTTGTCTTTTCGAGCAACGTAACTTGCGCGCCGTTTTGAGCCGCGACAATCGCCGCCATAATTCCGGCCGCTCCGCCGCCGATGACGATAATTTTTTTCATGAAACAAGCTCCTTGAGTTGCGCGACTTCGTCAGCCGTCAACACACGAAATTTCCCGACGCGAAGATTTTTTAACGTCAAGCCCGCAAATTTTATTCGGCGAAGTCTTTTCACGTCGCAACCGATAGCCGCGAACATTCGGCGAACTTGCCTGTTGCGTCCTTCGTGAATCGTAATTTCAACGGAATTTTCATCGAGCAAAAAAATTTCTGCGGGCGCGGTCAAGCCGTCGTCAAGTTCAATTCCTGCGCGGAGTTTGTCGAGTTTTTCTTCAGTGACGATGCCCGAAATTTTTGCGCGATAAGTTTTTTTGACTTCGTTGCGCGGGTGAATCAGTGCGTTTGTAAGTTCGCCGTCGTTCGTCAAAAGCAAAAGCCCTTCGGAATTCAAATCGAGTCTGCCGACGGGATAAACGCGCTCCGAAAAATTTTCGCCCAAAAGTTCCAAAACGGTTTTGCGGCCGCGATCGTCGTGCACGGTCGAAACGTAACCGCGAGGCTTGTTGAGCAACAGATAAATTTTTTCCGTGTCGAAGTGCAAAAGTTTTCCGTCGACGCGGATTTTATTTTTCGACGGGTCAGCTTTCGCGCCAAGTTCCGTGACAACTTTGCCGTCAACGGTGACTTTGCCGTCCGAAATTAAATTTTCCGCCGCACGTCGCGAACAAATTCCGGCTTGAGCGATTAATTTTTGCAAGCGTTCCAAATAATCATCTCCCGTCAAATTTTGCACGAAGTTGCCCGCAGGCAGCATTCACGTCCGCGCCCATTTCTTTGCGAATCGTCGCGCCAATCCCGTGCGTGTTCAGGAAGTGGAAAAATTTTTGCACGGCTGATTTTGTCGGCGGCAGGAAATTTCTTTCGCTGACGGGATTGAACGGAATCAAATTGACGTTGGCAAGTTGTCCGCTCAAAATTTTCGCGAGCCGTCGCGCATGTTCCTCCGTGTCGTTGACGCCGCCGAGCAAAATATATTCGTAAGTGACGCGCCGCCCCGTCGCTTGAGCGTAATCGTCGCCCGCCGCCAGCAAAGTTTTCAGTCCGAACGCGGAATTTATAGGCATAAGTTCCGAACGCAAATTTTCATCGGGCGCGTGCAGTGAAATCGACAACGTGACGGGAATTTTTTCGTCGCGAAGTTTTTTTATCGCGGGGACGACGCCGCACGTCGAAATTGTGATTTTGCGGTAACTCATGCCCAGGCAATAATCTTCGTGCAACAGGCGAAGCATTTTAATCAGCGCGTCGAAATTCATCAGCGGTTCGCCCGTGCCCATGATGACGACCGAATCGAGTTTTTGTCCGTCGCCGCGCAGAAACATTTCGACGAAAAAAATTTCCGCAAGCATTTCGGCGGCAGTCAAATTTCGTTCAAGACCTTTGAGCGTCGACGCGCAAAACTTGCAACCCATTTGGCAACCGACTTGGCTTGAAATGCAAACGCTGTTGCCGTAATCGTGGCGCATCAAAACGATTTCGACAGCCGCGCCGTCAAAGCCCAATAAAAATTTTGTCGTCAAGCCGTCACGTGAATCAAGCCGCGTCAAAAGTTCGGCGATTTTTATTTCATAGCGTTCCGAAAGTTCCGCCCGCAAATTTTTGGGCAAGTCGGTCATTTCGTCGAAAGAAATTTTCCCGTGCTTGTAAATGTTTTGGGCGATTTGTTTAGCGCGAAATTTCGGCAACGGCTCAAGTTCCGCAATAAGTTCGTCGAGCGTCAAGCCGAATAAATTTTTTCTGTTCAATTTATCAACCTCCTTTATCCCCGGAGGGGGAGACGGCGGAGGGGTTGCCTTCCGTCCGCCGCCCGCGACGGCGTATATTCAATTTTTCGCAGAAAAAATCCTGCCGGCTGTTCTTAAAAATTTTTGTCACGAAAACTTTTACGTGATATAATCGCAGAAATTTTTGCGGAGGGCTTGCGATGATTAAAATTATTTTTTCCGATATGGACGGCACACTTTTGACGAGCGAAAACAAATTGCCCGAAGGTTTTGACGAAATGATTGCCGAGTTAAAACGTCGCGGCGTTCTTTTTGCGCCTGCAAGCGGCCGACAATACGCGGCGTTGCAAAAATCTTTCCCAAAATATCTTGACGAATTTTTGTTTGTCGCGGAAGGCGGCACTTTGGTCAGGTATCGCGGCAAAGAAATTTTCAGCCACGAAATGGACGTTGAAGTTGTCAAAAAACTTTTGGCGACCGGCGCGACGTTCCCCGGAATAATGTGCGTTTGGTGCGGCAAAAATGATTCGTATATCCTGCGCGAATTCGACAAGCCCGAATATCTCAATGACATGGAAAAATATTACACTCACAAGACCGCCGTCGACAGCTGGGATGACGTTGACGACACGCCGATTAAAGTTGCCTTCTTTGATTACACGGGGCACGCGAAAGAAAATATTTACGACAAACTTTCGGAGTATCATGACACGTTGCAGGTTGTGCAGACGATTGACTTTTGGGTTGACGTGTCGAGCAAGGGCGCGAACAAAGGCGAGGCGATTGAAAATGTTTGCCGCATAATGAACGTCAAGCCCGAAGAATGCGCGGCGTTCGGCGATTACCTCAACGATTGCGAAATGTTGCAAACCGTCGGCTACAGTTTTGCCGTCGCCAACGCGCAACCCGAAGTTAAAAAGATTGCCAAATTTCAAACCGAAAGCAACGACGAAGCCGGCGTTTTGAAGGCAATTCGCCGACTTATCGACCAAAATTTAATCTGAGGAGATATTTAAATGACTACAGCAGTTTTCCCCGCCGCCGGAGCAAGCACGCGCATGAACAATTTCGGCGGCACAAACAAAAATCTTTTGAACTTGGCGGGCGAAATGGTTTTGCTCCGCAGTATAAAAACTTTTTCGCAAATTGAGCGCGTGAATTTTTTAATTGTCGTGGTCTGCGAAAGTGAAGTCGACGCGGTTAAAAAACTTTTGAGCGAACAGGAAAATTTAAAGCCGTGGGTAGTGACGATCGGCGGCAGTGAACGCCAATATTCAATCGCAAACGGTTTGAAACTTGTTCCGCCCGACGCCGATACAATTTTGGTTCACGACGCGGCGCGCCCGTTGGTCACGAAAAAAACGATTGAAGCCGTTATCGACGCGGCTGAAGAATTCGGCGGAGCGATTGCCGCCGTGCCCGCGAAAGACACGATTAAAATTGTCGGCGCAGATGGTTTCGTCAGACACACGCCGCCGCGCAGAGAACTTGTCGCCGTGCAGACGCCGCAAGGTTTTAAACGCGATATTTTGTTGCGCGCTTACGAAAAAGCGGCCGAAGATCATTTTTTGGGCACGGACGATTCAAGTTTGGTCGAGCGGCTTGGAATTCGCATTAAAATCGTGCCGAGTGAATACAGCAACTTGAAAATCACGACGCCCGAAGATATTTTTGTTGCGGAAACTTTTTTGAGGAGCGAAAACAAATGACTCGTTTTGGTATCGGCTACGACGTGCACAAACTTGCGACGGGCAGAAAATTAATTTTGGGCGGCGTGGAAATTCCGCACGAATTCGGACTTGAGGCGCATTCGGATGGCGACGTTTTGATTCACGCAATTATTGATGCAATGTTGGGCGCGGCGGCACTGAACGACATCGGGACGCATTTCCCAATGACGCCCGAATTCAAAGACATTTGCAGCGTCGAACTTTTGGAACGCACGCTTAAACTCGTCACGGAAAAAGGTTATCGCGTTGGCAATATCGATTCGATTGTCGTTGCACAACGCCCGAAACTTGCGCCATACGTCATGAAAATTCGTGAACGTCTCGCGGAAATTTTACAAGTCGACATTGACGCAATCAGCGTGAAGGCGAAAACCGAAGAAGGTCTCGGATTCACGGGCACCGAACAGGGAATTTCATCTTACGCGGTTGCCGGTCTCGAAAAATAATCGGCTAATTAATCATGAAATTTTTTGAACGAATTAAAAAAGACATTCGTGTTGTTTTTGAGCGCGACCCTGCGGCGAAAAGCGTCCTCGAAGTTATTTTGTGTTATTCGGGACTGCACGCCATTTGGTTGCACAGACTTTCGCACGCGCTTTTTACTCGCGGTTGGATAGTTTCGGCTCGGCTCGTCTCAAATTTTTGCAGATTCTTGACGGGCATTGAGATTCACCCCGGCGCGACGATTGGCGACGGGCTTTTTATTGATCACGGCACGGGAATTGTCATCGGCGAAACGGCGGAACTCGGCAAAAACGTAACTTTATATCAAGGCGTCACTCTCGGCGGCACGGGCAAAGAAAAAGGCAAACGTCATCCGACAATCGGCAACAATGTCGTCGTGGCGACGGGCGCAAAAGTTCTCGGCTCCTTCAAAGTCGGCGACCATGCAAAAATCGGCGCGGGTTCCGTCGTGCTTAAAGAAGTTCCGCCGCACGCAACAGTTGTCGGAATTCCCGGGCGCGTCGTCGTCCTGCACGGTCAACGCGTCCACAACGAGGAAGAATATCGCAAAGCTTTTCTCGACTTGTGTGCCGAACGCGGCTACGACGTGAACAATCCCAAAACCCGCGCAGAAATTTTGGACGAGATTGACGTTGACTTGAATCATAATTTGTTGCCCGACCCCGAACGCGAAATGATGGAAGTTGCCCTGCGACAAATTCAGCGGCTCGAAAAACGCGTTAATGAACTTGAAACACAACTTGCCGAAGCTCGCGCAGAAATTTCCGCCGAAGCAATGCGCACATCGTCTATTGAAGTTGCTTTGACGGAGCAAAAATCTTTGTCGGAGCAAAAAGTTGACTTAAAAAAATCTTGAGGAGTGACAAACATGAATACTGAATTGAAAACCGTTCGGAAAGAAATGACCGCCGGCGACTTGAAAAAAATAATCGACCTGCCGGACTATGACGACAATCAGCGCGTGGAAATCACCGTCGCGCCCGCCGAGAAAGTTGAGAAAAAACTTTTGAGCGACGAAGAAATCAACGCAATTATGGACAGACTCACGGGTTGCCTGAAGGGCTTGGACAAATCGAAAACTATTGCCGATTGGCGCATGGAAAGGTTGGCTGAAAAACATGGGCTTACATTTGCTGATTGATTCAAACGTCGTCTTGGATGTCTTTTTGGAGCGCGAGCCTTTTCTTGCAATGAGCAATCGAGCAATTACGCTTTCGAGAAGATATTCCGAAGTCAACAATTTTATTTCGGCGGCGTCAGTCACGGACATTTATTACCTGGCTTACAAAAATCTCAAAAATCATCAGGTCGTTCGCAAACTGTTCAAGGATATTTTCACATTCGTGGGAGTTGTCGCCGTGACGCCCGAAAACATTCATGACGCCTTTGCTTTGAATTGGAAAGACTTCGAGGATTCGGTTCAATACGCAGTCGCCAAATCGAATAATTTTGACGGGATTGTCACGCGGAACATGAGGGGCTTTGACGACGACGAAGTTAAAATTTTTACGCCGGAAGACATTTGCACGCACGTTAAAAATATTTTCGAGGAGTGATTCACCGTGATTAAAGTTTTCAACACAATGAGCAGATCTAAAGAAATTTTCAAGCCGCTCAAGAAAGGTGAAGTCAGCATTTATTGTTGCGGAGTGACGCCCTACAACGCGCCACATATCGGCAACGCCCGCCCGTTCGTTACTTGGGACGTGATTCGCCGTTTCTTCGCGAAGAGCGGCTACAAAGTCCGTTACGTGCAAAATTTTACCGACGTTGACGACAAAATTATCAAGACCGCAAATAAACTCGGCGTCACGTGGAAAGACGTTGCCGAAAAAAATATCGCCGCTTACTTTAAGGCAATGGACGCCCTCAACGTTCGCCGCGCAGATATTTATCCCAGAGTTTCCGAGACGATGGACGATATTATCAATTTGGTTAAAACGCTTGTCGAAAAAGATTTTGCTTACGTGACAGACACCGGCGATGTTTTTTACAGCGTCGAAAAACTTCCGAGCTACGGCAAATTGAGCGGCCGAAAACTTTCCGACATGTTGGCGGGCGCACGCGTCGAAGTCAACGAGTCGAAACGTCACCCGATGGATTTTGCGTTGTGGAAATCCGCGAAGCCCGGCGAACCCGCTTGGGACAGTCCTTGGGGCAAAGGTCGTCCCGGTTGGCATATCGAATGTTCGGCAATGTCGCTGAAATTTTTGGGCGAGAAATTTGATTTTCACGGCGGCGGCTCCGATTTGATTTTCCCGCACCACGAAAACGAAATCGCTCAAAGTCAAGCCGCGTTGGGCGACGAAAATTCTTTCGCGCAATATTGGTTGCACAACGGCTTTATCACAATCGGCAACGAAAAGGCCAGTAAGTCCGATGAAAAAATGGTCAAGGCGACAAAAGGTTTCTTCACCGTCGAAGAAGTTTTGGAAAGTTTTTCGGGCGAAGTCGTGCGACTGTGCCTGTTGCAAGCGCATTACCGCAACCCGCTTGAATTCAGCAGAAATCGCGTTGCCGAGACGAAAGAATTTTATTTGAAACTCGCGAAAGCTTATTGGCAACTTGAGGAGCTTGCGGAAAAAGTTCACGCGGGCGAATTCGTCAAAGACACTTCCGAAAAAAATTTCGCGATAACCGTGAGCAAAGCGGGCGGGCTTGTCGAAGTGGCGGAACGTCTGCTTGCGAATTTTTACGCGGCAATGGACGACGACTTTAACACTGCGCTTGCGATAAGCGAAATGTTCGAGTTGGCAAAAGAAGTCGGCGATTACTACAAAGGTTTCTGCGCGGGAGAAATTTTGCCCGTGACGATTGACGGCGGAATTATTTTGCGTGTCCGAGAAATTTTCGCGGAGATGGCTGAAATTTTGGGCTTGTTTGAACAACCCGTGCCGAAAGTTACCGAAGAAAAAAAATCCGACGAAAATCCCGAACTTGTCAACGCGCTCATGAAAATTATTTTGTCGCTCCGTCAAGACGCACGCGCCGCCAAAAATTGGGCGACTGCCGATAAAATTCGCGACGAACTCAAAGCGACGGGCATTGTCGTTGAGGACACGCCCAACGGTGCCACATGGAAGAGAGTTTAAATTTTCCCGCTGACGAAATAAAAACTTTATCGCCGCTGATTTTGGCGCACGTCGGCGACGCGTATTTTCATCTGTTCGTTAGGACGCGCCTGTTGCAAATCACGCACAACATCACGAAACTTCACGACTTGAGCGCACAAATTGTTTCGGCTACCGCACAGGCTAAAATTTATCGCGAGCTTGAAACTTTTTTGACGGACGACGAACGCGACATTTTTCGACGGGGACGCAACGCCAAAAGTCACGCGCCGCGAAAAGCCACCGTCGCCGAATATCACGCAAGCACGGGTTTTGAAGCGTTGTTGGGCGAATTGTTTCTGCGACAAAATTTCACGCGCCTCAACGAAATTTGCGAACGGGCATTTGATTTCGCGCTGAAGGAGATATCGTCATGAAAAAATTTTTTATCGTTGCAACCGCGTTGATGTTGTTTGTCGGCTGTGCTTATGCCAATCAAGCCGCCGAAGATGGCGGAGGTGCCACAGCCGCGCCGCCCGAAATTAATCACGCCGATTCAATTTATTTCCCGCAGATAAATTTTTACGAGCTGACTTCAAACGACGGACGCATTATTTTGACGCACTACCCGACATTTCTTCAAACGACCGAATACAGTTGCGGCCCCGCCTCCGCGTTGACAGTGCTTCATTGGTTCGGCAACAATAATTTCGACGAAATGACGCTTGTAAAATTGATGAAGACCGATAATCACGTCGGCACGAGTGTAAGTAAAATGTCTAATTTTTTCCGCGAAATCGGCTGGGAAGTTCACGACAATTTAGACACGCCGCACTTTGAAGACGTTGAAGGCTTTCAAAAATTCGTGTTGAAAAATCTTTCCGAAGGCACGCCGATTATGGTTGAAAACGTCGAATACGGCGGACATTGGCGCGTTATCGTCGGCTGTGACACGTTGGGCACGGAAAATCTTTATGACGACGTTTTGATTTTCGCCGACCCTTACGACACGAGCGACCACAACAGTGACGGCTTTACCGTCGGCAGTCTCGACAGATTTTTTTCGATGTGGTTTGATCATGCGTTGCTTCCCGAAAACGAACGAGAACAACCGTGGCTGACCGCTCACCCCAAGAAATGATTCAAGGAGATTGAAACTTTGGACGACAATTTAATTTACGGGCGCAATGCCGTTACTGAGCTGTTGAAGTCGGGGCACAGCGTCAACAAAATTTTTTTCGCCGAAGGAAAACTCGACGGCTCCGCGCAAAAAATTTTTGCACTTGCAAAGACGGCGGGCGTTGTTGTAGAATTCTTGAGCCGTGAAAAAATCGACAAACTCTGCGGCGGGCGTCATCAAGGCGTTGCGGCTCTTGCGGCGTCGGCGGATTATTCAACCGTCGAAGAAATTTTGGAACTTGCCGTAAGTCGAAATGAACCGCCGTTTGTGATTCTGCTTGACGAACTTGAAGACCCGCAAAATTTCGGCGCGATTCTTCGCACGGCTGATGCTGTCGGCGTGCACGGCGTGATAATTCCGAAACGTCGCAGTGTCAAACTTAACGCGACAGTTTTTAAAACTTCGGCGGGCGCGGCCGAATATGTCAAAGTTGCTCCCGTCACGAACGTCGCCCAAACTTTGAAGCAACTGCGCGAACTCGGTTTAAAAGTTGTCGGCGCGGACATGGACGCCGAAATTGACTTCACGCAAGCGGATTTGTCGGGCGCGACGGTTTTGGTCGTCGGCAACGAAGGCAAAGGCATGAGACGTTTGACGCGGGAAAATTGCGATTTGCTCGTCAAAATCCCGATGGTCGGCAAAATCAATTCGCTCAATGCTTCCGTCGCGGCGGCGGTGCTCATGTACGAAATTTTTCGTCGGAGAATTTAATTATGGCTAAACAGCGACCGCACTGGCTGGTTGACGGCTACAATCTGATTCACGTCTGGCAGGAAATCAACGTTGACGATTTGGCCACGGCGTGGGAATTTTTGATTCGCAGTCTGCAGGAGTACGGCGCGTATGAAAAATTCGAGATAACTCTTGTCTTCGACGCCGCACGTAATGAAGACGAGGAACGCACTGAAGTTTACAGCGATATTTTTCGCGTGGTTTACAGCGCGTTCAACGAAAGTGCCGACAATGTTATCGAGCGGCTTTCGTTTGAGCTTGTGCAGAAAAAGCGCGAAGTTCACGTCGTCAGTTCCGACGCGACAATCGAAACCGTAATTCTCGGCGCGGGCGCGTATCGGCATCCGTCGCGGGAATTTTATCGGGCGGTCAAGCGAGCCAAACAACATTTGCGCAAAGAATATTTGGGCAACGTGACTTTGCTCGTCAAACGCAACGAAGTCGGCGACAGAATCGGCGCGGACGTTTACGCCAAGTTGGAGCAACTTCGTCGTGAAAAGTGAATCAACTCAAAAGTGAGTGGGAATTTTTTTTATAAAAAGGAGCGTGATTTTTATGGCAAGAGCCAAGCGGATTTACGAGCTTGCAAAAGAGTTCGTCCGCGACGAAAAGGAAATCATTGAGTTTTTGACGGCGCAGGGAATTCGCGTCGCCAATCGCCTGAGCGCGGTGAACGAGGACACTTACAACTTAATCAAGGCGAAATTCACCGAACAGCCCAAAGTTGAAGAGCCGGAACCGCCGAAAGTCGAAGTGCCCGCGCCCGTCGTCGAACAACCGAAAGTTGAGCAACCTGCAACCGACGCCGCGCCGACTTCCAAAAAGAAAAAGAAAAACAAAGGTCAACAACCGACCGGCGGCGAACAACCTGCCGCAACTGCCGCCACGCAATCTGCCCCGCAAATGCAAGCGCAACCGATGAGCCTGTTCAACGCGGCAACGCAGGCAATTTACGACGAGGCAATCCGCGCCGGCAACGACTTCATCGAAAATTATAAGCAGATCAACGAAAAGAAACACGACATTGCGGGCAACGGCGTAGGTCCCGGACTGGATTCTTTCGGACTTCTTTTCAACGGAAAAGTTTACAACGCCGACGAATCCCCCGCGCTTTATTGGCGAGCCGTCAACAAATTGACAACCGCCGCTTACAAAAAAATTCAGCGTTTCGGTTTGCAACACAAGGAAGAATTGGCCGAAATGCGCGAGACAATGAAAGAAATCGGTGCGACTTACGTTCCGCGTGAAATTTTCACCGACGAAGAAAATGAACGTTTCGCCAAACAGCAACGTTTCCTGTTCAATACGTTCAGTCACGGGCAAGGCGCGCTTAACGATGAACTTTTGGCGTTGAAAATTTATTGCGAGCGAATGGGCGTCAAATTTGAGCAGATGAATTTCGTCGATTACCTCATCAATCCCGACAGCGAATTTCACGTCAAGCCGCGTGTGCCCTACAGCGTTATGGCGGAAGTCATTGCTCACAGTCTGCGCGGTTTTACACGCCGATTCAATTTCTACAAGAAGAACAAAGATACAATCGTCCTTGCGCTGAAAACTTTCTTCGAGTGGATTGATGGCTATCAAAAACTCAAAGAAGCCGGCGCGCCCGAAGCAAAGTTGCAACGTTATCTGGAGCTTGAAGAAAAATTTATTTACATGACGGAATTTATGTCGTTCGATAATTTGTTGCGCGTCCCGAAAAAACAAGTTATTCCCTACGTGAACGCCATTGAAATTTTGAACGCTTACCGCGACGATTTGGACAATCCCGAAGCTTTGTCGAAGTTCCAATACGACCTGCGCGGCAAAGTTATGTACTTCCTGATAAAGCCGAAAGAATTCGTTTTCATGTGGCAACTCGGCGAATTTTAATTAACTGCCCGAAAAAATAAGCGCGACCGTTCACACCGAACGCGCCGCGTTTTTTTGTGCACGATTGAAGAATCACAATTCCGCATTACGAATTACGAATTACGCATTGTTTAATCGCGCCGCGTTTTTGTTTTGACGCCAAAGTTTTTGTTGCACGCAAGTTTTTTTCTGATATAATGCGGGCGAAAAGAAAGGAGGACATTTTTTTATGTTCAAAAGATTTCTTGTTTGTGCACTGGCTTTGACGATGATAATTTGCATGGTCGGTTGCGGCGGTCAAAAAATGGACGCAAATGCAGATAAAGCCGTTCTCGCTTATGCCGAAATGATAGTTCAAGGTGAATCGAGCAACATGGCGGCGGCAGGTATCAGCGACGCGGACAAAGATGAAATTCGCAAACAGTTCGCCGACAGTTTCGTTGCGGGCTTGTCAAACATTGTCCCGCTCACCGACGAAAGCGCGAAAACTCTTGTGGAAAAATTCTATGCAAGATTCAAAAAAGATATGAAGTTCTCCGCGACGCTTAAAAAAGATGACCCCGAACAGCCCGTTGTTGAACTCAAAACCACGCCCATGGACAACGACGCCGGTGCCAAAGCTTTGGCGGCGAACAATGATTTTATCGCTTTGCTCGGCATGGTTGGGAAACTTCAATCGGAAGGCGCAACTCCCGATCAGCTCAAAAATAACGCCGAACTTCAAAAGCTGGCAATCACCGCGTTTACGGCATACATCGACGGCATTACTTTCAAGAGCGAACAAACTTTTGACGTGACTTGCGCGAAAGTCAAAGGCTCCGACGGAAAAATGCACTGGGCTCCCGCAGACATGAACGTCTTTACGAATTTCATCATGGGGCAACAATAATTTAATCGGACGGAAAATTTTATGTTGAGGAAAATTTTTTTGGCGGCATTGCTGTCGTTGACGATTTTTTTGACGGGTTGCGGCGAAGAAAAACCTGCGCCCGTTGACCAAACGCCCGAATTCGGCGCGGACAAGGCAATTATCGCCTATGCTCAACTTTATGCCTGCGCGTCGCCCGACGACCCGAAAGCCGCAGGTTTTACCGATGAATTCGTCGACAACGCTCAAAAAACAATGTTCGCAATGTTCAAAGGCTATCCGTTCAGCGAACAAACTTCGCGGGCAATCGCCAAAAATTTTTCAACGACGCTCAAAGCTCGCATGAATTTCAAGGCGACACTTAAATCGAACGACGCAACTCACCCCGTCATTGAGCTGACAGCAAATCCCGCAAATTTTTCCGACGCGTTCAAAGACGCCGACAAAGATGCCGACTTGCTGATTTTGCGCAGAGAATGGGGCGAATTGCAAGCCCACGGCTTGAGCGAAGACTCGATTAAAAAAGATGCCGCGTTCCAAAAACTTGCCGTCGATTCGATGAGCAAATATCTCGGCAAACTTCCGTTGAAGCCCGAATCAACGCTTGAGGTCACCTGCAAAGTCGCTGTCGGCGAAGACGGAAAATTTTATTGGTCGCCCGAAAATCCCGAAGCCGTTTCAAAGTTCATTTCGGGACAAAAATAAATTTCATGAAAGGATGATTTATTCATGTTCAAAAAACTTACCCTCGGCGCGTTGACGTTGTTGCTCGCGCTGACGCTCGTCGGTTGCGGCGGCAAAAAAGAGGAACCTAAACCGGATCCGAAACCGACGACTCAAACAGAAAACACGAAACCGGAAACCACTCCCGCGACCACGGCTGAGAAACCCGCATTCAGCGCGGATAAAGCCGTTCTCGCCTACGCGCAACTTTTCGCTTACGGCGTGCCCGAAGACCCGAAAGCTGCCGGCATGACTGATGAAGACCTCAAACCGGTGCAAGAAAAAACTATCGGTGCATTGCTCCAGTCTTTCAGCGCGTTCCCGCTTTCCGATGAAAACGTTCAAACTGCAACCGCATCTTACATTGACAAGTTGCACGCCGGAATGGAAATCCAGGCCGTTCTCAAGAAAGACGACGCCACAAAACCCGTTGTTGAAATCAGCTTGGAACCGCTTGACGTGGAAGGCGCAACGCAAGTCAGCCAAAACAGCGAAGATATTCAAGCACTCTCAATGGCTCTTGAGCAACTGCACGCCGAAGGCATCACCGACGATCAGTTGAAACAAAATCCCGAATTCCAAGAAGCTGTTCTCGAAGTTATCGACAATTTCACCAACGAATATCCGCTTAAACCCAGAGTTTCCAAAGAATTCACCTGCAAAGCCGTTCAAGGCTCCGATGGCAAAATGTATTGGGCTCCCGAAAATCCTGAAGAACTCGCGAAATTCGTTTCGGGAATGTAAAATTTCAGCGGGACAAATCCAATGTTGAGAAAAAATTTTTCGACGGATTCGCTTTGAACGAAAGAACGACAATTCTTGTTCCCTGCGTCACCGGCGCGAACGAAAAACTTTATCGGTGCCCCGAAGACGTCGACAAACTCGCACGATACATTTCGGGGCAAAAGTGATTGAGTTTCGCCAAAAAGTGACTGTTGCAAATCCGTCATTTCTTGATACGATTGACGCGGCGACGCGGCAAATTTTTTCAAGGGAAAACTATACGCGAACAAAAACGAATTAATTGCCGCAGGACGCCAAAAGTTGTCTTGCGGCTAAATTTTTTTAAAAGGCTCTGTCACAACAAATGGTTGATTTTTGACGAGAAATAGCGTATAATAATAGTAAGAAACAGTACCACCGAAGGAGGTAATTGGATATGCCTACTATCAAAGACGCATTAGATATTATCGGTAAGTTGACTGTC
>JAFWFO010000052.1 GCA_017515635.1 Selenomonadaceae bacterium
AGAGCGTATCCTTGGTAAGGATAAGGTCACCGGTTCAATCCCGGTCATCAGCTCCAGGCGGCATAGCTCAGTTGGCTAGAGCAAGCGGTTCATACCCGCTGTGTCCGCGGTTCAAATCCGTGTGCCGCCACCACTTGAGATCAATGCCCCGCTAAGGGGTTTTGTTTTGTTAATGCATAAAAATTTTCTACGGAGGCTTCAGTCATGAGGACGAACATTACACTGTCCTGCACGGAATGCAAACACCGCAACTACAGGACGAACAAAAACAAAAAGAATACTCCCGACCGCATCGAGCTGAAAAAATATTGCAGTTTCTGCAAGAAACACACCCCTCACAAAGAGACGAAATAATTCGCGGGGAGTGTGAAAGATTTGTCGGAGAAACAGGACGAAAAAAAGGGCATTATCCAATTCATCAAAGAGGTGCGCACGGAGCTTAACAAAGTTTCGTGGCCGACAAAAAAAGAACTCGTGTCTTATACGGGCGTCGTCGGTTTGGCGGTCGTGATTGTCTGTGCGCTGATTTGGGTTTGCGATACGGCTTTTGCAAAGCTGTTCCGTATCCTCTTGAGCTGAAAGGAAATTTGTCATGGATCAAAAGAAAGCAGTCTCTGAACGTCACGAAGGCCGCGCCTGGTACGTCGTGCATACTTATTCGGGTTACGAAAAAAAAGTTAAGGCGACTTTGGACAGCAAAATTGCCGCGCAGGGACTCGGAGATGTGATTTTTGATGTCGTGGTGCCCATGCGTAAAGAATCCGAATTCAAAGACGGTAAGCGGCGCGTCGTCGATAAAAAAGTTTTCCCCGGCTATGTCTTGGTCGATATGATTGTCGACAACAATTCCTGGTTCGTCGTGCGCAACACTCAAGGCGTCACGGGTTTTGTCGGTTCAGAAAAAGATCCGATTCCTCTCAGCGACGAAGAGGCGCAACGCATTTTGACGGAGCTGGTCGACGGGCGCGCCACCGACAATACTTTGGGCTTCAGCATAAACGACAACGTGCGGATTATCGACGGCATTTTTGAAAATCGGCTCGCGGTCGTCAAAGGTATTGACGCGGAAAAACAACGGCTCAAAGTTTTGGTTGAAGACATGCCCGTTGATTTGGATGTCAGTCAGGTCGAAAAGATTTAAGTAATGCAAAATCGGCGGCTTGAAATTTTCGGTCGCGTAAAAATTTTTTAATCGACACCGAAAGGAGGTGTTCTCATGGCAAAGAAAGTTACCAAGGTCGTTAAGTTGCAGGTTCCGGCAGGTAAAGCCACTCCCGCTCCGCCCGTAGGTCCCGCACTCGGTCAGGCAGGCGTCAATATTATGGCGTTCGTCAAAGAGTTCAACGACCGCACGGCTTCTCAGGCGGGTTTGATTATTCCTGTCGAAATTTCTGTTTACGAAGACCGTTCGTTCACGTTCATCACCAAAACGCCCCCTGCGGCTATTCTGCTCAAAAAAGCGGCGGGCATCGAAAAAGCTTCGGGCGAACCGAACAAAAACAAGGTTGCCAAACTGCCCCGCGCCAAAGCTCGCGAAATCGCCGAATTGAAGATGAAAGATCTTAACGCGTCGGACGTCGAAGCGGCAACGCGCATGATTGAAGGCACGGCGCGCAGCATGGGCATTGAAATTGTCGCTTAAGTTTTAAGCTAAACAACGCGGGAGATTTTATCGCTTGTACCGCGAGGAGGAAAATTTTAATGGCAAAGCAAAGCAAACGTTTCCGCGAAGCTCTGGCACTTGTCGAAGACGGAAAATTTTATTCCGCCGACGAAGCTGTTGAGCTCGTGAAGAAAACCGCCACGGCGAAATTCGACGAAACAATCGAAATGCATGTTCGCTTGGGCGTTGACCCGAAATATGCCGACCAACAAGTTCGCGGCGCGATTGTCCTGCCGCACGGTATCGGCAAAACCAAAAGAGTTTTGGCTTTCGTGACCGGCGAAAAAGCTGCCGAAGCTGAAGCGGCGGGCGCAGATTATGTCGGCTCGGACGATTTGGTTGCAAAGATTCAAGGCGGCTGGTTTGAATTCGACGTTGCAGTCGCTACGCCCGACATGATGAAAATTATCGGTCGTCTCGGTAAACTTCTCGGTCCTCGTGGCTTGATGCCTAACCCGAAACTCGGCACCGTCACCATGGATATTGCCAAAGCTATCGGCGAACAAAAAGCCGGTAAAGTTGAGTACCGCACCGACAAGCAGGGTAACATTCACTGCCCGATCGGCAAAAAATCTTTCGAGGTCGAAAAACTTCGCGAAAACTATCAGACGTTGCTTGATACGCTGATTCGCGTGAAACCGGCAGCGGCGAAGGGTCAATACATCCGCTCAATCAATTTGGCGGCGACAATGGGTCCCGGCGTCCCGATTCAAATCTAAGCTTTCAGCTTTTAGCTTTAAGCTTTTAGGAAGAACGTTTCCGCAAAATATTCAAGACCACAGACGGCAAGTTCGGCACGCCGATTAAAGTGCTTGCTCAGGTCGAAAGAAACTTTGACGTTAAAATTTCCTTCGGTCTGTGTGGTCGAGGGATTTTTTCATTACGCTCAGGGAGGTGAAATTTTAATGGCAGTTACAAGCAAGGTGACGCCCAAGAAAGAAGCCGTCGTTGCCGAAATCAAAGGCTGGCTCACAAATTCAAAAGGCGTCGTTTTGACAAGCTACAATGCTCTTAACGTGGCAACCGATACGCAACTGCGTCGCGAACTGCGTGCGGCGGGCGTTCAATACAAAGTCGTCAAAAACACCATGCTCCGTATTGCGGCAAAGCAGGCGGGCATCGAAGGTCTTGACGCACATCTCGAAGGCACAACCGCTATGGCTTTTTCGACGGAGGACGCTGTTGCTCCCGCGAAAGTTATTTGCGACTTTATGAAGAAAAACAAGCTCGAAGACAAAGGCATTCTGACGATTAAAGTCGGTATGGTCGAGGGCAAAGTTATCGACACCAAAGGCGTCAAAGCTCTGGCGAATTTGCCGAGCCGCGAAGAACTCGTCGCCAAACTCCTTGGCAGCATGAACGCTCCGATTGCAAACTGCGTGGGCGTCCTGTCGGCGGTCATTCGCAATTTCGTCGGCGTTGTCGATGCGATTCGCGAAAAGAAAGAAAAAGAAGCGGCTTAATTCTTGCCGCATGAATTTTGAAATTTTGGAGGTTACAATACAATGACTAAAGAAGAAATTATGCAAGCTATTGAAAGCATGACGGTTCTCGAACTGAGCGAACTCGTCAAAGCGATGGAAGAAAAATTCGGCGTCAGCGCGGCGGCTCCGGTTGCTGTTGCGGCGGCGGCTCCTGCGGCGGCTGCGGCTGAAGAAGAAGAAAAAACCGAATTCGACGTTGTCCTTGCCAATGTCGGCGCGGAAAAAATCAAAGTCATCAAAGCTGTCCGCGAAGCTACCGGTCTCGGCCTTAAAGAAGCGAAAGCTCTTGTTGACGGCGCACCCGCTCCCGTTAAAGAAAAAATCTCCAAAGCTGACGCTGAAGCTCTCAAAGCCAAACTTGAAGAAGTCGGCGCGACTGTCGAAATTAAGTAATCAAATCGAACTTGAAACTGAAACCTGCGGCAACGTGACGTTGCATCCAGTTGGTGTAATCCGCAACGTTATCGAAATTTTGTCGCCGCGTTCAAACATGCAAGCGTATGGAAATTTCTATAAACCCTCGTTCAAAATTTTGGACGGGGGATTTTTTCGTTGCGAAAAATTCTTGACTTAAGTTGACTCAAAGGAATATTATCTGTTAAACAAATCCCCTGCGCGGGGATAATTTCTGAACGAGGAGGAATTTTCTTATGGCTAAACAAGCTCCCGTCGTCGGCTCGAAAAATGTTACGGGCGAAAATTATTCGGGCTCGGCGGCAAAAGTTTACTTCACGAAAAAAATCGATGCTGAACATTTAATCAAGCTTTACAAGATGATCAACGAAAACATTTACGGCAAAGTCGGAATCAAGCTCCACACCGGCGAAAAACACGGCCCCAACATTTTGCCGCGTGACATGGTGCAGGCGTTCCAAGCGCAAGTTCCCAACTCCGCTATCGTCGAATGCAACACGCTTTATCCCGGCGACCGCTTCAATGACGAAGGTCACCGCGACACGCTCAAAGTCAACGGCTGGACTTTCTGCCCCGTCGACATCATGGACGAAGGCGACAAGACCGTCAATTTCCCCGTGAAAAACGGCTTCCACCTCAAGGAAGTTGCCATGGGCGCACATCTCGCCGACTATGATTCGCTGATTGTTTTGACGCACTACAAAGGACACGCAATGGGCGGCTTCGGCGGCTCAATGAAAAATATCGCGATCGGTTGTGCAAGCGGTCATCTCGGCAAAGCGCAAGTTCACGGCGTCGACCCGAACAACGTCCCCGCGAATTATCTTGAATGGCCGATGAAAGAATATTTCATGGAATTGATGGTAGACAGCGCGAAAGCGACTTGCGACCATTTCGGCAAACATATCGTTTTCTTGAACGTCATGCGCAGAATCAGCGTTTCTTGCGACTGCGAAGGTGTTGCCGCCGCCGAACCGACAATGGCGGACATCGGCATTGCAGTTTCCACGGACATTCTTGCCGTCGACCAAGCTTGTTGCGACATGATTTACGCCGCGACCGACAGCCACGACATGAAAGAACGCATCGAAACTCGTCACGGTCTGCGCCAACTTTCGGCAATGGCTGAAAAAGGCATGGGCAATCCGCAATACGAATTGATTGAAGTCGAATAAACTTTGTCGCGAAAACTTTTTTGCGTCGCTCGGAGCTATCTGAACGGCGCAATTTTTTTCTTGACAATGCAAGCCGCAACGTTTATAATCGCACGCGTTGGGGGCGTAGCTCAGCTGGGAGAGCGTTTGACTGGCAGTCAAGAGGTCAGGGGTTCGATCCCCCTCGTCTCCACCAAAAATTGAAAAATCTCGGTTAAGCCGGTTTTTTTTTTTGCGACAAAGCCCGCGCATGTTGTCAAAGTCACAAAAATTTTCGGCGCGCTTGCCATTTTATTCGCCGTATGTTAGGCTTTTGAAAAATTTATGGAGTGATTAACTTGTCAAATTATATTGGAGCTGAAAAAATTTTGGCGAAGAAACGCGAATATATTATGCCGTGTCTCGGACATTTTTATGCCGACCCGCCGCAATTCGTGCGCGGTGAAATGCAATATCTTTTCGACACGACGGGCAAAAAATATCTCGACTGCTACGCGGGTGTTTCGGTCATCAACTGCGGGCATTGCAACCCGTTTATCACCGAACGCATGATTGAGCAGATTAAAACGCTTCAACACGTGTGCAACATTTACCTGACAGAGAATTTTGTCAACCTTGCCGAACGTCTTGCGGAAGTTGCGCCGGACGATTTGCAAAAAACTTTCTTCTGCTCCACCGGCACCGAGGCGAACGAAGGTTCCCTGTTGCTCGCGTCGATTTACACCAAAAGTTCCGAGTTTATAGCGTTGCAAAGCGGCTTGCACGGGCGCACGAAATTGACTATGAGCTTGACGGGTATCGGCATGTGGCGAACGGATCCGAATCCCGTCGGCGGAATAAATTTCGCGCCGAATCCGTACTGCTATCGTTGCCCGATGGGGAAAAATCCCGAAACGTGCGATCTTGCCTGCGCGGACAAAATCGAAACGATTATCCAAAGCGCAACTTCGGGACGCCCCGCCGCGTTGATTGCCGAACCGATTCAAGGTAATGCTGGTATCGTTGTCCCGCCGAAAAATTATTTCAAACGCGTCAAAGAAATTCTTGCCAAATACGGCGCGTTGCTGATTGTCGACGAAGTTCAAACCGGCTTTGCTCGCACGGGTAAAATGTTCGCGATTGAAAATTTCGACGTGACGCCCGACATTATGAGCGTCGCCAAAGCTCTCGGCAACGGGCAACCGATAAGCGCATTTATTTCCACGAAAAAAATTGCCGACACTTACACGCGTCCCGGCGCGTCGACTTTGGGCGGCAATCCCGTTTCGTCGACGGCGGGGCTTGCGGTACTCGACTTCATTGCCGAAAAAAATCTTATGTCGAACGCCAAAGCCCGCGGCGAACAGTTAAAACGCGGACTCTTAACGTTGCAGAAAAAATTCCCGATAATTGGCGACGTGCGCGGTATCGGCTTGATGGTCGGCGCGGAATTCGTTCACGCAGACAAATCGCCCGCCTTCCGCGAACTCGACGAACTTTTGGAGGAGCTGAAGAATCGCGGCTTTATCGTCGGCAAAAACGGTGTCGGCAGAAATGTTTTGGCATTCCAACCGCCGCTTGTCATCACCGAAAAAGATATTGACGACGTTTTGAACGCAATTGAACTTATCCTGACGGAAAAAAATTTCTAGAGAGAAGGTAAATTTTTGGACGAAAATAAAGACAAACCGAAGTCATTCACCGAACAAATTTCAAGCAGTTTCTTCAAGGGACTTTTGATTGTCGTGCCGCCCGCGATAACAATTTTTCTGGTGGTATGGCTGTTCGAGTTGACGGAACAAATTATCAAAATGTATTTTCCCATGCGTTTTCCCGGGCTCGGTTTGCTGATTGTCCTCGCGGTAATTTGGATTGTCGGCGTGTTGAGCGGAAATTATTTCTCGAAAAAAATTCTCGGCTTTTTTGAGTCACTGCTGGGGAAAATTCCCGTCGTCAAAATTGTTTACAAATCGGTTAAGCAAGTTTCCAAAGCAATTTTCGAGTCCGATACCATGTTCAAAAGTGTCGTGCTCGTCCCGTACGACAAAACTTATGTGTTGGGCTTTTTGTTGCTGGTTACGCCCGAATCCGTGAAAGAAAAACTCGGCGACGAATATGTTTGCGTCTACATGCCGTTCAGCATGAACATGACATCGGGCATGAATTTTTTCATAAAGGAATCCGAACTGATTCATTTGGACATGTCGCAACCGGACGCGTTGCAATTCATTTTGACGGCGGGAGCCATTGCAATTCCGGGCGGAATTTCTCCGGCGGATTTGGAAAAACTTGCACAAAACGGAAACATCAAAAGCTGAAGTTTTTTGACGGGAGGCAGTTACTTGAAGAAAAATTTTTGGCTTGACGTGATTTTGTTCGTGAGCGGAATAATTTGCATCGTCACGGGAATAATTTTGGATTTCCATTTGGTCGAAGGCGGGCGCGAAGTTCGCAGAGTTTATCGGCTCGTGCACACTTACAGCGGTTACGTTATGGCGGTCGGAATTTTGATTCATTTGGCGTGGCATGTCGATTGGATTAAAAATGCAGCGCGAAAAATTTTTCGGAGAAATTAAATGGAAACGTTCACCGTTGAGGCCATAGTTTTGAAGACGGACGATTTCGGCGACGCGAATCGGGTCGTCACGCTCTTTACAAAAGAATTCGGCAAGCTTGAAGTCAACGCTTACGGCTGTCGACGTTCGCGCAGTCCTCTTTCGGGCGTAACACAAATGTTCAATCACATTTCGGCGGAACTTTCACGCGGCGCGCAGGTTGATACACTTCGCGAAGCGGACGTTTTGCATTTTTACGACGCCTTGACGAAAGACTTGGAGCGGCTTGCCTACGCGTCGTTGCTGTTTGAAATTGTTAATCGCATGACTTTGCCGCGACAAGTTGAGCCGGAAACTTTTGACTTGCTGAAAAAATCTTTGCCCGCGCTGAGTTCACGGACGCCGAAAATTATTGCGTTAATCGGTGCGTGTCAATTTTTGGAGACAAGCGGCGTGCAATTAAATTTCAGTCGTTGCGTTCATTGCGGCAAGGAAATTGTCGGCGACGCGGCGATTAGTTTGATTGACGGCGGGGCTGTCTGCAAAAAGTGCGTCGATTTCGTCACCGAATGCCGCCCGTATTCGGAAGGCTTGCGAAAAACTTTTGAGACAATGCTCGGATTCGATTGGCGCGACGACACGAAATTATTTTTCAACTCCAAACAGCTGAACGCGGCGGAAAATTTTTTTGTCGATTACGTTCACTCAATTTTGGGCAGCGGTCTTAAATCCGTGAAATTTATTCGCGAATTTTTGTTGTGAAACAAATTGAGCGTTCCCGTTCAATACGGGATTTTTTTTTGCCGCGATAACTGTTATAATCGGCGTGACATAAACTTTTGGAGGGACTTTCCATGAGCGAAAATCATCAACTGTTTGCCCTGCAAGACCTGCGCGGGAAATTGTACGAACGCGGTTACAAAATGACGCCGCAACGCAAACAAATTCTGCAAATTTTCATTGAGCACCCCGAACATTTGAGCGCGGAAGACGTTTACGGCATTTTGCGCGAACAAGATTCGGAAATCGGTTTGGCGACGGTTTATCGCGCCCTGGATTTGCTCAGCGATTTGGGCGTACTCGTGAAAATCGATTTCGGCGACGGTTGCGCCCGTTACGAACTCAACACCGCCGATCCGACAGTTCATCACCACCACCATTTGATTTGCGTGAAGTGCAAAAAAGTTATCGAGTTTGAAGATGATTTGCTTGAAGATTTGGAAGCGACCATTTCAAAAAAATCCGGCTTCCAAATTCTCAACCACGAAGTAAAATTTTTCGGCTATTGCAAGGACTGTCAAGCGGCCGATTGACGCGGGGAGGCGATTTTTTTGCGTGTCACGGTAAAAGCTCTGAGACTTCTCGGCGACGGCGACTTTGAAAAAATTATCGGCGAAGTTCTTCGTTCGCTCAACGTCGTTCAAGTGCAGGCTGACGAATCGGCGGATTTGGACGCGCTGGAAATTTTCAATGAAGTTTTCGGCGACAAAGTCATCACGCAAATAAAAATCGTCAACGGCGGTGTGGCAAAATTTTTCCGCAAAATTTCCGTGGCTCGTCGCGACGAAAGACTCGGCGCGGAAATAAATCGTCTCGTCAAAAAAAATCTTTACATCCTGCTTGTCGATAATTTCGGGCTGGACACGGTGCCTTACGGAGTTTTGCACGGCGTGCGTCCCACGAAAATTATTCAACGCTGGCTTGATTTGGGCTTCGGCGTCACAAGTCAAAGCGTCATTGACCGCGATAAAATTTCCCGCAGACTTTGCTCGGATTTTTTGACCGACCGCGACAAGGCAAATTTGCTGACTGAAGTTGCGACCCGTCAACTGCCGTTGCTTAAATGCGACGCGAAAACCATCGGCGTTTACGTCGGAATTCCGTTTTGCAAGACGCGTTGCCTGTATTGTTCGTTCCCGTCGTTCGTGTTGCCGTCGGACGAAAAAGTTGCCGAGTTCATGAAAATTTTGATTCGCGACATTGAGGCGGCGGCGGACGCGATTAAACGTTACGGGCTGAAAGTTCAGACGATTTATATCGGCGGCGGCACTCCGACTGCGTTGCCCGAAAAATTTTTCCGCGAAATGCTTGCCAAAGTTTTCGCCGGTTTTTACACGGACGACGTGCGGGAATTTACCGTCGAGTGCGGGCGACCCGACACGATTACCGCCGAAAAAATTTCCGCGCTGAAAAAGTTTCACGTTACGCGTGTCAGCGTCAATCCGCAGACCATGCAACAACGCACGCTTGATTTAATCGGGCGCGCTCACAGCGTCGAAGATGTCACGCGGGCTTTCAACGAATTGAGGGCGGCGGGCGACTGGATAATCAACACCGATTTAATTTTGGGCTTGCCCGGCGAAAATTTTTCGGACTTCAAAGACAGTCTGCTAAAAGTTTTGACGCTCAAGCCCGACGATGTAACTTTGCACGCGCTGGCGATTAAACGCGGCTCCACAATCCAAAAACTTCTTTCGGACGAAATAAACACGCTTGAAGATTTTCGACTGCCTGCCGACGCCGAAGTTCAAAAAATGGCGACGTTTGCTGATAAAGTTCTGCGCGACGAAAATTATTTGCCGTATTATCTTTACCGACAAAGTTCAATGAGCGGGCAAATTGAAAACGTCGGCTGGTGTCGTAAAGGCGGCGCGGGACTTTACAACGTGCAGATTATCGGCGAGCGACAAACGATTTTGGGCGTGGGTTCGGCGGCGTCAACCAAAGTGCCCGATCAAAAAGAAGTTTTTCTGCACACCGCCTTTAACGCCAAAGATTTGATAACTTACATGCGCGACGTGGACAGATACATTGCGGGACGCGAGGCGGCTCTTGCGGAAGTTTATCAGCCCGTCGACATCGCCGGAAACGGAGGGACTATTGATGGCTTACGTGACGACAGCTGATTTGATTGATATTTTTCTGGACACCGAGGAATTTTACCAAAGCGATGAATTTTTGCGGGACGCCGTGAAAACGTCGATTAAAGGCACTGTCTTTTACGACGCGGAAAATTATCCGACGTTGCCCGAAAAAAAATTCTCCAAAACAAAAGTAACCGTCGTGCGAAAGCGTTCGTTTGAAGCGGCGATCGCTGCTCAGCACAAGCATTTGGAATCGCGAATTGCCGTCCACAACTTCGCGTCAGCATCAAATCCGGGCGGCGGCGTTAAACACGGTTCGCGTGCGCAGGAGGAAGCTCTTTGCCGTTGTTCGACGCTTTATCCCGTGCTTAACTCAAAGAAAAATTGGGAATGTTTTTATTCGGTCAACCGCGATAAGCATGACAGTCTTCACGACGACGCTTGCATTTACACGCCCGATATTGTCATTTGCAAAAGCGACATTGAACGGCCTGCGCGGTTGCCGCGAGACAAATGGGAAACCGTCGACGTTATCACGATTGCCGCACCGAATTTGCGGGAACGCCCGAATAACATTTACAATCCCGGACACGCCAAACCCGCGCAGATTTCCGACGAGGAACTTTTTGCACTGCACGAAAGCCGACTGCGGCACATGTTCACGGTCGTCGCTCATCACGGCGCAGAAATTTTCGTGACGGGCGCATTCGGTTGCGGCGCGTTCAGAAACAATCCCGAAGTCGTTGCCCGCGCTTACAAAAAAATTCTGCCCGAATTCGACGCTTACTTTAAGGAGATTGTTTTCGCGGTCTACTGTCCTCCGCAAGATTTAACCAACTTTGAAGTCTTCAAAAAAATTTTTAGTTGAGGGGCTATCATGAACGAGAAAAAAACTTCTTTCGCGTCTGACTACGAGGAAGGCGCACATCATGCGGTTATCGCAAATCTTGAGCGTACAAATCTTTTGAGAACTTCAAGCTACGGCACAGACGAATTTTGTGAAGCGGCGCGGAAAAAAATTCGCGAAGCTTGTCACGCCCCCGAAGCCGATATTTTTTTCATGATCGGCGGGACGCAGACAAATGCCGTGGTTATAAGTTCGTTACTCAATCCTTACGAAGGTGTTATCGCGCCGGAATGCGGTCATATCAACGTTCACGAGGCGGGCGCGGTTGAAGCCACGGGACACAAAATTTTGACGTTGCCGCACACTGACGGAAAAATTTCTGCGGCGGACGTGAAAACTTACATCGAAAGTTTTTACGAAAAAGACACTCGCGACCACATGATTGCGCCCGGCATGGTTTATATTACTCAGCCGACGGAATACGGCGCGTTGTACACGCTTGAAGAACTCCGCAAGTTAAGCACGGTTTGCCGCGAAAAAAATGTAAAACTTTACGTCGACGGGGCGCGGCTTGCTTACGCTTTGGCGGCTCCGAAAAACAACGTCACTTTGAAACATCTGTTTGAATTAACCGACGTGTTTTTTATCGGCGGCACGAAATGCGGCGCGTTTTTCGGCGAAGCGGTCGTCATGCGGAAAAATTATATCCCGCACTTTTTCACGATAAGCAAGCAACGCGGCGCACTCCTTGCGAAAGGCAGGACTATCGGCGTGCAATTTTATACGCTGTTTACCGATAACCTGTACACGAAAATCGCACGGCGGGCAATCGACACGGCGGAAAAAATTCGCAACGAAATCAAAAAGCAGGGCTTTGAACTTTATGGCGACTCGCAATCGAATATGGTTTTCTTCACGCTGAGCGAATCGCAAGCCCGAAAACTTTCCGAAAATATCGGTCTCCGCATTTGGGAAAAAATTCCGCCCGACAAAATTTTGATTCGTTTGACGACGAGTTGGGCGACAAAAGACAATGAAGTTGAAGTTTTGCTCAACGAACTGCGGCGACTGAAATTCGTTTGATTGGAGGTAAAAAATTTGCTGACAAATGCGCCGAGAGGCACGAAAGATATTTTGCCCGAACAAATTGCGGGCTGGCAATTTCTCGAAAAAAAAATTCGCGAATTGTGCGCGCTCTACGGTTACGAAGAAATTCGCACGCCGACATTTGAGCACACGGAACTTTTTCAACGCGGCATCGGCGAAGGCACGGACGTTGTCGATAAGGAAATGTACACCTTCACCGACCGAGGCGACCGCTCGATTACGTTGCGCCCCGAAAATACCGCGTCCGTCGTGCGCGCTTACCTGCAGAACAAACTTTACGCCAACGCGGGCTTGGTGAAACTTTTTTACATCGGCTCAATGTTCCGCTACGACAGACCGCAGGCGGGACGTTTGCGCGAATTTCATCAATTCGGCGTCGAAGCACTGGGCGAAAAAAATCCCGCCGTCGACGCGGAAATAATTTTGTTGGCGTGGGATTTTCTGCAAAGTTTGGGATTGACCGACCTGAAGTTGAAAATTAACACCGTCGGTTGTCCCGCGTGTCGACCGATTTTCCGTCGCAAGCTCACGGAATTTTTCACGTCGGAAGCGGACGAACTTTGCGGAGATTGTCGGCGTCGTCTGGAAAAAAATCCGTTGCGAATTCTCGACTGCAAAATTGACGGGCTTAAAGAATTCATGGAGGACGCGCCGAAAATTGAAACGTGTCTTTGCGACGAGTGCCGCGAACATTTTGCGGGCGTGAAAAATTTGCTGACGGCGGCGGGCGTCGAATTCACGGTTGACAATCGGCTTGTGCGCGGACTGGATTATTACACGAAAACCGCGTTTGAAATTCAATACGCGCCGTTGGGTGCTCAATCTGCGGTTGCGGGCGGCGGACGTTACGACGGCTTGATTCGCGAAATTGGCGGCGATTTGACTCCGGCTGTCGGCTTTGCGGCGGGTTTGGAACGAATTTTGCTTGCGCTTGAATTGCAGGGACTTTTACCCGCGTCGACAAAAAAAATTACCGCATTCGTCGTTTCAAGCGGCGAAGCGGCTCAAGTTTACGCGTTCAAATTGCTGACCGATTTGCGTCGAAAAAATATTTCGGCGGCAATGGATTTCGGCAAAAAAAGTTTGAAAGCTCAAATGAAACAGGCGGCGAAGTCGGGCGCAAAATTCGCGTTAATCGTCGGCGATGACGAAGTTGCCAACTCGACTGTCACCGTAAAAAATTTGGAGACTTCCGCGCAGGAGACAATCCCCGTCGCAGAAATCTTCGACAAAATTATTTCTTGAAAACTTCTGCGGCGGACTCGTTCAAAGTTTCTTGTGCGGAAAGTGCCGCCTCTAAAAGCGTTAAATTTTCCGTGGACGTGCCCGCAGTTTGCATTGACACCAAAAAGCCGTTCGCGTCGAAAATCATTTCTTCCAACGTGACGTGTCGTTCACCCGAACTGGCGTCACGAATTTTTTTTGCGCTCAAAATCCGAATCAGCACGTATTTACAGCCCGCGTTCTTGCCCGCGTTGATAAAGGCGTCAACTTCCGGTTCCATAAAATCTTTCGCGTTGCCGGCAATGCTGCGAGGTTCCGCGAAAATTAACTGCCCGAAATAATTTTCCAAGCTGTCGTTGAGCACATTAAAAATAACTTCTTCGTCGGAGTTTTTCAGATGTGATTCGTCGTAAAGCACGGGCGCAACGTAAACCGGCGCGGCGATTTTGTCTTTAATGTCTTCGTCTTGCAAATTGCCGCCCGCTTTGTAGTAATCGCGAATCACGCTGTCGAGATAAACTATCATTTTATGTTCGGAGTGATGATCGTTGCCGGGTGCTTCATATTTAATCACGTTACCGAAATCCACGTAACCGAGCGCATTCATGGATTTTTTCACTATGTCGCCTTTCATGACGACGCGGGTAAGATCAAGTTTGTCCTCATAACTTTCCGCCAACGCACGCGAACCGACCGCCGGTGAGGCGAAAGTAATAATTTTTAATCGGTCTTTGGAAATGCCCGCGTCCGAAAGCCGCAAGCCCATGACGATCGCCGCCGAGCCGCCGAGACTGTGCCCCGTCAAGTACAAAATTGCATTGGGATTTTCTGCAAGCAAAGTTTTTAACCGTTCGGCAAGCCCGTCGCCCAAAACCACGTCGGCATAATCGCTGAAACCTTTGTGCACGAAAAGTTGATTCTCAACCTTTTCATTCGGGTCGAAAGGAACATCGTCATTGTACGGCACACGCTCTGCGCGTAAGTCAACTTCCAAATCTTTTAAATTTTCCGTGCCGGACACCGTCAAAATTTTCACGTTGCCTTTGCTGACCAGATAAGCTTTTGCGTCGGCAACATTATTTTTTTTCGACAGCGTTTCAATTTGCCAACCGTTAGCCGTCAACATGGAACGCAGGGAAGAACTTCCCTCGTCGCTGTAAGCTCCAAGTGAACAAATCGCGCAGATTAATCGAATTTCCGCCGCGGCAAGTTCGGGAGTTTGAGCCGCGCACTTTCCAAAACTCAGCAAAAAAATTATCGCCGTTAAAAATATTTTCTTCATGTTACACCAAATTTTCTTCGACGACTTCGACGCCGTGACGAATGCAATCGGGGCAAGCACAAAGCATTTTGCCCGTGCCGACGCCTTTGAGTTCGCGACAAATAATCGCGCCGCTTTTTTCGCGGAAACTCGTCAACATCGCCTTGGAAATTTTCATCGTCGACGCCTTGGATTTCGGATTTTCCAAATTGCCCGTGCTGTTCTTCAAGCCCGCGATTAAAAGTGCGCCCGTCAATGCGCCGCAAACGCCGTCCATTGTGCCCATGCCCGCGCCGAAACCTTCAGTTGCACGGAACAAAATTTCTTTCGGCACGTCAACCAAATCCGCGCAAGCAACCGCCACCGATTGCGAACAGCTGTAACCCTTGCGGTGCAATTCGTCCGCCAATGCAATTCTTTCGCTCATGTCAAAACATCTCCTTGATGAGCTTTAAGCTGTAAGCTTTGAGCTTTAAGGGTGTGACGAATATTTTTCCTTAAAGCTTAAAGCTAAAAGCTCAAAGCTGAATTTATACAAATAAACTTTTTAACTTGTCCCACAGCAGACGGAAGAAAGATTTCTGCTCAACGTCCACCGTCGTTAAAACGTCCGTCGAAGCCGCCTCGCGTCCGTCCGGCAACACCACGCGAATTTTCCCGATGGTTTCGCCCGCAGTTATCGGCGCGCTCAACTCGTTCGGCAAGTCATAAACAATTTGATAAGCGTTGTCGTCGCCCGTGAATACCGGCATGATAATTTCGCCCGCAGTTTTAACCGGCATGGATTTTCTGCGCCCCGAAATTATCGGCAATGTTTTGACGACATCGCCCGATTTAATCAGCGTTTGACTGGACACGCGCCCGAATCCGTAGTCAAGCAACTGAATTGAATCATTCCAAATGTAAAGACTGTCCAGAACTACCGCGATTAATTGCACGCCGTTTTGTTTCGCCGCGCTGACAAGGCAACGTCCCGCCGCCTCGGTGTAGCCGGTTTTGATACCGTTCGCGCCGCGATAGAGCCACAGCATTTGATTTTCGTTGCGATAAAGTTTCGTGTCGTCGTGAATCCACGGGAAAGAAACTTCCTTCGCCGAACAAATTTCCTCGAAGTGATCAAGCGTGAATCCGTGCGCCGCCATAATCGCCAAATCCCGCGCCGTTGTGTAATGTTCGGTATCCGGCAGACCGTTGGCGTTGACAAAATGCGTGTTCGTCGCGCCGAGTTCGTGCGCCCGCCGCGTCATGTGTTCGGCGAATTGAGCAACTGTCCCGTCGACGTGTTCGGCAACGGCAATCGCGCCGTCGTTGCCCGAAATCAACATCACACCGTAAAGCAATTCGCCCAACGGAATTTTTTCGTTCACGTCAAGCCAAAGCGTGGAACCTTCCGCGTTGTATGCGCCGGGGCCGACAGTAACAATTTCGTCGAGTTTGCAACTTTCCAGCGCGGTTATCAGCGTCATCATTTTCGTCGTGCTTGCGGGGAACATGTGAGCATCGGCGTTGCGTTCGTAAAGGACGTGCCCCGTCGACGCCTCAATGACAATCGCTGAAGTCGCCGTAACGTTCGGCAATTTATCGTTCGGGTCAACGGGTCGCGTGTTTTGAATATGCGTGACGGAATAACCCGGATTGAGTCCGGAATTTTCGCTTGTCCAAGTCTCCAACGGTTTGGCTTCGCCTTGAGGTGTTTTGTCCAAATGCGTAATTTCCGAGGCGGGCATTCGTCCGTCGGGAACGGCCTGCGCGGTGCCGAACATTAACGCAACCAAAGTCAACGCAAGAAAAATTTTTTTCATAAGTCCTCCTCAATACGCACGGAAATTTTTTTCGCCGATTAAATTTTTCAGCGCGGCACGAACGGCGGGCGTGTCTGAAACTTTTTGCAAGGTTCGTCGCCAATGTCCGTCGCGATTTAAAAAAATTTTTCGGTCGCCTTCGTGAGCCACAAAAATTTTTTTGAGTTCGTCACGTGTCGCGGGCGTGTCCAAAGTTTCGGGCAACGTCAAATAAAAATCGGGCGCGTAATCCTTCGCCGCAATGACCGAATCAGCTATAACCAAAATCGAATCGTCTTTTGTTTCGACTTTGCCGCAGACCACGACAATTTCATCGGGCAAGGCAACATTAATCGTGGCATTAAAAACATTGGTGAACAGCGTCACTTCAACCTTGCCGCAAAAATCTTCAACTTGCATGAACGCCATCGGGTCGCCGCGTTTAGTCATGATTCGTTGCAACTTCGTTACAATGCCGCCGAATTTGACGCGCTTGCCCAAAAGTTTGCCGTCGTTAATTTCCGCGCTTGTCATCAGTCCCGAAAAATTTTCGCGAAAATCGTCGAGCGGGTGACCCGAAACGTAAAAGCCCAAAATTTCTTTTTCCCACGCGAGAATTTCTTTTTTCGGGCGTTCGGGCACGTCAAGCAACTTGAAGGGAATTTCATCGTCGCCAAACAAACTTATCGCGCCGCGTTTTCGATTGAGCTGTTTTTTCGCGCCCGACGCAATGGCAATGTCGAGCGATTCAAGCAGAGCCGTGCGCCGACTGTCCACGCTGTTGAAGGCACCGCATTTGATGAGGTTTTCGAGACTGTGACGCGGACAATTTTTCGAGTCGACACGTGCGCAAAAATCTTCCAGCGATTTGAATTTGCCGCCGCGTTTGCGTTCGTCGATAATTTTTTCCGAAGCATTTTCCCTGACGCTCTTTATCGCCGACAAGCCGAAACGAATCGCCCCGTCGTCAACGGAAAAATGCACGTCGCCCGCATTTATGTCGGGAGGCAAAACTTTGACGCCCATGTTCCGCGAAAGTTCCACGTAAGCCGCAACTTTGTCCGCGTCCACCGCCGACATAATCGCCGCCATGTATTCCGCAGGGAAATGCGCCTTGAGGTAAGCCGTCTGCCATGCAAGCAACGCATATGCCGCCGAATGCGATTTGTTGAAGCCGTAGTCCGCGAAGTGGCTGAGCAACTCAAAAATTTTTTCCGCAAGCATTTTGTCGACGCCGTTTGTTGCGCAACCTTGCAAGAAATTTTCCTTCTGCGCGAGCAAAATTTCGGCTTTCTTCTTGCCCATTGCGCGTCGCAATAAATCTGCCTGTCCGAGCGAAAATCCCGCCAACGTCTGAACAATTTGCATGACTTGTTCCTGATATAGAATCACGCCGAAAGTTTCCTTGAGTATCGGCTCAAGTTTCGGGTGCAAATAATTCGTGACTTTGCGCCCGTGTCTGCCCGCGATAAAATCTTCAACCATGCCGGAACCGAGCGGCCCCGGTCGATACAGCGCGACTGTCGGGATTAAATCTTCAAAGCCCGCGGGTTGCAAGTCTTTTACCAAATTCGTCATGCCCGCCGACTCCATTTGAAACACCGCGCCGGTTTTGCCGTCGGAAAGCATTTTCGCCGTCAATTCGTCGACAAGCGGAATGTCGGAAATTTTAACTTCAACGCCTTGAGATTTTCGGATGTTGGAAATTGTTTCGTCCATAATCGTCAACGTCCGCAGTCCGAGAAAATCCATTTTCAGCAAGCCTAGTTCTTCGACTTTGTCTTTATCGAATTGCGTAACAAGGACGTTGTTTGACATTTGCAACGGAACGACTTCGACAAGCGGTCGTTGCGAAATGACGACGCCCGCCGCGTGTACGGAAAGATGTCGCGGAAGTCCTTCGAGTTTGCGTGCGAAGTCCAGAATTTTTTTCGATTCGGGATTCGTTTCGTATTCGCCGCGCAGAGCGTTCGATTTATTCAATGCGTCGTCAAGCGTGATGTTCAGCACGTTGGGAATCATTTTGACAATTTTCGTCCCGTCGTTGAACGGCAAATCTAAAACGCGCACAACGTCCCGAATTGCGGCTTTGGCGGCCATTGTCCCGAAAGTCGCGATCTGCGAAACTTTGTCCGCGCCGTAGCGTGAGCGAACGTAATCGATAACTTCGTCGCGGCGCATGTAACACAAATCAACGTCAATATCGGGCAACGTGACGCGTTCGGGATTCAAAAAACGTTCAAACAGCAAATTATATTTCAGCGGGTCGAGTTCGGTAATTTCCAGCACGTAAGCGACGAGACTGCCCGCCGCCGAGCCGCGTCCGGGACCGACGGGAATTTTATTTCGTCGCGCAAAATTTATGAAGTCATACACAATCAAAAAATATCCGTCGTAACCCATGCCGTGAATAATTTCCAGCTCGTGATTCAAACGGTCGCGAATTTCTTCGGTGACAGTCGGATAGCGTTCGGAAATTTTTTCGTTGCACAGGTCGCGCAGATAAGTTGCGGCGTCGGAATAATTTTCGGGCAACGGGAATTCGGGCATTTGAAAATTACCGAATTCAATCGTCACGTTGCAACGGTCGGCAATTTTTAGCGTGTTGTCGCAGGCTTCGGGCGTGTCGGCAAAAAGTTCGCGCATTTCTTCGGCTGACTTCAAAAAATAATCGTCCGAAGAAAATCTCATGCGGTGCGCGTCGGCAATCGTCTTGTTCGTCTGCAAACACAAAAGCAGTTCATGAAAGTCGGCGTCTTCGCGGCGCACGTAATGCGAATCGTTTGTTGCGACAAGCGGAATGTTCAATTCGGCGGAAATTTTTTTGAGCGCGGCACGTACTTTAATTTCTTCGTCCAGCCCGTGATTCTGCAACTCAAGAAAAAAATTTTCCCGCCCGAAAATGTCGACGTATTCTTTCACAAGCTCAACTGCACGCGGAAAATTATCCTGCAAAATCGCACGGGGAATTTCGCCCGCCACGCACGCCGACAACGCAATTAATCCGCCGTGATATTCGCGCAACAAATCTTTGTCGACACGCGGCCGATAATAAAATCCCTCAATCGCCGCCGCAGACGCAAGCTTGAGCAAATTTTTGTAGCCCGTATCGTTTTCGGCAAGCAGGACGAGATGAAAATATTTCACGCCGTCAATTTCTTCGCGCAGGTGTCGAGACTTGGGCGCAACGTAAACTTCGCAACCGATAATCGGCTTGACTCCGCGTTTTTTCGCCGCTTTGTAAAAATCGATAATGCCGTACATTGTGCCATGATCGGTTATCGCCAAAGACTTCATGCCGAAATTTTTTGCCGCGTCGAGCAGGTCATTGATTCGCGCCGCGCCGTCAAGCAAACTGTATTCGGTGTGAACGTGCAAATGCGCGAAGTTTCCGTCCGTAATAATCTCCTCCCACGCGAAAAAATTTTGGCGCGATTATATCAAAGTAAGGCTTTTTGTTCAATCGAAAAAAATTCCTGCGGGCTATTGACAAAAACGGGCGGCGGTATTATGAATTTTCTTACGAAATAAGTTGTTGATAAATTAATTCGCGGCGATAAAATTGGATTGTTGCGAACGTCGCGGCGAAAGTTGTTTGGTTACTTTTTAAAAGTAACTGCAAACGAAATGGCAGGTGATACCGTTGGTTGAAGTCTACAAATCGCAGGAATCGGGTCATTTGGAGAAGTTGACGCTGAAAACGTTGCAGAAAGGCTCGTGGATAAATATCGTCGACCCGACGCCGTATGAATTGCGCGAAGTCAGTTCGCTCACGCAGGTTGAGCCGGATTTTTTGCGCGCCGCACTCGACGAAGAAGAACGCTCGCATTTGGACACCGAAAGCGAATCGGTCATGATTTTGACGAACGTGCCGATTGTCTACGAAGAAGAAAGTTACGATACCTTGCCGCTGTCAATCATTTTGACGAAACAATTTATCATCACGGTTTGCCTGGAAGAAACGCCCGTAATGTCCAGTTTCAACCAACGCACGGCGCGACTTTTCCACACGTACAAGCGCACGCAATTTTTGTTCGAGATACTTTATCGTTCGGCTACGTTTTACCTGCGTTACCTGCGACAGATAAATAAACTTTCGGACGAAATCGAGGAGCAACTTCGCCGCTCAATGAAGAATTCGGATATTTTGCGGCTCATGGAACTGCAAAAAGGTTTGACTTACTTTAACGCGTCACTGCGCTCGAATGATGCGGTCTTTGAAAAACTTTTGCGACTTCGCAACAGCCGCAGCGTCGAAGGAATTTTGGAGATTTACGAAGAGGACGAAGACCTTTTGGAAGATGTCATTATCGAAAACAAGCAGGCTCGCGAAATGGTTGAAATGTACAGCCAGATTCTGTCGCAGATGGCGGATATTTTTTCGTCGATAATATCGAACAATCAGAACATGGTCATGAAATTTTTGGCGGCAATGACGATTATTATCGCGGTGCCGACCGTTATCGCAAGTTTTTTCGGAATGAATGTGCCGGTGCCGCTCGCCGAAAACGCGTCGGGATTTTTGATAGTCATTTTAATTGCACTTTGCGCGTCGATTATTGCGGCGATTGTCTTTTGGCGCAAGCACATGTTCTGGGGCTGAATTCAGTTAGGAGTTTGGAATTAGGAATGAGGAATTGATTTATGGAAGAAATTCGCGGCAAATTCAATACGGCCGTTTCGTTCGCAAAAATCATTGAGGACGAGGCTCGCGAACAAATTCGCCGCATGTGCAATCACGAATTCACGGCGGGCAGCAAAATCCGAATCATGCCGGACGTGCACGCGGGCAAAGGTTGCACAATCGGCACGACAATGACCGTCACCGACAAGGCCGTCCCGAATATCGTCGGTGTCGACATCGGTTGCGGCATGTACACCGTCAAACTCGACGCAACGGAAATTGATTTTGAGCGCGTGGACACGGCGGCGCATTATATCCCGTCGGCGAAAAATGTTTGGGATTTTCGGCAAGAAAAATTCGACTTAACGGAGCTGCTTTGTTATCGCGAACTCAAAGATTCTCGCCGTCTTGAAAAAAGTCTCGGAACTTTGGGCGGCGGCAATCACTTCATCGAAATTGATAAATCATCGGACGGAACTTTTTATCTGGTGATTCACACGGGCTCAAGAAATTTGGGCAAGCAGGTCGCCGAAATTTATCAGCGGCTCGCGATTGATTTAAACCTCGGCAAGGACAAATATTTTCGACAGCGCGACGAAATTATCGCCGTTTACAAATCGCTCGGTCGCAAGACGGAAATTAAATCGAAGCTCGACGAACTCGAAAAAGAATATCGCGGGCGGAAAACTTCAATGCCCGAAGATTTATGTTTCGTCTACGGAAAATATTTTCATCACTACTTGCATGACATGGAAATTTGCCAACAATTCGCCCGCCGCAACCGTGAACTTATCGCGAAAATTTTGCTCGGCAAATCGGGCTTGACGGGCGGCGAAGCTTTTCACACGATTCACAATTACATTGACACGGAAGAATTGATTATTCGCAAAGGCGCGATTGCCGCTCACTCCGGCGAAAAAGTTTTGATTCCGATAAACATGCGCGACGGCTCGGTTTTGGCTGTCGGCAAAGGAAACGCCGATTGGAATTTCAGCGCGCCGCACGGTGCCGGTCGAATCATGTCCCGAAGCTCGGCGAAAGAACGCCTCAGCATGAGCGATTACCAAAATTCAATGGCGGGAATTTACACCACGTCCGTCAACGAAAGCACGCTTGACGAAAGCCCGCAAGCTTACAAATCGCTGGACGATATTATCGACGTTATCGGCGACACGGTCGAAATTGTCGAAGTGATGAAGCCCGTTTACAATTTCAAGGCAAGTTGAATCACACAACGAAAAAAAACCCGTCGAATTTTGGCGGGCGATTTTTTTTGCATTGGCGACGTGATAAAATGTTTGCGGAGGAGTTGAGAATTTTGAACGAACAAATGTTTGGCAATTTCGTCGTGGCGGTGAGCGCGGTCGTCCCGATGTTTTGTTTGATGGCGATCGGCGCGTTCGTCAAGTTCCGCAAGTGGCTGACGGACGAAGAACTTAATCACATGAATCGCATGGTCTTCCGCGTATTTTTTTGTTGCATGATGTTTTATTCGATTTACACGACGGATTTGGCGACGAGTTTTCGCCCGAAGCTGATGTTATTCGGGGCGTGCGGCGTGCTGATAATTTTTACGTTGCTGATGATTTTCGTGCCGCGAATCGAGCCGGATAATCGTCGACGCGGCGTTATCGTGCAAGCGATTTTCCGCAGTAATTTTGTTTTGTTCGGCATTCCGATTGTCGGAAATATTTTCGGCGACGCGAACATTGCCGTTGCGAGTATGATGATTGCGGTTATCGTGCCGATTTACAACGTGCTGGCGGTTTTCGCGCTTGAAACTTTTCGCGGCGGAAAATTCGCGTTGTTGCCGATACTCAAGGGCGTCCTTAAAAATCCGATGATTTTGGGAGCAATCGCGGGCGCAACGCTTTTGATTTTGGGCGTCGAAGTTCCAAAACCCGTACTAAAACCGATTGGGCAAATTTCTGCGGCGACGACACCGGTTGCGTTAATAATTTTGGGCGCGTCGTTCAAACTCGGCTCAACGCACGAACACCGCCGACAACTTTTGGGCGCGATTTTCGGGCGATTGATTCTCGTGCCGGCAATAATGTTGTTTACTGCGGCATTCGTTTTCGGATTCACCGGAATTGATTTCGTGACGTTAATCGCGATTTTCGGGACGCCGTGCGCGGTGGTTTCGTTCGCAATGGCTCAACAAATGGGCGGCGATTCGGACTTGGCGGGCAACTGCGTCGTGTTCACGTCGGCTCTGTCGTGCTTCACGATTTTTGGTTGGATTTTGCTTTTCAAGACGCTGGGAGTTTTTTAGATCGTGTTGATAAATGCGCCAAAATTTCGGACGACCGACTAAATTGTCAAAGTGAAATTTTCATGCTAAAATTTAATTCGGAGGCGATTTAAATGACAGAAACAATAAATTTTACGATTGACAGCGAAGACAAAAAGAATTTTGAAGAAAAAACTGGTTTGAAGTTTGTCGACGGCATGAAATTGTTAATGGACAACCTGAAATACGGCGGAAAATTGGGACTCGATCCGTTTTGGAGCGAAGAAAATCAAATGTTGCTCAGAAAAATTCGCGAAGATGCCGAACACGGGCGCAATATGCACGAACATGAATTGATTGAGGTCGAATGATGAAATTATTGTGGCATGATACGGCTTGGTCAGACTACATGTACTGGCATACGCAGGACAAAAAGACTTTAAATCGGATACACAACCTTCTGAAAGACATCGACAGGAACGGCTACAACTGCATTGGTAAGCCTGAACCGTTAAAAAATGAAATGTCGGGCTGGTGGAGCGTCCGAATCGACGAAAAAAACCGTTTGATATTCAAAATCGACGGCGAAATTTTGGAAATATATCAATGCAGAAGTCATTACGGCGACAAATGAATCAAAAAAACCCTTCGATTAACTCGGAGGGTTTTTTCGTGCGATTTTTAATTTAACGCTGTTGACCCAAGAAATGATTGACGAATTGTTGAGCCGTGCGCCCGTTGCGTCCGGAATGCGACATTTCCCAGCGCAAACCTTCGAGTTTTAATTTTTCTTCGTCGAGTTCAACGCCTTGCCGCTTCAACATGCTGCGAATAATTTCCAGATACTCCTCTTGAGTCGGCGCGTAGTAATGAATTATCAAGCCGAAACGGTCGGACAGTGAAATTGTTTCGTTCGCGC
Organism: Selenomonadaceae bacterium; assembly: GCA_017515635.1. Taxonomy (GTDB): domain Bacteria; phylum Bacillota; class Negativicutes; order Selenomonadales; family Selenomonadaceae; genus Quinella. The sequence goes on from JAFWFO010000052.1 coordinate 24,110, forward strand.
TGTCGTCGCGATAAAGTTCCTCGTGTTCCTCACTGCGATCGCGCCACGTTTCGCGAATCAAATGCCGCCTGTTGCTTGTCGCGTAAATCAAAACATTTTCGGGACGAGATTCGACGCCGCCTTCAATCGCAGACTTCAAATATTTATATTCCGCTTCGGATTCCTCGAAAGACAAATCGTCCAGGAAAATTATAAATCGTTTGCTCATGAATTTTCGCAACGTCTTCATGATTTCGGGCAAGTTTCGTAACTGCGGCTTGGTAATTTGCACGAGGCGCAGACCTTTGGCGTAATATTCGTTGACGAGAGCTTTGACGCCCGAAGATTTTCCGGTACCGCGTGCCCCGACAAGCAAAACATTGTTCGCGGGCTTGCCGTCGACAAAAGCGGTCGTGTTGCCCGTCAAAAGTTCTTTTTGATGCGCGTAACCGATTAAATCATCAAGCCGAATCTTTTCAAAGTGCCGAATTCCGACGATATTTTTCGCCTCGGCGTCCCAACGAAACGCACGATAAGCCGCAATATCGCCGAATCCGAATTTTCGATAGTGTTCGATGAACGCGTAAGTCATTTCGGGCGCGCCTTTGAGAGTTTCCAGCCGTCGACGCAGTTCGTTAAATGATTCGTTTTGATTTTCGACAGTCGGCTTGTAGTCGTTGAGAATTTTTAATTCGCTCGTGACTTCGCCGCGCAGAATCGGCAACAAAAGTTCCACGTCACGTTTAAAAATTTCGCGAAGACTTTTGCCGATTTTGCCGCCCTGCATTTCGATTGACGTTGAAATTAAATTCGGCTCGTGCGCAAGCAAATAAATCAGATACGTTCGATAAAGGTTGCCGCTCAAGCCGAGACGTTCGGCGCGGTCGATTAAACGTGCGTTGATTTTGAATTCGTCCGCTTTGCCGCCGAAAATTTCTTCGTCAAGCAGATTGCGGCAGACAATCAATCCGTTCAAGTCCATGGTTAAAGACCTCCGTTGTGAGCTTTGAGCTTTGAGCTTTAAGCTTTTAGGATTTTGGCTGTCAGCTATTAATTTTTAGTCAATGTAAATTCGTCCAAAATAATCCCGTCGACGGTTCGCGCCGACAAATTTATTTCGCGGGCGTCAATGTCCAGCACGATGAAACTTTCGGGTTCTTCGCGCAAATTTTTAAACGCCACGTCATCAATCGCTGAATTCGGCTCGACATATTTTTGATCTCCCGCACGTCCGCACAAAATGTAAGTCGTGCCGCGTTCGGATTTTTTTTGCGCAAAAATTTTCCCGCGATTTCTGTAGGTGTGCAGGTGCCCCGTGAAAACTAAATCAATTTCAAGCTCGTCAAAAAGCTCCAAAAACGCGTCGGCAATGTCATTAAATTTATCCTGCGCGTAGTCGTAAATATCTTTGTGCATGAAAACAATTTTCCACGGGCGATTGACGTTTGCGGCGTCGCGTCGAAAAAAATATTCCTGCGCGTCCCGAAGTTTCGGCTTGAATTCGTTCAGCTCGGTAAATTGCGTGTTCAAAATAAAAAAATGCGCCGCACCGTAGTCGAACGAATAAAAATATCCGTCAAAATCTTTCGCGCCGTTGTCGGGCAAAATAAATTGATTCAGATAGCCCGTTGGCAACGCGTTAAACCAGTCGACGCCGTAACATTCGTGGTTGCCCATGACGGGGGCGAAAATTCTGCCCGAAAAAAGTTTCGTCGCCGCAAGATGCCACGCCCGCCACTGATAATCCGCCTGCCCGTTGTCGACCAAATCGCCGACAATCGTCACAAGTTCGGCGTCGGGAAAATTTTCGTACGCAATGTCCGCCGTGTGTTGCCAAACTTCGTAATGCTCACATTGCGAATCCGCGAAAATTAACATTTGAAATTTTCCGTCGCCGGAAGTTCGTAAATCTTGCCACGAAGTCGCCCGCTCATCGGAAACAATTCGGAAGTTGTATAAACTTTCGGGCTTGAGATTTTCCAACGCGCAAGAAAAAATTTTTTCACGCTGAACGACTTCCGCAAAATGCGCCGCGTCTTCGCCGACAAGTTTATATTCGACCAAAAAATTTTCTTCCGCGTCCGACTGCCACATAATCATTCGCGACGTGCGTGAATCTTTCGTGACAATCTGCCGCAAAAATTTCACGTCCGTCAGCGGCTTGTAACCGTCCTGCGGCGTGTGAAGTTCGTCGAGCCGCTCCGCCTCCGCAAGTTTCGGGAAAAAATTTCCGAGACCCAACGCGATTAAAAATTTTATGAACAGTCGCCGACTCATTGCAAACCTTTAAGCAGACGTTCAAAAAATTTTTCGGGCAAGCGGCAAATTTTTCCGTCGTGCGTGAAAACGTTCGTCGAAGAACCTTCCGCCAAAATTTTTTCTTCGCCGCGTCGACGAATTTCATATCGAAATTGCATTTTCGCACGTGTCAAAGCTTCGGCGATTGTGCTTATTTCCAAAACGTCATCAAACTGCGCGGGTGAATGAAATTTCGCGTTGACTTCGACTATCGGGAATAAAATTCCGTCGCTCATCATTTCGTTCAGCGAAATTCCGAGTGTCCGCAAAAATTCCACGCGCCCCGTCTCGAACATGCGGATATAATTTGAGTGATGCACGACGCCCATTGTGTCCGTGTCGAAAAATTTCACGCGCTCCGTTATCGTCACAGTCATTTTAAAGCCTCCGTTTTTTAAAGCCTCCGTTTCGGCGAAACTATATCACATTGCCGCCGCATGTGCTATAATTGCGTGCGAAATTTTTTGCGGAGGAATTATTTTGAGCGGAACTTTGTATTTATGCGCGACGCCGATTGGGAACTTGGACGATATGACTTTTCGGGCGATAAAAATTCTGCGCGAAGTCGATTTAATCGCCGCCGAAGACACGCGGCACACGCGAAAACTTTTGACGCATTTTGAAATTCATACGCCGATGATTCGCTTCGACGAAAATTGCAAGTCAATCGTCGGCGAAAAAATTTTGCAACGACTTCAGGCGGGCGAATCGGTTGCGGTCGTCAGCGATGCGGGTTTGCCTGCAATTTCAGACCCCGGCGCGGATTTGGTAAAGCTTGCCGTCGACGCGGGCATAAAAGTTTCGCCGATACCTGGAGCCAACGCCGCGTTGAGCGCGTTAATTTGTTCGGGATTGGACACGACGAAATTTTTATTCGCGGGCTTCGCGCCGAAGACGAAAAAAAATCGCCGCGAGTTTCTGCAAAAACTTTCGACGGTCGACGCGACGATAATTTTTTACGAGGCACCGCATCGATTGAAAAATTTTTTGACGGAGCTTGCAGAAGTTTTCGGGCAACGACAAGCGGTTTTGGCACGCGAACTTACGAAAATCCACGAAGAATTTTTACACGGGGAAATTTCCGAGCTTGCCGAAAAAATTTCCGAGCCGCGTGGCGAATTCGTTATCGTCGTCGAAGGAAAAACTTTTTCGGAGCAGATTGAAACGCCCGACGAAAGTATTTCAGCCGTCGTCGAAAAATTTATGGCGGACGGTCTCGACAAAAAATCTGCAATGCGCGAGGCGGCAAAAATTTTCAACGTCAGCCGCCGCGAAATTTATAATAAGCTTTTGAGCTTAGAGCTTTAAGCTTTAAGGAGAACGACGCTCAAAACTTAAAGCTCAAAGCTTAAAGCTTAAAGCTGACAACGGAGGGCATCCAATGAAAAAATTTTACATCACCACGCCGATTTATTATCCGAGCGCGAAATTACACATCGGGCACGCTTACTGCACGACAATCGCCGACGCAATCGCACGTTACAAACGTTTGGCGGGCTTTGAAGTTTTTTTCTTGACGGGCAGCGACGAACACGGGCAAAAAATTCAACGCACCGCGCAGGCTCAGGGCAAAACGCCGCTTGAATACGTCGACAGGATTGTTGACGGCTTCAAAGATCTTTGGAAAAAATTTTATATCTCGAACGACGATTTTATTCGCACGAGCGAGCCGCGTCACGAAAAAGTTGTGCAGGAAATTTTTAAGCGCATTCAAGAGACGGGCGACATTTACAAAGGCGAATACACGGGACTTTATTGCACGCCCTGCGAATCGTATTGGACGGAATTGCAGCTTGACGAAAACGGTTGTTGCCCCGATTGTCATCGCCCCGTTGAAAAGGTTTCCGAGGAAGCGTATTTTTTCCGTCTCTCGAAATATGCTGACAAACTTTTGAAACACATCGAAGACAATCCGGAATTTATCGTGCCGACTTCGCGCCGCAACGAAATGATTAATTTCATCAAGCAGGGACTTGAAGACCTTTGCATTTCGCGCACGTCGTTTGACTGGGGAATTCCGGTGCCCGACGACCCGCGCCACGTGATTTATGTTTGGTTCGACGCGGTTATCAATTACATCACGCCGCTGATTCACAATCCCGAAATGAAAAAATTTTGGCCGGCGGACATTCACCTTGTCGGCAAGGAAATTGTGCGTTTCCACACGATAATTTGGCCGGCAATGCTCATGGCGGCGGGCTTTGAACTTCCAAAACAAATTTACGGGCACGGTTGGCTTGTCACCGACGGCGATAAAATGTCGAAGTCGAAAGGCAACGTCGTCGACCCCGTGGCCTTGGTTGAGGAATTCGGCGCGGACGCAATCAGATATTTTTTGTTGCGCGAAATAACTTTGGGACTCGACGGAAATTTCAGCCGCGACGCTCTGATTCAGCGAATCAACGCGGATTTGGCGAACGACTTGGGAAATCTTTTGCACAGAACGCTGAACATGATCGGCAAATTCCAAAAGAAAATTTTGCTTGCGGCGAACGATTTAACCGATCTCGACAAAAGTTTTCGTGCGGAAGCTCTCGACACGACGCGGGAATATCGCAAACTCATGGACAACGTGCAACTTTCCGACGCCGTTAAAGCCGTGTGGAAATTTATCGGGCGGGCGAACAAGTACATTGATGAAACAATGCCGTGGAAACTCGCCAAAGACGAAACGCAACGTCAAGCGTTGGCGAACGTGCTTTACAATCTTGCCGAGTCGCTCAGAATCGTCGCGATTTTAATTTCGCCGTTTATGCCCGTGACCGCGCAGAAAATTTTCGACCAACTGAAAATCTCTACGCCGTTGAAATTGGACGACGCAGAAATTTTCGGGCAACTCGAAGACAATCACGAAGTCGGCAAGCCTGAGCAACTCTTTCCGCGAATTGAAGTCGAAAAATAATTTTGGTCGGCGACAAAGCTTGGACAGCACAAACGCAAACCAAATTGGATGCAACGTCACGTTGCCCGCGAATTGAAGTCGAAAAATAATTTCGGCTCACGTGCAAACAAAATCCCCCGACGTTTTCGCCGAGGGATTTTTTCGTTCAGAAATTTTTAATTCGCGTGTGGTAGCTTGACGGGAAAATTTTTCCGAGGTGATTACTTTGAAACTGAAAATTTTTGCGCCGTTGATTTTGTCGGCGATAATCTTTTTGACGGGTTGCGGTCACAAAGACAGCCCCGAATCCGCGCTCAACGAAATAAAAATCGCACTCACCGAACGTGACGAAACAAAACTTTCCGCACGCGTGGACATGGACGAATTTTTTTCGCAAACTTACGACGCGGCGACCGTTGAGCTGGCGAAGAATTACGACGTTTACAAGGAAAAATATCCCGACGACCCGTACTTTCAGCACGACGCGGAATTTTTGACCAAATACAACGCCGAACAAAAGGAGCTTCACTTAAAATTTCTTGACGGCGTGAAAGATTCGTTCTTCGACAAAATTCCCGCGCCCGAAATTCCCGAAGACAATCCGACTGCTTACGTTGCCGACGAGTTTCAAAAAATTTGCGACGCGACGACTGCGACCGTCAAAGAAACAATTTTCGACGGCGACAAAGCCACGGTTGTTTTGGACGTGCGCGGCGATAATTCTCTGCGCGGAATGTTTATCGGGCAGTGGACTTTCAAGCTGGCATTTCACCGCGACGAAAAAAATATTTGGCACTTCGACGAAATTGCGAACTTGGACGAATTGACGCCCGCGCTCGTCGACAAAGCCGAAATCGTCTGGGTAACTTTTTATTAAGTGCGCTTGAACATTTTGGCGAGGTCTGCGGCGGAGAATTTTAATATCGTCGGGCGACCGTGCGGGCAAGTGTGCGGGTGCGGCGTCTTCGATAAATCGTTCAGCAAAATTTTCATCTGCCGCAAGTCGAGTTCCTGTCCGGCTTTTATTGCCGCTTTGCAGGCTGTCATTGCCAAAGTTGCCGCACGAATTTTTTTCGCAATGTCGTCCGCCTCGTTGACGCCGTCGAAAATTTCCGCAAGTATCGCCCGCAACAAATTTTCGGCGTCGGTTTCTGCCGCGTCTAAAGGAACTTCTTTAAGGCGGAATTCGTTGACGCCGCTCGGCTCCATTGTAAATCCCAGTTGCTCGAAAACTGAAAGATTTTTTTCGATTAACTCTGATTCGCGAACGTCGAATTTCATGACGCGATGAATCAACAAACCTTGCGCGGGAATTTTTTCTGCGTAACCGCTCAGCCTGTCGAAAAGAATTCGTTCATGCGCGGCGTGTTGGTCGACGACGTATAAATCGTTGCCGCCTTGAGCGACAATGTAACAGCGGGCAACTTGCCCGATCGGGAATAGTTCGACGAAAGATTTTTCCGGCTCAGATTTTTTGACGGGCGCGGAATTTTTTTTGACAGGCTCAACTTTCGGCGGCTCGGAAACTTTTTCGGCGGGCGCAGGTTGCATTGACGAATTATTTTTCGCCTCCGAAACGGTCGTCAAAATTTCTTCCAAGTCGAAATCGTCACGCGGATTTTTTCTGCGCGGCGAATTTTTTTGCGGCGTAACTTCTTTGAATTCGTCGCCCAAAGTCAGTTGCTCAAATCGCGGCGTTTCGGGCGGCGCGGCTGCCTGTTGCAAGTCAATCGCCTGTTTGCCTTCGACGGCTTCGCGCACGGCTCGATAAACCGCTTTGAAAATTTTTCCTTCGTCCTCGAATTTCAGCTCAATTTTCTGCGGGTGAACATTCACGTCGATTGAATTGTTCGGCACGTCTATTTTCACGACGGCAAGCGGAAAGCCCGTCTTCGGGATGAGCGACTTGTAAGCTTCGTCGACGGCTTTGGAAATTGTGCGGCTCTCGACGACACGCCCGTTGACGATAAACGTTTGCCAACTGCGGTAACTTTTTAAAATATTCGGCTTCGTGACGCAACCCGAAAGTTTCAAGTCATCGGCGTCAATTTTGAGCGGCAAAAGCGAATCGGTTAATTCCGTGCCGTAAATCGCGGCAAGTGCGTCGAAAAGTTTTCCGTTGCCCGGCGTAGCGATTGCGACGCGGTTGCCGTTGAAAAATCGAAACGAAATTTCGGGGCGACTGATCGCGAGTTTCGTAACAAATTCGTGAATCCGATTTGCTTCGGTCGGCGTGGCTTTTAAAAATTTCAGGCGTGCGGGCGTGTTGAAAAATAAATCTTCCGCGACAACGCTTGTGCCGATTTTGCAACCGACTTCGTGCGTGTCGACAACTTTCCCGCCGTTGATTGTAATTTTCGTGCCGAGTTCGTCATCTGCGCGACGCGTCTGCAAAGTGAATTTCGATACGGCGGCGATTGTCGGCAGTGCTTCACCGCGAAAACCCAGCGTTGAAATTTGCGTAAGGTCATCGGCGGTTACGAGTTTGCTTGTGGCGTGTCGACGAATGCTCAACGCGGCATCTTCGCGGCTCATGCCCGCGCCGTCGTCGGTGACTCGAATCAGAGCTTTGCCGCCGTTTTGAATTTCGATTTCGATACGTTTTGCGCCCGCGTCGATTGAATTTTCGACGAGTTCTTTAACGACGGAGGCGGGACGTTCGACGACCTCACCCGCCGCAATTTTGTTTATGGTATTCGTATCCAAAAGCTTAACGTTCATCTGTTCACCTCAAAAACCCGCGCCGAGATTTGACAAATTCACGTCAACGACAGTGTCTTGATAATACGACGAAGTAACCGAGACACCGTCGGGCGTGTCGAAATTTTTCGGGCGCGAATCATCTTCCGGCACGACAACCCAAAAAATTACGTCGACTTGCTTTGACGTGAGCGCGGCGGCACGTGCTCCGCTGTCAACCTGAACGAGTTCGATATTTTTTCCGGTGCGTTTGGAAATTTCCGCGAGCAACGCAGTATTAAAACCTGCGGGCGTGCCGTCGGCGTTCACGAAATCCAAAGGCGGCAAGTCACCCGTCACGGCAACTTTAATCGTGTCCGCCCCGTCGAAGTGCGGCATTTCGACTGCTGTCGGCGTCTCGGTGTTGCGGATATATTTTTCAGTCAACGCGTCAAGTGTGCCGTCGGATTTCATTGCGTCAATCGCCGTGTCGAAAGATTTTTTCAAGTCAACTTCTTCAGAACGCATTGCGCAACAAAAATTGTCGACGAGCTGAACCGTCGCCGCGTCGTTGATTTTTAAATCCGAATTGTTCGCGGTCATGTATTCGGCAACACTTTTATACGTGCGAACCGCCGTGATTTGTTCGGACTGCAACGCCATTTGCATCGTGTTAAAATTTTCGTAGAAATTTATTGCCGCGCCGCTTGAAAATTTCGCCGCTTGTTCGGGCGTCGAATTCAGTTGCGTCAACATGCCGACTTTGTGCGCGTCTTTGTCGCCGCCGCAACCACTCACGGCAAAAACAATCATAAGGAGCAAAAAAATTTTCTTCAAGTAAATCACCTCAAATTAAAATAAAATTAACCCCGCCGCGATTAAAGTCAGCACCGCCGCTTCGACGAAATTCAAAACTTGTCCGATATTTTTCTTGTGCAGAATTAAATTTCGCACGCGACCCGCGAACAATGCCACGACCGAAAAAATTATTACGGCTTGCACGGCGAACGTCACGCCCAAAAATAAAATTTGCAAACTTGCACCGTCCGCGTTGAGATTGACGAACTGCGGCAAGAACGCCAAGAAAAACAATAAAACTTTCGGGTTGAGCACGTTCATCAAGACGCCGCGTTTATAAAGTGCCGCCGCAGAAATTTTCGCGCCCGATTTTGCAAGCGAAAGTTTTTTGCCCGCACGCGCAGATTTGAACGCGCCGAAAGCCAAAAATAAAAGATACGCCGCGCCGAAAATTTTTAGCAATAACATTGCCGTCGGGGAATTTTTTATCAAGGCCGCAACGCCGACCATTACAAGCGTCGTGTGGAAAATTATTCCGCTCGCCAGCCCGCACGCCAAAATTATTCCGGCTCGTGCGCCGTCCGCCAAACTTTTCGTCAGCAAATAAAGTATGTCCGGGCCGGGTGCCAACGTCAACAAAATCGACGCCGTCAAAAAATATGCGAATGTTGATCCGTCCAAAAAAAACACCTCCGCAGAAATTTTATCAATCGCAACGCAAAATCCCACCCTTTAGGGCGGGGGATATAAGCCGCACTTTGATTTTGAAATTTTTAAATGATAAAATAGCGTCGGAGGTGAGTGCAATGAAAACTTACTGCTTTAAGCTTTACAAGTCCGAGCACAATGTCAAACTTCACAAGCAGATAAGCGCGGCGGGTTTGACATACAATCATTGTCTCTCACTTCATAATCGCTACTACAAATTGTTTGGCAAATTCTTGAACCAAAACAAACTCAAAAAGCATTTAACCAAGCTAAAGAAATTGCCAAAGTTCGGTTACTTGCTTGAATACGGCTCGCAAGCAGTGCAAGACGTTGCCGAAAGAATCAACCGCGCCTTTGAACTGTTTTTCAGCAACTTTAAGCGCAAAGTGAGATGTTCGCCGCCGAAGTTTAAAAAAGTTCGTCGGTATCGGTCGTTCACGTTAAAGCAAGCGGGCTGGAAACTCGACGAAGACAGCCACATTCTGACGATTAACGGACAGAATTACAAATACTTTCAGTCGCGGCGAATAAGCGGCAAGGTTAAGACGGTGACAGTTAAGCGCGACAGTTTGGGCGACATTTACGTTTACATCGTGACGGACGCCAAAAAAATTGAAGTTGAAACGCGAACAGGTAAGAGCGTCGGTTTCGACTTCGGCTTGAAAAAATTCTTAACGGCGTCGGACGGAAAAGACGTAACAAGCCCGCTGTTTTTCGCTAAAAATTCAAAGGCACTAGCTCAAGCGTCACGAGAACTTTCAAGAAAAAGTAAAGGCTCAAATAACAGACGCAGAGCGCGATTGAAACTTGCAAGACTGCATAAGAAAGCGGCGAATCAGCGTCACGACTTTCATTTTAAATTGGCGCGAAGACTTTGCGTTGAATACGATACGATTTGTATTGAGGACTTGAACGTAAAAGCAATGCAACGACTTTACGGCAAGAAGATTTCAGATTTGGCATTCAGCGACTTCGTGCGAATTTTGAAATATGAGGCAAGCAAGTTCGGCACGCTGATTGTCGAAGTGGGAAGATTTTTTGCGTCAAGTCAGCTGTGTCATTGTTGCGGCGAAAAGAATTTGCAAGTAAAAAATTTGAAGGTGAGACAGTGGACGTGTCCGAAATGCGGAGCGGAACATGACCGAGACCGCAACGCCGCGATAAACATTTTGCGTGAAGGGTTGGGGCAACGACCCTTGCAGGAGACACCGTAAGACCTAAATTTTTAGGCAAGTGTTGTTGATAGCACAATCCCCCATGTGGGGAGTTTGTCAACATAAATTCCTTGCGGAGGCGGGAAAATTTTTTGTTTAAGGGTTACAACGCTTGCAGGGCACGTAGCCCGCCGAAATTGCTTCGTCGCGAGTTTGGAAGTCGACGCGATTTTTCGGATTCATTTTGCCGACCGACGAACAATCCGAGAGATGAAATTTTTTGGAATTCGCATTGCCGACGTAATTTCCCGCAAGCACCGTCGCGAAAGTCGCCGTCATAAAAATTGCCGTGATGACTGCCACAAAAATTTTTTTCATTGCCAGACCTCCTCAATGACCGAAAAATTTTTTAAACTTATTGCCCGTTATTCAAAAGCCGCATGTCGCGAGCCTGTTCGCGCAGTCGAGAAATTCTTTCTTCCGTATCGGGGTGCGTCGAGAACAAATTTTTCAGCGTCTTTTTGGAGTTTTCAAGCGGGTTGATTATAAACATGTGCGCCGTGGCAGTTCCCGCTTGAGGCATGGGCGGCGAAGTTCGTGCGTAACGTTCGATTTTTTCCAACGCGTTGGCAAGATATGTAGGGTTGCCGCAAATTTCTCCGCCGGTTTTGTCCGCGTCGTATTCCCGCGAACGAGAGACTGCAAGTTGAATCAGCGTCGCGGCAATCGGTGCAAGAATCACCGTCGCCAAAAATCCGATAATTCCGCCCCTGTCGTCATTGGAACGCGTGCCGAAAATCGCTCCCCAATGCACAATATCTGCAACCATCGAAATGACGCCCGCCATAGCCGCCGCAACCGTGCCGATCAAAATGTCGCGGTGTTTGACGTGCGCAAGTTCGTGACCAAGGACGCCCGAAATTTCGTTGTAGTCAAGAGTGTTCATCAAGCCCGTAGTGACCGCAACCGCCGCGTGATCGGGATTTCTGCCCGTCGCGAATGCGTTGGGAATAAGTTCGTTAATCACGTAAACGCGGGGCATTGGCAAATTTGCGTTGGCGGCAAGTTTTTCAACAATCTCGTAAAGTTGCGGCGAATCTTCGCGGGAAATTTCGCGAGCGTTGTAACTTTTGAGCACAATCGAATCGCTGAACCAGTAAGTTACAAAATTAATTCCAAGCGAAATTATAAGCATAATCGCCGCGCCCGTCGTCGAACCAAGCACGCCGCCGACTGCGACCAACAAACCCGTGAGCAACGCCATTAACACAAACGTTTTGAAAATATTCACGTCGATACCTCCCGTCAAGAATTCGTCAAAAAGTTTTTGTGGATTATAATACGCGCTTGCAAAAAAATTTTCAAATTAATTTTGTCTGAGCCGCCCTGTCGTGTATAATGGAAAAAATTTCTCGGAGGTTGATGTCATGCTTAAGAAAACTAAAATCATCTGCACGCAAGGTCCCGCAACCGATGCCCCCGGTATTATCGAAGGTTTAATCCAAAACGGCATGAACGCGGCTCGTTTCAACTTTTCGCACGGCGATCACGAAGGTCACAAGAAACGCATTGACGCGGTTAAAGCGGCGGCGAAAAAAGCGGGCGTAATTATTTCGCTCGTCCTCGACACCAAAGGCCCCGAAATGCGTCTCGGCGAATTCAAAGACGGCGCAGTTCAACTCGTCGAAGGCAACAAGTTCACGCTCGTTCACGAAGATGTTTTGGGCGACGAAACGAAAGCCACCGTCAATCACAAATTGCTTTACACCGAAGTTAAGGCGGGCGACAAACTTTTGTTGAACGACGGACTTGTCGAACTGCGGATTGACGAAATTGTCGACAAGGACATTCACACGACGATTTTAAATTCCGGCAAGATGAGCAGTCGCAAACGTGTCGCCGCGCCGGGCGTGTCGCTCGGCCTGCCCGCAATCAGCGAACAGGACGAAAAAGATATTCTCTTCGGCATTCAAAACGACATGGATTTCGTCGCCGCAAGTTTCATTCAGCGCGCCGCAGACGTTGAGGCGATTCGCAAATTAATCGTCGACCACGGCGGCCACATGGAAATTATTTCCAAAATCGAAAACCTTGAGGGCGTCAAAAATATCGACGCGATTATTGAAGCAAGCGACGGAATCATGGTTGCTCGCGGCGATTTGGGCGTCGAAATTCCCGCTGAAGACGTGCCGATTATCCAGAAACAAATTATCAAAAAATGCAACGCTGTCGGCAAACCCGTCGTTGTCGCAACGCAAATGCTTGAGTCAATGACGACGAACCCGCGCCCGACTCGTGCGGAAGTTTCGGACGTTGGCAATGCGATTCTTGACGGCGCGGATGTCATCATGCTGAGCGGCGAAACTGCCGGCGGTAAATATCCCGTCGAAGCGGCGGCAATGATGAATCAAATCGCGTTGAGAACTGAAGAGTCGCTCGAATACAAAGAAATTTTCCTCATGAAGGGCATGGGACGCAAATATTCTCACACGGACGCAATCGCTCACGCAACTGTTCAGCTCGGCTACGAACTCAACGCGGCGGCAATTATCACGCCGACAAAATCCGGTTACACAACCCGCGTCGTCTCGAAGTACAAGCCGAAAGCTCCGATTATCGCATTCACGCAGACCGATCAAGTTGCGCGGCATTTGAACTTGCGTTGGGGCGTTTATCCGATTTCCGGCACGCCGTGGCTCGACATTGTTCAGATGATTGACTATTCGGCTCAAAGCGCGCTTGAACACGGTTACGTCAAAAAAGGTGACCTGACAATTTTGACGGCGGGCATGAAGTACGGCGAAGGCGGCACTTCCTCAATTCGCTTACACACGATTTAAAAATCTGCGCGGCGATAACGTCTGATTGATTTTATGACGCGAAGCGTCAACTGTTTGTCCACTTTTTAAAAGTGGCGCGGCTCAAAAAATTTTTTCCCGTCAAATAATCGGCGGGATTTTTTTTTTGTAACGTGTTATAATCGCGAACGTATTAATTTTTGCGGAGGGAATTTCTTTGGCTGAAACGGTTATCGGCACGCGTTTTAAATCGGTTTTCGTGGCGTCGCTCGCGTCAATGTCAATTTCATACGTCCTGATACTCACCGACAACATTGTCGCGGGACAATTCGTCGGCGAAGATGCGGTTGCGGCAATGACGCTCGTGGCACCGATAATGACGCTGGTACTTTTTTTGAGCTACATGGTTGCTGACGGGCTGGCGATGATGTTTTCCTACGCCAAAGGCAAAAATGACCGCGAACAGGCGAATAAATATTTCGGCATGGGCGTAATTTCCTCGGTCGTCATAAGCGTTTTGTTGACGATTATTTTCGTGGCGTTCGACGAAAAAATTTTGTCGCTGTGGGAAATTTCGCCACAGCTGATGACTTACGCGCTGGAATATTATCACGGGCTGATGTTCGTCGCCGCGCCCGCCATGCTGAATATTTTTTTCTACACGATTTACGTTGCCGAGGGCGAAGAAACTATTTGCGTTCAAGCGTCGATAGCAATGTTCGTCGTCAACATGGTACTCGATATTTTGCTGGGCTGGAAAATCGGCGTTGTAGGTATCGGTGTCGCGACGACGATCGGCAATTTGGTCGGCTTCCTGTGGCACCTGCCGCATTTGTTCTCGAAAAAATGTCAGTTGCGTCTTGTGAAGTATTGGAACAATCGCGAATTCGCGCAGAGTATTTTTTACAGCTGGTATCACTCGATGGACACGCTTTGGCTGACGTTGTTGCCGCTGATTTTCGCGCAGTTCACTTTATGGCGTTTCGGCGAAGACGAGCTGATTGTCGTCACGGTCATTAACAGTTTGCTGACGCTGTTAATCGCGATTTACACGGGCATTGTCGATTGCATTCAACCGATGGTCTGTCAATATCACGCGGAAGGCGCGTTGCATTCCGTGGCGAAAACAATGCGCTTGGGTATCGGCTCGACAATCGCCGTGACGCTTGCGATAATTTTGTTCGGGATGATTTTCGCGGAATTTTTGCCGGGATTGTTCGGCGTCAATCGCGAAGAAATTTTATACGGTGAAGCCGTCCGCGCCGCAAGAATTTTCTTGCCGTTCACCGTATTTTTGGGCGTCACGCTCATGTTCTCGAATTATTACATTTACATTGAGCGGCTCAATCTCGGCGCGCTGATAAAAGTTTTGTTGTTGCTGATTTTGCCGAGTGTGGGCATGTTCGCGGGCGTGTACGGCTTGTGGCAAATGTGGTTGGGCGTCAGCTGTTCGTTTATCGTCGCGTTGCTTTTGAATAAGCTGATAACGCGCAACAAATTCGGAGTGCTTTTGATTGATCCGAAAAATTTATCACGACAATTTTCTTTCGACACGCCCGCCGTCAAAGAAAAATTTCCCGCGCTGTCGAAGGCACTGGAAAAATATTTTTCGCAAACAAATGTTGTTGACGGACGCAAAAACTTTTTGACGGCTTTGGTCTCGGAATTGTTTCACGTTTACGCGGCGCGGCAAGAAAAACTTTTTCAACTGGAAATTTCTATTATCCCCGCCGAACATTCGATGACAATAATTTTTCGTGACAACGGCTCGGCGAAAAATCCTTTGGAGCAAAATTTAAGCCCGAATCTGCGACAAATTTTTGGCAACGTTCGCGAAAAGAAGTATATGATTGACGGCGACGAAAATAAATTTGTCGTTGTCGTTTGAGGAGGCAAATTTTTTATGGACAACGCGAGAAAATTTTATCCGTTGCGCCCGATTCAGCGTTGGTTGGTCGACACGCACTTTAACAAGGCAAAGTCCACAATGATGAATATCGGCGCGCTTTACAAACTTTCTTCGCAATTCGACATGCAACGCCTTGTTGATGCGGTCAACGAAGTTTTGAACAGGCACGACATTTTCCGTTGCAGATTCGTTTTTCATCCCGAAACAAGCGACATGTGCCAAACTTTCGACGGCGAAATTGAGCCCGTCCAAATCGAACACATGAGCGACGAAGAATTTTCCGCACGCATGGAAAAATTGCGCAAGCCTTACGAATTAATCGATAAGCCGTTGTGGCGCATTTACGCCATTGAGACGCCTACTGAAAGATATATGTACTTTGATTTTTATCATGCGATAATGGACGGCGTGTCGTGCGCATTTCTTTTTGTGGGCGAGGTCGGTAAAATTTATATCGGTCGCAAAATTACTCGTCCCGCGTTGAATTACGCCGACTTTGTCGAAGAGGAAGCAAAAATTCCACTCTCCGAACTTGCCGAAGGTCACGACTACTGGAAAAAAATGCTTGATCCATTCGACGCGAAAAAACATCTGCCGCCGCCGGACGTGAAAGACGTTGCCGCATGGACGCAAGGAAATTTTGAATACGAATTCAAAGATTTCACCGAAGAATTTTTCCGCGAAACTCGTCGCAATGAAAATGCTTTCTTCCTCGGCGCGACAATGTTGACGCTTGCCAAAGTCAGCGGCTCAAAAGAATCAATCATGAGCTGGATTCACAACGGTCGCAACACGATGCGCGAACGCCGATTGATAGGGCTTATGCTCGAACAAGTTCCCTGCGCGTGGGATTTTCACGAAGATATTTCCGTCCGCGATTTTCTCGACAAACTCGAAGGGCAAATCAATACCGGCTTTCAATACCGCAAGTCCTTGAATGTTGTTTACAACGAAGGTCTCGAAGATGATTGCGTCAGTTTCATTTTCCAGAAAAGTATTCATAACGACGTAACTTTCGGCAACGCTAAACTGTGTGTCAGTTTCCTGCCGCCGAATGAAATTTCTGCCGTGGAAAATGCGCTTGATGTCGAAGTCGAATCAAATGACGACGGCACTTACGGTTTATTCCTCGATTATGACGCGGGACGTTATTCCGAAGCCGCAATGAAAAATTTCGCCGAAACGATGAACAAAATTCTTATCGCGATGAGAGACGAAAAAATTCTTGTCTCGAAAATTTTGGGCTGAAGAAATTTTTAACGGTGTGCAACTTCAACGTTGCCGCCGTTTTTTGTTGCAAAAATTCCTGCGCGTCGCAACTTGCTTGTCGAAAAATTTTTTAGTACAATGGCGCAAATTTTTTGGGACGGGAGCAAAATAATTTCAAACTCCCAACTCCTAACTCCACACTGACAGAAAGGTTGCTGAGAAATGAAAAGGGAATTGATACATTTGGAGAACGTCGCCAAATCATTCGGGAATTTGCGCGTGCTTGACGAAATCGACTTGACGATTTACGAAAGCGAATTCATCACGCTTTTGGGGCCTTCGGGTTGCGGCAAAACGACAATGCTCAGAATTATCGGCGGCTTTGAACAGCCCGACACGGGGCGCGTCATCTTCGACGGCAAAGACATCGCGAACTTACCGCCGAATCGGAGACCGATTAACACAGTCTTCCAAAAGTATTCTCTCTTTTCTCACATGAACGTTGAGGAAAATATTTCCTTCGGGCCGAAAATCGCGGGCAAGTCTGCGGATTTCATTCGCGACAAAGTTAAATACGCGTTGAAACTCGTCAACCTCGAAGGCTACGAAAAACACGACGTTACGAAATTGAGCGGCGGTCAGCAACAGCGAATTGCAATCGCCCGCGCCGTCGTCAACGAACCGAAAGTGCTTTTGCTCGACGAACCGTTGAGCGCGTTGGATTTGAAATTGCGTCGTGCAATGCGCCGCGAACTCGTCCGAATCAATAAAGAAACGGGCATAACTTTTATTTTCGTCACGCACGACCAAGAAGAGGCCTTGTCGATGAGCGATCGCGTCGTCGTCATGAATCAAGGTTACATTCAACAAGTCGGCACGCCCGAAAATGTTTACAACGAACCCGAAAATGCATTTGTCGCGGACTTTATCGGCGACAGCAATATTATCGATGGCATCATGGTGCGCGACAGACTCGTTAAAATTTTTGGGCGCGAATATCCCTGCGTCGACGAAGGTTTTCCGGAAAATTGTCCCGTCGACGTGCAGATTCGCCCTGAAGATATTAAACTTGCTTCGCCGCTGGAGGATGGCTTTAACGGCGTTGTTACCCGCGTCGTCTTTTGGGGCATGAGTTACGACATTAACGTTGAGGCGGACGGCTTTGAGTGGCTCGTTCAATCGTCGACGGGACGCACGGTCGGTGAACGCGTGAGCCTGCGCGTTGCTCCCGAAAATATTCAAATCATGAGCAAACCGCAATCCGAAGACGAGGAGGTTTCCCATGATGTTTAACAAGTTTTCGCGCAACGTGTTGTTGACGCCGTTTCTGATTTGGGCGGGATTGTTTATCTTTATCCCGCTGATTTTTATTGTCTGGTACGGCGTGACGGACAAAACCGGAACTTTTTCGGCGACGAATCTTGCAATGATTTTTGAGCACGGATTTTGGGACGCGCTTGTCTTGTCGGTTGAGCTTGCGTTAATCAGCACGATAATTTGTCTGTTGCTGGCCTATCCGCTGTGCCTGATTTTGACCGAACGTCAGCGCGATAACACGACGATAATTTCACTGCTGTTTATTTTGCCGCTGTGGATGAATTCGCTTTTGTCGACGATGGCTTGGCAAACGATTCTTGAAGGCAACGGCATAATCAATCAGCTGTTGCGGCTCATCAATCTGCCGACGTTGCAAATGATTAACACGCCCGGCGCAATCGTTTTGGGCATGGTCTACAACTTTTTGCCGTACATGGTTTTGCCGCTGTTTATTTCGCTGTCGAAGATTGACAAAAGCATTTTGGAGGCCGCGCAGGATTTGGGAGCGAACTCGTGGCAGAAATTTTCCCGCGTCATTTTGCCGTTGACGTTGCCCGGCGCAGTCAGCGGAATTACGATGGTTTTTATTCCCGCGTTGACGACGTTTGTTATCAGCGCGTTGCTCGGCGGCGGAAAACTTCTGCTTATCGGCAACATAATCGAACAGGAATTTACTTTCCAATACGATTGGCATTTGGGTTGTGCGTTGTCGGTTATCCTGATGATTTTTATCGTGTTGAACATGCTTTTGACAATGGCGTTTGAACCGACGACTAAGGAAGAAGGTGACGCCGCATGAATTACATCAAAAAAATTTATCTCGCGGTGATTTTCCTGTTCCTGTACGCGCCGATTGGTGTTTTAATCGCGCAGTCTTTCAACGCAAGCCGTTATCGCGGGCACTGGACGGGCGTAACGCTCGATTGGTACACTAAACTTTTCAACGACGACAGAATTATCAATGCGATGACCAATACGTTGACAATCGGAATTTTATCGGCGGGCATTGCGACAATTTTGGGCTTGATAACGTGCGTGGCAATGAAAGAACTTTCGCGCAAGTGGCGGGCAACTTTCCTGAGCGTGACGAACATTCCGATTTTGAACGCGGACATTGTCACGGGCATTTCGTTAATGCTTTTGTTCATGGGCTTGGGCTTGCGGCTCGGCTACGCGTCGATTCTTTTGGCGCATATCGTTTTCAACGTGCCTTACGTGATTTTGTGTATCATGCCGCAGTTAATGGCACTCGACAAAAGTTTTTACGAAGCGGCTTTGGATTTGGGCGCGTCCCCGTTCAAAGCGTTTAAAGATGTCGTCTTGCCGGAATTGCGCCCGAGTATTTTCGCGGGCTTTTTGTTGGCGTTCACGATGTCGGCGGACGATTTCATAATCACGCACTTCACCAAAGGCGCGGGCGTCGACACGTTGACCACGGCAATTTACGCGGAACTGAAAATCGGTATTCATCCCGAAATGTATGCGCTTTCGACGCTGGTATTTTTCTTCGTTTTGATTTTCGTTATGCTGTTTGCGATAAACCGTCGCAAGCTCAAACACCGTGACGACGTTTTCTGAGTTGCTTGATTCGCGGCGATAACGTTTAAATTATTGTAACGTCGCGGCGCGAAAACTGTTTGGTTACTTTTTAAAAGTAACTGCTGATTTTTGTTATGCTGTTTGCAATTAACCGCAGGAAACTTAAACATAAAGATGACGTTTTCTAAATTATGCTAAGGTTGACAGGACGCAAACCGTTAATTATCATTGACGGACGCAAAGGGAGGTAATTTATTTGGAAACTTTAACAGGCATGGAACGCACGCATAATTGCGGCGAACTTCGTAAATCTGATGTCGGCGCGCAGGTTCAACTTGCGGGCTGGGTTTCTCGTCGTCGCGACCACGGCGGATTGATTTTCGTCGACATGCGCGATCGCAGCGGATTGGTGCAAATTGTCTTCGACGGCTCGACGGACGGGCTTGACTTCACAAAAGCCGAAACTCTCCGCAATGAATTCGTTATCGGCGTTCGCGGCAAAGTTCGTGCGCGTTCGGAAGATACGGTCAATCCGAAAATGGACACGGGCGAAATTGAAATTCTCGTCGAAGAATTGCGCATCCTCAACAAGGCAAAAACTCCGCCGTTTTACATTCAAGACGGCGTCGACGTGGACGAAATGGTCAGATTGCGTTATCGCTATCTCGACTTGCGCCGCCCCGAAATGCAACAGAATATTATTTTGCGTCACCGCGTTGCAAAAATCATGCGCGACTATCTCGACGAAAACGGATTTTTGGAAATTGAAACGCCGATGCTTTGTCGTTCGACGCCGGAAGGTGCACGCGACTTTTTGGTTCCCAGCCGCGTTAATCCGGGACAATTTTACGCACTTCCGCAGTCTCCGCAGATTTTCAAGCAACTTTTGATGGTCTCCGGCTTTGAAAAATATTTCCAGATCGTTCGTTGTTTCCGCGATGAAGATTTGCGCGCCGACCGTCAGCCCGAATTCACGCAACTCGATATTGAAACGTCATTCCTCAATCAAAACGACATTTTGACGCTTATGGAATGTCTCGTTAAGAAAATTTTTGAAACGACGCTTGACGTGAAAGTTGAAACGCCGTTTCAGCGCATGAGCTGGGACGAAGCAATGACGCGTTTCGGCTCCGACAAGCCCGATTTGCGTTTCGGCATGGAACTGCAGGATATCTCCGAATTCGTCAAAGGCTCGGACTTCAAAGTCTTCAACAGTGTCCTTGAAAACGGCGGACAAGTCAAAGTTATTCGCGTCGACGATTATGCCGACATTCCCCGCCGCGAACTCGACAATCTCGTCGAATACGTCAAGATTTACGGCGCGAAAGGTCTTGCGTGGATTCAGTACAGCAAAGACGGCATAAAATCTCCGTTCAAGAAATTTTACAGCGAAGAAACTTTTGAGCAGATTAAACAGGCGACGGGCTGCAAGACGGGCGATTTGCTTTTGGTCGTCGGCGATAAAGCTTCCGTTGTCGCGCAGGCTCTCGGCGAATTGCGTTTGGAAATGGCGCGCCGCAGAAATTTGATTGACCCCGAAAAACTTTGTTTCTTGTGGATTGTCGATTTCCCGATGTTTGAATACGTCGAAGAAGACAAGCGTTACAAGGCAATGCATCACCCGTTCACCGCGCCGCGTGAAGAGGACGTGGAATTTTTGTTGACTGCGCCCGAAAAAGTCAAGGCGAACGCTTACGACATTGTTTTGAACGGCGTGGAAGTCGGCGGCGGCAGCTTGAGAATTTACCGCAGTGACTTGCAGGAAAAAGTTTTCGAGGCTATCGGCTTGACGCACGAAGAAGCGCACGCGAAATTCGGATTTTTGATGGACGCGTTCGAATACGGCACGCCCCCGCACGGCGGAATTGCTTTCGGGCTTGACCGTCTGATTATGTTGATGGCGAAACGCAAATCGATTCGCGACGTGATTGCTTTCCCGAAAACGCAAAGCGCGATTGACCCGATGAGCCATGCGCCCAGCGAAGTTGACGAAAAACAACTGCGCGAATTGTCAATCAAGACTGCCGTCAAGAAAAAGTCGTTTTAAAAGCGACGGAACAATTTGGTGCGCCGTTTCGTTTCTCGGCGTCGACGCCAAATCAAATCGGATTCAACGTTCACATTGATGTTACATGAAAAAAATTATCCCCGCTCAATCGAGTGGGGATTTTTTGTTCGGGCGTTCGATTCACAAGTCGTAACGTTCAAGTTCTTCGACTTTGACATTGGCGGCTTTAATTTTGAGTTGCCAATAAATGTCGTTGCAATCCGGATTGTAACCGGCTTCGATGGAGAAAAATACTAAATTTCCATCCTCGTCAAGTTCGCCCTCCAGAATTTCACTGTCGAGTTCATCAGATAAAATTTTGTTGGAAATATTATCGTCGTATTCAAAAAGAGAAACTCCCTCGAAAATTAATCGAATCAATCCGTTTGAAGGTTCGGATTCTTTGTGCCAAGGCTGCCACCAAAAGCAGAAATCAATCGTCAGCGTGAGTGTTTTATTGGCGGCGTCGTATTCGATTTTTTCAATGTTGCTGTCGTGAAAGTAATATTTTTCTCTGAGTTCCGGAAGAGTCATCTAATCATTGCCCTCTTTTTCGGGAATAATGTTCGCAGGGTCGTAAAAAATAACGGGTATGCCGCTTTCGATGTACTTGTCAAAGAAATTTCTAAAAATCGGGCGTGATAACACCGTCGCAACGCCTGAATTTCTTCAAAGCGGCTTGAGGATGATTCCAAACGCTTTCAAATTTGTAATCGTCCATGTAGAAATGCACAAAGCCCGAATAACGAGAATTTTTTTGTATGTCGGTGTAGTAAATTAAACTCGTCGGGACGGCTTTAGCGGTGCAAGGACACACGGGAATATCGAACCCCCAACAAAATTTCGCACCTTCAACCATAAAAGCCTTGTAAATGTTGCGGAACTGTTCCATTGCGTAATTATTCATCAAAAAATCCCTCCTGTGCAATTTTACGAAAAATAAATCGTCTTGTTAATCAAACAATTTGCAAGATGCTTACGAAAAATTTTTTCTCGTCAAAACATTTGGCGGGGATTTTTTTGTAAATCTGCGCGGCTTGTGGTAAATTATCGGCAAAAACTTTCGGAGGTGAACGCATTGACGATTGATGAACTGCTGAAAGATTATCGCGAAGTCTTTGCACTGTCCGACGTGGAAAAAGGCGAACACTTCGAGCGGCTCATGAAAAATTTTCTGCTGACTTATCCCGTGTGGCGCGGAAAAATTTCCGACGTGTGGCGTTGGAAAGATTTTCCGTTCCGTGACGAACTCGGCGGCAAAGATTTGGGCATTGACCTCGTTGCGAAAACTTTTGACGAAAAATTTTGGGCTGTGCAATGCAAATTTTATGCCGAATCAACGACCGTAGCGAAACCCGCAGTCGATTCGTTTTTCTCGAACGCAACAAGGACTTTCGACGGCGACAAAACATTTTCCGAATTCGTTTGGATTTGCACGACCGACCGTTATACCGACAACGCCCGCGAAATGTTCAAAAATCGCACGCCCGCAGTAAAAATTGTCGACATGGAAACTTTGCGGCGCGCTCAAGTCAACTGGACGCTCCTCAACAACGGTTTTGTTCGCGAAGAGGCAATCAACGTTCGCAAATTGCGCGATTATCAACTTACCGCCGTCGAAAAAGCCCGTGAACATTTCGCAACGAACGATCGCGGACAATTAATCATGGCGTGCGGCACCGGAAAAACTTTCACGTCGCTCAAAATCGCCGAAACTCTCGCGCCCGACGGAAAAATTTTGTTCCTCGTGCCGTCAATCTCGCTTTTGCGTCAAACTCTCGAAGAATGGGCTAGTTTTTCCGACAAACCCATTGATGCCGTCTGTGTTTGTTCGGATTCGACCGCCGCAAAACTCGATGACGAAATCGTTGACGTGAATTTACCGCTACCCGCAATGACCGACGACAAAAAAATTGCCGACGCGCTCAAAACTTTTCACGGCGACGGCTTGACGGTGATTTTTTCGACGTATCAATCAATCGAAGTCGTTCAAAGGCTCAATTTGACTTTCGACTTGGTTATTTGCGACGAAGCTCACCGCACCGCAAGCAAAAAGCTCAGTCACTTCACCAAAGTTCACGACGAAAAAAATATTCACGCCAAACGACGCCTCTACATGACTGCAACGCCAAAACTTGCGAAAACAAACGTCACCGGCAACACCGACGACGAAGAAAAACTTTCCGAATGGACAATGAACAACGAAACGACTTTCGGCAAGGAATTTCACCGAATAAGTTTCCGCGAAGCAATTTTCGATTGCGATTGTCTGTCCGATTACAAAGTCTTCGTGCTCACCGTCAACGAAAATTATTTGACGCCCTCGCTCAAAAAAGTTATCAACGACGTGAAGTCAACGCTCAAAACCGACGACGCATTGAAATTAATCGGCTCGTTGCTCGCGTTGTCGAAACATATGGACGAAAATTCTGCGCGGCTCGTAAAAGACGACGAAAATCGTTTCATGCACACCGCAGTTGCCTTTTGTAACTCGATTAAGAACGCCGAACAACTTTCAAAGAATTTTTCGGTCGTTCAGGAAAAATTTTTCGCCGATTTGCCCGCCGCCGACAAAAATTCTTTCGTAACCGTTCACGCAGACCACGTTGCAGGCACAATGTCCGCCGCCGAACGCGCTCCGAAACTTCGCAGGCTCAAAACCGCCTCGCTTGAAGGAAATCTCTGCAATATTTTATGCAACGTCCGCTGTTTGTCCGAAGGCGTCGACGTGCCCGCGCTTGATGCCGTGATTTTTTTGTCGTCGAAGAAATCCAAAGTCGAAATCGTTCAAGCCGTCGGTCGCGTCATGCGTAAAGCTCCGCATAAAAAATTCGGTTACATAATTATTCCCGTCGTCGTGCCGCTCAACAAGTCGCCCGAAGAAGCTTTGCGCAACAGCAAGGACTTCGACATTGTTTGGGAAGTCGTCAACGCCCTGCGCGCTCATGATGACGCGATGAACATTGAGATTGAACGAATTCGCAACAAACTTGCCGGCGAAACGCCCGATAACAATCCCGGCGAAACAATTATTGTCGACGGCGGCGGACGCGGGCAACTTTTCCTCGAAGACCTTTTGAAGTGGGATGACCTCAAAAATACAATTTATGCCCGCATGGTTGAGCACGTCGGCAATAAATTGTACTGGATTCAGTGGGCGCACAAAGTTTCCGAGATTGTCGAACGTCACAAAGTCCGAATCACCGAATTAATCGGCGTCGAGGGCGAACACAAACGCGCTTTTAACGAATTCATTGACGGCTTGCGAAAAAATTTAAATCCGTCCGTCTCACGCGCCGAAGCAGTCGACATGTTGGCTCAACATCTCGTCACGCGTCCCGTTTTCGAGGCTCTGTTTGAAAATTATTCGTTCGCGAAGAGCAATCCCGTCAGTCAATCCATGCAGAAAATTCTTGACGCGCTTGAAGGCGACGGAATGATTAAAGACCGCGAATTTTTTGAGCGACTTTATAAACATGTTCGCGAAAGTTGCAAAAACATGGGCGACGCCGCAAGTCGTCAACAAATCGTCAACAGACTTTACGAAAACTTTTTCAAGTTCGCGCTCGAAAAAACTGCAGACAAACTCGGCATTGTTTACACGCCCGTCGAAGTCGTCGATTTTATTTTGCGCTCCGTTGACGCCGTCTTGAATAAATATTTCAAGCGCAGTCTCACCGATGAAGGCGTTCACATTATCGATCCGTTCACGGGCACCGGCACTTTCATTACGCGATTGATTCAAAGCGGTTTGATTCGCAAGAAAGATTTATTCAACAAATATCTGAACGAACTGCACGCCAACGAAATTGTCCTGCTTGCCTACTACATTGCCGCGATTAACATCGAAAACGCTTATCACGCCGCACTTGACGCCGAAGGTTACGCGCCTTTCGAGGGAATTTGTTTCACCGACACTTTTCAGCTTTACGAACGCGAACAACTCCTGCCGATTGAAAGTTTCCTGCATGAAAATTCCGCTCGCGTCAACGAACAGAAGAACGCCCGCATTAAAGTTATCGTCGGCAACCCGCCGTACTCTGTCGGGCAAAAATCTGCCAACGACAACAATCAAAATCAGTACTATCCGAAGCTTGAGGAGCGAATCGAAAACACTTATGCCAAACTCACCAACGCCACGAATAAAAATTCGCTCTACGACAGTTACATCAAGGCATTTCGTTGGGCAAGCGACAGAATTTCCGACGGCGGAGTTATCGGTTTCGTCACCAACGCGGGCTGGCTTGACGGCGCGGCTATGGACGGTCTGCGTAAATGTTTTGCCAAAGATTTTTCGGCGATTTACGTTTTCAATCTGCGCGGCAATGCCCGAACTCAAGGCGAATTGCGTCGTAAAGAATCCGGAAACGTTTTCGGCGGCGGCTCACGGGCACCGATTGCGATAACGATTTTGGTCAAGACACCCGACCACGTCGGCGACGCGGAAATTTTTTATCGCGACATCGGCGATTATCTCACACGCGACGAAAAGCTTTTGCGAATCAAAAATACGCACGACGTTTTCGGCGACGACTTCACGCAAATTTTCCCGAACGACAAAGCCGACTGGATTAATCAGCGCGGCGGACTTTTCGACACGTTCATTCCGTTGGCTCCCGAAAATAAATTCGACGGCGCAGCAAAAAGTTTCTTCGTTGTCAATTCGCTTGGAATCGTTACGGCTCGCGATGCGTGGGTCTACAACTTTTCGCGAACTGCTTTGGCGACGAACATGCAAACGACGATTGATTACTACAACGGACAATGCGAACGATTTAAAACGACTGAAAAATTTGACATGAACGAGGAAAAAATCAGCTGGGCGAGTTCGTTGTTAAGTTTTGCGCGGCGCGACATAAAATTTTGTTTCGAGTCCGAAAAAATTTTCGACGGTGCGTATCGTCCCTTCTGTAAACAAAATCTTTACTTCGGTGCAGGCTTTATTCAACGGCGTGGACAAATGGATGAGTTTTTCCCGACGGGCGCGGAAGAAAATCTTTTAATCTGCCTCCCAGGCATCGGGTTGAAAAAATCTTTTTCGGCTTTAATTGTCAATGGCATAGGCGACTTTCAAACGCAATTCAACTGCCAATGTTTTCCGCTGTATTGGTACTCGAAACCCGCGCAGGCGAATTTGTTCGGCGACAATCACGAGCGACACGACGGAATTACGGATTGGATTTGGCGGCGGGCGCAAGAACTTTACGGCGATGAAAGCTTTAAGCTTGAAGCTTTAAGCTGTAAGGGGTGCGACTCCAAAACTCAAAGCTTAAAGCTCAAAGCTCAAAGCTCAACCGGCAACGACGTGACGCGTGAAGATATTTTTTATTACGTCTACGGATTCTTGCATCTGCCGGCTTATCGCGAGAAATTTTCTGCCGAGCTGAAAAAAAGTTTGCCGCGAATCATTTTGGTCGACGACGCGAAAAAATTTTGGGCGTTGTCGAAAGCCGGCCGCGAGCTTGCCGAAATTCATTTGAATTACGAGACGCAACCGCCCGCGCAGGTTGAAGTTATCGGCGAAGAGTTTGGCGACTTCCGCGTCGAAAAATTGCGTCTGTCGAAGGACAAAACCACTTTGCAATACAACGCGCACATCACGATAAAAAATATTCCGCCGCGCAGTTTCGATTACGTCGTCAACGGGCGCAGTCCTTTGGAGTGGATAATTGACCGCTATCAAGTCAAAGAAGATAAGGCGAGTAAACTTGTCAACGACGCGAACGCATGGGGCATTGAGCACGGCAACCCGCGCTACATTTTGGATTTGATTTTGAGCGCGATAACTGTGAGCCTGAAAACTTTGGACATTGTGGACGCTTTGCCCGAAATTGACTTCGACGCTTGAAAAAATTTTGACAAACCGCCGTCCGTGTGATAAATTTTGAGCGTCGAAAAGACGACAACTGCAGTGTGTAAGGCTCGCAGTTCTAATATGGTTTCACCGAACGAAAACCCCCGTGCGGGATGGTGACCTGCGCGGAGGCTTCGTTTTGCCTAACCGGTTGACAAAGTATCGAGCGTGTGATAAATTTTTATTGCCGAATTACAAGAGCAGAATAAGAATTGTAGTTCCACGAATATCACCAAAACGAATAACCCCCGCCGGAGTGGCTAACCGACGGGGGCTTCGTTTTGCCTAATCGGATGGCTAATCCGATTGTCCGGAGCAATAAGTCAGTTGTTTCTGCCGCTTACTTCGTTCTGTTGCGGATGTAGTCGAGAATCAGTCCGCCAATGACGGTACCGATTGCTCCGCCGACTGCAGTCACGCCGAGCAGAATAAGAATATCCATAAATATCACCTCCCTTCGCAAGCGTTACCGCCTATCGAGAGGTGCGGCATTGGCGAAATTATAGCACGGCGAAATTAGTCATTCAACTTTGGCGAAAACGCTTTGCCGAGCGTTGATTTCGACACTTGAAAAAATTTTGACGTGATTTACACTGTGAATGCTTTTTGCCTGATTTGAAGCGTCGGGGTCGGATAACGACAAATGATTCCCGCAACAAATCGGGCAATTTTAAAATAAAAAAGCCTCGACGCGAAGTCGGGGCGATTTTTGGTTGCAAGCGGGAAATTTGGCGTCGTGGCGCGATTTTGGACTTTGATAAAAAAAATACAGCCATGCTATGAGTTGTCCATAAAGGTCGCGCCATTACGGGCTTGACAAGCATTTTTGGCAATGATAATATTACGCCGCTTTTGAACAGGCATGAAAATTTTGGAAGGAGGTGGGCGCATGCCAACCATTAATCAGTTAGTGAGAAAAGGTCGTCAGAGCCTTGAAGAAAAATCGACGGCTCCGGCACTGAAGGATTGTCCGCAAAAACGCGGGGTGTGCACTCGCGTTTACACGACGACGCCAAAGAAACCGAATTCGGCACTTCGCAAGGTTGCGCGTGTCCGCTTGACCAACGCCATCGAAGTCACTGCATACATTCCCGGTATCGGGCACAACTTGCAGGAACACAGCGTTGTGTTGATTCGCGGCGGCCGCGTCAAGGATTTGCCGGGTGTTCGCTATCATATCATTCGCGGCTCCCTCGATACCGCCGGTGTGCAAGACCGCAAGCAGGCGCGTTCCAAATACGGCGCAAAGAAAGCTAAAGCCAAGAAAAAGTAATTTCGTATCACGAATTACGCATTGAAAGGAGCAGCAGAAATGCCAAGAAAAGGTTCTGTGCCTAAACGCGACGTTCTGCCGGATCCTGTCTATCATTCAAAGACGGTTGCGAAGTTCATCAATAAAGTCATGCTGAGCGGCAAAAAAAGTGTTGCTCAACGCGTGGTATATGATGCTTTCGAAGCCATCCGCGAAAAAACGGGCAAAGATCCGCTGGAAGTCTTCGAGACGGCACTGAAAAACGTTATGCCGGTTTTGGAAGTTCGCGCTCGTCGTGTCGGCGGTGCAAACTATCAAGTTCCCGTCGAAGTACGTCCCGATCGTCGTCAGACTTTGGGAATTCGTTGGCTGGTCAATTATGCCAGACTGCGCGGCGAAAAAACCATGGACGCCAGACTTTCGGGCGAACTCATTGACGCGTCGAACAATACCGGTGCATCAATCAAGAAAAAAGAAGACACCCATAAAATGGCCGAAGCCAACAAAGCTTTCGCGCATTATCGCTGGTAAGGAGTTTTCAAAGTGTCAAGAGAGTTTTCACTGGAAAAAACTCGCAACATCGGGATTATGGCGCACATTGACGCCGGCAAGACCACGACGACTGAGCGAATTCTTTTTTACACGGGTGTCAATCATAAGCTCGGCGAAGTGCACGAAGGCGCGGCAACGATGGACTGGATGGCTCAGGAGCAAGAACGCGGCATAACGATAACTTCAGCGGCGACAACTTGTTTCTGGAAAAATCACCGAATCAACATCATCGACACGCCCGGCCACGTGGACTTTACGGTCGAAGTCGAACGTTCTTTGAGAGTTTTAGACGGCGCACTTGCAATTTTGACGGCACGCGGCGGAGTTGAGCCGCAAACCGAAACTGTTTGGCGACAGGCAGAAAGATACAACGTCCCGCGTATGGCTTACGTCAACAAGATGGACATCACGGGCGCGGATTTCTACAACGTCATTCAAATGATGCGCGACCGTCTTCATACAAACGCAGTGGCAATTCAACTGCCGATTGGCGCGGAAGATACTTTTAAAGGCATTGTCGATCTTGTCAAAATGGAAGCCATCGTTTACGAAGACGACCTTGGCAAGGTTGCCAACGAAGTTGAAATTCCCGCCGACATGCAGGAAATGGCGGAAGATTATCGCGATAAACTTTTGGAAGCCTGCGCGGAACAAGATGACGATTTCATGGAAAAATATCTCGGCGGCGAAGAAGTTACCGTCGACGAGGTAAAAGCCGTGATTCGCAAGGCAACAATCGATTGCAAAATGACGCCCGTCACCTGCGGCACGTCCTATCGCAACAGAGGTGTTCAACCTTTGCTTGACGCGATTGTCGACTACATGCCCGCGCCGACGGACATCAAAGCGATTGAAGGCGTTACACCCGACGGCACCGAAGATACACGACCGTCAAGCGACGAAGAACCTTTCGCCGCGCTCGCGTTCAAAATTATGACCGATCCTTATGTCGGCAAACTTGCATTCTTCCGCGTGTACAGCGGCTCGCTCAAAAGCGGCAGTTACGTCTACAACTCAACCAAGGGACGCAAAGAACGTATCGGGCGAATCTTGCAAATGCACGCGAATAACCGCAAGGAAATCGACATCGTCTACAGCGGCGATATTGCGGCGGCAGTCGGCTTGAAAGACACGACGACGGGCGACACGCTCTGCGACGAAAATCATCCGATTATTCTGGAGTCAATGGAATTCCCCGACCCCGTCATCTCGGTTGCGGTTGAACCTGCGACGAAAAACGATCAGGATAAAATGGGTATCGCGCTCCAAAAACTTGCCGAAGAAGATCCGACTTTCAAAGTCCGCACGGACGCCGAAACCGGTCAAGTCATCATCTCCGGCATGGGCGAACTTCATTTGCAGATTATCGTTGATCGTATGCTCCGCGAATTCCACGTTGACTGCAAAGTCGGCGAACCGCAAGTTGCTTACCGCGAAACGATTCGCAAGTCGCAGAAGGGCGAAGGCAAATTCGTTCGTCAGTCGGGCGGTCACGGTCAATACGGTCATTGCTGGATTGAAATTGAACCGAACGAGACGGGCGCAGGTTTCGCCTTCGAAAGCAAAATTGTCGGCGGTGTCATTCCGAAAGAATACATCAACCCGATTGAAGCGGGCGTTCGTCAGGCAATGGAAAACGGAATTTTGGCGGGCTATCCGATGGTCGACGTGAAAGCGACGGTCTATGACGGAAGTTTCCACGAAGTCGACTCCAGCGAGGCGGCGTTCAAAATCGCAGGCTCAATGGCGTTCAAGGCGGCGGCGGAAAAAGCCAAACCCGTTTTGCTCGAACCCTACGTCAAAGTCGAAGTCACCGTCCCCGAAGATTACATGGGCGACGTTATCGGCGATTTGAATTCGCGTCGCGGCAAGATTGACGGCATGGAACCGCGCAACAATCTGCAAATTATTCATGCATTCGTTCCGCTGTCGGAAATGTTCGGTTACTCGACTGACCTGCGTTCCAAAACTCAAGGACGCGGCAACTACTCAATGGAAGTCGCTTACTACGACGAAGTTCCGAAAAATATTTCGGAAGCGATCGTTGCGAGATACAAAGGCGAGTCTGTCTAAAGACTCAACGAAAATCACCGGCAAATTATTGCTTGGAAAAAATTTTTTACGAATTAAGGAGTTGTTCACTTCATGGCAAAACAGAAATTTGATCGTAGCAAACCCCACGTCAACATTGGTACCATCGGTCACATCGACCACGGCAAGACGACCTTGACGGCCGCTATCACCAAAGTTCTCGCTGAAAAAGGTTTCGCGAAATACGAATCCTACGAGAACATCGATAAGGCTCCGGAAGAACGCGAACGCGGTATCACGATTAACACCGCTCACGTTGAATATGAAACCGACAAACGTCACTATGCTCACGTAGACTGCCCGGGTCACGCCGACTACATCAAAAATATGATCACCGGTGCCGCGCAGATGGACGGTGTAATTCTCGTCGTTGCTGCTTCCGACGGCCCCATGCCGCAAACTCGCGAACACATTCTGCTTGCTCGCCAAGTCGGCGTTCCCGCAATCGTCGTTTTCCTCAACAAAGTTGACCAGGTTGACGATCCCGAATTGCTCGAACTCGTTGAAATGGAAGTTCGCGAACTGCTCAGCAAGTACGAATTCCCCGGCGACGACATTCCCGTTATCGCAGGCTCGGCTCTGCAGGCTCTCGAAGGCAACGAAGAACAAAAAGCCAACATTCTCAAATTGCTCGACGCTGTTGACGAATACATTCCCACGCCTGAACGCGACAAAGATAAACCGTTCCTTATGCCTGTTGAAGACGTTTTCACGATCACCGGTCGCGGCACGGTTGCCACGGGTCGTGTCGAACGCGGCGAATTGAAACTCAATGACCCCGTCGAAATCGTTGGTCTTCGCGAAGAACCCCGCAAGACTGTTGCAACGGGTATTGAAATGTTCCGCAAACTGCTCGACAGCGCGGTTGCCGGCGACAACGTCGGTGTTCTGCTTCGCGGCGTCGACCGTAAAGAAATCGAACGCGGTCAAGTTATTGCGAAACCCGGCACGATTCATCCGCACACGAAATTCAAAGCTCAAGTTTACGTTCTGACCAAAGACGAAGGCGGTCGTCATACTCCGTTCTTCGCAAACTATCGCCCGCAGTTCTACTTCCGCACCACCGACGTTACGGGTGTCGTCAGCGATTTGAAAGACACCAACGGCAACGCCGCCGAAATGTGTATGCCCGGCGATCACATTGAAATGACGGTTGAGCTCATCACCCCGATCGCGATTGAAAAAGGCTTGCTCTTCGCTATCCGTGAAGGCGGTCACACTGTCGGTTCGGGACGCGTTATCGAGATTCTCGAAGCGTAAAAAAATTTTTTGACCACGCGTCAATAAATCGGTGAGGCGGTCGGCAGTCAGCCCAAAAACTGATTGTCGGCCGCCACTTGCTGATTTGATAAAAATTTTTCTTGAAACGCACGGCAACGCTTGCTATAATTTTTACTTGACGTTGCAGAAAGGTTTTTCACAGCGTTTACCGCAACAGGCAACGTGACGTTGCATCCAATTTGGTAAAGCGTTTTGCAACTCAAGCGTTGTCGCTGTATCAGTATCAATGCGTTTGCCGCAACAGATTGCTCGGCTGAAAATCTCCGTTCGGTCGAGGGAACTGTTGCCAGAATGGTTGAGAGCCATGACTCTCGACAAAGGAGGAATTGTTTTGGCAAAGCAACAGAAAAAAATCCGGATTCGCCTCAAAGCCTACGATCACAAGTCGTTGGATCAGAGCGCGGTCAAGATTGTGGAGACCGCCAAAAAAACAGGCGCGTCGGTTTCGGGGCCCATTCCCTTGCCGACTGAGAAAAACATCTACACAATCTTGCGTTCCCCGCACGTGAACAAAGATTCGCGTGAACAGTTCGAGATGCGCACGCACAAACGCCTGATTGACATTCTTCAGCCGACACAAAAAACGGTTGATGCACTCATGCGTTTGGATTTGCCCGCCGGTGTTGACATCGAACTTAAAGTCTGAGGAGGTGTAAACATTGGCAAAAACGATTTTGGGCATTAAGCTCGGCATGACACAGATTTTCACCGAAGAAGGCAAAGTTATTCCCGTGACGGTCGTCGAGAGCGGCAACAACGTCGTCATCCGCAACAAAACGGTTGACACGGACGGTTACTTCGGCGTTCAGCTCGGCTTCGGTGAAGTCAAAGAAAATAAAGTGAACAAACCCGACGCGGGACAGTTCAAAAAAGCTGAAGTCAAACCCGTGAAATTTATTCGCGAAGTGCGTTTGGCGGCGGAGTCCGAATATAAAATCGGCGACGTTATCGGCGTGGACATCTTCGCGGCAGGCGAATTGGTTGACGTTATCGGCACGTCCAAAGGCAAAGGCTTCGCGGGCGGCATCAAACGTCACAACTTCGCACGCGGCCCGATGGGTCACGGCTCCAAGTCTCACCGCGAACCCGGCTCAACCGGCGCAATGCTGTCAGGTCCCGGCGGTCGTGTCCTCAAAGGGAAGAAACTTCCCGGACGTATGGGCGGCATTCGTACCACCGTTCAAAGACTTACCGTCGTCAAAGTCGACGCCGATAGAAATTTGCTCCTCATTAAAGGCGCAATCCCCGGCCCGAAAAAAGGTCTCGTCGTTGTTCGCGAAACCGTTAAACCTACTCGCAAACATAAATAATTTTGAAAGGAGGTAACACGATATGCCTAAAACTGTTGTTTTCGATATGTCCAATAAAAAAGTCGGCGACATTGAGCTGAGCGAAGATATTTTCGGCGTTGAGATCAATGAAGGTCTCGTTCATCAAGCGCTTGTTATGCAACTCGCTTCGTGGCGTCTCGGCACTCACTCGACAAAAACTCGCGGCGATGTGCGCGGCGGCGGCAAAAAACCCTGGCGTCAAAAAGGTACCGGTCGCGCTCGTGCAGGTTCCCGCAGAAGTCCGCTCTGGCGTGGCGGTGGTACGATCTTCGGCCCCCATCCCAGAAAATACGCGTTCTCGATGCCTCGTAAACAACGTCGCCTTGCTCTTAAATGCGTCCTCACCGACAAACTCAATTCCGGTAACTTGATTGTTCTCGACGAATTGAATTTTGCCGAACCCAAAACAAAAAATTTCGTCGCGTTCCAAAAAACTTTCGGCGTCGATTCTTGCAAATCCCTGTTCATCACCGCCGAACTTATCGATAACGTTACTCGTTCCTCGAACAATCTGCAGAACGCCAAGGCTATCGCTGCCCTTCAACTCAACGTATTCGACATTCTCCACAGCGATAAACTCTTCCTCACCAAAGACGCTGTCGCCAAAATTGAGGAGGTGTACATTTGATGGACGCCAGAGATATTTTGATTCGTCCGCTCGTTACCGAACATTCCACCGATTTAATGCAGGACGGTAAATTCGTTTTCGTCGTCGACAAACGCGCCAATAAAATTCAAATCGCGCAGGCCGTTGAAGAAATTTTTAAAGTCAATGTCCTCGCCGTCAACACGATTAACGTCAAGGGCAAGACCAAACGTCGCGGACGCACCGTCGGCAGAACAGATGCTTACAAAAAAGCGATTGTCAAGCTCGAAGCCGGTCAAACTATTGAATACTTCAGCGCATGATAAGGTGTCAGGTGCCAGGTGTCAGGTGTCAGTTTCCCTGAATCCTGAATCCTAAATCCTAAATCCTGATAAGGAGGTTAAACGCAAGTGGGAATTAAATCTTTCAAGCCCTACACGCCCGGACGCCGTCACATGACTGTTTCGACGTTCGAGGAAATCACCACCGATAAACCCGAAAAGTCGTTGCTTGCCCCGCTCAAAAAACACGGCGGCCGTAACCAGCAAGGTCGTTTGACGGTTCGTCATCAGGGCGGCGGCCATAAACGTCGCTACAGAATCATCGACTTCAAACGCAACAAAGACGGTATCCCCGCAAAAGTTGCCACGATTGAATATGATCCGAATCGCTCCGCCCGTATTGCTCTTTTGAACTACGCGGACGGCGAAAAACGTTACATACTCGCGCCCAACGGTCTCAAGGTCGGCGATAAAGTCGAGTCCGGCGCCGAAGCCGACATCAAAACCGGTAACGCGCTCCCGCTCAAAAATATTCCCGTCGGTACGTTGATTCACAATATCGAATTGAAAATCGGCAAAGGCGGGCAACTCGTTCGCTCCGCAGGTGTCGCCGCTCAGCTTATGGCTAAAGAGGGCAATTACGCAACGATTCGTATGCCCAGCGGCGAAGTTCGTAAAGTTCACATCAACTGCCGCGCCACTATCGGACAGGTCGGCAACCTTGACCACGAAAACATTACGATTGGTAAAGCCGGTCGCAATCGTTGGCTCGGTAAACGTCCCGAAAATCGCGGCGTTGCTATGAACCCGGTTGACCATCCGCATGGCGGCGGTGAAGGTCGTTCGCCCGTCGGTCGCAAACACCCCGTCACCAAATGGGGCAAATGCGCTATGGGTGCCAAGACTCGCAAGAAGAAAGCGTCCGACAAACTTATCGTTCGTCGTCGGAAATAAGGTGTCAGGTGTCAGGTGTCAGTTTCCCTGAATCCTGAATCCTGAATCCTAATTCCTAATTGATAGAAAGGAGGAAAAAGTTTTGTCCAGATCTGTCAAAAAAGGGCCGTTCGTGCAAGAAAAACTTTTGGCTAAGGTTGAAGCTCTCAACGCCGCCAACGACAAAAAAGTTATCCGCACGTGGTCACGCAGCTCAACGATTCTTCCTGCGTTCGTCGGACACACTATCGCCGTTCACGACGGTCGCAAACACGTTCCGGTTTACGTTACCGAAGACATGGTCGGGCACAAGCTCGGCGAATTCGCTCCGACTCGTACTTTCAAAGGCCACGCGGGCGAAGAACGTAAAATGTCGCTGAAATAAGCTTTTAGCTTAGAGCTTTAAGCTTTAAGGAAAATTTTCGTCATGCACTTAAAGCTCAAAGCTTACAGCTTAAAGCTCAAAACCAGAAAGGAGGAACTTACGTGGCAGAAGTCAAAGAAGCCAAAGCCATTGCCAAATACGTGCGAATTGCTCCTCGCAAAGTTCGCATCGTCATGAATTTGATTCGCGGCAAGGACATTGCGGACGCCTTCGCAATTCTGAAGTTCACGCCCAAACGCGGCGCGACGCTCATCGAAAAAGTTCTTAAGTCCGCCGTCGCCAACGCCGAAAATAATTTCGACATGGACGCAGATAAACTTTTCGTCTCGACCTGTTTCGTCGATCAAGGTCCGACAATCAAGAGGTATCACCCCCGTTCTCGCGGGCAGGCATTCAGCATTTTGAAACATACCTCGCACATCACCGTTGTCGTCAGCGAAAAAGAATCCGCCGCTATCGACGAAAACAAAGACTAATCGAAGGAGGTAAACGCTTTGGGTCAAAAGGTACATCCGCACGGAATACGCCTCGGCATCGTCAAAACGTGGGACGCCAAATGGTACGCCGATAAAGATTTTGCTACCAATCTTCACGAAGACATCAAAATCCGCAAGGCTATCAAAACAGATAAGCAACTGTCGACTGCGGGCGTCTCGCGCATTGAAATTGAACGCTCCGAAAAACGCCTTAAATTAACTATTCACACCGCTAAGCCCGGTATGGTTATCGGTCGCGGCGGTGCGGGCATTGAGGACATCAAAAACAAACTCAAGAAACTCACCGACAAACGCGTCGACATCAACATTATGGAAATTCGTCAACCGGATTTGGACGCCCTGCTTGTCGCTGAAAATATCGCCTCGCAACTCGAACGCCGTATCGCTTTCCGTCGCGCCATGAAACAATCGGTCGGCAGAACTATGCGCCTCGGTGCCAAAGGTATCAAAATCGCTTGCTCAGGTCGGCTCGGCGGCGCGGAAATTGCTCGCTCCGAATCTTATCGCGAAGGTTCAATTCCCTTGCACACGCTCCGCGCAGACATCGATTACGGTTTCGCGGAAGCCAACACCACTTACGGGCGCATCGGCATCAAAGTTTGGATTTTCAAAGGCGAAATTCTCCCCGACAAAAAGGACAAGGGCGTCTGTCAAACCGAAGGGAGTGACGCTTAATGTTAATTCCGAAAAGAACCAAATACCGCAAACAATTTCGCGGTCGCATGAAAGGTAAAGCCAATCGCGGCAACACCATCGCTCACGGTCAGTACGGTCTTGTCGCTTTGGAACCCGCTTGGATTACCAATCGTCAAATTGAGGCTGCTCGTATCGCTATGACGCGTTACATTCGCCGTGGCGGTCAAGTCTGGATTAAAATTTTCCCCGACAAGCCCGTCACTGCTAAACCTGCCGAAACGCGCATGGGTTCCGGTAAAGGCTCGCCCGAATACTGGGTTGCTGTCGTCAAACCCGGTCGCGTCCTGTTTGAAATGGCCGGCGTTCCGAAAGAAATTGCCGCCGAAGCTATGCGCCTTGCAGGTCATAAACTTCCCATCAAAACGAAATTCGTTGTCAGCGATCATCAAGGTGACGTTTTTGTCCCCGTCGTTGAAGAATCTCTCGCCGACGCCAAAAAAGCCGCTCACCAAGCTTACGAAGCCGAACACGCGGCTCAGGCCGAAGCCGAAGCTCAGGCTCAAGCTCAACCCGAAAAAGGCGGTGAAGCTCATGAAGGTTAACGAAATTCGCGACATGTCCGCCGACCAACGCGTCGAAAAAATCAAGTCGCTCAAAGAAGAACTCTTCAACCTCCGCTTTCAAAAGGCTACGGGTCAGCTCGAAAATCCCATGCGTATCCGCGAAGTCAAACGTTCAATCGCGCAGGTCAAAACCGTTCAGCGTGAACTTGAACTCGGTATTCGTCAGTGAAAGGAGGTCTCTCGGTGAGCGAACAATCTAAACGCAATGAGCGCAAAACTCGCATCGGCAAAGTCGTTTCCGATAAAATGCAAAAGACTATTGTCGTCGCGATCGAAGAGCTTATCCAACATAAGCTTTACAAAAAATCCGTTAAACGCACCGTCAAATTCAAAGTCCACGACGAAAATAACGATGCGCACGTCAACGACAAAGTCCTTATCATGGAGACCCGTCCGCTGTCCAAAGAAAAACGCTGGCGGCTCGTCCAAATCGTCGAAAAAGCAAAATAAGCTTTGAGCTTAGAGCTTTAAGCTTTTAGGAAAATTCTCGTCATGCCCTTAAAGCTCAAAGCTTACAGCTTAAAGCTAGATAAGGAGGCTAAACCGTGATTCAACAAGAAACTCGACTCAATGTCGGCGACAACACCGGCGCTAAAGAAATTCTGTGCATTCGCGTGCTTGGCGGCTCGTTCCGTCGTTACGCTAATATCGGTGACATTATCGTCGCTTCTGTCAAATCCGCCACTCCAGGCGGTCAAGTCAAAAAAGGTGACGTTGTTAAAGCTGTCGTCGTTCGCTCGAAAAAAGGTCTGCGCCGTCCCGACGGTTCCTATATCCGCTTCGACGAAAATGCCGCCGTCATCATCAAAGACGACAAAACTCCTCGCGGCACTCGTATTTTCGGACCCGTCGCACGCGAATTGCGCGATCATGATTTCATGAAAATTATTTCTCTCGCGCCCGAAGTTTTATGAGTGTGGAGTGTGAAGTGAGGAGTTAGAAGTTAAGCTTCCAACTCCAAATTCCTAACTCCAAACTCCCAACTGAAAAAGGAGGTGCCACATTGTCTCTCGTTAAACTTCACGTTAAAAAGGGCGATACCGTCCAAGTTCTCGCGGGCAAAGACAAAGGCAAGCAGGGCAAAATTATTTCCGCCGCGCCGAGTGCCGGCAAAGTCATTGTCGAAGGCGTCAACAAAGTTAAACGTCATTCCAAACCCAGCTTGAAAGTTCCGCAGGGCGGCATTATCACCAAAGAAATGCCCATGCCCGTCTGCAAAGTTCAGCTCGTGTGCCCCGCCTGCAACAAGCCCACGCGTACCGGTCACAAGGTCGTTAACGGCAAAAACTCTCGCTTCTGCAAAAAATGCGGCGAAGTCATCGAATAAGGAGGTGTTACTGTGAGCAGACTTCTTGACAAGTACAAAAACGAAGTTGTCGGCGCATTGACGGAAAAATTTTCCTACAAAAACGTTATGCAAGTGCCCAAGCTCGACAAAATCGTCATCAATATGGCGTGCGGCGATGCGGTCGGCAATGCCAAAGTTCTCGAATCGGCTATCGCGGATTTGACGACTATCGCCGGACAAAAACCCGTCATCACTCGCGCCCGTAAATCTTTGGCGGCGTGGAAATTGCGTCAAGGTATGGCAATCGGTTGCAAAGTCACCCTGCGCGGAAAACGCATGTATGAATTCCTTGATAAGTTCATGAACATTGCATTGCCCCGCGTGCGCGACTTCCGTGGCGTTTCGAGAAAATCTTTCGACGGACGCGGTAACTACGCAATCGGCGTCAAAGAACAACTGATCTTCCCCGAAATCGAATACGACAAAATCGATAAGATTCGCGGCATGGACATCATCGTTGTGACGACGGCAAAAACCGACGAAGAGGCTCGCGAATTCCTCGCGCTTATGGGTATGCCGTTTGCTAATGCGTAATCGGAAGGGGGCGAACATCAAATGGCTAAGAAAGCGTTAATCGAAAAGTGGAGCAAAGAACCGAAATTCTCGACGCGCAAATATAACCGTTGCAAAATCTGCGGCAGACCGCACGGCTACATCCGCAAGTTTGAAATGTGCCGTATCTGCTTCCGTGTCCACAGCTACGCCGGCGACATTCCCGGCATCACCAAAGCAAGTTGGTAATCAGCTTAGAGCTTAGAGCTTTAAGCTTTAAGGAAAAGTATTCGTCACTCCCTTAAAGCTCAAAGCTTACAGCTTAAAGCTCAAAATCTGAAAGGAGGATATCGGTTAGCAATGGCAATGACTGATCCTATTGCGGACATGCTCACGCGTATTCGCAATGCAAATTCCGTCTACCACGAAAAGGTAGAAATCCCCGGCTCGAAAATCAAAATCGCAATCGCGGACGTTCTCAAAAATGAAGGCTACATCAAAGATTATCGCTTCGTTGAGGATAACAAGCAGGGTATTTTGACTGTTCAGCTCAAATACGGCCCCGAACGCGAAAAAGTCATAACGGGCATTAAGCGCATCTCCCGCCCCGGTCTTCGTCAATACACAAAGCGTAAAGATTTGCCGCGTGTTTTGGGCGGACTCGGTATCGCGATTATCTCCACGTCGCAAGGCATTATGAGCGATAAGCAAGCTCGGAAAGCCGGACTCGGCGGCGAAGTCATCGCGTTCGTCTGGTAAGTGGAGCTGCCAGCTGCCGGCTACCGGCTACTAACTGCCAGCTACTAAAATCGGAGGTGCAAAAATGTCACGAATTGGAAGAGCACCGATAAAAATTCCTGCCGGCGTCACCGTAACAGTCGGCGAAGATAATCTGGTGCACGTCAAAGGTCCCAAGGGCGAATTGTCCCGCAAGATCTCTCTGGAAATGAAAATAAGCATTGAGGACGGCGTCTTGACGGTGGCACGCCCCTCGGACGATAAAACGCATCGCAGTCTGCACGGACTGAGCCGCACGCTCATCAACAACATGGTCGTCGGCGTCACCGCAGGCTTCACGAAAAACCTTGAGATTACGGGCGTCGGCTATCGTGCCGCCAAACAGGGCAAAAATTTGAATCTGTCGCTCGGTTATTCTCACCCCGTCATTATCGAACCGCCCGCAGGTATCACGCTGGAGGCTCCCTCGGCGACAACGATCACCGTGCACGGCATCGATAAAGAATTGGTCGGAGCCGTCGCCGCTAATATTCGCCTTTGGCGTCTGCCCGAACCTTACAAAGGTAAAGGCATTAAGTACGCAGGCGAACATATCCGTCGCAAGGAAGGTAAAGCCGGCGCCAAAGGCAAGAAATAATTAGGAATGTGGATTTTGGAATGTGGAATTAAAACAATTCCTAACTGAAGAACGGAGGCTAAAACAATGAAAATCGATCATGTTGCCATTTATGTCAACGATTTGGAAGCCGAAAAAAATTTCTTCGTCAAATACTTCAACGCAACTGCCGGCTCCAAATATACCAACTTCCGCAATGACTTCAGCAATTACTTTCTGCGTTTCAGCGACGGCTCGCGGCTCGAAATCATGACCCGCAACAGTTCCGTCGATGCCGAAAAAGTTCGTTACCGCACGGGCTATCATCACATCGCCATTTGCGTAGGCGACAGAAAAGACGTTGACGACATGATGAAAAAATTCGACGCGGACGGCGTTATCGTTGTCAGCGGTGCTCGCACGACCGGCGACGAATATTATGCCGCCGTTGTCGTTGACCCCGAAGGCAACGAAATCGAGATTATCGCGGAAAACAACAGTGGTTTGCGCGACTAAATCTGTTTTGAATTCCACGCAAAGGAGGAACTCGACGTGCTTCTTAAGCCTGACAAAAATAAAATTCGTCAAAAAAGACATCTGCGCGTTCGCAATCACGTCGCGGGCACGGCTGCTCGCCCACGTTTGAACGTCTTCCGTTCCTTGGCGCACATCTACGCTCAGATTATCGACGACGAAAAAGGCATGACGCTTGCCGCGGCAAGCTCACTCGATAAAGATTTCAAAGGCAAAGGCGGCAATATCGCGGCGGCAAAAGCTGTCGGTGCGGCCATTGCGAAAAAGGCGATTGAAAAAGGTATCAGCGAAGTCGTTTTCGATCGCGGCGGTTACATTTATCACGGTCGTGTTGCGGCTCTCGCGCAGGCGGCTCGTGACGGCGGACTTAAATTTTAATTAGGAATGTGGAATTAGGAATTAGGAATTAATTCCTAACTCCTAACTCCTAATTCCTAATTGACAAAAGGAGGTTCACTAATGCCCCGAAATGAAACTGAAACTCCCGAATTCGAGGAGAAAGTTGTCTTCATAAATCGTGTTGCAAAAGTCGTCAAAGGCGGTCGCAGATTCTCATTCAGCGCGCTGGTCGTTGTCGGCAATCGCAACGGTAAAGTCGGCGTCGGACTCGGCAAAGCGGCGGAAGTTCCCGAAGCTATCCGCAAAGGCGTTGACGATGCGAAAAAAAATCTGATTGAAGTTGCGCTCAAAGAACGTTCGATCCCGCACAGTGTGGTTGGCGTTTTCGGCGCAGGTCAAGTCATGTTGCGTCCCGC
Organism: Selenomonadaceae bacterium; assembly: GCA_017515635.1. GTDB lineage: Bacteria > Bacillota > Negativicutes > Selenomonadales > Selenomonadaceae > Quinella. The sequence goes on from JAFWFO010000052.1 coordinate 66,190, forward strand.
CTCGAAAGGTACCGGCGTTATCGCGGGCGGCCCCGCTCGTGCGGTGTTGGAACTTGCCGGCGTACACGACATTTTGACGAAATCTATCGGCTCGTCAAACCCGAACAACATGGTTCGTGCGACGCTTGAAGGTTTGAAAATGTTGAAACGTGCCGAAGTTGTCGCGGAACTGCGCGGCAAGACAGTTGCGGAGCTTTTTAATTGAGGAGGGCTGAAACGTGGCTAAACTGAAAATCACATTGGTCAGAAGTTTAATCGGCCGTCCCGAAACCCAACGCAAGACAGTTAAATCGTTGGGATTGCGCAAGTTGAATTCTTTTTCGATTCTTCCCGACGAGCCGACGATTCGCGGACAAATCCACAAGGTCGAACATCTCGTCAAAGTCGAGGAGGTAGCCGAATGAAATTGCATGAACTTAAACCGACCGACGGTGCCCGCAAGGACAAAACTCGTGTCGGACGCGGCACGGGCTCAGGTTGCGGCAAAACGTCCGGTCGCGGTCACAAAGGCCAGAAAGCTCGCAGTGGCGGCGGCGTTCGTCCGGGCTTTGAAGGCGGTCAGATGCCGATTTATCGTCGCTTGCCGAAACGCGGATTCAAAAACATTTGGCGCAAGGAATTTGCCGAAGTCAACGTCGAGACCCTTGATAAATTCTTCGAGGACGGCGCGGTTGTTGACGCGGTTGCACTTGTCGAAACGGGTATTTTGAAAAACGTTTTGGACGGCGTTCGTATTCTCGGCAACGGTGAATTGACGAAAAAATTGACGGTGAAAGCGCAAGGCTTCACGAAATCGGCGGTTGCCAAAATTGAGGCTGCGGGCGGCACGACGGAGACTATTTAATGTCGGCTCTGGCAAATATTTTCAAGATACCTGAGCTGCGGCAACGAATAATTTTCACGCTGATAATGTTCGCGGTGTTCCGCATGGGCACGCACATTCCCGTACCGGGCGTAGATCCGACGGCAATCGAACAGCTTTTCAATAACGGAAGTTTGTTCGGACTGCTGGATTTATTTTCGGGCGGAGCGTTCAGCAAGTTCAGTATCTTCGCGATGTCGATAACGCCCTACATCAACGCGGCGATTATCATGCAGTTGTTGACGGTGGTACTGCCGACTTTGGAGCAGTGGTCTAAAGAAGGCGCGGAAGGTCACAAGAAAACCCAAAAAGTTACGCGGCAGTTGACGGTTGTGCTTGCGTTCGCGCAGGCTGTCGGCATGTCAATCGGACTCAAAGCGGCTATCTTGAATCCGAACCCCGTCAACATCTTGATAATCGCAATCACGCTGACGGCGGGCACGACGCTTCTAATGTGGATAGGCGAACAAATCACGGCTCAAGGTGTCGGCAACGGAATATCGCTGATAATCTTTGCAGGAATTGTCGCGGCACTGCCGAAGAACATCGCCACGATAATTCAGTACGTGCAGGCGGGAACGATAAATTATTTCAGCGTGGTATTATTCGGGCTGATAGCGTTGGCGATGATCGTATTCGTCATTTACGTCGAGGCGGCACTCAGAAGAATTCCGATAACTTATGCGAAACGGGTAGTCGGAGCGCGAGCTTACGGCGGTCACCAAAGCCATTTGCCGCTGAAAGTGAATCCGGCGGGCGTCATTCCGATAATCTTCGCGTCGAGCGTGCTGATGTTCCCGATAACGGTCGTGCAATTCGTCGACAATCCGGAAATCCAAAAAATTGCGGCACATCTGCAATGGGGCACGCCTCTGCAAACGTTTCTGTATGTCGTGTTAATAATCTTCTTCACATATTTTTACACGGCAGTCACGGTGAAAATTCCCGACATGGCGGACAACCTCAAGAAATATGGGGCGTTCATACCCGGTATCAGACCGGGGCAACCGACGGCGGATTATGTGGACTACGTGTTGACGCGGCTTGTGACGGCGGGCAGTTTGTATCTGGCGTTTATCGCGGTGTTACCGAATTTAATCGGCGGCGCGACGCACATTCAAGGCGTGTATTTCGGCGGAACGGCGTTGTTAATCGTCGTATCGGTGGCGTTGCACACGATGAAACAGATCGAAGCGATGGTCGTCATGCGGCACTACGAAGGCTTTATGAGGTAAAAAAGAATGCAACTTCTTATGATGGGGGCTCCGGGTGCAGGCAAGGGAACTCAAGCCGCCAAATTGGTTGATAAATACAAAATCCCGCAGATTTCGACGGGCGACATGTTCCGAGCGGCAGTTAAAGACGGCACGGAATTGGGCAAACGAGCCAAAGCGTGCATGGACGCGGGGCAACTTGTTCCGGACGACGTGACGATCGGAATTGTTCGCGAACGTTTGGCGAAAGCTGATTGTGCGAACGGATTCATTTTGGACGGCTTCCCGCGCACATTGGCACAAGCCGAGGCGTTGACGAAAATCTTGGACGAGTTGGGCAAGAAGTTGACGCAGGTATTGAATATTCACGTTCCGAGCGAAGATTTAATCGAACGGGCAATCGGACGGCGTATCTGCAAAAATTGCGGAGCGACGTACCATGTGAAATTCAACGCGCCGAAAGTTGCGGACGTTTGCGACGCATGTAACGGCGAACTTTTTCAACGGGCGGACGATAACGAAACGACGATGAAAAATCGCCTGAGCGTGTATGAAAATTCGACACGCCCGCTGATTGATTATTACAAAGCTGAAGGCATTTACAGCGAAATCGACGGCAGGCAGCCGATTGACAAAGTCACGGCGGAGCTGTTCAAAGTTTTGGACGGCATGAAATGACTTGTCGACGTAATCATTACGAATTACGAATTGCGCATTTCGCATTGCAGTTCAAAGTCACCGAAGATTTATCAAACGTCTTGTCCTCGGTGAAAGAATAAACCGAGGAGGTAGCGCACCATGTCAAAACAAGACGTTATCGAAGTGGAAGGCAAAGTAATTGAAGCCTTACCGAACGCGATGTTTCAAGTCGAGTTAGAGAACGGGCATAAAATTTTGGCGCACGTTTCCGGCAAGATTCGCATGAACTTCATTCGCATCTTGCCCGGCGACAAAGTCACAATCGAATTAACCCCCTATGACTTGACTCGCGGCAGAATCACTTACCGTTTCAAATGAAATTCCGAACCGCTGAAGGAGGCGGCTTTTATGAAAGTCAGACCGTCGGTCAAAAAGATGTGCGACAAGTGCAAAATTATCAAACGCAAAGGTCGCGTCATGGTTATTTGCGAAAATCCCAAGCACAAACAGCGTCAGGGATAAACATTTTTTCTGAGGAGGTGAAAATTTATGGCACGTATAGCCGGTGTAGATTTGCCCCGTGACAAAAGAATCGAGTACGCTTTGACGTACATTTTCGGAATCGGACTTCCCACGTCGCAAAAAATTCTTGCGATGACGGGCGTCAACCCCGACACCAGAACGAAAGATCTCACGGACGACGAGGTTGTTAAACTTCGTGATGCCATCGACCACAATTTCGTAGTGGAGGGCGACCTTCGCCGCGATATTCAAATGGACATCAAGCGACTCATTGATATTGGCTGTTATCGCGGACGCCGCCATCGTCTCGGTCTTCCCGTACGCGGACAAAACACCAAAAACAACGCTCGCACCCGTAAGGGTCCGAAAAAACTTGTCCAGGGCAAGAAGAAAGATTAATCCGAGGAGGTCAGACAGTTGGCAACTAAAAGAACAGTTCGCGCCAAGAAAAAAGTTCGCAAGAATATCGAATACGGCGTGGCGCACATCAGCTCCACGTTTAACAATACGATTGTCACGCTCACCGACAAAAGCGGCAACGCCATTTCGTGGGCTTCGGCAGGCGGTCTCGGTTTCCGCGGCTCGCGTAAGTCAACTCCGTTCGCGGCACAACAGGCGGCTGAAGTCGCTGCAAAAGCTGCAATGGAACATGGCTTGAAACAGATCGAAGTTTACGTTAAAGGTCCCGGCGCGGGTCGTGAAGCGGCTATCCGTTCCCTGCAGGCGACGGGTCTCGAAGTCAACATGATTAAAGACGTGACGCCCATTCCGCACAACGGTTGCCGTCCGCCCAAACGTCGCAGAGTTTAATTTGGAGGTGCAAATATGGCAATCGACAGAACACCCGCTTTGAAGCGTTGCCGTGCCCTCGGACTCGAACAGGCAGTTATCGGTCGTTCGCGCAAAGTCGGCGAAAAGAAACATCAAGGTCAACAGCGCATGAACCGCAAAGTCAGCGAGTACGGCTTGCAACTCAAAGAGAAACAGAAAGCAAAATTCATTTATGGCGTGCTTGAGCGTCAGTTCCGCAACTACTACGAAAAGGCCAAAAAGATGCAGGGCGTCACCGGCGAAAATCTTTTGATTCTGCTTGAACGTCGCCTTGATAACGTGGTCTTCCGCATGGGCTTTGCGAACACCCGCCGTCAAGCTCGTCAGATCGTTCGTCACGGTCACATTACGGTTAATGGCAAACGCGTCGACATTCCGTCCGCGCTCGTCAATGTCGGTGACGTTGTCGAAGTCTGCGAAAAAAGTCAGTCGAAGGAACTTTTCAAAGCGATTAAGGAAGTCAACAACGCCTTGAGCGCACCGCCCTGGCTCGACAGCAATCAGGCGAATTTGAAAGGCTCCGTTACACGTTTCCCGACTCGCGAAGACCTCAGCGACATTCCCGTCAACGAACAGTCCATCATCGAATTGTATTCAAGATAATATGCCAAAATCCGAATTCATTACGCATTGCGCATTTCGCATTGCCGTTGAAAGGAGCGGGTTTCTTGAATGACAGACATTGAAAAAAACGAAAACCAAAAGCCGCCGAGAATTGAAATGGTCGAAGTTCGCGACGAAGATTCTTACGGGAAATTTGTTTGCGAACCACTCGGCCGCGGCTACGGAATCACAATCGGCAACAGCTTGCGCCGTATGCTCTTGAGCTCGCTTGAAGGCGCGGCGGTTACGTCAATCCGCATTGACGGCGTACTCCACGAATTTTCCACGCTCCCCGGCGTGCGCGAAGACGTTACCAATATCGTCCTTAACATCAAGCAACTTTGCCTGAGGATTGAGGACGACCCGAATCAACAGCAACAACCTTTCGCGCAGGCTTCGACGCTTCCGCCGACAACGTACACGCTTAGAATCGACGTGGATGTTGAGCAAGAGCTGAAGGACGGCAACAAGGAAGGCAAATTCAAAGACGGTCGACGCGAAGTCACTGCCGACGACATTGAATGCGATCCCGTCATCGAAGTTGTGAATCCCGACCTGCATATCGCATGGCTCAACGAAAAAGGCAAGCTGAGAATGGAAATGACGGCTCGCACGGGACGTGGCTACGACCAAGCGGAGAAAAACAAAAATCCCGATGACATAATCGGAACAATTCCCGTCGATTCAATCTTCTCGCCTGTCGTGCGCGTCAATTTCAACGTTGAAGATACCCGCGTCGGCAACGAGATGGACTTCGACAAATTGACGCTGGAAGTTTGGACGAACGGCACCTTGCGACCGGAAGAAGCTGTTGCAAAAGCGTCGGCGATTCTGATTGCGCACCTGAAACTTTTCCTGAACATGGACGGCATAGGCCCCGAACCCGAACCTGAACCCGAAAAGGAAAAAGTTGAGGTTGAGCCCGTCGACGATGCAAACTTCACGCTCGACAAAACGACGATTGAGGATTTGGATTTGTCCGTGCGCTCGTTCAACTGTCTCAAACGCGCAGGCATCAACACAATGGCGGATCTCGTCGACAAGACCGAAGATGAAATGATGAAAGTTCGCAACCTCGGTCGCAAGTCGCTTGAAGAAGTTAAAAAGAAAATGGAAGATTTCGGCGTGTCCTTCAAACCGGGCAGCACTCCGATCGAAGAATAATTTTTGCAGGAAGGAGGAAACTTAATGAGCTACAGAAAACTCGGCAGAAATTCCGGCGCACGTCGGGCGATGTTTAAAAGTCTGCTGTCCGCGTTCTTCAAGTATGAGCGTATCGAAACGACCGAAACTCGCGCCAAAGAACTGCGCAAGTTCGCCGAAAAGGTTATCACGCTTGCCAAACGCGGTGACTTGAGCGCACGCCGTCAAGCGATTAATCTCGTCGCGGATGTTGACGTTGTCCATAAAATTTTTGAGGAAATTCCCGCCAAATACACCGAACGTGCAGGCGGTTACACCAGAATTTTGAAACTCGCGCCCCGTCGCGGAGACGCCGCGCCCATGGTTTTGATTGAACTGGTTTAAAGCTTTTCTCGACGCATAAAAAATTCCCCGATAGTCATTTGACCGTCGGGGTTTTTGATTTGCCGATAACGTGACGTTTCCAGCAACAAAAAATCCCGCAACGTTTTCAGTCACGGGATTTGATTTAACTTATTTGTTTTCGTCGAGGAGTTGCAGAAGTTCGTCGTAATCTTTCTTGAGTTGTTGGTAGTCTTCGGCGATTTTTAATGCGGCAAGTACTGCGATTCGGCTCCCCGAAAAAGTGCGCGTGCTCTGCGCGATTGTCTTCATCGTTGAATCGACCATGCGCACAAGTTTCGCGAGACCGTCGGGATCTTCGGTGCGCAGACGAAACATTATAGAAATTATCCGCGCCTTGTAAACGTCCGCCAATGAAAATATCGGAGCCGTTACCGCCCGCAATGGCATCTGCGTCAAGACCGGAGCCGCCCCACAAACTGGAGCCGCCGTCGCCCGCGAAGATGACATCCGTGCCGTTTGCCGCGCCGCTGATAATTTCGTAGCCCGCAAGTCCGCGCCCGTCGATAACGCCCGCCGTCGAAGGTGTATACGCTTTGATGAACGCGTTGCCTGCGCCGTCGCGAAGGTCGACGATTTTGTCCGTGGCATTTTCAATTACGAGTGCACCCGTCGGCGAATTGACGACGAAATTATTGCCGTTGAAATTCGCGCCTGTGTATGCGCCCAACATGACAGCTTGCCCGCTGTAATTTGAAATTGTTTTGTCGCCGCCCGTGTAAATGTTTTGAGTATTGTTGGTCGTTGTCGTTGAGCCTGTGTTACGTGTAGTGGAGGAACCGCCGCCTGTTGTCGTTGACGTGGACGAACTGCCGCCTTTGGTCGTGGAAGAGGAGCCGCCCGGTGTCGTCGACGTGGACGAACTGCCGCCTTTGGTCGTGGAGGAAGAGCCGCCGCCCGTTGTTGTCGACGTGGACGAACTGCCGCCTCGTGTCGTAGAGGAAGAGCCGCCGCCCGTTGTTGTAGACGTGGACGAACTGCCGCCTCGTGTCGTAGAGGAAGAACCGCCGCCCGTTGTCGTCGACGTTGAGGAACTGCCGCTTTTGGTTGTAGAGGATGAGCCGCCGCCCGTTGTTGTAGACGTGGACGAACTGCCGCCTTTGGTCGTGGAAGAGGAGCCGCCGCCCGTCGTTGTCGACGTTGACGTGGAAGAACTGCCGCCGCGTGTTGTCGACGTTGACGAACTGCCTGTTGTCGTGGACGTAGATGAAGTGCCGCCCCGTGTTGTCGAAGTGGAGGAGCCGCCCGTTGTCGTGGACGAAGACGAACTTCCGCCTTTGGTCGTTGAACTTGAACCGCCGCCCGTTGTCGTCGACGTAGACGAACCGCCTTTGGTCGTTGAGCTTGAACCGCCGCCCGTCGTCGTCGACGTTGACGAACTGCCGCCCGTTGTCGTCGATGGGGACTCTTTCCCGCGTACACCAAAAACAAACAGCGAGCTCCCTTCGGAGTTTGTAAATTTTAATTTGTCATAATCGACATTTAACAATAAATTAACTTCAACATTTTCGTATTTGTAATCTTTTACGGTGATCGAACCGTTGTCAACTTTCAAAACGAGGTCATTGTCATTGGTCGCATAGTAGAATTCATCCCCCGTTATACTGATGGCGACAGAGGAATAGTCATCCTTATAAATAACGTCATTTCCATCTCCGACAACATACTCAAATTGAACTTCGCCCCAAAAGCCACCGTTGCTGTAAATGGTATCGTCGCCTTTTCCGCTGTTGATTGAAGTTGCATTGAAACATCCTGCAGATTTTACTTCATCGCAAAAAATGACATCGTCGCCATCACCACCGAAAATTGACGAGAAACTTGAGAAATTTTTTCCGGTGGTACGAATTGTATCGTTCCCATTACCACCATGGATTGTGGCGAGTCGCCCTGCATTGTTGATACTGTCGTTACCGTCGCCGCCTGTTATCGTAACCGCACTGACTGTATCGAGATCGGCACCATCATGAATTATCGTATCATCACCGTCACCACCATTTATGGACGATACGAATTCATACAACGATGAAGCACGGCTGTAAATGTGGTCATCATCTGCCCCACCATCGACAGTTACTCTCCGCGCATAATTTTTGATAATGTCATTGCCCGCACCGCCCAAGAGAGTTGTATCGTGACTTTCATTATAAAAATCATCATCGCCGTCGCCGCCATCAATCAAAATGTTTCCTTGGTAAACGTTTTCGTCGATTCGAGAGTGAATAGAATCATTGCCATCGCCGCCAGTTATTGTGACGTGCGAATTTTCATTTTCGATGATGTCGCTATCTGAGCCACCGACAATAGTAACATTATTTCCCCAATTTATGACCGAGTCTGATCCTGTACCCGCGTCGATTGTGACATTGGAACCACCGTTGGTAATCGTATCATCACCAGTGTCGCTCAAAATCGTGACATTGGAATCACCGTTAGAAATGGAATCGTTGTCCGCGCCGCCGTCTATTACGACGGAATCACCGTAATTACCAACAGAGTCATTGCCGCCCAAAAGGCTTATCGTCGAGCCATCCAGACTGTTTTTGACAAGCTCTGCGGCGTTTGATCCGACTACTGATAAAGCCGGACTCGTGTCGGTACCATCGCTGAAAATAATGTTGAGAATTTTTGGGCGTCCTTCTTTCAAAATTACAGAGCCATCGCCAGAATGAATTATGACATCACTGCCGGAAGTTGTGACATGTCCGCCGCCATAAATTGAAAGTGTGTCTGTTTTTCCGAAGCCGTAAACTGTATCATTGCCGGCACCGCTTGAATAAACAATTAAATGATTTTCACCTATCAATTCAATGGAGTCGTCACCTGCGCCACCGTGGACTGTCTTGTTCGAACCGACACGGAGTTTATCGTCACTTGTGCTACCGTAGGTTGTACTATTTACGCCGTTACCGGCACTTATTACTCCGTCCGAATAATCCAACGAAGTTATCTTTGAAGTGGTAACACCTTGAAGAACCCCAAACAGATTGTCGATTTCACCAAGCCACTCATCGACAAAGGTATCGGCAAGGTTTTTGCTTTTATCGACCGCCGTCAAATACAGCGTTTTAAGACTCGTTGTTGCAAGGTCTGCCACTCCAATATAAGGTGTTGAAACAATCAATGTTGCTGCTTTCGGCGCAAAGTTCGACGCCAATTTTGCTATTTCGCCGACAAGATCAATGGTTTCCGTGACAACATCATTCCAGTTTTCTTGAGTTGAGTCTTGCTGAGCTCTCTGATATGCTGCTTCAAATGACGCCATGGATGACGCTAATCCGCCTGTCGGAAGTTTGCCCGCAAAGGTCTTAAAGACCGTTAGCAATCCCGATATTGTGTCGAAAAAGCCGCTAGCGATATTGCCATTTTTAACGTCGGCGACTAAATCTTTGCTTACGCCGTAAAGACCACCGACAAAGCTTGAAATATCGTCAGCCGTTTCAAGACGTTCTGCCAAAGACTGAAGAGTGTCTGTTTTTGAAGCAAATCGTTGCAGGTCAAAAACAAGTTCTCTCATAAAACCATCTCCTTTCAATTCGCAGAAGAAAACTTCGACAAATTCATTATACCCCCCCCCCAATCGCCGTTGTCAAGCATTTGAAAAAATTTTTCCACAAGCAACGTGACGTTTATCGCAACAAAAAAACTCCCGCCGTGTTGACGAGAGTTTGTAAATCTTATTTGTTTTCGTCGAGGAGTTGCAGAAGTTCGTCGTAATCTTTCTTGAGTTGTTGGTAGTCTTCGGCGATTTTTAATGCGGCAAGTACTGCGATTCGGCTCCCCGCAAAAGTGCGCGTGCTCTGCGCGATTGTCTTCATCGTTGAATCGACCATGCGCACAAGTTTCGCGAGACCGTCGGGATCTTCGGTGCGCAGGCGATAAACTTCGCCGAAAATTTCAACCTCGACGCGCCGCATTTCGCCGGCGGGTTTTGCATCCTTCAACTCAATCACCTCAACTTCTCAACGTCGCCCCGAATTCTTTCTCGACGGCAGACAAAATATTTTTGAACGCCTCGTCGGCCTCTTCGTCCTTGAGTGTGCGCTCGTTCGACCGAAAATCAATCGCGAACGCCAAAGATTTTTTGTCGGCAGAAATTCTGTCGCCCGTGTACACGTCGAACAAAGTCACGCCCTTGAAAAATTGTCCGCCATTCTTCGCGATAACTTTTTCAACGTCGCCCGCCGCCGTGTCGTGATCAACCAAAATCGCCAAGTCACGGCTGATTGACGGATATTTGGGCAGGCTCTCGAAAGTGAATTTTTTCGCGGCAAATTTCTGGAGCGTGTCAACTTCCGCCTCGAAGACGTAAATTTTTTTCTTAATGCCCAACGCCTCGGCAACTGCGGGATGAACTTCGCCGACCGTAACAAGCACGTCGCGGCCTTTTTTGAAAACTGCGGTCTTGCCGGGGTGCAACGCGTAATGTTCGCCCGCCTCGACGAAATAATTGTTAATCGACAGTCCCGCCAAAAGTTCTTCGACAATGCCTTTCGCGTCGTAGAAATCAACCTGCGCGGGATTTTGCGACCAACCTTTGGGCTCGCGGCGACCCATCAAAACTCCGACAAGTTGTTGACGTTCAATCGGCTGTTCAGTGACGGGCAACGCTTTCGGGAAAAACACCGGCGCGATGTCGAAAAGTTTTATGTCTTCGTTTTTGCGACTGTAATTGCGTGCGGCGTTCTCGAAGATTGACGCAAGTAACGTCGTGCGCAAAAGCGGTGCTTCGTCGGTCAACGGATTCATAATCGGCACGGCTTGACGCAGTTGCGAATCGGCGGGGATGTGCATTTTGTCGAACATTGCCGAACTCGTGAACGCAAAGGAAAGTTCTTCGCACATGCCCAGCCCGACCAAAATCGTTTTGATTCTGTCGATAAAATTCTGCGTGGCGGATTGATGACCTTGCTGATTGCCTTTCGGGAGCGTCGACGGAATTTTATCAAAGCCGAAAATCCGCGCAACTTCTTCGGACAAATCTTCGGGCAAGGTGACATCGTTGCGCCATTCGGGAACCGTCGCCAAATAAGTCGAAGAAATTTTCATGTCGACGGTTTTCACCAGTTCGCCGAATTTCCCGCCGATGTTGCCGATAATATCTTCGACGCGTTCTTTCGTTTCGTCGGGAATTTTTTCGTCGGCTTTTCGGAAAAGTCCGCCGAAATTGCTTACAAAACTTTCGACGCGTTCTTTCGCATCGTCGGGAATTTTTTCGTCAGCTTTTTTGAAAATCCCGCTGAAAGTCGCGCCGATATTGCTAACAAAATTTTCGACGTTGGATTTCTTGCCGATTTCACTCGCCGTTTTGTTGAATTTTTTCGTCACGGCGGCAATTCTGTCGACAACTTCATCAGTCAATTCGTCAACTTTGCCCGTCGACTCAACATCAAATCCAAGCGCAGTCAACACGTCGATAATTTCTTCAACGGAAAAATTCGTGCCGAGTCTGGCGTTAATCTGCGCGGGTGAAAATTTAATTTTGACTTCATCTTTCGGATTCGGGTAAACGTCAACGACACCTTTGCAGACTTTGCACGCGCCCATTTCCTGCAAAAGTTGAGCGACGCGGTCGAGTGCGGCAATAGTGCCTTTTTCGTTGGTGCCGCGTTCAAAACGTCCGGACGCCTCGGAATGAATTCCGACAGCGCGACTTGTGCGACGAATTGACGCCGAATTAAAGCACGCCGCCTCAAGAATAACGGTCGAAGTTTTTTCGGTAATTTCAGTTTCAAAGCCGCCCATGATGCCTGCAAGTCCCGCCGCTTTTTCGGCGTCCGCAATGACAAGTTCGCCGCCCTTTGCAAGACGATTCGTGTCGTCAAGCGTGTGAAGTGCCTCGCCCGCAACGGCTTGACGCGCAGTGAGTTCGTGCCCGACAACTTCGTCGAAGTCGTAAGCGTGGAGCGGTTGCCCCAATTCAAGCATGACGAAATTTGTTACGTCGACGACGTTGTTAATCGCACGCATTCCCGCGCCTTCCAGACGTTTGACAATCCAATCGGGCGACGGAGCAAGTTTAACGTCCGTCAAAACGCGTCCGGAAAATCTTGAGCACAATTCAGGCGCGGCAATTCCGATTTTCACAAGTTTGGAAGCCTCGCGGTCGTCGTTTTCGTCAACTTTAATTTCGGGGAAGCGCGGAGTTTTTTTCGTCAAAACTGCAAGCTCGCGAACAAGTCCGACGACGCTGAAACAATCGCCGCGATTAGCCGTCAGCTCAAATTCCAAAATGTCGTCGTCGAGTCCCAAAACTTCCGCGACGGGAATGCCGACTTTTGTATCTTCGGGCAAGATGTAAATGCCGCTTGCATCGCCTTCGATTTTCAATTCGTCCGACGAACACAACATGCCGTTTGACGCGACGCCGCGCATTTTGCCTTTGGAAATTTTTTTGCCGCAAGGTAAATTCGCGCCGACCAATGCGACGGGAACGATTTGCCCTTCAGCGACGTTCTGCGCGCCCGTGACGATTTGCAAAAGATTTTCCGCGCCAACGTCCATTTGACAAATTTGCAAGTGATCCGAATCGGGATGAGCCTTAAGCTCCTCAATTTTGCCCGTGACGACTTTTTCGAGACCTTCGCCCGCGTGAATCACGTTTTCGACGGGAATACCCGCCAGCGTGAATTTTTCGGCCAACTCGTCCGCCGTCAAATCTATATCAATGTAATCTTTCAGCCATTTGGTAGAAACCTGCATTTATTACGCTCCTTTCTGAGTCTCTTAATACCAAGCCACTCCGCCTTTTGCGGGAAAGTTGCCGTTCGTTATGTAGCGTTCCAATTCGTTGCAAGCATGAACCGCATACATTTTCCCGTAAAGGTCAAAAAGTTTTTCGATTTTGCGCTCGCCGGTCTTCCGATTGACGGAAACGACCCCAAAGTCGGTTTCCTGTTCCGGATAGTATCTGTAGACAACTTTGTCTTCGTTCACTTCCAAAAGTTCAAGCCTTTCCATTTGAATTCTGCTCCTTTTGCCAAGCCGTTAATGCCTCGACATAATTATATTTTTGCGACGCCAAAGTATGCGATTTGCTTTGATTGCAACCGTAACGATTCATCAATTCGGCTTCCAAACGTTCATGTTTGAGCAAAACAATATCATGCGGCTGAATATTTTTTCCTTCGTGCAACCGCCGAAAAGACTCCGCCATATCATAACTGGAATCAAATCTTTTCAACTCGCCGTAAATGTCGTGTTGCTCAATAAAAACATGGTCAAAAATTTTGCCAATAACTTTTTCGCTCATTCCGGCATTTTCGGCTACTTTTTTTACCCAGAATTCTTTATTTGAATGGCGACGTGTCTCGTAATACAACTCGGCGTGTGCTTTTCGACGTTTATGGTCGGGATCGTTTTTATCGTTTAACGCACCATAAATTCCTATCCCGTCCATGTCGTTCGCAATCAAAATTGTTTCAAGAAACGAACGTCATTATCGTAAAGCAACCGCATATCGTCAAGCCCGTAGCTGAGCATCGCAATACGTTCAATGCCCATGCCGAACGCGAAGCCGCTGACTTTCGACGGGTCGTAGCCGCTCATTTTCAGCACGTCGGGATGAACCATGCCCGCGCCCAAAATTTCAAGCCAGCCGGTGCCTTGGCAGACTTTGCAGCCTTCGCCGTGGCACATGACGCAACTTACGTCGACTTCCGCGCTCGGCTCCGTGAACGGGAAAAAACTCGGACGCAGACGAATTTTTGTGCGCTCGCCGAAAATTTTCTTGCTGAAATCTTCAAGCGTGCCTTTCAAGTCCGCGAACGAAATGCCCTTGTCGATAACAAGCCCTTCAACTTGCGTGAACATCGGCGAATGCGACGCGTCATAATCGTCACGGCGATAAACTCGACCGGGCGCGATCATGCGAATCGGCTCGTTGTCCTTGTGACGCTCCATTGTGCGCGCTTGCACGGGCGACGTTTGAGTCCTGAGCAAAATTTCTTCGGTAATGTAAAACGAATCCTGCATGTCGCGTGCGGGATGATCTTTCGGCAAGTTCAACGCCTCGAAATTGTAATAATCCGTTTCGACTTCAGGACCTTCCTCGACGGTGTAACCCATGCTGACGAAAATTTCTTTCACGCGGTTAAGCGTCAACGTCAGCGGGTGCAAATGCCCTTCATGCACGCGGCGACCGGGTAAAGTCACGTCGATTTTTTCGGACGCCAATTTGTTTTGAAGTTCAGCCGCCTTGAGTTCGGAATTTTTTTCCGCGATTGACGTTTCAATCTCCCGACGCGCATTGTTGACCATCTGCCCGACAACAGGACGCTCTTCCGCCGAAAGTTGACTCATGCCGCGCAGTAAACCTGTAAGTTCGCCTTTCTTGCCGAGAAATTTAACGCGCACGTCGTCAAGTTCTTTCAACGTCGTTGTCGCTTGAATTTCTTCGGCCGCCCGCTCGCGCAGGTCTTTTATCTGTTGTTCCAATTAAAATCCTCCTGTCACAAAAATTTATGTAAGTCGTGTTGCGTGCATAAAGCTAACACACGTGAAAAAATATTGCAAGCTTTGAACTTTGTATTGCGCGAACAAAAAAATCCCGACCAAAAATCGGGAAAATTTTTGTCGCCGTGTGGAGCGTTCGCCGCGCAGATTTTACACGTTGACGCCGCGTTTATTGCAAATCAGTCATGCACATTGTCGTTTTTACTACCGGTAAAGACACCCACACCCTTGGTTCATTGTCCGCGACTTTTTCCAAGACATTGCGCAGGCCGCGAACATAATCTTGCGTCGAGGGCAGAGAAATCTTTTTCCGCTTTCTGACGACAGATTCAGCACAGCTTTCGAGAAGTTCACGCGCAAATTTCGGGCGATTGTTCGAAGCGTACATGTCCTTTAATTTGGAAGAAGTTATCAGCTTGAGAATTTGTTTCGACTCAGATTCGGTAATCAGAAAATCTACGGCAACATATTTAAATTCGGTATTTAAAATCCGAATCATTTCTTTGGCGTCGTCTTCAATTATTTTGTCCGTAACTTTTTGCGAAGCTTTGCCCGCCGCCCAGCCGCCGACGCCGCCCGCAACATTCGCGCTTGTGTTCAAGAGATTCTTAAAGAGTTGCCCGAAAGAAATTCGCCCGCGAAAAATATCGAAAATATCTCCCGCCGACATAACAAGAACAGTCGCCAAACCCGTCACGACATTTCCGCGCAAAAGTTTCGACGCGCTCTTCATTGCCGCCGTGCCGTAAATACTTCCGCTTTCTCTGAAGGCGTTGACGAGAACGGCCGAACCTTTCGAGCCAATCATATCGATAATGGCATCGGAAACAGGTCTGAGTGCCGAATGCACGCCCGCTTTGGTCATCTGCCGACCAAAATTGAACTAGCCCACACAAGACCGCCCGTCTGCAAACCCGCCGCCACGGATTGTTCAAGAGCCTCGTTGAAAGATTTTCCGTTCCACGTGGCAACGGCGAAAGTCACCGCCGCCGAAATTCCGCCGCTGTATGCACCGATTATGATTCCATTCGCCGCGTCATAAGCCAGCGATTCGATCGTTCCCGCCTTCGCAATGTTTTTCGCCTGTTCGTAAGTGATATTGCCTTTGCGAACAATTTCGTGTGCGTCCTTCACGCCGTCGGGGCCTTTGCCGGCTTTGATTTTTTCGTTCATGCTTTTGATTGCGGCGTCGTATTTGTCGGCCGGAACTTCGATTTGCATGAATTTGCGCAATCCGTTGGAATTTCTGATATAGTTTCCATTACTATCTCTGAGATAATATCTGAATTCACCGTCCCTGAAGCATTCGTTGACGCATCTGGAACCTGACGCGCAGTATTTGCTTTGAATGTCCACTCCGTTGACTCGTCTGTCCGCGCCGTTTTTTGCGTTGTCGTCGCCGACAACTTCAGCGTCCTTGCCCAAGAATTTATCGAACAAATTATTTGTCTGTTCCGCCGCGAAGCCGTGCCCTTGTTCGGCGTGAAATTTTTCTTCCGCGCCGCTCTTAACAACGATTTTACTTCCTCCGTAGGCTCCGCCAAATTCACGATCGTTTTTGCGTTCGCTCATAATGACCACCTCGTGTTAAAAAATTCGATGGTCACAGTATACCCCCCCCCCCAATCGTCATTGTCAAGCATTTGAAAAAATTTTTGCAAGCAACTTGACGTTGTATCCAATTTGTTTAGTCGCTCAACTTTCAAATGTCACCAATGTTCAAAACGTTTCTTTTTGTTGAGGGCACGAATCAAATTCATGTCGTATGCGCTCAGGCGGAAATCAAACACGTTGAAATTTTCTTCTATGTGCGCTTTGTTCGACGAACCCGGGATAACGACGTAATTTTCTTGAATATGCCAACGCAAGATAATCTGCGCGGAAGTTTTGAGATATTTTACCGCAAGTTGCTGAATCGTCTCGTTGTCGAAAATTCTCTGTGTGTTGCCGCGTCCGCAGAAAGGATCCCAACTTTCGACGACCGTGCCAAATTTTTTGACGTAAGCTTGAAGTTCCGCGTTTTGATAAAACGGATGATTTTCGTTCTGGACGACGGCGGGGACAATTTGGGCGGTGTCGCGAATCCTGTCGAATTCTTCAGGCGTGTAGTAATTTGAAATGCCGATTGAACGAACCTTGCCCGCTTTTACGCCGCGTTCGAGTGCATGATAACCTTCTTCGTCCCAACGCCCCGGCTGATGAATCAATATCAAATCAATGTAATCAAAGCCGAGCACACGAAGTGAATCGTCAATCGCCGTGTCAGGGGAATTGTGATTGTCGGGCAGAATTTTTGTCGTGATGAAAATTTCTTCGCGTTTAATAATGCCTTCGTCAATCGCCCGCCGAATTCCGTTGCCGACGTTGACTTCGTTGCGGTAATAACGCGCCGTATCAATCAATCTGTAACCGACTTTCAGCGCGTGATAAACGCATTCTTCGGCAACCATACCGGTAAGTTTCCAAGTGCCCAAACCCATTCGCGGCATGTTGAATCCGCTGTTGAGAGCAACGGAATCACTGAAAAAACTTTTGCTCATGTCGTGAACCTCCTTATTATCAACGCAAGAAATTTTCTTCGAGTCATATTCTACCTCAATTAAAACGACCGATTAATTTTCGACGCAAGAACGCCCGCGCCGAAGCCGTTATCAATGTTGACGACGCCGACGCCCGTTGCGCAACTGTTAAGCATCGCAAGCAAGGCCGCAAGCCCGTTGAATGACGCACCGTAACCGATACTTGTAGGCACGGCAATCACGGGACGCGAAGTTAATCCGCCGATAACGCTCGCCAACGCACCTTCCATGCCCGCCACGACGATTATCACGTTCGCGGAAAGAATTTCGTCCAAGTGCGCGAACAGGCGATGAATTCCCGCAACGCCGCAATCATAGCACGTCGAAACCGCGTTGCCCCAAAGATACGCCGTCAATCGCGCTTCCTCGGCGACAGGCACGTCACTTGTCCCCGCCGTCACGACCAAAATTTTTTTCGACTCGTCACGCACAAAACTTTTATCGCGGTCAACGTAAATCATTCGCGCAGTTTCGTCGAAAACCGCTTCGGGAATTTCTTCGCGCAGAAAATTAAATTGTTCGCGTGTCGCACGACTCGCAATCAAATTTCCGTTACTGCGTTCGTAAAGATTTTTGAAAATAATTTTGAGCTGTTCTTTCGTCTTGCCGGGCGAATAGACGACTTCGGGGAAACCTTGACGCAATTCGCGCCCGTGATCAATCGTTGCAAATCCGAAACTTTCAGTCGCCAACGAAAATTTTTTCATCGCGGCAATAACATCCGTCTCCGAAAGTTTTTCCGCCTTGTAAGCGCGCAACAGTTCCGATAAATTTTGTTCTGTCATTAAAAGTTCACCTCGCCCGCTAAAATAAATCATAAACTTAACTCAAAGTCAAATTCGCGTTGACGGTCTCGAACGCGTTTGTTAGACTGGCGAAAACGTTTCGGAAAGGAGAATTCTTATGTTTATGACAAAGCCGATGGAAATTGAAGCCCGCAGCATGGAAATTATCGCGCCGCACCTCGACGGGCTTAATCTCAGCGACGACGAGAAAAAAATTTATTCGCGAATTATCCACGCGTCGGGCGATACCGAATACGCGCCGATAATTAAAATTCACCCGCAGGCGATTGACGCGATTAAATCTGCACTTCAGCGCGGCGCGAATATTTTTACCGATGTCGAAATGGTTCGGCGCGGGATAAGTATTCGGACGTTCTCGAAATTCGGCGGGGAAATTTTTTGCAAGATCGCCGATGTCGACGTGCGCGAATTCGCCAAACGCGAAGGCATTACCAGATCAATGGCGGCGATGAGATTTTTCGGCAAGCGGCTTGACGGTCAACTTGTCGCGATTGGAAATGCCCCGACTGCTCTGTTTGAAGTGTTGCGGCTCGCTCGCGAAGAAAATATCCGTCCCGCCGCGATTATCGGCGTGCCCGTCGGTTTCGTCGGTGCCGCCGAATCCAAAGCTCAACTTGCCGCGCAGGACGAAATTCCTTTTATCACGGTCGCCGGCACGAAGGGCGGAAGTTCAATCGCGGTTGCCGTCATCAACGCAATTTTGTATATGCTGGACGATTCGCGGGGACTCAAGCCAAATGAAAAATAGTCGCTTTAAAAGCGACGGAACAGTTTCGCGCCGCGACGTTATCATAAATCAAACTTTATCGCCGCGAACGAAAACTTTTTTTGGAGGGCTTTGACGAAGATGCTTAATAATTTCCCACGACTGATAATTTCTGCGACACAGAGCGGATCCGGCAAAACGACAATCACGACGGGACTTTTAATCGCGCTGAAAAATCGCGGGCTGAACGTTCAACCCTGCAAGGTCGGCCCCGATTATATCGACACGGGCTGGCACGCGCTT
Organism: Selenomonadaceae bacterium; assembly: GCA_017515635.1. GTDB lineage: Bacteria > Bacillota > Negativicutes > Selenomonadales > Selenomonadaceae > Quinella. The sequence goes on from JAFWFO010000052.1 coordinate 85,254, forward strand.
GCCTGCGGAAAACCTTCGCACAATCTCGACAGTCTGCTTATCGGCGCGGACAACCTGCCAAAAATTTTCACGGACGCGGCACGTGACGCGGATATTTCCGTTATCGAAGGCGTTATGGGACTTTTCGACGGTTCGCGCAACGGTCACGGCTCCACGGCGGAAATTGCCAAAATTCTCGACGCGCCGGTTATTTTGGTCGTCGACGCAAAAAGTATGGGAGCTTCGGCGGCGGCGATTGCGTTGGGTTTTCGTGAGTTCGATAAATCCGTCAATCTTGCCGGCGTGATTTTAAATCGGCTCGGTTCGGCGTCACACGAAAAATTGATTGTCGACGCACTCGACACGCTCGGCATAAAAGTTTTCGGCGCGATTCGACGCAACGACGAATTTAAGTTGCCCGAAAGACATTTGGGGCTTGTCCCGACGACGGAAAATTTTTCGCCTGACGTGTTGCAAAAAATCTGCGCGGCGGTCGAAAATCAAGTTGACGTTGACGCACTGATTGATGTTGCCCGAAACTCATCACCGCTCGAAACTACCCCTCAAAGCTCAAAGCTCGAAGCTTAACAATTGCCGTTGCCCGTGATGCCGCGTTCAATTTTTATTATGACGCTTCGTTAAGCGTGCTTGAGCAACTCGGCGCGCAAATTATTTTTTTCAGCCCGCTCGAAGATGAAACTTTGCCCGCAAATGTCGACGGCTTGATTATCGGCGGCGGATTCCCCGAAATGTTCGCGGCGCAACTCGAACGCAACAAAAAAATCCGCAACGAAATTAATCGTGCGGCGAATGACGGTCTGCCGATTTTTGCCGAATGCGGCGGCTTTATGTACTTGATGAATCGTCTCGTTGATTTTGACGGTAAATCTTTTGAAATGTGCGGCGTGCTTGACGGCACGGCGACAATGACGCGCAAGTTGCAACGTGTCGGCTACGTTGAGGCGGAACTTTCAACGAATTGCGTTTTGGGAAGTCGCGGAGAAAAATTTTTCGCGCACGAATTCCGGTACTCGACGGCCGACGTTGCTGAAAATATTTTCGCGTGTAAACGGTTGCGCACGGGTGAAAATTTCACGGCGGGCGTTGCCGTCAAAAATGTCGCGGCGTCTTATCTGCATATTCACTTCGCGGGTTGCCCGAACGTCGCAAAAAATTTTGTCGAAGCGTGCGTTAAGCGTCGACAGTAATCGAATATTCCGAAGTAAAAGTTTTTCCGACTTCCAAAGCGATAATGCCGTCTTTTTCGATAAAGTCGCCCGCGAAGTCTGCAAAGTCGGCGTGTCCGTGCCAAGGCTCAATGCAGAGGAACGGTGCGCCGATTTTCGTCCAAATGCCCCAAAACGGATAACCTTCCGCCTTGAGCGTGACGGATTTTTTATCGCGGCGAATCGTGACGGAACTGCTTTGGAGGTTGTCGAAGATGAGCGCGTCGCCTTTGAACAAATCATAGTTGAGCTTGAGAATTTTCCCGTCAATCGTCGGAATGCGTTCGTCGCTCAACAAGCCGCCCGCCAAAGGAATTCTTGCGGCGTGTTCGTCCTTGTTGAATTCAAGTTGGTAATCGTCGAAGTTGCCGCCGTCGAAAGGCACGGTCAACGCGGGATGTGCGCCGATTGAAAAATAAATCGTTTTGTCGTCCAAATTTTCGACGAGCCATTTGACGGTAAGTTTATTGGCGTCGAGCGTGTAGCTGACGTTGAGCGCGAATTTGAACGGATAATTTTTCAGCGTGTCTTCGTTGGATTCAAGGCGGAACGTCAACGGATTGTCTTTGACGAAAACAAAATCGCTCAGCCTGCCGAAGCCGTGACTTGGGAGCGAATAATTTTTGCCGCCGAATCGGAACGTGTCATCTTTGAGCTTGCCGACGATCGGAAATAAAATCGGCGAAGAATATTTCCAAAAATCCGTGCCGCTGCAAATAAAATCCGTGTCGCCTTTGACGAGCGATTTTAATTCCGCGCCGTGTTCGTCGACGATGATTCGGAGTGTGCCGTTGTCCAATGTGTGCGTCATATTGCGTGTCTCCTCTTGTAGGAACGAGTAAATAGGAACAAGGAACTAGTTTACTAATCCCAACTAATTCCAAATTCCTCATTGCTTTTCAGTCGTCGCTTTCGACGGATTCAATGGCGTCGTCCGGCTCAAGCACGCCGAACATAACTTTGACAAGCGCGTCGCCGTATCTTTCGACCATAATCATTCCGATGACAAGCGCGAAATCAATCTGTTCGTAAGTCGGCGCAACAAATTCGTCCGAGCCGCAATAAATTGAAGTCCGATAAGAAATTTCGCCGTCGTTGAAGTCGAAATCGAAGCCGCCGACTTTCAAGCCGTAATTGGCACGCAAAATAAATTCGGCAACTTTGGCGCGTTCTTCTTCGTCCGCGCTCAACGGCAAAATCATGTGCAAGACAAGCTTGTCACTGTAAGCGTGGAAGAAAACATCAATGTGCCGAAATTTCGTGTCGATGGAGTAAGTCGCCTTGGCAACGTTGCGTTCGTCGAACGGCCGATATTTGACGTTGTCGCGGGTGAAAAAGTTTTCGACAGCCGCAATGACTTCCGCCGTCGTGTCGCGTTTTTTTTCAAAATTTTCGTCCATAGTTATCGCGCTCCTTTCGTTGCGGCGATTTTATTTTGCGGTAAAATTTTTGTCAAGCGCGGGCGTGGCAAAAAGTTATTCGCGTCGTATAATGTTCGCGGGGGTGAGCGTTTTGCTGACGAATCGGAGAGTTTTGAGGGCGAATCTTTTCGTCGAAGGAATGTTAATCGGCGCGGTGACTGGCGTCGTGATTGCGGCGTTGCGATTTTTTCTGGACACGGCGGACATTTGGCGACCGAGACTTTTTGCGAAAATCGACAGCGTCGGAGAAATTTTATTGATCTGCGCGGTGATGATTTTGTTCGCGATAATTTTGGCGCGTGTTGTGAAATTTGATCCGCAAGTTTGCGGCAGCGGTATCCCGCAAATAGAAGGCATGTTGCAAGGACGAACAACCATGTTTAAACCGTTGCGGCTGTTGGCGATAAAATTCTGCGCGGTTGTCATGACAATCGGCGCGGGCATGAGTTTGGGACGTGCGGGAATCAGCGTGCAATTCGGCGCGGCAATCGGAAATTTCTTCACGAAAAAATTTTACGGCGACAATCCGCAACACGAATCATTTCAAGGAAGTTTTTTGGTGACGGCGGGCGCGGGCGCGGGACTTGCGGCGATTTTTAATGCACCGTTGGCGGGCGTGATTTGTTGCGTCGAAGAGATGCGCAAAAGATTTTCGCAGGAATTTTTAATCGTGTCGGTCAGCGCGGCGGTCACCGCGTCTTTCGTCGTGAAAGTCGTTTTCGGCGTTCGTCCGGTCTTCGAGACAATCACGCGCACCCCGCTCAACATGCCGTCGGTCATAACGTTGCCGACTGCGGAAATGGCTCAACTTTTGTACTCCACACCGCTCAAATTTGCCTCAATGTTTATTTTGCTCGGGGTCATTTGCGGATTTTTGGGCGTGCTGTTCACGAAGGCATTACTTATTTCGTTGGACGTTTACGACAGATTGAAACTTTTCGGCACGCGCAGATTTTTAATTCCGTTCCTGCTGATTGTCCCGCTGGGAATTGAGTTGCCGCAAGTTCTCGGTTGCGGAAATGTTTTGGTCGACGAAATTTTAGTTTCGCATTTGGAATTGAGTTTGCTCGTGACGTTGCTTGTCGGAAAAATTTTATTCACGCTGATTTGTTTCGGCACGAACGCGCCCGGCGGATTATTTTTGCCCGTGCTTGTCGTCGGCGCATTAATCGGAAATGTTTTCGCACGCGTCGGCGGCTTGCTGGACATTTTTACGACGGATTGGACGACGTTATTTATAATTTTCGGCATGGCGGCATTTTTCGCGGCTGTCGTTAAAGCACCAATCACCGGCTCGGTTTTGATTTTGGAACTGACGGGACAATTCGGGCATTTATTCTGGCTGATAATTGTTTCGGGCACGGCGTTTCTCATTGCGGATTTGTGCGGCAGTGAACCGATTTTTTCCGCGTTGCTGGAGCGTTCGCAATCCAAAAAATAAATTCTCTGACAAGCGACGGGCGTCAATTCGATTTTGTTGCGCACGGGATTTTTCGGTTGTATAATTCGGTTAATTTATCCAAAATAGGCAAGAATACTCCCGCAAAGCAATTAGGAATTAGGAATTGTTTCGGCGAATTTAATTCCTCATTCCTAATTCCACATTCCAAATTGAAAAGAATCGCCGCCGCAAGTTGCGTTTCACTAAAAAAGATGTAATAATGCCCTCCGAAAGGGGGTGACAATTTTGTATCTGACACAGACAAACATAATTCGCGGATTAACCAAAGCGGAATATTTTCAACTTCGCGAGCTGTGTTTTTTCAGCAACTGCCTGTATAATTTCGCGCTCTACAACATCCGTCAAAAATTCTTCGCGGACAAAATCTACCTGCGTTTCGAGAACAACTATCACGAGTGCAAAGACAATGACCACTACAAGCTTCTGCAATCGAACATGGCACAGCAGACATTGCGGGCGGTGGACTTTGCCTTTAAGTCGTTTTTCGCAACAGTTGGTAAAGTCAAAAGTGCACGACCGCCGCATTATCGCAAAAAAGGCGGCTTGTATAACCTGATTATCACGGGCAACTCAATCAGCATTCGAGACGGATATTTGACCGTGCCGCAAAGCCGAACTTATTCAAGCCTGCTGAACAATCACAGAATCAGAATCAAGGTGCCTGAAAGACTTCAGGGCAGGAAAATCAGCGAAGTAAAGATAATTCCGATGTACAAAGGTCGGGCGTTCAAAATCGCGTATTGCTATGAAGTTGACGAAGAAAATTTGCAGTTGAATCGCGAAAATTCATTGGCGATTGACATCGGGCTTGATAATTTGGCAACGTGCGTAACCAATTTCGGGACTTCGTTCATAATGGACGGACGTAAAATCAAACAAATCAATCGAAATTGGAATAAACGTCGCGCACATCTTCAATCAATCCTTTGGAAACAAGGTCGTTACTCGTCGAAACTGCTTGAGAGAATCACCTTGAAGAGAAATAATCGCGTCAACGACTGCCTGAAGAAGTCCGCTCGTTACATAATCAACTTTTGCATAGCCAACGACATCGGAACGATTGTCTGCGGTTACAATCCCGACTTCAAACGCGGAATAAATCTCGGCAAGAAAATTAATCAGCAATTCACGCAAATACCGTTTGGAGCGTTACGTCGGCAGTTGAAAAATCTTTGTGCCCGTTATGGCATGAAATATGTTGAGCAGGAAGGAAGTTACACGTCAAAGGCGAGTTTTTTGGATTTGGACAAGATACCAATCTACGATGCCGAAAAACCATATACGGGAACATTCAGCGGCAAGAGAATTCAGCGCGGCTTGTACAGGTCGAACAGTGGCAGGTTAATAAATGCGGACGTGAACGGCGCGGCTAATATTTTGCGAAAAAGTAAGCAGAGACTCGACTTAGAGCGACTGTGTATAGGGTTCTTGGACAACCCTTTGAGAATAAGGATAGCTTAGACTATCAAACTTCTCATGAATCTCCCGCCTCTACAGGCGGGAGTAGCTCAATTCTAACTTTGGAGGAGATTTGATGCGGGAATTGCTCACCCGAATGCATACGTGGATGACGCGCTACATGAAAAGTTTTTATTCCGACGACGAAGAAGTTCAGCGCGGAATTTTAATCAAAGAAACTCACACGGGTTACGTTACGGCGAATTGCGTTGACTTGGCGAAATTTTTAAAGTTGTCGACGCACGACACGGAGCTTGCCGAAATTATCGGGCTGTTTCACGATGCGGGACGTTTTCGCCAATACAGCATTTACAAAACTTTCAACGACGCCGACAGCGAAGATCACGCGGAACTTTCGCTCAAAGTCATTGACGATTTGGAATTTTTCGCGGAACTTGCGGCGGAAGATTTGGACGTTGTGAAATTCGCGATTCAAAATCATAACAAAAAAAATCTCCCGCCCTGCAGTGACGAGCGAAAAAATTTGTTCGCGAAAATTATTCGTGACGCCGACAAACTTGACATTTATCGCGTACTGGAACCGTTTCTTGCGCAAGAAAACGTTGACAAAATGCCGAACTTCATCAAGTCGAAAAGTAAATTGAGCGCGGACATCAGCCCCGATTTCGTTGAAAAATTCGTGGCGGGCGTGCAGACCGATTACACCAAAATCCGCACGAACGGCGACAGAAAAATTGTTCGGCTCATGTGGCTTTACGATATAAATTTTTCGTGGACGATGAAAAAAATCGTCGAGCGCGGTTACATTGAAAAAATCGTAAACAACTTGCCTGACGACGAAAAAGTTGCCGAGGGCGTCAAACGTCTGCGCAAACACGTCAAAGAAAAACTCAAAACGTAAGGGGGTTTTCGCAATGACTGAACAGGAACAAATCAATCAACAGCTTCAACGCCGGCTTGACGAACACGATGCCAAATTCGATAAAGTTATGTTGAAAGTTGATATGGCACTTGAGGAACTTCGTCAGCAACGCGAGGACATGCGCCGCTTATGGGACAGGCAAGACGAAGAACGGCGCGAAATTCAAAAACGTCAAGATGAAATGCAAGCCAAACACGATGCCGAAATGCACGAAATGAATCAGCGTTTTTACGACAAATTCGATGCAATGGATAACAAGATTGATGCAAACTTTAAGACGTTGTCAAATCAGATTCACAGTAATTTTGTTCAAACAATGGTCGGCTTCGGAGCAATAGCGGCGGCTGTCGGCGGAATAATCATTGCGGCATTCAAGTGATTAAAACCTTTAAAGGAGTCTTGATATGATAAATTTTATTCAGCAGGAAATTGAAAACGACTTGAAGGCGGGCAAATATTCCGACGGGATTCACACGCGTTTTCCGCCGGAACCGAACGGCTATTTGCACATCGGGCACGCCAAATCCGTTTGCCTGAATTTTGGGCTTGCGCTCCACAACGGTGGCTTGTGCAATTTGCGTTTCGACGACACAAACCCGACCAAAGAGGACGTTGAATTTGTCGATTCGATTCAAGAGGACATAAAGTGGCTTGGTTTCGATTGGGGCGACAGAAAATTTTTCGCGTCCGATTATTTCGGCAAGTTTTACGATTACGCCGTTGAACTTATCAAGCGCGGTTTGGCTTACGTTGACGATTTGAGTGCGGAAGAAATTCGGGCGTATCGCGGCACGTTGACTGAACCCGGCAAAGAAAGTCCTCACCGCAATCGCAGTGTCGAAGAAAATTTGGATTTGTTCACGCGCATGAAGGCGGGCGAATTCCCCGACGGCTCGAAAGTTTTGCGTGCGAAAATCGACATGGCAAGCCCGAATATCAATATGCGTGACCCCGTCATTTACCGAATTACGCGCACGACTCATCACCACACCGGCGACGACTGGTTGATTTATCCGATGTACGATTTCGCGCACCCGCTTGAGGACGCCATTGAAAATATCACGCATTCGGTCTGCACGTTGGAATTTGAAGATCATCGCCCGTTTTATGACTGGTTGCTTGACGCGCTCGGCTTCGACCCGAACACGCGCCCGCGACAAATTGAATTCGCTCGTCTTGACGTGACGAACACAATCACCAGCAAGCGCAAACTTCGTCAGCTCGTCGAAGAAAATCACGTGCGCGGTTGGGACGATCCGCGTATGCCGACGTTGTGCGGTTTGCGTCGACGGGGATTCACGCCCGCCGCAATTCGCGATTTCTGCGAAAGAATCGGCGTCGCCAAAAGTAACAGCCTCGTCGATATTGCCATGCTTGAACATTGCGTGCGCGAAGATTTGAACGCCAACGCCGACAGAGTTATGGCGGTGCTCGACCCGATTAAAGTTGTCTTGACGAACGTCGACGAAAATTCCGTTGAGTACTTGACGGCGGAAAATCATCCGATACGCGGCGGCTCAAGATTCGTGCCTTTCACGCGGGAAATTTTTATCGAACGCGAAGATTTCATGGAGGACGCGCCGAAAAAATTCTTCCGACTGAAACCCGACGGCGAAGTTCGTTTAAAGCACGCTTACATTATCAAATGCAACGAAGTCATCAAAAATTCCGACGGCGAAATTGTCGAGTTGCGTTGCACGATTGACCCGACTTCAAAATCGGGCGGCGAAACTGCCAACCGCAAAATCAAAGGCACGATTCATTGGGTGAGCGCGAAATTTGCAATTCCCGCCGAAGTTCGCCTGTACGATTATCTTTTGACGACGGACGAAAACGGCAACTTGCCCGAAGATTTTATCGGCGCGCTCAATCCCGATTCGCTGATTGTCAAAAACGCGCTGATTGAACCGTCTGTTCGTTGGACGAATTCGGGCACGCATTACCAATTTTTGCGGCTGGGCTATTTCGTCGTCGACCCCGACACCACGCCCGAAAAGTTGGTTTTCAATCGCGTTGTCGGCTTGAAAGATTCTTGGGCGAAAGTCAAAGCGAGGTGATTAATTGTGCCGAAAATTCCACGCGGCTTGACCGATAAAGACATGGTGAAAAATTACGTCGAAGAAGAAACAATCGAACAGCAACTGTTGACCGCCGCGAAAAAAGCCGAAAAGCTCCGTTTGGTCGCCGAAGCCGAAGCTCCGCCCGCGCCGCTTGCAAAAGCCGGATTCACGCCCGAATTAACCGAAAAGCTCGGACTTGAATTGCTTGCGCTGAAAATTGAGCTGTCGAATGCCGGCGTCAAAAGTTACAACTTCAAAATCAAACGCGACGGCGAAAAAATTACATTGACAGTTGTCGACAAGAAACTTTATTGAACGCAATAAGTTTTTCCCAACTGTTCCGCCGCTTTTAAAGCGGCCGCGACGGCGAAAAAATTACGCTGACCGTCACGGATAAAAAATTTACTAAGGAGATTTTTCAATGGAACCCATGACTTACGTGGCGATTGCGATTTTCATAACCGCCTACGCGCTGATAATTTCCGAAAAAGTTCACCGCACGGTTGTCGGACTTTTCGGCGCAATGTTGATGATTTTGCTCGGCATCCTCGACCAAGAAACCGCAGTTCACCACATCGATTTCAACACAATCGGACTTTTGATGGGCATGATGATTGTCGTCAACATCACCAGCGAAACGGGACTTTTCAATTTTTTGGCGATTTGGGCGGCGAAAAAAGTTAAGGCGCAACCCGTTGCCTTGCTCGTGGCGTTGAGCACGTTGACGGCCGTTTGTTCCGCGCTCCTCGACAACGTCACGACGGTTTTGCTGACGGTGCCCGTCACGTTCAATATCGCCGCGCAGCTGAAAGTTGACGTGAAACCATTTTTGATGGCGCAAATTATCAGCTCGAATATCGGCGGCACGTCAACATTAATCGGCGACCCGCCAAATATTATGATTGGCTCGGCTGTCGGCTTGAGTTTCGGCGATTTCGTCCTTAACATGACGGCAGTATCAATTTTCATTTTCCTCGTGACCGTCGCGATTATGGTTTTTATTTACCGCAACGACTTGCACACCAAGCCCGAACTTCAAGATAAAGTCATGCGCCTGAACGAAAAAGAACAAATCACCAACCCCGGCTTGCTGAAAAAATGTTTGGCGGTGTTGGCGTTCACGATAACTTTGTTCGCGTTCCATGGTATGCTTGGTCTCGAATCGGCGACGGCGGCATTGACGGGCGCGGGACTGTTGCTGTTGGTCTCGTTCCACGACAACGAAGAAATGATTGCCAAAATGCTCAGCAAAATTGAATGGCTCGCGATTTTCTTCTTTGGCGGATTGTTTATCCTCGTCGGCGCACTGGTTGAAACGGGCGTTATCAAAATGCTCGCGGAAGAGGCGATTAAAATCACTCAAGGCGACGTGACGTTGACGGCAATGATTATTCTTTGGATGAGCGCGCTTGCTTCGGCGTTTATCGATAACATTCCGTTTGTCGCGACGATGATTCCGCTGATTAAAGACATGGGCGCAATGGGCTTGACGAATCTTGATCCTATGTGGTGGAGCCTTGCACTCGGCGCGTGCTTGGGCGGCAACGGCACGTTAATCGGCGCGTCGGCGAACGTCGTTGTTGCGTCAATGGCGGCTCAGCGCGGGCGTGCAATTTCGTTTATCGGCTTCATGAAAGTTGCCTTCCCGCTGATGATTTTGTCGATAATCATTTCGACCGTTTACGTTTACTTCCGTTACTTGTGAGAAATTTTTTGCGGTCGGCAGGCTCGCTTGAGTTTGTCGACCATTTTTTTTGAGGTTTGCTTATGAAAATTTATTCCGACTCGAAAATTTACGTGCTGTGTCCGGCGAACATTCACACGGGCGGCCCCGAATCGTTGCATCAACTTACGTCACGGCTGATTAGTTTCGGCGTCGACGCGAAAATTCTTTTCTGTCAGCGTGTCGGAGAATTTTTTGACATCAACGACCCCGTTCATTCCTCGCTGAAAAAATATCACGTGCCGTACACTTTCGGCTTTGAGGATTCGCCGCGAAATATTTTCGTCGTGCCGGAGCCGTTGACCGAACATCTTTACGCCGTGAAAAAATGTCGCCGCGTGCTTTGGTGGATGAGCGTAAACAATTATCTCGAAAATATTTTGGCGTTAATTCGTCCGTGCGTCGACAATCCGCTTGCCGAGCCCGTGCCGAAATATTTTACCTTCGACAATTTCGACGACGTTGACGAGCATTGGGCGAAATGCGAATTCGTCCGACAATTTCTGTTGCTCAACGGAATTCCCGCGAAAAAAATCCGTCACGTTGAAACTTACATGAATCAAACTTTTTTCGAGCAGGCCGCGAAAATTGACCTTGCCGCGAAAAAAAATCTTGTCGCCTTCAACCCGCGCAAAGGTTACGAGTTCACGAAAAAATTAATCGAACTTGCGCCCGATATTGATTGGCGGCCGATTCAAAACATGACGCCCGCGCAGGTTCAACAACTTCTTGCCGAGGCGAAAATTTACATTGACTTCGGCGAACACCCCGGCAGAGACCGTTTGCCCCGTGAGGCGACAGTTTCGCGTTGTGTGGTGATAACGGGCAAGTGCGGCGCGGCAGGCAACGACGTTGACATCAACATTCCCGCCGAATTCAAATTCGACGAGCGCACGACCTCGCCCGACGCCGTCATAAAAAAAATTCGCGAAGTCTTTAAAAATTTTGAGCCGTCACTTGCCGCGCAGAAAGATTTTTGCCAACGAGTTTACGACGACAAGAAAAATTTTTCGGACGCAATCAGCTCAGCTTTCGGGATAAAAAAATTTCCGCCGCCGTCCGTCTCATTAACTCAGGGCGTTGACGAAAAAAGTTTTCTGCTTGCCGAAGAATTTTTTTCGGGTAAGGAATTGTTGCCGAAATTTATCGTCGACGATGCCGTTGCCAATGCGAAAATCACGGACGATTTAATTGTCCGCGAACAGAATCGAAATTATCTGCGCGTCGGGAAAAATCTTGTCGAGTTAATCACGTTTGCGGACGCGAAATTTCTGTATCAGGAAGGACGCATACAAAAATTTGCGTTACTTGAGCCGACACCCGAAGAAATTTCCGCGCTAAAAAATTTCGCCGCGCCGGACGACGTGTTGAGCTTCACACGATAAAAAATTCCTCGACAAACGTCGGGGAAACAGACTGAAGAATCAATCGATTGTTTTTCCGATACATAAAAGCACCTCCCAATTTTGAAAGGTGCTTTTTGTTTACGGTCTGCGACTTTTTTGTTTGTCGAAAAATTTTATTCGGTTACTTCGTCCAAATCGACAGCTTCAACGTTTGTGACGGCGTCGGCGGTTTCAGTCGTGTCCGCGTCAAGGTCGGTCGTTTCAGTCGTCGTTGAATTTTTCACGGGCGTCATGGAACTCGCGGCTTCTTCGGCGGCAAATTCATTCGTCGCCACGTCGTCCGAAGTTTCGTCGGAAGTTTCTTCCGGTTCGTAAACGTGACCGATATTCGAGATTTCAACTTGATGTCTGTTGCCGTCCGAATCTTCGACGACAATTTTCGGATTGCCTTCGACAATCGTCACGCCCGTCACAAGTCCCGTCAAAGTTTCGGATCGGCTGACGGGGTTGCCTTCTTCGTCCGCGCTGTTGACAACTTCAATCCAATCGACATTTTTGCCGATCATGCCGGAAAGTTGCCCGACGAGGACGGAAGTATCAATGTTGTCGACGACTTTGCCGAGGTCTTCGAGATTTTTGACGACGTTTGTCATCTGCTCAAGCGAACTGAAATTTGCAAGTTCCGCAATGTATTCGCTGTTGTCCTGCGGATTAAGCGGGTCTTGATATTTCAACTGCGTTACCAAAAGTTGCAGGAACGCATCTTTGCCGAGGTCGCTGTTGTCTTTGATGGCTTTGGTTTGCGTCGAAGCATAGGCGGCCGCGTCATAAGTCACGCCGTCGACGGTGATTGTATTCAGTGAATTTGCCATAATAATTCCTCCAAAAATTTAAACTGAATAATCTACGCCGTCCGTGGCGGTGCTTTGATTGACGGGAGCAGCTGTCGCGTCGACTTCGCGCTCAAGTCGGTCGAAATCGATTCGACGGTTGCCGCCGCGCTGTTGACGATTCTGTTGCCACGCTTGACCGCCTTGCCCGTTCATCAATGAGCCGTCACTCAAGCCCGCGTAAACTTCGACGTTCTCAACTTTAATTCCCTGGTTGTTGAGTTCCTGCTTGAGCTGAACGATAGAGTTTTCGATAATCGTGCGGACTTGCGCGTTGTCGCTGTGGAAACTTGCGTTGACTGCGCCGTTTTGGCTGACGGAAATTTTAAGCGTGAGTTCGCCCAAATGTTCGGGATTGAGCTTGATGACCATTTCAGTATTTTCCGCCGTGCGAATCATTCTTGCTTGACGGACGATCTGCCCCGGTACGTCAAAATCTTCGGGCGTGGGCGGCGGTGCGTCGGGAGCCTGTGTTGATTGGGTTTGCTGAACTTGCGGCGTGTCGTTGGTTGCCGTCGTCAAATTCGCCGCGAAAACTTCTCCGCCCGTCGAAACCTGTTGCGCTTGCGGTTCGTCGCTGATTACGGGTTGGAAAATTTGCCGTTGAAAATCCTGCGCGTTTTGCTGTTGCGGATTTTGATCGAATTGTTGCGGCGTCGGTTGCTGTGAAGGTTGCACGTTCGGAATTTCATCGGGCGTTGCGTTCACGTTGAGCGGCTCCGAAATATTTTGCGGTTGCACGTCGACGGGGCGCGTTTGCAAAGTCGGTTGTGCCACCGGTTGAACTTCCTGCGCTTGAACGTTTACGGGGCGATATTGAACTTGCGTCGGTTGCGTTGTCGGAATTTCGTCGCGTGTCACGTTGACGGGCTGAGCCTGCAAAGTCGGTTGCGTTGTCGGAATTTCGTCGCGTGTCACGTTGACGGGCTGAGCCTGCAAAGTCGGTTGCATCGTCGGAATTTCGTCGCGTGTCACGTTGACGGGCTGAGCCTGCAAAGTCGGTTGCGTCGTCGGAATTTCTTCAGACGTTATTTCGACGGGCTGAGCCTGTAAACTCGGTTGCGCCGTTGGCTGAACTTCCTGCGCTTGAACGTTTACGGGACGATATTGAACTTGCGTCGGTTGCATTGTCGGAATTTCGTCGCGTGTCATTTCGACGGGTTGAGCTTGCAAACTCGGTTGCGCTGTCGAATTTTCGTCGAATGAAACTTCAACGGGTTGAGCTTGCAAAGTCGGTTGCGTTGTCGGAATTTCTTCGCGTGTCACTTCGACGGGCTGAGCTTGCAAACTCGGTTGCGCTGTCGAATTTTCGTCGAATGAAACTTCAACGGGTTGAGCTTGCAAACTCGGTTGCGTTGTCGGAATTTCTTCGCGTGTCACGTTGACGGGTTGAGCTTGCAAACTCGGTTGCGCTGTCGAATTTTCGTCGAATGAAACTTCAACGGGTTGCGGTTGCAAACTCGGTTGCACTGTCGAATTTTCGTCGAATGAAACTTCAACGGATTGCGGTTGCAAACTCGGTTGCACTGTCGAATTTTCGTCGAATGAAACTTCAACGGATTGCGGTTGCAAACTCGGTTGCGTCGTCGGAATTTCTTCACGTGTGAAATTTACGGGCTGTGCCTGCAAACTTGGCTGTGCTGTCGGAATTTCTTCAGGCGTCAAATTCACGGGTTGCGCTTGTAAACTCGGTTGCGCTACCGGAATTTCTTCGGGCGTGAAATTCACGGGCTGAGCTTGTAAACTCGGTTGCGTCATCGGAATTTCTTCGGGCATGAAATTCACGGGCTGAGCCTGTAAACTGGGTTGCGTCGTCGGAATTTCTTCGGGCGTGAAATTCACGGGTTGCGCTTGCAAACTCGGTTGCGTTGTTGAAATTTCTTCGGGCATGAAATTTACGGGCTGAGCTTGTAAACTGGGTTGCGTCGTCGGAATTTCTTCAGGCATGAAATTCACGGGTTGCGCTTGCAAATTCGGTTGAACCGGCGGAAATTTTTCAGGCGTTACGTTGACGGGTTGACGCCAAAATTTACCGCCCAACAAGTTCAGCATTGATTGCGCGTTGTTGTCCGATTGCGGCAGGAGCGTCATTAAATTTTGTGCGCCCGAAATTCTCTGCACGCCGTCAATTTTCGGAGCAGTGTCCGTCGTGAACGTGGTCACCGTCGTTTTCGTCACAAGGAGCGTTTCAGTGTTCGCGCCAAAAAAATAAACCGTGTTGTCGAGCGCGAAATTCGGCGGCGGAATTGTTTCGGCTTGCGTCACGTCGTCTGAAATTTTCTGCACGACATCCGAAATGGTTTGCATTGCGTCAGAAATTTTTTCCGTTGCGTCGGCAATGTTCTTGACGATCCGATTCGCGACCGAAGATTTATTGTTTGTGCCCGAAGTCTGTTGTTTGTCGTTTTCGGGCGAAGTTTTTGCATCCTGCGTTTCGTCGACGGTTTGAGTTTCCGCCGAAGTTTCTTCCTGTTGAGGCGCGTCCTGCGCTGTGTCACTCGTTCCTTGAGTTGATGTCTTAATTGCCGCGTCAATTTTTTCGGCGTCCGATTCAACCTGCGCGAGCTTTTTGGTCACGTCCTGTAAATCTTGAACGTTTTGTTTCAGCTCGTCGATTTTGGCATTTATCTTGTCGAGCGTCGCGCTGAAATTTTTTTTGCCCGCCCGTGCCGCATATCTGTTGACTCGCGTCGTGGTGGTTGTGCGCGCCGACGCCGCCGGTTGATTCGGTGCTATCGACATCAAATTTGTAGTGTTTGCCATGTTTCGCCTCACCTCTCTCAAATGTTTATCGAAGAAACTTCCCGTGCAGTTAAATTTCACAAGGTTATAGCCTGCAAGATAGCCCGAAAAATTTTTACGACCGCCCAAATTGGATGCAACGTCACGTTGCTCGAAGAAACTTCCCGCGCAATTAAATTTCATGTTGGCGCACGGACGATTTTATTGACGGCGATAAATTTTGTCGATAGAATCACGAAAAAATTTTTGGGGGTAACGACTTGGAAATTGCGAAAAAATTTTTGGACGACGGCAAACCACAGGACGCACTTGAACGGCTGAAAAAAATTTTGCCGACGGTCGACGAAAATGACGAGTGGCGCGTTCATGAACTTATCGGCGCGACGTTTCACGATTTGGCGAATCCCGAAGGCGCGGCGCAGGCATATTTCAACGCGGCACGCACGGATAAATTTTTGCGAAGTCAGCGGGCGCATTTTTCAAATTATTTGTTCGCGTTGCATTATCTGCCGCAACTTGACGCCGAAACTTTGGCGAACGAACTTGAAATTTATAATTCGTTGTACCGTGACACCGAGCCGCTTGAGCCGGCGACACGTCACGCGGAAAAAATTTCCGTGGCGTTCATTGCTCCGCATTTTTTGGACTCATCAGCCGCAAGATTTTACGAAAGTTTGCTGACCGATTACGACCGCGAAAAATTTTCTGTGACGGCGTGGAGTTTGTCGAGCGACGAAGATAATTTCACGAAAAAAATTCGCCGCAACGTCGACGGTTACTTTGACATTTCCGAAACGAGTTTTGAGGAGTCGGCAATTAAAATTTGTGACGCGGGCGCAGATATTTTGTTCGATTTGGGCGGGCACACCGAGGGCGGCTCCACGTTGCAAATTGCGGCGTACAAACCTTGTCGCGTGCAGGTGACGGGCATCGGCTATTTTGATTCGACGGGGCTTGACGCGATTGATTATTTTGTCGGCGATAAATTTTTGACTGAGGGCGCACATTTCACCGAAAAAATTTTGTCGCTTGAAAACGCTTTTGCATTTCGCCCGAATTCGACGATGATTCGCGAACGCAGTCAACGCCGCCCGTTCCCGCACAAAAATTTTACGTTCGGTTGCCTGAATAACTTTATGAAGCTCAACGACGATTACCTTGCCGCCGTGAAAAAAATTTTGGACGAGTTGCCCGACGCGCAGATTATTTTCCGAGACACAACGCCGCTTGCGAGCCGTCAACGTGCGCTTTCCGAACGCCTGAAAACTTTCGGCATCGAACGGGCTGAAGTTCGTCGCGGCGCAGATAATTTTTTCACCGACTACAGCGAAATTGATTTGATTCTGGACGCGTTCCCTTATCCCGGCGGCATGATGACGGCTTTGGCGTTGTACATGAATGTTCCCGTTTTGAATCTGCGCGGAAGTTTGCCGAGTTCACGGACGGGCGCGGACATTTTGCACATTGCGGGACTTGACGATTTAATTGTCACGGACGAAGAAATTTTTATCGACACGGCTATTGAGCTTGCGACGAATCGGGCGCGACTTGCCGACTTGCGAGAAAAAATTTCCGTCGACAAACTCACCGACACAAAAACTTTTGTCGAAGATTTCTACGCAAAACTTTTGGAGGCGATTTAAATGGCGACCGAAATTATCAACGAGAGACTGCTTTATCCGCACTACGAAATTATTCGCGGCGCAAAAGTTCGGTTCCCGTCGGCTGACCTTACGCATTGCGACATTGTTGGGCGAATCATGTTCAGTATCGGCAAACATTTGATTGAAAACAAGCGCGGCTATCTTTATAGCAACGTTTATGTCCGTTTCGACGACGAAAATATTTTTGTGCCGGATTTCAGCGTCGTTTTGAAAGAGCACGAACAACTTCTTGCAAATCGCAGGTACATTTTCGGCGTACCCGATATGGTCGTCGAAGTGCTGTCATATTCCACGCGCAAAAACGATCTCACCGTCAAAAAAGATACCTACGAGGCGCAAGGCGTGCGCGAATATTGGATTGTCAATCCGTGGGACAAAAGCGTTATGGTTTATCTTCTGCGCGACGGCAAATATTTTTTGGACGACGTTTATATTTTGCTCGACGAAAAAAATTTGGCGTTGCTTGACGACGAAGAGCGGGCGACCGTCAAAAATGCAATTCCCGTTTCAATCGTCGACGGGCTGTCTATTCCGCTTGAATTCGTTTTCAGCTGGGGTTATTGACATGCTTGACGACATTGAGCGGCACGGAATTTTAAAATTTGTTCCGCCGAATTTTTTGCCCGTGACGGTGTTGGTGATTGATTCGCCCGAACTTTTGGACGAGTTGCGAAAACTTTTGCCCGAAGCCCGAATCGCCTTCATGACGACGAAACGCACGCCGTCACTCGAAAAAATTTGCGACGAATTCCGCGCAGATTTACTCGTCGGAAATTATTTGCATGGAGAATTGCCGACCGCTCCGAAAATTTTTGAACTAATCATTGCGCAAGAAATTTTATCTGCGGGCGAAACACTTTACCCGACGCTTTTGGCGTTGAATCACTTGCTGAAAGATTCGGGCGCACTGTTGACGCGTTTCACCGAATCGACGTGGACGAAAGCGCGAGTCGTGAAACTTTTGGACGACGCGATTTATAAAGAAATTCGTTTCTTGCCCGACGAAAATTTTTGGCTGGTCAAAGCTCGAAAATGTACAGCCGAAGTCGCCGCGCTGAAAGAACTTTTCACCGACGAAACCCGCGCAGAATTGTCGCGACTGTTGCACCGAATCGAATACGACATCGACGCCGAGGAAAATTTTTTGCGCTTGATGGAGCTTTGTGACCGCGAAGGAATTTTCGACGAATATTTAACGGACTTTATCGAACAAGTTGTCGTACACGCGTCGGCGAAAAATTTTCTCCGTGAACGTGCCGAAACTTTCGGACGCGAAATTGTTTTCGATTAAATTTTCTAACCGCCAAATTACAAACTGCCGTCAAAAAATTCTGCCGCGCATTGCCGCTTTGATTTGTTTGCCGACTTTGCCTTCGTTCGTGATGACGACATCCGCCCGCGAACAAATTTCGTCTGTCGGCATCTGCGATTTTATCCGCGCCAAAGCCTGTTCCGCCGTCAACTTGTCGCGTGCCATGAGGCGTCCGACTTGCGTTCTGCGTTTGACGCGAACAGCCCAAACTTCGTCGCACAAAATTTCCCAGCCCGCCTCGAAAAGCAACGGCACTTCCAAAACGACAAGCCGCGTGCCTGCCGAATTGCACTCAACCAAAAAATCCCGCGTCCGGTTGAGCAAAATCGGATGCGCCACAGAATTTATCCATTCGCGTTCGGCGGGGTTGTTGAAAATTATTTCGCCGATAATTTTTTTGTCGAGTTGCCCGTCCGCCGTGACGATTTTTTTTCCGAAGTGTTGCACGTAAATTTCAAACAGCACGCCGCCCGGCAAACTCAGCCAACGCGTCATTTCGTCCACGTCAAAAGTCGTCGCGCCCATCTTTCGCAGTCGCCACGCAATCGCAGATTTTCCGCAGGCAATTCCGCCAGTCAAACCGATTATGTACAAATTAATCACCGCCAAAAATTTTTTCGTCATTATACCCGTTCGATAACTTTCAGTCTAATTTCTTGCAAGAAATTTTCGATTGGTGTATACTGCGCCACAGTTAAAGGATTAACTGAAAATTTTCTGTAGAGGTGATTCGATTTGAGTTTGAAAGGCAACCGACTGAAAAATTTTATTGCGGCGGGATTACTCGGCGCGTTCGCGATTTCGTTCCCCTTGACGGCACATGCGGACGTTAAAAGAATTCACGACCCGAAAGTCGAAGCCAAGTCTATTCAGCGGGAAGAAAACCGCGTCCCCACATTGCGCGAACAAGTCGAAAAAATTGTTGTCGCGCCCGTCAAAGAAGCTTTTAACATCGACGTACCCGAAACGCCCGTACAGCCGACGGTTTCAGTTTCCGACACGTCAATAATCGGCACGCCAATCGCTACGCAAAGTCAATGCGTTAAATATTTGTTGCGCAACAATCCCAATCCGAACTTGCCAATTTCGGCGGAGCAAATCGTTGCGTATTATTACGAAGAAGGTCGCCGCGAGGGAATTCGTCCCGACGTGGCTTTTTGTCAGGCACTCAAGGAGACGGGCTTTTTCCGTTACGGCGGAGATGTCGTCCCTGAACAAAATAATTATTGCGGACTCGGCACGACCGGCGGCGGCGTGAAGGGCGAATATTTTGCCACACCGCAACTCGGCGTTCGTGCGCACATTCAGCACCTGTTGGCGTATTCGTCGACGCGTCGTCCGACAACTCCCGTCGTTGATCCGCGCTACGGTATTGTTCGTCAAGCTTACGGCTCGCGGACTTTGGGCACGTGGCAAGATTTGAACGGTCGCTGGGCTGTCCCCGGCAATTACTACGGTCAAGAAATTTTATCCATGTTCAGAGATATTTTGGTTCAGTGAGTGCGCTCGGAAAAAATTTTCTTTGAAATTTTGGTGACTCGATACAATGTCTGAAAATAAAATGCAACGCGGCTTGAAAAACCGTCATTTGCAAATGATCGCGCTCGGCACTGCGGTCGGCACGGGTCTTTTTTACGGCTCGACGGCGACAATCGCAATGGCGGGTCCTGCAGTCTCGTTGAGTTATTTAATCGGCGGGATTGTTATTTTTTTGATTGTCCGAATGCTCGGCGAGATGAGCGTTGAAGAGCCGGTAAGCGGTTCCTTCAGCTACTACGCCTCGAAATATTGGGGAAAATTCCCCGGCTTTCTTGCGGGTTGGAATTACTGGTTTTTGTATATTCTCGTGAGCATGGCGGAACTTTCTGCCGTGTCGATTTACTTGGGCTACTGGTTCCCCGATTTGCCGAAATGGGTTGGCGTGCTTGCGTGCCTGATAATTATCACCGCGATTAATTTGGTGACGGTCAGCGCATACGGCGAAATTGAATTCTGGATGGCGGCGATAAAAATTTCCGCGATTGTCGGAATGATTTTGCTCGGCTCGTGGTACATTTTCAGCGACCCCGATCCGTTTCCCGAAAATTTTTCAAACCTATGGGACTACGGCGGATTTTTCCCGAACGGCGTCGGCGGAATGATTATGTCGCTTGCTCCCGTGCTGTTCAGTTTCGGCGGCATTGAGCTTATCGGAATCACGGCGGGCGAGGCGCAAAATCCCGACAAGACAATTCCCCGCGCAATCAATCAAGTCATCTACCGCATACTGATTTTTTACGTCGGCACGATGATTGTTTTGATGACGCTTTGGCCGTGGAATGAAGTCGGCAAAGACGCAAGCCCCTTCGTGCAAATTTTCGACAACGCAGGCTTTCCTGCGACGGCGAATATTTTAAATTTCGTCGTGCTGACGGCGGCGATAAGCGTTTACAACTCGGCAATTTATTCAAATTCGCGAATGCTTTTCGGTCTGGCGAAATCGAACAACGCGCCGAAATTTTTCGAGAAACTTTCAAGTCGCGGCGTCCCCGTCAACGGAATTTTGGTTTCGTCGGGAATAACACTTTTGGCGGCGGTGCTGAATTATCTTTTGCCCGATCAAGTTTTCATGTACATGATGGCAATCGTGACGGGCGCGGTCGTTATCAGCTGGGCTTTGATTGTCATGACGCATTTGAAATTCTGCAAGCACTGCGAGACGGCGGGCATTGTCCCGAAATTTAAATCGCTGTTCTATCCCGTCGCGGATTATTTGTGTCTGGCGTTTTTGGCGGGAATTTTAATCATAATGGCGACAATGGACGACATGCGGCCGGCGGTAATCGTAATGCCGATCTGGATTCTTGCAATTTGGCTGTTCTACAAGTCTAAACGCCGTTAAAAAAACATTCCGCATTACGAATTACAATTTAAATTTGCTCCCCGAAAAATTTTCGCGGGAGTATTTTTTTTCGTTGACGCCGAAACTTTCTGAAAGTATAATCTAAGAAGTTTTATCTTAACGTTCTACATGGGTGTTTTACAAAAATTTTTCAGAAGGGTGTGGTTTTTTATGGCGAAGGACATTCGCATAAGCAGCCCGCTTAACGGTAAGTTGGTTCCGTTAAATTCAATCAACGACCCCGTTTTCGCGAGCGGCGCAATGGGACGCGGCGTTGCCGTACAAAACCCGAAGGGACAAGTTTTTTCACCTTTTGACGGCGAAATAACTGTTTTCTTCCCGACGGGACACGCAATCGGTCTCAAATCCAATGACGGCATTGAACTGCTGATTCACGTCGGCATGGATACCGTCAAGATGAACGGCGAGGGATTCACTCCCAAAGCCGAAGCGGGCGACAAAATCAAACGTGGGCAACTCCTGCTTGAATTCAGCCCCGAAGCAATTAAAAAAGCGGGCTACGAAACCACGACGCCCGTTGTCGTCACCAACCACGCGGATTACGGCGACATCACCGTTGAGCTTGACGGACAGTCGATCACGGCGAAAGCGGCGGCTGATGAAGGCGGCGGCGGTGCCGTTGCTCTTGAAAAAGACGCGGACGATTCGCAATATGACGGTTTGCCGGACGAAGAGCGCGTTGCGAAACTCATCATGAAATATGTCGGCGGTCCCGACAACGTTCGCACGGCTGAGCACTGCGCCACGCGTCTTCGCTTGATTGTCAACGACAAGTCCAAAATCCAAGAAAAGAAAGTCGAAAACATCGAAGGCGTCAAAGGTCAATTCTTCGCGGCTCAACAATATCAGATTATCTGCGGCACGGGTTTTGTCGACAAGGTCACCGAAGAATTTATCAAGTTGAAACCGTCACTGGCGGGCGGCGGCGGTAAAGAAGCTGCTTATGCCGAAATGAGCTTGATGCAGAAAATCTCCCGCACGTTGGGCGACGTTTTTGTTCCGATTATCCCCGTCCTCGTCGCAACAGGTTTGTTCATGGGCGTTCGCGGTTTGTTGACTTCAGAGCAACTGGGAATGACATGGGATAGTACCTTCCTTTTGATGACTTGTGTTTTGACTGATACGGCGTTTGCATTCCTGCCCGCGTTGGTCTGTTGGTCAACAATGAATAAATTCGGCGGTACGGCAGTTATCGGTATCGTTCTCGGTTTGATGCTCGTCTTCCCCGGTTTGCCTAATGCTTACGTCGTCGGCGGCGCGGCACAAGAACTTGCCGATAAAGGTATCACATGGGTCGAAGCGTATTCAATGCCCGAATTCCAAGGTAAAGTTCCGATTCCTCTCGATTTGGGATTCGTAACAATTCCGCTCGTCGGTTATCAAGGCTCGGTTCTCCCCGCACTTGTTTTGGGTATCTTCGCCGCCAAGTTCCAGCAATGGTTGAAAACTTTCATCCCCGACATGATTGACTTGATCGTTACCCCGTTCTTGACGCTCACCGTTTCGATGATTCTCGGTTTCCTCGTTGTCGGTCCGATCATGCACGGTCTTGAATCAATCGTCTTCGGTGCGGTTCAAAGCTTCTTGACGATTCCGATTATCGGCGGTCTGATTATCGGCGGTTTGCAACAGGTCATCGTTATTTTCGGTGTCCACCACGTTTTCAGCGCGTTGGAAATTTTCTTGCTCTCAACGCAACATTCCGACCCGTTCAACGCGATTATCACCTGCGCGACGATTGCTCAGGGCGGTGCGGCTTTGGCAGTTTCGCTCAAAACGCAAGACCCGCGTAAACGTGCGCTGTACATCTCCTCGACGGTTCCCGCATTCTTGGGCATCACTGAGCCGGCTATCTTCGGTATCAACCTGCGCCTCATGAAACCGTTTATCTTCGGTTGCTGCGGCGGTGCAGTCGGCGGTGCAATCTCCAGCTTCCTCGGCTTGGCAGGTACCGGCATGGGTATCACGGTTCTGCCCGGTATGCTCCTTTACATGAACGGACAAATTGTCCCATACATCATCGTCAACTTGATTGCATGTGCAGTCGGTTTCGCTTTGACATACACACTGTTTAAGCACGACGAATAATTTCTTCGGCTCATCTTCGATTCTTTGAAAAAATTGCCGCGCTCAATTCAGTTAGGAATTTGGAATGAGGAGTGAGGAGTGAAAAAATAATTCCTAACTCCTAATTCCTAACTCCTAATTGATAAAAGGGCGCGGCTGTTTTTAAATAAGCTCGGAGGTGACGGCAATGACGCAAGAAGAATTCCGAGCCGAAATGCGCGAACGCGACAGGCAACGTGCGGAAGACATGCGCGAAATTCGGGCAAGCCTAAGCGATATGGGCAAGCACGTTCGCAATCTGGCAATAACTTCGATGGCGGCTATCGGCGCGATGGGCGTCACGGTCATAATTTCACTGTTGCGAAATTAGCGCGGGGGTGATTATCGTGACGGAGCAAGAACAAATCAACAATGAAGTCCAAATGAAATTGGCACTTCAAGACGCGAAGTTTAATCAGTTCATGCAAGAGATGCGTGACCGCGATAATCAGCGGGCGGAAGACATTCGCGAAATTCGTACAAGCATAGCCAACATGCAAAATAACATTAACGACATGGGCAAGCACGTTCGCAATCTGGCAATAACTTCGATGGCGGCTATCGGCGCGATGGTCGTCACGGTTATCATTTCGTTGTTGAGAAACTGAAGGAGGAATTTTCATGGCAAAAAAATCCGGCGAAAACTTGGAAGAAATCAAAAAACGGTTTAACAAGCAAGAAGTCGACGCTCGTGTTCGTGAGGCAATCGCTAATCGCGGACGCTGGCATAACAAATTCCACGTCGACGCGCCGTATTCGCTCATCAGCGACCCGAACGGCTTGTGTCAATGCAACGGCACTTACCACATTTTCTGTCAGTGGAACCCCACGCCGATAGCGCAGAACTGGCACAAAAATAAATCGTGGATGCACACCGCGACGAAAGATTTCGTTCATTACACAATGCCCGAACTGTCGCTGTGGCCGCGTGACATTCACGACAAAGACGGTTGCCACTCCGGTTGCGGTTTCGTCGAAGACGGCAAAGTCCGCGTTTTCTACACCGCCAATTCCCGCGACGAAGATTATCAACGCACGGTTGCTCAACGTTTCGGCACCATGCTGGAAGACGGCTCCATTCGCTTGGACGACATTCAAGTTTACGGCAACCCCGAAGGTTACACCGCGCATTTCAGAGATCCGAATTTCTTCTATCGCAACGGCGTTCGCTACTTCGCAATGGCGGCACAACGCATGAGTGACCCCGCAAAAAGTTCACGTCCGACCAACGGCGCAGTCCTTATCTACAAGGAAAAACCCGAAGGCGGCTGGGAACTGCTCGGCGAAGTCAAAACCGATTACTACGATTTCGGCTACATGTGGGAATGCCCGAACCTCATGCAGTTTGAAGATATGGACGTTCTGATTGTCTGCCCGCAAGGCGTTCATCATGAAGAATTGAAATATCAAAATCACTGCCTCGCCGGCTATTTCATCGGACATTTCTCCGTTGACAGCCTCGACATGATTCACGGCAAATTCCACGAACTCGACAAGGGCTTCGATTTCTATTCGCCGCAAATTATCGCCAACGAAGCGCGCCATATTTTAATCGGCTGGATTGGTATGCCCGACCTCACCGATACCGTCGAATCCGCACAAGACGGCTGGTTGTACACTTTGACAATGCCGCGTGAATTGACGATTCATCAAGGCAAAGTCCGCAGTCAGCCCGTCGAAGAAATGAAAGCTCTGCGCAAAGAACGCACCGATGTCGACGTTTCCAACGCTCAAAACACTCCGATTAATTTGCCCGAAGCCTCCGAATCCGAAATTAATCTCACGTTCGGCGATGCGCGTCAAATCGAAATCAACGTTAAATGGGGCGCGGAAAAATTCGTCATGAAGTACGACCGCAACAGACAAATCATGACGCTCGACCGCAACAGCATGAAACTCGGCGGCAAAGGAATTCGCCCGTTCAATGACGGCAAAAACACCGACGTTAATATCGGCGTTCGCAATTTCAAACTCTTCGCGAATCAAAATCTTAACTTCCGCCTGTTCGTCGACAAATCTGCCATTGAACTTTTCTTGCAGGACGGCGAGGAAGCTTGCAGTTTGCTGATTTATCCCGAAGAGGACATTGCGCCTGTGCTCGAAATTTCCGGCGACAAACCGCTCCGGAGAATCAGCGGCAAAGTCTGGGCACTCGACGAAATTAAATACGAATAAAATTTCTTGACTGAATAAAAATTTTTCGTCCCCGTCAACGTGGCGGGGATTTTTTTGTTGACCGAAAAAATTTTTCTGTGATATTATTTCGGGCAAGTCATACGATAGGAGGCATTTTTAATGACGATAAGCGATTGCCTGGCAGTTTTGTTCGGGCTGATGTTATTGCAACTTTTGGGCACGCACCTGCAGATTAAAAATTATCGCAAGACCGTTCATAAACTTCACAAGCTCGGAAATTTGGGCGTCGGCTCGAACAGACAACGACTCGGCGCGGGTTCCGTCGTGATTATTTCCTGCAAGTCGGACGGCACGATAACCGGCGGCGAAGAAATGCGCGGCTTTACGATTTTCAGCGGCTTCAAAGAAATTCCGAACATTATCGGCAAAACGATTTACGATTTGAAGTCGGAATACTCTTCTTTGCCCGACAAGCAACGAAAAACTTTCAAGGCGCATTTGCAGGCGATTGAGGCTTTGGAAACTCGCTTGCACAATGACGCGGCGAAATTATCCGAAGCAAAATAATTTTTTAGCCGTCAAAAATTTTTCGCGGGGAGGTTATGTCATGAAGGCGTTAAAATTTTTCTTGCGCATGTGGGGCTTTATCGTCGGTATGCTTTTGACTTTCGCGGCGTTGCCGGTCGGCGGCGAATGTCGTGCGCAACCTGACGATATTCGTTCCGCGTTTATCGAGGAGCTTGGCAAAGAAGACAAGGCAATTTACGTCATCGGACACACCTGCCCCGACAGCGACACGGTTTGTTCCGCCATTGCCTACGCGAACTTGAAGCAAAAACTCAATGTCAAATGCGAGGCTCGAATTTCTGGCGCGCTCAATCGTGAGAGCGAATTTATTCTGAAATATTTCGACGTGCCCGCGCCGCCCGTGCTGGAAAGTGCCGTCGGTCAAAATATTATTCTCGTCGACCACAACGTCGCGTCGCAGGCAGTCAACGGCATTGACGAAGCGAACATTTTGGAGATTGTCGATCATCATAATTTGTTCGGCGACATCAAATCGAATTCGCCCGTCTTTTATCTGCGAATGCCCGTCGGTTGCACGGCGACCATTGTCCGCATGTGTTATCGCAACGGAAATGTTGCCGTCGATAAAAAAATGGCGGGGCTTATGTTCGCGGCGATTCTTTCGGACACGGACAATTTGCGTTCCGCGACAACGACGAGTTTGGACAGACAGGCGGCTGACGAATTGCAAAAACTTGCCGAGATTGACGACCGCACGAAATTTTTTCTGGACATGGAACGCGAATTCACCGACTACGCGGGCATGACCGAACGCGAAATTATTTTCACGGATTTTAAAACTTTCGACGCGGGCGGAATTAAATGCGGTTATTCGACGGTGGCGACGCTTGACGCCGTGGCTCGCGACAAAATGTCTGCGCGGCTTAACGACTTCATGACGAAAAATTTTTCCGACACGGGACTTGAAATGTTTTTCGTCAAGGTGCACGAGATTGAAAATTACACGGCGGAAATGTTGGCGTTCGGAAATCAAGCGCGGGAAATTTTGGCGGCAGCTTTGAACTTAGACGCGGACAATTTATTTTTGCCGGTGAATGTCCCGAACAAAAAAATCGCCCGTGCAATTTCGTCAACCGTCGAAACTTCGCGGGCGGCGTGAATACCTTGATGAGAAACTCTAATATTCGTTACTTCCATTATACATGGACGATTAATTTTCGGAGGGAATTTTTTTGACTGAACTTTTGGCACCTGCGGGAAGTTTCGAGGCACTCAAAGCGGCTGTTGAAGCGGGCGCAAACGCCGTTTATCTTGCGGGAGAAAAATTCGGCGCACGGGCTTACGCGGAAAATTTTGCGGGCAACGCGTTGATTGACGCCGTCAAATTTGCTCACCTGCGCGGCACGGCGATTCATGTCACGGTAAACACAATCGTTGCGGATTCGGAGCTTGACGAACTGGCGGAGTATCTGAAATTTTTGCGTTTGGCGAACGTCGATGCGCTGTTGATTCAAGACTTGGGCGTTGCGGCCGTTGCGAAATCTGTCGTGCCCGAAATTCCGTTGCACGCATCAACGCAAATGTCGATTCACAATCTCGACGGCGTCAATGCTTTGGCGGAGTTGGGATTTTCCCGCGCAGTTTTGAGCCGTGAAATGACACTCGACGAAATTGCAAAAATTTGCCGCGAGTCACCGATTGAGACAGAAATTTTTATTCACGGCGCGTTGTGCGTGTGCTGGTCGGGACAATGCCTGATGAGTTCGCTAATCGGCGGGCGTTCCGGAAATCGCGGGCGTTGCGCTCAGCCGTGCCGCCTGCCTTATGAGCTTGTCGACGAACGCGGACAAAATCTTTTGAGCGACGCGGGAAAATTTTTGCTCAGCCCGAAAGATTTAAACACGCTCGATTTATTGCCGAAACTCGTTGAAACGGGCGTGACTTCGCTGAAAATTGAAGGACGCATGAAACGCCCCGAATACGTCGCCACGGTCGTTAAAGTTTATCGTGACGCGCTCGACAAAAAGTTTTCGACGCCCGAAGAAAATCGAAAACTCGCGCAGATTTTTAACCGCGACTTCACGACGGCTTATCTCGAAAAAAATCCCGGCAAAAATTTAATCAGCGACACGCGCCCGAACAATCGCGGCGTTTTAATCGGACGCGTCGTCGAAGTCACACGCGACAAAATTGTTTTGAAACTTGCCGACGAAATTCACGCGGGCGACCAAATTGAAATTTGGGTTAAAGTCGGCGGGCGCGTCACTTTCACGGCGGAAGATTTTTCGCTTGACGGCGACAAATGCACGCTGAAAATCCCGAACACTCGCGGCGTTCGCGTTCACGACAGAGCTTTTAAAATTTTCGACGCGGCGTTGACTGCCGAAGCGCGGAAATTTTTTACCGGCGCACCCATGCGGAAAATTTCTGTCGACGCTCAAGTTACCGCGAAAATCGGCGAAGCATTGACTTTGACGTTGACCGACGCCGACGGGAATTCTGCGACGGCTCGGACGAATTTTATCTGCGAACGCGCCAAAAATCGCCCGTTGACTTCGGAGACGCTCGCGAAACAAATCGGGCGTTTGGGCAATTCGATTTTCGCGCTTGAAAAAATTTCTGCCGACATTGACGCGGATTTAATGATACCCGTCAGCGAATTAAACGACGTTCGCCGCCATGCAGTTGAAGTTTTGGAATATGAACGCCTGAAAAAATTTTCGCGTGAAGTGGTTGATTCTGTTGCCCGAAAAATTTTCCCGCCGTGTGAAGTAAATTCTACAAAAATCGTCGCGCAGGTCGACACGCTCGACAAAATTAAAATTGCTCTCGACGCGGGAGCTGACGAAATTTTATTCGGCGGTGAAAGTTTCACAAACCGCCCGACGAAAAATATTTCCGACGCGATTGAACTTGTGCACGCTCGCGGGAAAAAAATTTCGTTGTCGACGCCGCGTCTCGTCCGTGACGGTGAAACTTTGGATTTAAGCGGCGACTTCGATTCGATTTACGTCCATAATCTCGGCACGCTTAATCTTGCGAAAAAACTTTCCGACAAGCCGATTCGCACGGATTTTTCGCTGATTGTTTTCAACGCCGCGACGATAAATTTCCTGCGTTCAATCGGCGTTAAAGGCGTGACGCTCTCGCCCGAATTGAATCTTGCGCAAGTCAAAGCTCTGGCGAAAAATTCCCCGTTGCCCGTCGAATGCATTGTTCACGGCCGGCAAGAATTGATGATTTCGGCTTATTGCGTGCTCGGAAGTTTTCTCGGCGGTCTCGACAAAAAAAATTGCCCGCACGTCTGTCGCACGAAGAAATTTTTCTTGCGCGACCGCATGGGCGAAAATTTTCCCGTCGTCACCGACCAATTTTGTCGAATGCACATTTTGAACGCCAAAACTTTATCGATGATTGAGCACCGCAACGAATTTGACGGCGTGGCGCGAATTCGCATTGACTGCCGCGCACTGTCGAACGAAGAAACTTCGCGAATTGTTCGCGCTTACAAGTTCGGCGGCACGGAGATTGAAAATTTTACTCGCGGTCATTTCTTCCGAGGCGTTACGGAAATTTCATAACAAAAAATCCCCGTCACAATCGACGGGGAAATTTTTTTGCCGAAAAATTTTTTACAGCTGAAGTTCGTCGGCGCGTTCGGTCATGCCTTTAATGCAAAGTTCCATCAACGTGCCGAGTTCAAGTCCCAAATCGTCTGCGCCGCGCTGAATGACTTCGCGATCACATTTCGCGGCAAAACGTTTGTCCTTGAATTTTTTCTTGAGACTTTTAACGGACATGCCCGCCATTTTTTCGGGACGCATGAGCGCGTAAGCGTGAACAATGCCCGTGAGTTCGTCGACGGCGAACAAACTTTTTTGGCAATCGGTTTCGGGTTTAATCGTCGCGCCCGTCAAGCCGTAGCCGTGCGAAATTATCGTCGTGATGTCGTCTTCGTCGATACCTTCAGGCTCAAGAAGTTCGCGGACGTGCTGACAGTGTTCGTCGGGGAATTTTTCAAAATCCACGTCGTGAAGGTAGCCGATAGCCGACCAATGTTCTTTGTCGCCGCCGAAATGTTCAGCCAACGCGCCCATTGCCGCGCTGACGGCCGCCGCGTGTACAAACAAATGCGGTTCCGTGACGTGTTTGCCAAGAATTTCTTTCGCTCGTTCCAAAGTCAATTTGCTCAAGTTAAAACCTCCCAAAAGTCACATTAATTCTTTAAGTTTCGCCCGATAAAAGTCCTCGAAGATTTTCAACATCTCGCGGCGAATTTCTTCACCGTCGCCCTCGCGGAGAATTTCGATAAAGCCCCAGCGGTCAAGCAACACGGACGCGATATGCCCGATAGTTTCCAGCGCGTATTCGTCGGCGTCAATCGGGGCAAGCAAAACAATCGCCGTGCGCACGACTTCACCGCCCGCAGGATATTCAAAGCCGTCGCCGAGTTGTAAAATCCCGAACGAAGCCGCTTTGACAGCCTCGCATTTGCAGTGCAACAAAATCATGCGCCGTCCGACAATCAGAGTGGAGCCGGCATCTTCGCGCAGGAGCAGAGCTTTGGAAATTTCTTCGCGACTTTGAACGTCTTTGCCCGCCAAACTGCCTGCAAGTTTGCACGCCGCGTTGATGTCCGAAACATTTCCGCGCACGAAAAAATAATTCGTTATGAGTTGCAAAATTGTCCGCCCGTAAGAATTCAATTTCGTCAATGCGTCGATAAACGGCGGGCGCGGTTCAATTTCTTCGGCACTGCCCAAAAATTTTTTATTCTGGCGCGACAGTTCGGCGTCAATTTTTTTTCGGTCGTCCTCAATCAGCGCGGCACTCACAACCAAAACGGGACATTTTGCGCGGGGAATCGGCACGGTCGAAATTATGAAGTCGAAATCTTTTTCGGCAATATATTCGTCGGTTACCTGCAGAATCGGAATTTCGTCGACGATTTTGATTGTCGGGAAATTTGCGCGGAGACGGCTCGCCAAAAGTCGCGAAGTTCCCATGCCCGTCGGACAGGCGACAACTACGCGGTGAACAGCGTGCATAAATTTTTCGCTGTCGGACAGTGTCGCGCCCAAATGCATCGCAATGTAAGCAATTTCCGCGTCCGGTAAAGTTTCGCCGACTTCTTTTTCAACTTCGACGACACAACGACGCGTCAAGCTCATCAATTCGGGATAATGTTCGCGAATTTCATTCAACAGCGGGTTGCGAATGTCCATATGCATTTTCAGTCGGCTTATCGTCGGCGCAAGATGATTTACCAGTCCGGCAAGCAAGCATTGATTTTTGTCAATGTCGCGCCCCGTGATTTTTGCGGCGCGTTTCATGACTTGTTTCGCCAACGTCACCAGATGAAAGTTATCCATCATCGAAATCGTTCCGAGGCTTGCGGAACTGTAACGGCTTCGCGCACCGAGAATGTGCATCGTTATGTAAGCAACTTCGCTTTCGGGCACGTCCACGCCGAAGACCGACGAAATTTTTTCCGCAAGTTTTTTCGCCGCCGCGAATTCCCGCCCGACTTTGAGTCGCGAAAAAGTTTCTTCGTCGACGGTAATCGGCTCGTGATTTTTGATTCGGCGCAGGGCAAGCGACAGATGAACCGTCAGCCCGATAAATGCGTTGTCCGATAATCTGTAACCGAGTTCACTCTCCGTGACGCGAATCATTTGCTCAAGTCGTCGCCACTCGCCCGCGTCAATCAGCTCCAACAAAAATTTCGACACCTGCGCGACAGGCGCGTCGTCTTCGTCAGGCAGATTGTCCTGCAACAAATTCAGCAAACTTTCTTCGCCGACGTGTTCATAAATGTAGCTTACAATCGCCCGCCGCAAGTCCCGTTCGTCGCCGAGCAAACTTACTCCCAAACCGGGTTTGCGCAAAAGTTTTAAGCCACGATCGCGAAACCACGGTTCCAACTTGTCCAGGTCGTTTGAAATTGTCGAGTCCGTCACGTGAACCGCACTTGACAAGACGAAAAGTTTTATCGGCTCGTGACTTGATAAAAGTTTGCTGATGATGATTGAGCGACGTTCTTTCGGCGTGTATTCTTTTTTTTCGCCCGATTTGAGCTGTGCCGCAAGCCCGTAACGTTTGACTTCACTGCCGACGATTAAAAGTCCCGCGCCGGATTTTTTGTCGAGTTGCAAGCCCGCTTTAGTCAAAACTTCTTCGACTTTGGATAATTGTCGCGAAACGGTTTTTGAACTTATCGAAAGTTCCTCCGCGATTTGTGCCGTCGTCTGATAATTTTTTTCGCGCAGAAGTAATTTCAAAATGTCCCGCGTCCGTTGCTCCATTGAAGGTCGCCTCCTCAGCAAATGCGCGGCACGAGTTCACCCGCAGGCATGTCGACGATTCGCACGCCGCCGATTGAAGTTTTCAAGCCGACTTTACCCGCCGCCTGTGAAACAATTTCGCCGATAATTGCCGCGTTTCGCCCGTAAATATTTTCGTGCATGACGTTCAAAATTTTTTCGGCGGAATTTTCGGGAACAATCGCGATAATTTTTCCTTCGTTGGCGAGTTCAAGCGGATCGAAGCCCAAAATATCGCAGACGCCGCGAACTTCCTCACGCACGGGAATTTTTTCTTCGTGAAGCAGAATTCCGACGTTCGCCGCCTGTGCAATTTCGTTCAACACCGCTGCAACTCCGCCGCGTGTCGCGTCACGGAGCATGGCAATTTTCGGCTCGACGGTCAACATTTTGCGAATCAGCCCGTTGAGTGGCGCACAATCGGATTGAACACTTTCGGGAAGTTCCAAGCCGTGCCGCCCCGCAAGAATCGTCGTGGCGTGGTCACCAATAAAGCCCGACACCAAAACTTTCATACCCGCACGAACATTTTTCGCCGAAATGTCGACGCCATCAATCAATTCGCCGATGCCCGCCGTGTTGATAAAAATTCCGTCAGCTTGCCCGCGCCCGACAACTTTTGTGTCGCCTGTGACGATTTGAACGCCCGCTTCACGTGCCGCCGTTGCCATTGATACGACAATTTTTCTCAGCGCATGAACGTCGAAACCTTCTTCGAGAATCATGCCCGCCGATAAATATTTCGGAAGCGCGCCCGTAACTGCCAAATCGTTTACCGTGCCGCAAACTGCAAGTTTGCCGATGTCGCCGCCGTTGAAAAAAATTGGTCGCACGACGTAACTGTCGGTTGTCATTGCAATTCGTCCGATTTTCGCTCCGTCGTGAAGTTCGCGCAAAATTTCGTTGTCAAAGGCGGGCAGAATTATTTCGTGCAAAAGTTGTGTGCTCAACTTGCCGCCCGCGCCGTGTGCTTGCAAAATTTTTTCGTCCATAAAAAATTCCTCGTCAAAACTTTTTGCCGAATTATATATTTCCGCCGTGAAAATATCAATGCGCAGGGTCTCCGCCGAAAAAATCCACGCGCATTTTGTTTTTGCCAAAAAATTTTTTAAATAGCCCTTGACACAGGGGGGGGTATCTAATGTATACTCGCCGCAGGTTTTGAAGTTGTCTTCGCTTTTCGGAAAGAGATGAGGCTTATGGCGTAACAAGTTTTGAGGCAGTTCGATTGTTGTTTTCGGAAGGAGAAAGTTTTATGGACATTTACAACACGACGTTGAATACCGTCGAAGGCAGTGCGGAGGCCGACTATATCGAAAACTACGTAAGCTCCGGATACGTCTACGGTTACGGCGGCAACGACACCATCTTTACAGCCGGCTTTCTTTCTTATGCTGACGGCGGTATCGGCGACGACAGAATGGTGAATATTGTGCCCGCATTTTTATTGGGCGGTGATGGCAATGATACGCTGGCCAATATGTCGAGCATGGGATTTTTATTCGGCGGCGCGGGAGACGACGTTGTCGCCAACATATCCGATAACGCTTCTGCTGTTTATTTGAGCGGCGACAGCGGTTCGGATATCGTTGCAAATTTCGCTTCCGGCATGGCAACTTTAAACGGCGGCAGCATGGATTTTTCTTACGACAGATTGGTCAGCGGTGATGGTGTCGATATTTTTGAAATCGCTCCGTACTGCGGTTATGATGAAATTCGTAACCACAAAGCTCAAGATGTCATTTACATCTACGGTTCCATTGCCGAATGGACGGGACAAGTCATTGATACTCACGTAATGTTTTCAAGCATATACGGCGACATTGTCATTGTGGAAAACGGCGCACTTACGGGCGTCAACGTGTTCACCTCCAACGAATCACGAGCTGCCTTTGAGCAACTCATCGAAAACTACAAGACGGCACTCGGAATTTCGACTTCATCTTACGACATGGCTTCAGACGAAACTTGGAGCAACGCGAATCAATATTTCGGCACGGCGCAGGCGGATAACATTTTCGTCAGCCGTTCCGACGGCAACGACCTGGTCTTCGACACCGACAGCGCGGACACGATTCATCTTTACGACACGGCATTGAGCGATATTGTCTCTACTTCGGTCAGTGACAACGCAATCGCAATCGCCTTTAACACGGGCGAAGTTGCCATGATCTCTGCGGCGGAAAACGTTTCGCCGACCTTCAAACTCGCGAGCGGTCAAAGTTACGTCTACGACCGCGAAAGTTCTTCGTGGCGGGAAGCGTAAAAATTTCTTTCGACGAAACAAAATAATCGCTCCGCTTGCCGACAACGTGAGCGGAGCGGTTGTTTTATCGGGAGATGAGAGTAATGAATAACATTTCAGGTTTAATTGCCCTCGTGGGTTGGTTTTGCTTTGTTTTTACTGCTTCTTCATGGATGAATATCGGTTTCTGGGGTACCATATTAATAATCATTATTTCAGTTTTTATTATCGTCGATAAAGATATGGATTCAATTATTAAAATTTTTGCTCTTCCCATCGGTTTATTGTTTGCTGTGAAAATTGCAGGTATTCTTTTTACTAAGTATCCTTATATTCCTGTTTTGGCTTTCGTTGCGTTTATCATTTATGTAAATATTGTAGAACCTCCGCCCGAAGACGAATCTCCTCCACCAACTGAGAGAGAAAGAACCGCTTCGGAGGTATATTATCGCGTTTTGAGTAGACAAAAATATGAACGTTTACAACTAGAACTAGATCAGTTAGAAAATGAACGTGCCAGATTAAGATGGGCTGACGATAATTCTGATTTATATTATGCACTTACCGAGAAAATCGAAGATTTGAGACGTGAAATAGCAGACTTGGAAGATTATTTAAGGGAATAAATTTTACCACAAACAAAAAGCACGCCTCCGAGTTTCGGGGACGCGCTTTTTTGTTGTCGAGAATTGAAACGGTATCGTCGAATCAAAAATTAAATTTCCCGCTGCCGTACTTGAACCACGCCGCGCAGACTCCTTCGACCGAAACCATGCACGCGCCGATTGCGTGAAGCGGTTTGCAAGCCTTGCCGAACAGCGGACAATCCGTCGGCTTGACAAGCCCGCGAAGAACTTCGCCGCAACGACACGCAGATTTTTTTTCGATGCGCTCAATCTCGACGGGCTCGACGCGCTCAATGTCGAACGCCGCAAATTCGTCGCGCAACTTCAAACCTGACGCGGGAATTTCGCCCATGCCGCGCCAAACGGCGTCCGTGACTTCGTAAACCTGCGCGAGAATTTTTTTCGCGGTAAGGTTGCCTTCGTTCGTGACGACGCTTTTATAATCGTTCGCGACTGTCGGTTGACCCGTGTCAATTTGCTCAAGCAAACTTACCAACGCCGTCAAAATTTCGTCCGCCTCGAAGCCGCTGACAGCCGATGGGATTTTAAAATCGTCCGCCAAAAAATTGAACGCGTCCGCACCGATGACAACCGCCACATGTCCCGGCAACAAAAAACCGTCGACTTTGGTTGATTCGTCGTTGAGCAAAAATTTCAGCGCGGGCGGAACCAACTTTTGCGCCGACAGCATAAATAAATTTTTAACGCCTTGATCTCTTGCCGCCAAAATCGTTGCCGCTTGAGTGGGAGCCGTAGTCTCGAAGCCGACCGCCAAAAAAATTACCGACTTGCGCGGATTTTCTTTCGCCAACTCGATACAGTCCAGCGGCGAATAAACGACTTTGATTCGTGCGCCCGCCGCCGACTCGCGTGCCAAACTTGAGCGCGTGCCGGGAACTTTGAGCATGTCGCCGAACGTCGCCACGATGAAATTTTTCTTGCGTGCGTAAGCGATTGCCTTGTCGATAAAATCATCGTCCGTGACGCAAACGGGACAGCCGGGACCGGAGACAAGTTCGACGTTTTCGGGAAGGATTTGCCGAATGCCCGAACGAAAAATCGCGACGGTATGAGTGCCGCAAACTTCCATCAAGCGCAGATGTTTTTTGCCTTTCGCAAGCCGCGAAATTTTTTTAACAAGCTTCAACGTGTCAGCCATTTATACAACTCCTACAAAAGTTTTTCGACCGTGCGCGGGGCACCGTTCATTTCGGCAACCAGTGCGTCACGGATTTGCACTTCGCGTTCGTCAATCGTCTGCATTGCAAAGCCCGCGTGAATCAAAACGAAGTCGCCGACCTTCGCTTCGGGCAGTAACATCAAACTTGCCTTACGCGTGACGCCCGCCCGCTCGACCGTTGCCAAATCGCCTTCAATCGCCAAAACTTTTGCCGGAAATGCCAAACACATTTCTATCACCTCGCGCAGATAATACACCACTTGCCCGCACATTGCAAAGCAACGCAATATTTCGACACGTTCGCGCAAAAAAATAACGCCGCTTGAATTCGGGCGACGTGCCTGTTATAATCCGTTTTGCTTGATGCCTTGCGGCAAGGGCGGTTTGAATCTCGAAGTCCCCCGAGAAAGGGGGCGAGATTATGCGTATTGCAACGATTATCATCCGTGTGATTGTTATCACCGGCGTAATCCTCTTGGTACTCAGTGGAACAGCCGCCTAAGCTTTCGCGGAGCTGGGACGGCTAAAAGTCTTAACACCGTTTCTTAAATATCCGGGGGCAAAACCGCCTTCAAGCACTAGCCTCGCAAACGCGGGGCATTTTTGTTTATGTCGAAATTATAATCTGCGCGGAACTTTTTGGCAAGAAAATTTTCCGACACGATTCAAACGATTTTTGCCGAACGCAACTCACCGCCCGAAATTTTCCCGACGCCCAAAAATTTTCCGTCCGATATGACGCGCAAAAGTTTTTCGCCGGCAAAATTAACCGTCGTAGGCAAGCCGTTCAGGAAAGCGCGAATTCGGTTTTCGGGTAACTCAAACGTCGGCAAATGTTCCAAGCAAGTTTCAATCGGTAAAATTTTATCCGCGTCAAGTTCGTCGAACGTCACGGAATTTTTCAGCGCGAAGTCTCCGACACGCAGGCGAATCAAATTTTTCAACGTCGCGGGCAAGTTCAATCGTGCGCCGAAATCGACGGCAAGACTGCGAATGTAAGTTCCCGCCGAACAATCAACTTCAATCGTCGCGGTCGAATCCGTCACGTCAAGAATTTCCAGACGAAAAATTTTCACGCGACGACTCGGCATTTCAAACGACAAATTTTTTCGCGCCATGTCACAGGCTTTGCGTCCGTGAATTTTTATCGCGGAAAATTTCGGGGGCGTCTGCTCAATTTCACCGACAAAAATTTTCGCAACCGCGTTGAGTTCGTCAAGCTTCGGCATGGAAAAATTTTCTGCGCGGGAAATAATTTCGCCCTCCAAGTCGCCCGAATCAGTCGCCGTCCCGAAAAGAATTTCAGCGCGATAAGTTTTGTCGTGCGCCGTCAGATATTCCAGAAATTTTGTGGCGCGATTAATCGCCACGGGCAAAACTCCCGACGCGGCGGGGTCAAGCGTGCCGGCATGTCCGACTTTGCGCGTCGAAAAAATTTTCCGCACGCGATTAACTGCGTCGTGACTCGTCATGCCCGCAGGTTTGTGCAGGTTGATAAATCCGTCCATTAATTGATGTCCGCCAGCAAAGTTCCCGCGTCCGAAAGATTTTCGACGCGCAGAGCCTTGCCGATTGCCTCAACCAAAATTTTTGTCGCGTCGTCGATTGAAGTTTTCAGCGTGCAACCCGCCGCCCGAATGTGTCCGCCGCCGCCCAAAGAATTCGCGATTGTCGCAACGTCCGTGCCCTTCGAGCGCATACTCACACGACAAAAATTCGGAGCCTTTTCGTTAATCAGAAACGCCACGTCAACGCCGTTAATCACGCGAATCAAATCGATAAAACCTTCGGTCGAGTCGGTAGTTTTCAAAAAAATTCCCGCAACTTTCCCGTCGAAGAAAATTCTTGCGGTCTGCAGAGCTTGACTCATTGCGCGAACTTCGCTGATTGAACGACGTTCCATCTGTTCGGAAACCCAATTCGGTTGAACGCCGCAAGCCACAAGTTCGGCCGCCGTGCGCAATGTTTCCGCCCGCGTGTTCGAGAATTGGAAAAATCCCGTGTCGGTCGCCAAACCCGTGTAAAGACAAGTTGCCGCGTCGGGAGAAATTTTCGCGCCGAGTTCGCCCGCAAGCTTGAAAACAATTTCGCAAGTCGCGGCGGCTTCGTGCTCAAGATACAAGTCAAAGCCTTCACCGCTGTTGGTGACGTGATGATCGACGTTCAAAATCGGCGCGTCGGTCAAATTGCGAACGTTGCCGATTCTGTCAGGTTCGGTGTCCAAAATCAACAACAAATCCGCGTCGAATTTTTCATTTTTGGCGGGGCGGCGAATTTCGTCGAAATGCGGCAAGGCGTGAAGATTGTCGCGAACAGTGTCGTCGATAAAAATTTCTGCGGTCTTGCCCATTGAGCGAAGAATTTGCAACATTGCCAACGTTGAGCCGACAGCGTCACCGTCGGGCAAAATGTGCGCGGTCACCAAAATTTTATTCGCGGCCTGAATTTTCTGCGCCGCCTGTTTGAGCGTTATCAGCATGGTCGAGGTCTCCTTCCACTTGCAACAAAAGTTTTTGAATGTGATCGCCGTAGTCAAGCGACGTGTCGAGCGCGAAAGAAATTTCCGGCGTGAAGCGCAGACGAATTCGCTTGCCGATTTCCCGCCGAATAAATCCGAGCGCACTTTTCAAACCTTCAAGCGAATTTTTGATTTGTTCCGCGCCGCCCATCACGCTGACGAAAATTTTTGCCTCGCGCAGGTCGCCCGTCATTTCCACGTCGGTCACGGTGACGAATCCGATTCGCGGGTCTTTGATGTCGTTCAGAAGCATTTTGCCCGTCTCTTGTTTGATAAGCTCCTGAAGTTTTTCTATCCTAAGTTTATTGCTCACGATTAAAACACTCCTTGAAAAAGCAAGTAGGAATTAGGAAGTGAAAAAATATTAATTCTACATTCCTAATTCCTAATTCCACATTTATTTGCGTTGCAGGTTGCGAAATTTGCTGAACTTGTAGCGGTGAACACGAATCGGGTCTGCGAAGTTGAAATGCAATTCGCCCAACGTGCGGCGGATTATCGCGGGCGTGACTTTATCGGGCGGCAAGCGGCGTTCAAGCATGACGATACGCATAATTTCGTTTGAATCTTCGTCCTCGTCGTCCGGCGACAAATGCCCCGCCAAAAGTTGAATCAGCGATGTCCGCGTCGAGTTCACGAAATCAATCGGGCATTCTTCGCGCAGATTCGGGAATTTTTCCGCGAAAATTTTCTGCACTTCCTCGGAACTGAGCCACGGCGTGTCATAAAAAATTTCAAACAACGACTGCTTAATTTTTTCGTACTCCTTGAGCCGGCAAACTTCGCAAAGAGTTTCCGTTTCTTCGCAGAGCGAATCACAGAACTTGCATTTGTGCCAGCCGTTTGAGAGCCTGTATTTTTTATATTTCGCCCGTGACAGCAGAGTTTTCAACGCAACGGCGCGCAGGTCTTCATCCGCGATTTTTTGTGCGGACGCTTCGCAAGACGCAACTTCTTCGGGCGTCAAAATAATTCCGTCGATATTGATGTCAACTTGTTTTGACTGTTCGACTTGACGGCGGCTTTCGTTGAACTCGGCGACTTGAAAAGGTTTCGCGGGGCGAATTTCTTTAACTTGCTGCTCGCCTCTGTTGAAATATTCGTTAATCGTGTCGATAATGTCTTCGACGAAAAATTTCAGCTGGTCTTTGAAGGCGGAACTTTTGGTTTGAACGAACAGGACACCGTTTTCAAAAACAATCGGCTGAACGTTGTCGGAAATGCTTTTGTCAACGATAGAGTCCCATTTAAAAATAATTTCGTCGCTCAAAAATTTTTTGTAATGCTCGTCGCCGAGTGCACGCATACTTTCATGCAGAACGCTTTCAAGGTCTCTCATCGGTCAAACAGTCTCCCTTTCGTCGACGACATTTCCCGCAGTCACGAAAAAAATTTTGCCGAAATTTTTCGTCGGGAAATAAGCGCGGTCAGTGGCAGTTATTAACGTCTGAATTTTTTCGCGGCTCAGGAAATCCAAAAGCATTTCGCGGCGTGCGACGTCGAGTTCGCTCATCACGTCATCCAAAAGCAACAACGGATATTCGCCCGTCTCGGATTTTAAAAATTGCAGTTCGGAAAGTTTTATCGCAAGCGCGGCCGTGCGCAGTTGTCCCTGCGAGCCGAAAAGTTTTAACTCTTTGCCGTTGACGAAAAAATTTAAATCGTCCAGATGTGCGCCCAAACTCGTTGCCCCGCGTTTGATGTCGATAAATCTTCGCTCCCGCAACTTGGCAAGAAAATTTTCCGCAAGATTTTCAGCCGAATCAAAGCCGTGCATTTCGTAAACTACGGACAAATTTTCTTTGTGCGAAGAAATTTTTCGTTGCATCAAGTTCGCCAAAAGATTTAACTTGTTGACGGCGTCCAGACGTTTGGAAATGACTTTTTCCGCGACGACGGCAAGTTGTTCGTCCCAAAGCTCCAATTCATTTGCGCGGGCAAAACCGTCACGAATTTTTTTCAGCAGATTGTTGCGCTGGTCGACAAGCCGATTGTGCCGCGACAAATTTGCGTAATACACGGGCGACGCCTGAGAAATTTCCCCGTCCAAAAATTTTCTGCGAACGGCGGGCGAATTTTTAAACATAAATAAATCTTCGGGCGAAAACAGCACGGAATTTAATCTGCCGATAAGTTCGCGTGGTTTGAGCGGATTGGCGTCGAGCAAAATTCTGCGGCGTTTCGTCGTTGAAACTTCAATCGCCAATTCGTGCGGAATGTCGCGACTGAAAAATTTTATTCGCAGGAACGCGGAATCTTGTCCCCAACGAACAAGCTCCGAATCTTTCGAGGCGCGACTTCTGCCGAGCGACGCAAAATTTATTGACTCGATTAAATTCGTCTTGCCCTGCGCGTTGAGTCCGAGAAAAATATTAATCGCGTCGACAAAGCTCAACTTGACCGCAGTTAAATTCCGCCAATCCGTCAAAGAAATTTCGGTGACGTGCATTCAGGCGCGCACGGGCGTGACGACGTAAGAATAATTGTCGTTGTCGCGTTCGCGCAAAAGAATCGGGTCATATCTGCCGTTAAGACAAATTTGCACGCGTTGCGAATCCATTGTGCGCAGTGCGTCAAGAACATAGTCAACATTGAAAGAAATTTTCAGACTGTCGCCCATAACGTCCGCTTCAACGTTTTTGTTCGCCTCGCCGACATCTGCCGAATCCGCCGAAATTGCCATGCGTCCGGGCATTATATCGAACGTCACCATATTATATTCGCTTTCTCTGGCGACGAGCGCGACGAATTCAACGGCGGTGCGGAATTCGATTTTGTTCACTTCAACGCGGGTAATTGCGTCACTCGGAATAATTCTGTCGTAGGGCGGGAATTCGCCGTCAATCAGCCGCGAAGTCAGATAAATGTTGTCGAATTTGAACGTAACGAAACGATCGGAGTAATTCACTTCGACATAATTTTCCACGTCGTTCGGGTCGAAGTATTGAATCAGTCCGCGCAGAGTTTCCGGCGGCACAACAAAATTTCCGCGTTCGGTTTCGTCGCCGCGAGTGAATTCTTTGGCAATGGAAATGCGGTGCGTGTTCGTCGCAACAAGCGTAAGTTGATTGCCGGCAAGTTCAAAAGAGCAACCTTTAAAAACGGGTCTGTCGTCGTCTTTGGACACGGCGAAAACCGTTTTGCGAATCAAACTTTTCAGCGCGGTCGAACGAATTCTGAAGGAACCGAAGGTGTCGGGCGTCCGAACTTTCGGGAATTCAACTGCGGGCATCGTCAACAAATCGACGTGCGCGCCGCCGGATTCAATCGAAAAAATATTCGCCGCATCTTCGCCGAACAAAGTTATCGTTTCGTCAGGCATGTTGCGAATAAATTCCAGAAATTTTTTGCCGCTGAGAACCGCTTCGCCTTCAATTTCGGTGTTGATGGGGATTTTAACAATTATTCCCGTGCTGAAATTGTTCGCCTGCAGTTCCAAAGATTTTTCGTCCGCTTTCATGTAAATGCCCGAAAGAATCGGCGTCATCGGCTTGACTGCAACGGAACGAATTACTATCTGCAACGCCTCAAGCAAATCATTTTTGTAACAAGTAAACTTCATTCGAGTAACCTCCTTAAAATTTCACGCGCTGTATTTTACAACATTCAAAAGTAATTGACAAACCCCCGTGACGTGATTAAGATTGTCGACGAAACCTCCTCAGCAGAGATGTATGAGCAATGCAAAGAAAATTTTTTGAGGAGGAATCATTCATGAAGTGTTGGAAAAAACTTTTGGCTTTGGGCGTGGCGTGTTCAAGTTTGTTGTTCGCACACGCGGAGGCCGCCTATCAGCTCAGTGACGAAGTCGACAACCCGCCCGCCGCTCTGCAGATGGCAACTCAAATCGGCGTCCTTAAGTACGAAAATCCCGCGCTCGACAGTTACACGGACAAAGACGCGATTGTCGTTTTGAGTTTCGGCACGACTTTTAAAGACCAACGCGAAAAAGCAATCGACGCGACCGCAAAAGCAATTCAAGCCGCGCACCCGAACGCCAAAGTCGTCACCGCATTTACCAGCCACATCGTCATTAAACACATCACAGAGAACGAAGGCAAGTGCGATTATCTGACGCCCGAACAGACGCTTGAGCAACTCAAAAGCGAAGGTTACACGCGAATCGCTCTTGTCTCGCTCGACGTTATCCCCGGCATCGAATACAAATATGACGTTGCACTTTTCCACGAATTCAAGACGCAGTTCAAAAAAATGACGCTCGCGACGCCGCTCATGTATTGGCAGGGGCAGGAAGATCAGCGCGACGACGTGACGCAAGTCATGCAATCGCTCCACCTGCCCGCGTACAAAAAAGGCACGGCGATTCTTTTGATGGCGCACGGCACGCCCGACCCGTCCAACGCCTATTATTCCGTCATGCAGGAAAAACTTCGGCGCATGAAACGCAATGACGTACACATTTACACCGTCGAAGGTTGGCCGCGTCTGGAAGATTGGGCGGGCAAACTCAAAATGCACAAGGTCGAAAAAATTATTTTGATGCCGCTTATGATGGTTGCGGGTGACCACGCCAACAACGACATGGCGGGCGACGAAGACGATTCACATAAAGTCATTCTCGAAAAAATGGGCTTCAAAGTCGAACCGCGTCTGCAAGGTCTCGGCGAAAACAAAAAGATTCGCGAAATTTTCGTTGAACGCGCAAACGAGGCTTGGGACGCCCTGACGAAGTAACGAAAAAATTTTCTGACGAAAAAACCCCTTCCGCACGGGAGGGGAATTTTTTTGCGTAACTTGAAAACTCAAGTGCCCGACGTGATACAATGTTTGAAAAAATTTTTGGGAGGCAACATCATGAGCGAAAAACTTGTTTGCGAAATTTGTCCGCGACATTGCAGGCTTGCATTCGGCGAAGTCGGCGCGTGTCGTGCTCGCGTCAACGACGGCAAAAAAATTACCGCGCTCAATTACGGCGCGATAACTTCGATTGCACTTGATCCGATTGAAAAGAAGCCGTTGTATAAATTTTTCCCCGGAAGTCGGATTCTTTCGGTCGGCAGTTACGGTTGCAATTTAAACTGTCCGTTTTGCCAGAATCACGAAATTTCTATGGCGGATTCAACTTTCCCGACGCGCCAAATTTCGCCCGAAAGACTTGCCGAAATTGCCGTTGAGCTTATTCCGGAAAAAAATATCGGCGTCGCGTTCACTTACAACGAACCGTTTATCGGTTATGAATTCGTTCGCGACACGGCAAATTTGCTTAAAGCTGTCGGCTTGAAAGTTGTCCTCGTCACGAACGGAACCGTTGCGCCCGCCGCGTTGAAAAAAATTTTGCCGCTGATTGACGCAATGAATATCGACTTGAAAGGTTTCAGTCAAGAAATTTATTCGTTGCTCGGCGGAGATTTTGAAACTGTTCGCCGCACGATTGAACTTTCCGCGCAGGTTTGTCACGTCGAAGTTACTTCGCTGATTGTGCCGACGATGAACGATTCGCCCGAAGATATGGCCGCCGAAGCCGCGTGGCTTGCGTCGCTATCGAAAGATATTCCGTTGCACATCAGCCGATTTTTCCCGCGCTACAAAGTAACGAACTTGCCGCCGACGCCCGTCAAAAAAATTTATGAGCTTGTCGACATTGCCAAAGAACATTTGAATTTCGTTTACGCAGGAAACTGCTGACGACAAAAAATTTCCCCGCCGTTGATGACGGGGATTTTTTTTTGCGGAAACGTCGATTTAATACGGCTTCGCCTCTGCGGTGTAGTACATAAGATTGCCAACACGCTTAACGTTCATGCTGACGTAGCCCCGCCAGCCGTAACGCGACGACAGCTGATTATTCAACAGATAGTTGAGCGAATTGTTCACGTTGGCATAATAAGAATTGTACGGAGCCTCAACCCACGAAACTTTGTAGCCTTGCTTGGCGATTCGGTAAGCAATGTGAGCAAGCGCGTCTTCGGGCGTTCTAGACCATGCGCCGAAATATCTGCCGTTTGAATTGGTGTAAGCCTTTGAATGATAAAAATTGCGGTCGT
Organism: Selenomonadaceae bacterium; assembly: GCA_017515635.1. Taxonomy (GTDB): domain Bacteria; phylum Bacillota; class Negativicutes; order Selenomonadales; family Selenomonadaceae; genus Quinella. The sequence goes on from JAFWFO010000052.1 coordinate 129,989, forward strand.
CGGGATTCGCCAAAAGATTTTGCGGCACGTGAGCGGTGTACCAGCGATGATCCGCGCCAAATATGTTCGTCGGCGTGTTGAAGTAAATGTAATAATTGTACGGCACGTTGTTAAAAACACATTTGCCGTCGTTCCAAGTCACGTCAACGAAATAACTTGCATTGCCGAAAGTGATACTGTTCCAGGTGTGCGAGTCGTTGTCGCCGAAGCCGCAGACTTTATCCACAGTAAAGCCGCACATGGTGGCGAGCATGTAAAAGGCGTCGGAATAACCTTGGCAATTCGCCTTACCGTCAATGAGCGCGCCCAAAGCCGATTGAAAACGTGCAAGTTTCGGCTGAGGATTTTCTGTGTAGTAAGTCGCCCTGTCCGTAATTCTGTCGTGAAGGTAAAGTTCCTGATACAGCGCGTCGGACGAAAAATTTTTCGCGTCGTTGACGAGCTGAACGCCAATGTTATAAAGCCGTTTCTCTTCGTTGCTCAAAAATGACGTATCGTTGTGAGTATACGCCCACGCCACGCGTTCGCCGGGATAATTTGTTATCTGGTAAAGAATTCGCCCGTTGCCGTAATCCGTCCAGCTCAGCCACTGAATAGCGCGGATGTTTGGAATTTGTTTGCTGTTGGGAACAAAGCCGTTGACGCAAACCACGGGTTGCCACGTCTGCAGATTTTTTTTGCAGTTGTTGAGGTACTCGACAAGCGCGTCAAAGTTGTCGAAACGCGGCGCACGACTCCAATCAATCTGCTGTTTAGTGGCGGCACTCTTGTCTTGAGGAGTGACTTCTTCTTCGGCAATTTCCGTGCCGATGCCGTGAGTTTCAATTTCGGCTACAGGTTTTGCGTGGAAGTCGATTTTTTCTCCGGCTACGGGGTCAGCGAAAACGTCGCCGCAATTTGCGAACAGCAGACACGCAGTCAACACGCTCGCCAAGAAAAATTTCTTCATGTAGTCGCCCTCCTTCGGATAAGATCGAGAGTAAAAACTCTTAACACTTAATTTATTGATTCGGCAGGGCTTCTACCGTGAAGTACATGTATTTACCGCCGCGCCATTGGACGTTCAAATAAACATATCCGCGCCAGCCGTATTCATTCAATCTGTCGAACACATAACTTGCCGCAGTGTCCGCGTTGGTATATCTTTCGGTGTAGGGAGCTTCAATCCACGAAAATTTGTAACCTTGATTTGCGATTCGGTAAGCGACATGACCGAGCGCGTCTTCTGCAGTTGTAGACCATGCGCCGAAATATCTTCCGTTTGAACCGCTGTAGGCCTTCGCGTGATAGAAATTGCGGCCGTCGGGCGACGGTTGCATATTTTGCGGAATGTAATCGGGATACCATTGATGATCTGCGCCCATAACGTCAGTGGGCACGTTGAAGTAAATGTAATAGTTGCAGGGTTCGTTGCCCAGCTTAATCGGGGAATCGTCCCACGTCACGTCGACGAAATAACTGCGGTCGCCGAAATTGACGGTGTTCCACGTGTGCCCACCGCCCGCGTCGCCGTTGCACTTGCCGACATCAATGCCGCACATATTGCCGAGCATGTAAAAGGTATCGGAATAACCTTGGCAATTCGCTTTGCCGTCAAGCAGTCCGCCCAAAGCCGTTTGGAAACGCGCACAAGTCGGTTGCGGATCTTCTGTGTAGTAAGTCACGCGGGAAGTTATCGCGTCGTGAATGTACAGCTCCTGATACAGCGGGTCTTTTGAAAAATTTTTTGCCTCGTTGACGATTTTGACGGCCTCGTTGTAAAGTTTCTTTTCCTCGTCGTCCAAAAATGACGTATCATTTTCAAGATAGGCGGCGGCGACGCGTTCACCGGGATAATCTTTGATATTCAACAGCACGGCCGTCGACCCGTCGTCGAGATTTTGATAACTCCATTGCACAAACCAAAGCGTCATGTATTTAACAAGTTCGTGGTAATTGGGCTGGAAACCATTCGTGCAGATGATGGGAATAACTGTCTCATAATCTTCGCGGCAATCTCTGACGTATTCCAAAAAATCTTTTTGGTTGCTGATTCTCTTCGCCGTCTGCCAGTTGACCTTGTTGCCGGCGGCTTTGCTTAGAGAATTTTTATCGGCTTCGGCCGTGTCGCCCATGGTATTGATAGCTTCCATTTTCATTCCGACGACATCTTTTGGCGTGAATTGAATCGTTTCGGGTTTGTTATCGGATGCAGATTTATCGCCGCCGCAACCCGTCAAAAGCAAGCACGTTGTCAGTGCGCCCGCTAAAAAAAATTTCTTCATGCGAATCAGTTCCTTTCAAGCTGAGCGGAATTTTTGTCATGATTATAAATCAAAACGTTTTCGCCGCAACAATCACTTTTCCGTTGACGCCGTCACTTTTAATAGGCTCTGACGGTAATGTACATGTAATTGCCGCGCCGTGCGCTAATCAAAGAAAAACGCCCGCGCCAACCGTAAGAATTAGACAGAAGGTTTTTCAGATAATTGATGGCGTTGGATTGATTGCCGTAATAATTATCGTAGGGAGCCTCCATGCGCGAAAGTCCGTAACCTTGCCTTGCGATACGCTCGGCAATGACTTGGAGCGCGTCCGTGGCAGAACGACACCAGCCGCCGAAATATTCATCCTTGACGTTGTACTCCTTTGCGCGATAGTGATAGTAATTAAACCCGTCGGGATCTGCCGGAAGATTTTTCGGCACGTTATCGCTGTACCAGCGATGATCCGCACCGGCAACATTCGTCGACGTGTTAAAGTAAATGTAGCCGTTGAAGATTTCGCCGTTGAAATTGTTTACCTCGTCGTCCCAAGTCACGTCCACGAAATAGCTCGTGTTGTATTTGTCGAAAGAAATTGTGTTCCAAGTATGACCTTCCCATGTGTTTTTGGCAGAGTTTACGGAGTCGCCGACAACTTTATCGACCTTGAAGCCGCACATGGTAGCCAACATGTAAAAAGCGTCGGTGTAGCCTTGACAGTTCGCCTTGCCGTCAATGAGCGCGCCCGTCGCCGTCTGGAAACGTGAAAATCTTTTTTGAGGGTGTTCGGTGTAGTAAGTCGCCCGTTCGATTATCGCGTCGTGAAGGTAAAGTTCCTGATACAGCGCGTCGGACGAAAAATTTTTCGCCTCGTTGACGATTTGAACTGCCACGTTGTAAAGTTGTTTTTCCTCGTTGCTCAAAAAGGACGTGTCGTTGTGAAGATAAGCCCACGCCACGCGCTCGCCGGGGTAATTCGTAATCTCGTAAAGCATACAGCCGTTGCCGTAATTGGTGTATCTCAACGTCCAAAAGCCGCGAACTTTTGCGACATAGTTGTTGTCGGGATTAAAACCGTTCACGAACACGACGGGTTGATAAGTCTGCAGATTTTTCTTGCTGTCGTTGAGGTACTCAATCAGGCTCGCGTAGTTGTCGAAACGCGGCGCACGACTCCAATCAATGCCGGCTTTGGTGACTTTGGGCGGTTCTTCCATTTGTATTTCGTCGGAGCCGGTTGCGACGGAAAAAGTTTCAATCGAAACTTCCTTTGCCTTGATGTCCAGCGTCTCCGCATTGCCTGAATTGTTGCCGCAACCCGTCATCAGCAGACACGTTGTCAGTGCGCCCGCCAAAAAATTTTTCTTCATGCGAATCATCCCCTTTAAGCCGTTGCTTAGCGCGATTATAACAAAAGCTTTTCGCCGCAACAATTAAACTTTCAATTAAACTCGTCACGAAAAATTTTCACGCCGGCCGCTTTAAAAGTGGCGGAACATCCGGAATTATTCGCAACTTTATCGCCGCGTCGTGACGTTCAAAAAATTTTTTCATGAAGCTCAAGCATCAATCCGATTGTCAGCAGTGAAAAAGTTTTTTCGTACGACAAATTTTGTGGCGAAAGTTTCTGCTCAATGAAAAGTTTTGCGTCTTCGTTAAAGAAAAATTGCCGACCGAGCGCGTACAGAGCGACCGTCACCGCAAGCACGGCGGAAATTATCCACGGCACGGCAAGCAAAAATTTTTTCGCGACGAATTGAATTATCAGCCTTGCCGCAACCAAGACGTACGAAAAAATTCTCGACGCAAATAAAAATCTATAGGTATAGACCGCGACGAACGCCACGAACCATAAAACCAGCACGACGGAAATTATCGAGACGAGCACGGCAATCGACCTCCCAAAAATTTTTTCCGAGAGTATCACGAAAATTTTAGAGCGTCATAAAGTTCAAGATTTTTTCTGTTTGAGTTGCCAAAACAAAATCGCAACAAATATCGCGACGCCCGCAATATCCGTGGCAAGTCCCGGTTTAATCATCATCAAGCCGCCCGCGCCCAAAATCACACGTTCCCAAATTTTCAGCGGCGCGGCAAGATAACCGATAAGCGACGAACTTAACGCGACCATTCCGACAATCGCCGTCAAAAGCGAAATTCCCAATCCGAGCGTCACGCCGTCAATCAAAAGTAATTCGGGGCTCAAAACGAACATGTACGGAATTATGAACGCCGCTATCGCCAACTTCGACGCATTGATTCCCGTCTTAAGCGCATTGCCGCCGGAAATGCCCGAACCCGCATAAGCCGCAAGCGCAACCGGAGGCGTCACGTCCGCGATTATTCCGAAGTAAAAAACAAACATGTGCGCCGCCAAAATCGGCACGCCCATTTGAATCAGCGCGGGAGCCGCTATCGTCGACGTAATAACATAATTCGCCGTTGTCGGGACGCCCATGCCCAAAATTATCGCAGTTATCATCGTCAAAAACATGCTGGGCAAAATCAAGCCGCCCGATAAGTCAAGCAACGCCGAAGCAAGTTTCAAGCCGACGCCCGTTTTCGTCACGACGCCGATTATAATTCCCGCCGCCGCACACGCGACCAGTACGCCCAAAACATTTCTCGCGCCGGTCTCCAAACCTTTGACGATTGCGGCAGGCGACATGCGCGTTGATTTTTTTATCGCCGAAACAAGAATCGACAAAACTATCGCGACGAGTGCCGCACGCATCGGAGTATAGCCGCTCACCAAAAGCCAGACGATTACAATCAGCGGAATTGCCAAATGTCCACGCGTCCGCAAAAGTTCACCGAGTTTAGGAAGTTCTTCGCGTGGCAGACCTTTCAAATTGTTTCGTTGCGCCTCGAAGTGCACGCCGAGCCACACGCCCGCGAAGTACAGGAACGCCGGAATTACCGCCGCTTTGACGATCTCGACGTAAGGCACGCCGACAAATTCCGCCATCAAAAAAGCCGCCGCGCCCATGACCGGAGGCATCAACTGCCCGCCCGTCGACGCCGCTGCTTCGACCGCGCCCGCAAAATCTTTGTGGTAGCCGAGTTTTTTCATCATCGGTATCGTCAATGAACCCGTGCCGACGACGTTCGCGACGCTTGAGCCTGAAACCGTGCCCATCAAGCCGCTCGACAAAACCGCAACTTTCGCGGGGCCGCCGCTCGCCCAACCTGCAATCGCATTTGCCGTGTCGATAAAAAATTTTCCGAGTCCCGTGCCTTCAAGATACGCGCCGAACAAAATAAACAGGAATATAAACGTCGACGAAACGCCCAGCGGAATGCCGAAAATTCCTTCCGTCGTGAAATAAACGTGGCTGACGAAATAATCAAGCGTCAAGCCGCGGTGAGCCAACACGCCCGGCATGTAAGGCCCCGCGAACGCGTAAGCGATAAAAAATAATACGACGCAAACCATCGGAATTCCGACGACACGCCGCGCCGCTTCGATAACCAAAATTATTCCGAACGCACCGACAAAAACGTCCGTCGGTGTCGGTAACGCCGCACGCAAAATTAATTCGTGATAGTTCGTCACAATGTACAGCGGAGCCGCCGCGCCCAAAATTGCAAGTACGCCGTCAAGCGGATGAAGTTTGTCGCGACGCCAAGATTTTTTCGTCGGGTAAAGCAAAAATACCAGACACAATCCGAAACTCAAATGAATTGCCCGTTGAATTTGCGCGTCAAGCAGTCCGAAACTCGCCGTGTAAATTTGGAATAACGAAAAACAAATCGCCAGCGCGGAAATTATTTTCGCCATGACGCCCGCATATTCCATCGTGTTTGATTCGTTGTCGTACTTCTTTAAAACTTCTTCGCCCGTCATCTCTTTTCGGTCAGTCAATGCGTTCACGTCCTCTGCAAATTTTTTGTAAAATTTCGCGCCGCGCCGTCAAAATCCTGCCGCGTTTAGTCAATCGTGATACTTTCCAAAATTTGCTTGACGCGTTATAATTGCGGTACTTCAACCCGAAAGGAGATTTAACCATGGGATTGATTCAAGCGGCATTGGCAGCGGCGGGCGGCGTCCTCGGTGACCAATGGAAGGAATTTTTCTACTGCGACAGTCTTTCTTCGGACATTTTGGTTGCGAAGGGACATCGTCGCAAATCGAGCAGCTGGAGTTCCAACGACGGCAGCGACAACATCATTACCAACGGATCGAAAATTTCCGTCAACGATGGGCAATGCATGATGATTGTTCAACAGGGCAAAGTCATTGACTTCTGCGCGGATTCGGGCGAATACATTTACGACAAGTCAACCGAACCGAGCCTGTTCAACAGCAAAAAAACTCTTGCCGAAGACATTCAGGACATTTTCTTCGCCATGAAAGATCGTTTCGGCTACGGCGGCGACGCCGGGCGCGACGAAAGAATTTATTACTTTAACACGAAAGAAATTGTCGGCAACAAATACGGCACGCCCACGCCGATTCCGTTCCGCGTCGTCGACTACAACATCGGGCTTGACGTGGACATTGCGATTAAATGTTTCGGCTCTTACAGCTATCGCATCGTCAATCCGATTTTGTTCTACAAAAATGTTTGCGGCAACGTCACGGACACTTATAACCGTTCGACAATCGACGGGCAACTTAAAACCGAATTGATGACGGCGTTGCAACCTGCGTTCGCGAAAATTTCCGAAAAGGGAATTCGTTACAGCGCATTGCCCGCGCACACGCAGGAAATTGCCGACGCGCTCAACGAAGTCCTCAGCAAAAAATGGGGCGAACTTCGCGGCCTGCAAATCGTTTCGTTCGGCGTCTCGAACGTTTCGGCGAACGAAGAAGATGCGCAGATGATTAAGGAAATGCAACGTAACGGCGCGTTGAGAAATCCTTTAATGGCGGCGGCACATTTGACGGGCGCACAGGCAGACGCAATGCGCGACGCGGCGAACAATTCCGGCGGAGCAATGACGGGCTTCATGGGCATGGGCATGGCTCAACAGGCGGGCGGAATCAACGCGGGCAATCTCTTCGCGATGGGTCAACAACAAACTCAACAGCAAAACAGACCCGCAACGTGGAAATGTTCGGCTTGCGGACACGACGGCAATCGCGGAACTTTTTGCTCTGAATGCGGCGCGAAAAAACCTGTCGTCGACGAATGGAAATGCGAATGTGGCGCAGTCAACAAAGGAAAATTCTGTGCCGAATGCGGCAAACCCAAACCCGCAAGCAGTGAATGGAAATGCGAATGCGGCGCGACCAACAAAGGCAGATTCTGCGCCGAATGCGGCAAACCCAAACCGTGAAACTGCAATTAGGAATTAGGAGTTAGGAATTAAATTTGCAAATCATTCCTCATTCATAATTCCACATTCCTAATTAAAAAAAATTTCCCCCCGAATATTCGAGGGGATTTTTTTGTTGGCAATGTTCAATCAAAAAGTTTTCAGACGTTCACAAGCCTCAATCGTGTTTTCGCGGCTGTTGAAGGAAGTTAATCTCAAATAACCTTCGCCGCAAGGCCCGAAACCTGCGCCGGGTGTTCCGATGATGTGTTTTTCGTGCAAAAGTTTGTCGAAGAAATCCCAGCTGCTCGGAATGTCGTCGGGCGTCTTCAACCAAATGTAAGGCGCATTCACTCCACCGAAAGTCGTCAAGCCCGCCGCGCTCAAGCTCTCGCGAATAATTCTTGCGTTCTCCAGATAATAGCTGACGAGTTCACGAACCTGCGCTTGACCTTCGTCGCTGTAAATCGCTTCCGCGCCGCGTTGGGTGATGTAACTTGTGCCGTTGAATTTCGTCGTGTGACGGCGTGCCCAAAGTTTTTTCAGCGGAACGCGTTCGCCCGTCGACGTGGTGCCCGTCAAATTTTCGGGGATAACGATATAGCCGCAACGCGTGCCGGTGAATCCCGCCGTCTTGCTGAAGGAGCGGAACTCAATCGCCACGTCGCGTGCCCCGTCAATTTCGTAAATCGAGCGCGGAACTTTTTCCTCGGTAATGTACGCGGCATAAGCGGCGTCGAACAAAATCACTGCGTCATTTTCTTTCGCGTAGGCAACCCAAGCTTCGAGCGCGGCTTTGTCGAGCGTCGTGCCGGTCGGATTGTTCGGCGAGCAAAGATAAACCAAATCAACTTTTTCTGCGGGCGGCTTCGGCGAAAAATTATTTTCGGCACTGCACTGCAAGTAAGTCACGCCCGCGAAATGTCCGTCGGCCTGCAAGTCGCCCGTGCGTCCCGCCATGACGTTCGTGTCAAGGTAAACGGGATAAACGGGATCGGCAATGGCGATTCGGCTGTCGAGCGAAAAAATTTCCTGGATATTGCCGCAGTCGCATTTTGAACCGTCGCTGATAAAAATTTCGTCCGCGTTGACGTTCAATCCGCGACGTTTGTAATTGAAGTCCGCAATTTTTTCGCGCAGAAATTCGTAACCTTGTTCGGGGCCGTAACCGCGAAAAGTTTCCACGTGACCCATTTCGTCGGCGGCACGTTTCATTGCGTCGATACAAACTTGCGGCAGAGGACGCGTCACGTCGCCGATACCGAGACGAATAATTTTCGCGTCGGGATTTTCTTTTTGGAACTTCGCGGCGCGCTTGCCGATCTCCGAGAACAAATAACTGCCCGGGAGTTTCAAATAATTTTCGTTGACTTTCGCCATGTAAAAACCTCCTGTTAAAAAATAGATGTTAAAACTCGAAAGGGTTTTGATAAAATCCGAGCGAACAAAATTCTTTTTGCGCCTCCGTGTGGTGCTGTCTACTGACTTTGGTAGCCGGTCTTACAGATAGCTTATCGGGTTGACGCGGTTGCCGTTGACGTGAACTTCGTAATGAACGTGCGGCCCCGTGCTGAAGCCCGTCGAGCCCATGTAAGCGATAAGTTGTCCGCGCTTGACGTGTTGACCTGTGGAAACAACGACCTGCGAAGCGTGACCGTAGCGCGTCATAATTCCGTTGCCGTGATCTATGTCGACCATGTTGCCGTAGCCGCCCGCATTCCAGCCCGCGTAATCGACAACGCCGTCAGCCGTCGCGACAATCGGCGTGCCCATGTCGTTTGCAATGTCCATGCCCGGGTGGAAATCCGTGCCGCCCCAACGCAAACCGTAAGGCGAAGTGACTTCGCCCGTCGTCGGCCAAATTGACGGGATATGCGAATCTGCCGCGCCCACGCCGCCGACAAGACTCGGATCAAACGGGAACGAACCGGGCGCAGGAATTGAGCCGGCCGCAGGAATAATCGGCAGACCGTTCGCGAAATCGTATTCAAAGCCGCTACTCGGAATGAAACTTGGCGAACCGCTGCCCGGCGTGTAATTGTTCGCCATCGACGCGCCGCGTGCCATTTGTTCGCGACGTTGCTTTAATTCTTTTTGGAAATCGTCCAAACTTTCTCGGCGCGAATTGACTTGAGCTTCCAACATGTCGAGAGCCTCGGAAACTTCCGCAAGTTCCAATTCACCGACGGGGCCGCCTTGACCGTTGTGTTCTTCTGCGTCGGGATTTTCTGCGGGTTGCTGATTTTCGTCGGTTGTCGGCGTTTCAGGCGTCGCGTTTTCTGCCGGCGGTTGATTCGGGTCGGCAGGTGATTCGGTCGGCGGTGTCTCGTCTTTAATCGGATTTAATCCCGCTTGAATTCGCAACTCCTCTTCTTGTCGCGTGAGATTTTGAATTGTTTCGCTCAAGGTCGCCGCCTTTTTCGACAGCGTTAAAAGTTGTTCTTGTCGAAGTTCCGCCGCGTGTTCAATTTCGCGAATCGTCGCCGCGTCCCGTTGCATTCTCAGCGAACTGTAAAAAGCCCACGCGCTTGTTATCAGCAAGAGCACTCCGCCGAAAATAGCGGACGCCACGCCCAGCCGAAACATTTTCGACGACAATTTAATCACGCGGTCACGCGAGCCGCCCGCAATGGTTATCGTGTACATCTCGACTTTTTCGGGCTTTGAAGTTTCTTCGGGCTTGGAAGATGTTTCGGGTTTGGAATTTTTTTCGTCAGACATATGGTCACCTCCTCCCTAAGGAAATATCAGCTTCAAACATGCGGTTCCACGGAAATTTGACTTTCATATTGTCGCGACCGGTAAACGCGGGCAAATTATGTTCGGCGAAAAATTTGAGCAACTGCGCGCAATCTTCCGCCGCTGTGTCGCGTTTGCCGTCCAAAGTTTCGTAACGTCCGTCGCCCGCAATCCAATCAAGTTGAGCCGCCAAAGTTTTTCGCACGTTCGCCTGATAAGCCCAATCGTCAAGGTATCGGCGCAACAACAATTCGTCAATCTGCGCGTCAGTCATGCGCGTTGAAAGAATTCCCGTCGCCAGAGCAAAGCCGCTTGAATTTGTCGCCGTGTTCCAGCCGCCGTAAGCCGTAAGATTGAACAGCAGAGCGCGTCGACGAAGTTGATCCATCAACGCGTTGTCGGAGCCGTTTGCAAAGGCCACGTCTGCAACAATGACTTTTTTTCCGCCGTCGAGATAATCGGCAACCATGTCCGCGAAATATTTTGTGCCGCCTCGCTCGGTCGTCGTGTTGACGGGATTGTCTGCCTCAAAAGTCAAGCCGTCGGGATTCGTATTCACCGCCAGAATAAAATCTGCGCCGGTTTCTTCGTCGGTCAAAGTTGCGCCTGCCGCTTTAATCGACGCTCGAATCGAATCGTCAATCGATTCGTCGGAATAGGATGGAATTGTCAACTCGCCGCGTCCCCAGTTGTACTTGACGAAAATTTTCGGAGAATTTTTCGTGCGTTCGTTTACCGCCCGTGTCAAAAGCACCAGCCCGATTTCGTCAATTCCGGCCGTCGTTTGGTAAGTTTTAATTCCCTCGCCGTAAGTCAAAAGTTTGCGACCTTCGTTGTGCGTCTGCGAATAGGGCGCGTTGTCGTCGCGTCCGAGTAACAAATAATCAAAAGTCTTGTTTCGGGCGCAGTCAATCAATTTTTTGTTGGCGTTGAAATTTTTTTCGCGTCGACCCATCCAGTCTTCAAGGGCGCGTTGAGGAATCAGCCGTTGCAGAAAGTTTACCTCTTTGACTTCGCGTTGAGTAAGACCTTCGGTTTCGTTTTTGTCCATCAGCTCCGTCAGCCGAAAAATATTCGTGCCGTAGTAGCGATAATAATCCGGCTCTTCGTAGCCCGACGCCAAACCCGTGCGCGGCGTGCGCATTATCGAGCCGAAAACATACAGCGGCATTTTTTTATGTTTCTTGCGGAACTCGGTGAACAAATCCGTTCGCGCCAAAATTTCGTCGCCGTCGAATTCGTGTTTGCGCGAGCCGACCAAACTGCCGTAAATCAGCGCGTCCGATGAAATGACTGCCGCCTTAATGTCTTTCTTCGCGTTCTTGTTGAGCCAATCCCACAACAAATCGGGGTCACCCAAATTTTCACGTCCGCCCAAAATTTCGTCGGGCGGCGACACGACTTGATAACCCGCCTTTTGCAAAACCTCAATCGTCTGCTTGTTGACTATCGGTCTGTTGTCGTGCGGGATATACAGAATTTTTTCCTTGCCGACTTTTTTTTTCGCCGAGACTTCGCCCGTCCCCGCACAGATAAAAATCAACGTCAGGAGACAGGCGACGACTCGAAACAGTTTCGTTGTTGACACTTACAAAAACACACTCCAATTATTTTTTGGCGTCCCGAAGAGCACCGCGCACGTCGCCCCACAAATCGCGAACTCTGTCCGCAAGTCTGGGGTCACGACTGCGCAAGCCGTCATCTTTCATGAGCCGCGAAAGATACGCCGCGCATTTTTCGTATTCGCCGAGCCGCCAGTAAATTGCGCCGATTATATAAATCGCCGCCGAATCCGTCAAACCGTCGACGGGAAAATTTTCTTTGGCAAGTGCCGTGTCGTAAAGTTGCGCCGCCTTCGCCAAAAATTTTTTTTCGTTGACTTCGTCGCCCGCCTCACGATAAACCCACGCCAGTTGATGAGTATACTTCGCCTGTTTGGAAAATTTATCCTCGACTTCCTCCAGATAACTTATCGCGAGCTTGAAGATAAAAATTGCATCTTCAGCCGTGCGCTCCTCGACGAAGTCAATTCCGAATTTGTTCGACAACAAATCTCCGCGCAGAATTTTTAAATGACGGTCAGGAATTTTCGTCGTGAAAGTTTTTTCGTCCGCCGCAAAGCCGCAATGTTCGCAAGCCCAAACGGTGTAAAAATACGGGTTAAAATCATCGTAGTGAACGCAACCGTCTTCGTCGCGTTTGAGGACGGGGAGCCGCGAACGAGTTTTGACAACCCGCGTCATCTCTTGACAAATCGGGCAGGTTTTCTCGACCACAAAAGTTTTTTCCGCCATTGCAATACCTCACCGCAGATATTTGTTGCACAGAGCTTTGAGCTTGTCCGCCGACGCTTCCGACAAATAATCGGGCTTGAGACGCCAACCCCAGTTTGTGCCGACTGTGCCGGGCGTGTTCATGCGATTTCTGCTGTCAAGTTTCAAAATATCTTGCATGGGAACAATCGTAAAACGCGAATTCGACGCATAAGCAAATTCAATAAGCTTTTGACAAACGTCATCGGGGCGGCGAACGTCCGCATCAACCAGCGCGGCAATCGTGGGCTTGCTGTCGTTGTCCACGTCCTCCATAAACCAGCCGACGGTTGTGTTGTTGTCGTGCGTGCCGGTGTAGGTAACGGAGTTTTCGGGAGCAACGAAGCCGATTCGCCCGTACTCGTTGTAGTGCAAGGCGAAATGCAAAACTTTCATGCCGGGGAAGCCGCAATCTTCGCGCAGTTCGTCAACGGCGTCCGTGATAATTCCCAAGTCTTCCGCAACGATGTGCGCGTCGCCAATTTCTTTGCGAATTTCGTTGAAGAATTTCAAGCCGGGGCCTTTAATCCATTTGCCGTGAATTGCAGTCGTCGCGTTGCCGTCAATCGACCAATACGATTCAAAGGCGCGGAAATGATCAATGCGCACGATGTCAACCATTTCATAAAGCCGCTTGAAGCGCAACTTCCACCACTTATACTTCGTTGCCGCCATTTCGTCCCAATCGTATTGCGGGTTGCCCCAAAGCTGTCCCGTCGCGCTGAAATAATCGGGCGGAACTCCCGCGACTTGTTCGGGGTGACCTTCTTTGTCGAGCTTGAATTCTTTTTGATTCGCCCAAGCGTCCGCACTGTCCGCCGAAACGAAAATCGGCATGTCGCCCAAAATTTGAATGCCGCGATCAAGCGCGTACTTGTGAAGTTTCTGCCACTGCTGTTCGAAGATGAACTGTTCAAACTGCACGAACAAAATTTCGTCGGCAAGTTCTTTTTTGAGCGTCGCCAAAACTTTTTTGTCGCGCTGCTTGATTTTGCTGTCCCACTCGACCCAATAGCCGCCGCCGTTTTGTTGCTTAATCGCGGCGAAAAGCGAGTAATCGTCCAGCCAATAACTTTGTTCCTTGCAAAAGATTTTAAACGCCTTGTCAAGTGCCGCGTCCGTCGTGAGCCGAATTTTGAAGTTCTCGAAGGATTTTCTTAACGCGGTGTCCTTGAGTTTTGAAACGCTCTCGAATTCAACCCATTTCGCCTTGCCGAGTTTGAGCGGAACTTTTATGTCGTTTTCGTCAAGTAAACCGTCTTCAATCAGCGCGTCGATTGAAATCATCATCGGGTTGCCCGCGAACGCAGACGGCGATTGATACGGCGAATAACCGAAGCCGACGGGATTGAGCGGCAGAATTTGCCAGATTGATTGTCCCGCCGCCTTGAGGAAGTCGACGAACTCGAACGCCTCTTTGCCGAAATCGCCGATGCCGTATTTAGACGGCAAACTTGTCGGATGCAACAGAATTCCTGCGCGGCGGTCGTAGTTTTGTTGTTGCGGGACGTGGTGAAGCAAAAGTCCTTCAAGCGGCTCAAGTTTGAACAGGACGCGTCCGCGAGCGACGGGGAATTTTCTTTTCGGATTTTTTTCGTCGAAGGCGTCCACAAAAACTCCGTTGGCAAAGTCGCTCACGTCGAACGAAACTTCTTTGGCACGGCGCGAACGATTGAACGCGACAAGATAAATGTCATTGTCCGCCTCGCGCCCGAAAACGTCTTGACCGTTGCGAATGACGCGGGCAAATGCAACAATGTCGCCTTTCGACGGAAGCGGCAAAAGTTCGCCCGTCTGCAGAACAATTTTTTCGTTGCGAAGTTTGATAAATTTTTTATAGGTCGCCAAAAGTTCTTTATCGCCGCCACCCCACGGATATGGTCTGCGGTTCGTCGGGTCTTTGAAGCCCTGCATACCAATTTCGTCGCCGTAGTAAATGCAGGGGACGCCGGGATAAGTCATCTGCCACAGTGCCGCCATTTTCAGACGCGCCTTGCCGAGTTGTTCGGCTTGTGCGTCGAGTTTGAAACGAGATTGTTCAATGGCGGGCATTTGGTCGTAATACGGAGCCTCGCCAAAAATCGTCACGGGGCGCATAATATCATGACTTGCGATTAAGTTCATCATCGCGTAGAAATTTTCTTTCGGATAATTTTCGCGCAAGCTTTCCATGCGTCTCATGCAAAGTTCGCCGTCAATCTGCCCCAAAATGAAATCGAAGATGTGAGCGCGCAGGGGATAATTCATCGCCGAATCCATTTCGTAGCCGCACAGATATTGCCGCTGAACGCCGTAAGCGATTTTGTTCGAGGCGTCCTCCCAAACTTCGCCGATAAGAATTGCGTCGGGATTAATTTTTTTCAGCTCGGCAAAGAACGTGCGCGAAAACTCTGCGGGAAGTTCGTCGATAACGTCAAGACGCCAACCGCTGATACCTTCGCGCATCCAATGTTTCAACACGCTGTCTTTGCCGCGAATGATGAAATCCATGTAACTGGGCGTAGTTTCGCGAACGTTCGGCAACGTGTCAAAATTCCACCAGCTGTCATAATCGGTCGGATAATTTTTAAAGCTGTACCAATCGTAGTACGGCGAATCTTTGGATTGAAACGCGCCGACGCTGTCATAGGTGCCTTTGCGGTTGAAATATCTGCTGTTCGAGCCGGTGTGGCTGAAAACGCCGTCGATAATGATTCGGATGCCCTTCGACTTCGCAACGTCAATCAGATGTTTAAAATCTTCGTTGGTGCCGAGTATCGGATCAATCTTGTGATAGTCGCCCGTGTCGTAATGGTGATTGCTTTCCGACTCAAAGACGGGATTGAAATAAATCGCCGAAATGCCCAGCTCCTTGAGGTAGTCGAGTTTCTTTTCGACGCCGCGCAGATTTCCGCCGAAAAAGTCATACGCGATAATTTCTTTCGTGTCGGGGTCTTTGAAGTAAACGGGGTCATCGCTCCAGTTCGCGTGAAAGACCGCGCCGGATTTTTCGACAATGGCATTTCCGTCGCGATAAAATCTGTCGGGGAAAATTTGGTACATGACGGCATGTTTAAACCAGTCGGGAGTTTTCGCGCCTTTTTGGTAAACGGTGATTTGAAATGCGGGCGGTAAATGGTCGTAGAGTTCGCCGACGCCGCCCAAAAGTTCGTGATTGTTGCCGTAGTAGAAAGTTCTGCCGCCGGTGACGATAATGAAGTAATACCACAGCAAGCCGCCTTTTTCAGGCATTTTGACGGCAATCGAGTAAAATTTTTCTTCAGCTCTGTCGTTGTCGCGTGTCGAAAGATTTGACCATTTTTCGCCCGTGCCGTCAACCCACGTGTGCAATAAAACTTGTCGAATATCGGCGACGTTTTTAATGCGAATGCCAAGCCGCACGGTTGAGCCGGCTTCCGCCGCGCCGACCGTCGAGCGATAATAAATGTTTTGTGAATTGTGCATAACGTCGTTTTTGTCCACTTGCAATCATCTCCTCTGAGTTTGTTAGTTAATTTTATAGAGCAAGTGACGGTACGCGCCCAAAGCCAAGCGATAACTGTTGCATTGGTTTTGAGTTCTTAATCACTTCCGAAAAAAAATATTTCTTTTAAGGGTGGTATTTTCCTGCCGCGAGAGCGAAGAAATTTTATAGTTGCCGCAGAAGTTTCGACAATCGGCGGTGTTTCACAGAGCAGAAAAACTTTCGACGACGGACGCGCAGGACGTGCCGATAACGCGCCTTAGTTTGGAGTCTTTGCGTTCGGAAAAATTTTTGCATCAACGGGAATGCCCGTGATTTTTTTCGTGACCAAAATTTTTTCTCCTCAAGCAAGTTCGACAACGCTTTGACGGACGACGTTGCCTGAAAAATATCGATAGCCGTTCAAAAGCACGCGGGCGACGCGTCCCGTTTGTCGGCTTTTACTCGTGCGGCGCATGGTTTCATCGTCGAAATTATTTCCGCGTTCGGCAACCAAGCGCAAATACGGCGGCTCACGAAAACCGCGATTGAACGTCTCGAAACAGAAATCGAAAAGTTCGGCAAGACGCGAATCGTCGACGTGACAGCTGACGTAATCCCAAAATTGAGCCAGATGACTTTCTTGCACCGCGCCGCTGAAAAAACCCGTGACAGTGTCGCCCGTGCCGAAAATTCCCGCCAAGTCAATGCGAGTCGCCTCGTCAAGCGACAAATAAATTTTGTACGCGTTTTCAAGTTCGGCGTAAGTCGTGCGATAAAGATTTGCCGTGTCTTCGGCGACCTTAAGGGCTTTGCTTGCGGTGTCAAGTTCATTGCACACGTCGGAAAGTTCTCGCTCGTAATTTTTTTTCTGTTCGTCGAGTTGACGCTCAAAATTTTCCCGCGTGTCGGCCAGCTGTTGACGGGAAATTTTTTGCTCGTTTTCAAGCTCGTCAAGTCGCGTCTGCAAATTTGAACATTTTTCGCGGGATTCGTCGCGCTCGGAAGTCAAAGTTGCGTTCGCCGTCTCAAGCTCGGAAACTTTTTGACGGAGCGGATCAATTTCTTTGCGCGCCTTCAAGCCCGTGAGAATACCTTCCAAAAAAACTTCAACATCATCAAAATTCATGCGGCACCTCCTGTGCAACCAATTTATTTGAAGACAATTTTATCACACACAAAATAAATGCCACAAGTTTACTTTGACGAAAAAAAACGGCTCCATTAGCGGGAATGAGAACCGTACAAAATTTTATTTGCAAAAGCGAAATTGCGTCGGGAAAATTTTTGCAAGCTCAGCGCACGATAACGGAAACGCCGTCGGGAATGAGCGAAACGGTCGCATTTCGTCCCTTTAACTCGAAGGCGCGGGCAAGTGCCTCGTCAAAAGTTTTTGCGTGTTCCATGTGCATTTTCCGAATCATTTCGGGATCGCACATGTCAGTTACAACGATGACTTTGTAATTGCTCAAAATGCGGCAGAGAATTTGCGCTTCCCATTGATCGGGCTTCGTCTCGTTGCGCGGGATTCGGGAAAATTCTTCCAGAAGTTTTTGCGGAGTTTCGGCTTCACTAACCATTTTGCAAAAAGATTCGCCGCCGTGTCCGTCGCTCAAGCCCGCAACCATGATGATGACGCCGCCCGATTTGCAGTTCGCTTCCGCCGCCGTCATGCCCTTGACCGATTGATAAATATTTTGATCCAAAGGATAGCCGCCGTTCGTCGTAATCACGATGTCGGTCGGATTTTTTTTCACCTGTGACATATTCAACACGAATTCGCAACCTTTGACGTGCGCTTTTTCCGAATCGCCCGCAAAAGCGGCAATGACTTGTTTTTTCGCGTCAATGACAACGTTGAGTATGAACGCCAATTTTGCTTGCGCGGCGGCGTAAAGCATGTCTTTATGAATCGGATTGTTTTCAAGAATTCCCGTTTGAGCGCAGGGGCTGGCGATAAATTCACTGCAGTGATTCGCCATAACTGTTGTCGCGGAGGCTATGCCGGGCAAAATCGATTTTCTGCCGCCCGAAAAGCCCGCGAAGAAATGCGCCTCGATAAAACCTTCAGCCATCAAAAAATCCGTGTCGACAGCGATTTTGTTCAAAAGAAGTTTGCCGCCGGAAGGCAACGTCCCCAAGTCCGCCATTTCGTCATCGTGCGAGCGGTGCACGACGATATTTTCATTCGCGACAATTTCTTCGCCGTAACGATCAATCAATTCTTGCCGCGTCGTCGGGCGATGAAATCCCGTTGCAATCAGAATCGTGATTTTTATTTCGGGATTCGCCTGCCGAATTCGCCGCAAAATAATCGGCATGGTTACGCGACTGGGGACGGGGCGTGTGTGGTCGCTTGAAATAATAACCATGCGTTTTTTGCCGCGCACAAGTTCTTCAAGCGATTTTGAGCCGATCGGGTTGTCAAGCGCACGTTCAACAATTTCCCGTTCGGTGCCTGCCGCTTTAAAATTTTCCGAATTTGAAACGAGACTGCCGACAAAATTTTCGTCGGGTATCTCAATCGGCAAATGAGTTTTGTGATAGGGAATTGTCGTTTGCATAATCTTTTGCTCCTCGAAATTAATCCGCGCAACAAATTTTGCCGGGATTCAAAATGTTATTCGGGTCGAAAACTTTTTTGACGCCGCGCATAATCGCCAAACTTGTCGGCGGCAATGATTCTTTCAAATACGGTTGCTTGACGAGACCGATACCGTGTTCGCCCGAAACTTGCCCTTTGAGTTCGCGGGCTTTTGCATACATTTGATTCATTGCCGCGTTTACAAGTTCGTGCCATTTTTCTTCCGACAAATCGTCGCGCAAAATGTAGACGTGTAAATTTCCGTCGCCCGCGTGCCCGAAAGATTTTATTCGTATACCGATTTCTTCGCGCAGGTCGTGAACGAACTCTACAAAATCATTAACGCGATTGCGCGGGACAACAACGTCAACTTCGTCCATCATTGTCGTACAGCCTTTAATTGCCTCCAAAAATGCGCCGCGAGTTTTCCAAACGGGCGTGCTGCGCTCCTCGGTGTCGGCGATAAGCAAATCGATTGCGCCTTGGTCAAGACAAATTTGCGCAACGTCGTCATAGTATTTGGAAATTTCCTCTTTGGTGTTGCCGTCGAATTTCAGCAACAAATAAGCGTCTGCCTGATTGTCGGGGAATTTTCTGCCCAAATATTCTTCGGCATCCAAAATAACTTCGCGCTCCATAAATTCGATGGCTGTCGGCACGGCTTTTGATTTAATGATAAGCGGCACCGTGCGAATTGCCTGCGCCAAAGTCGGAAACGGAATCAGCAGACTGATATTGCATTTCGGAAGCGGCACAAGTCGAAGAATCGCCTTTGTGATAAAAGCCAGCGTCCCTTCGGAACCGATAATCATATTTTTTAAATCGTAGCCCGAAGAATTTTTGACGACCTTGCCGCCGAGTTCCAAAATTGTTCCGTCCGTCAAAACAACTTCCAGCCCGCGAACGAAATCACGAGTGACGCCGTATTTTACCGCAGTCATGCCGCCGGCGTTGGTGCTGATGTTTCCGCCGATTGTCGCAGATTTTTCGCCGGGGTCGGGCGGATAAAAAAATCCGTGTTCTTCGACGTAAGCGCGCAACGTCATGATAAGCACGCCGGGTTCGACGGTGAGCGTCAAATTTTCTTCGTCAAGCTCCAAAATGTGATTCATCAACGTCGTGTCGATCATGATGCCTTTTTCGATTGCAACGGATGCGCCGACAAGTCCGGTGCCTGCGCCGCGTGGAGTGACGGGAATTTTCTTTTCGTTCGCGTAAGCCAAAATTTTTGAAACTTCTTGCGCGGAAATGACGCGTGCCACCAAATCGGGATAGGAACGCTCGGCAGTCAATTCGTCGTGACTGTACTCCTCGTTAATTTCGTCGCGCCAAAGAATTCGTTCGCGGTCAAGGAATGTCGAGATAACCGCCAAATCTTGCTCGTCCGGTTTTTTGTAACAGTTCATGCGAGGTTCCTCCCTTGCTTAATTTTCGCAATCAGTTTCGGAATAATTTCGTACAGGTCGCCGACGACGGCATAATTCGCAACTTTAAAAATTGACGCCTTGGGGTCGCTGTTTATCGCGAAAATTTTTTCGGAATGTTCCATGCCCGCAACGAATTGAACTGAGCCGGAAACGCCGCAAGTTATGATGAGTTTCGGGCGAACGGTGCGGCCGGAAAGTCCGATTTGTCTTTTCGGTTCCAACCAGCCGTTTTCTGCCAAAGGACGCGTGCAAGCAAAATCGCCGTTCAAAACATCGGCAAGCTCGCGGATAAGTTTTAAATCTTCCTTTTTCTTCACGCCGCGACCTGCAACGACCAAAATATCGGCGTTTTCAATTCCGATTTCTTTCGGCTTTTCGGTGACGCTCAAAACTTCAACTTTGCTCGTGAATTTTTCGGCGGGAATTTCAAGCGGCTCGATGCTGCCGAAAATTTCTTCGCTGCGTTTCGGCGCGTCCATAATTTTGTAACGAACGGTAGCCATTTGCGGGCGGTGATTCGGCGTCAAAATTTCCGCCATGATATTTCCGCCGAATGCGGGACGAATTTGAACAAGATCCGTATTTTCGTGAATGTCCAAGACCGTGCAGTCAGCGGTAAGTCCCGTGTGGAAATGTGCCGCAACTCTCGGCGCAAGTTGTCGACCGACGGGCGTGGCTCCGACCAAAATTGCCGCAGGTTTTACTTTGTCGATAAAATTTTCAAAAGCCGTGGCGTAATTTTCGATATTGAAGGCGCGAAGTTCTTTTTTGTCGCAGACGTAAACTTTATCAACGCCGTAATGCAAAATTTCCTGCGCCCGTTGCCCGATATTTTCGCCGAGAAAAATTGCGTAGATGGGCTGATTAATTTTTGCGGCGAGCTGTTTTGCCTTCCCGATAAGCTCAAAAGTGACGGGATGAATTTTTCCGCCAACGTGGTCGACGTAAACGGCAATGCCGCGCCAAGCAGATTTATCAATTTCGGCAAGCGTTTCAGCTTCGACGAATTCAAAAACGCCCGCGCCTTTTCTGACGCAGAGTTTACAAAGTCGGCAGGCTGAATTGATTTCGATTTTGCCGTCTTTATCTTCCATTGCGCCGAAGGGACAAATTTTGATAAGCGCGGCACTGTCTTGCACTTTTTCTTGATGAACGATTAATTTTCCCATGATGTCACCCCGTCAAGCCGTGAACTTCATTTTTTTCAACGCGCCGTAAATTTTTTCGGACAAATCGTCGGCGGAACCCGTCCACGTTTCCTGAACTTTGTCGGAAGTCGGCGGAAAAATTCTTTGCACGCGAGTCGGCGAACCGTCAAGCCCGTAATGCTTTTCGTTTTTGTCATCCATGTCGTTGAGCGAATAGCGGCTGATTTCTCTGTTCGCGGTCGCCTTCTGTTTTTTGTACGACGGAAGTCGCGGCTCGTAAATATCTTTTTGAACGGTGATAAGGCACGGGAACGGCACTTTTAACTTTTCAATGTCGTCGCTCATTTCCATGTCAACGATTATGTGACCGTCCTCAACTTTGTCGACGGCGCGAACATTGCACACGCAGGGAATTCCGAGCTGTTCCGAAACTTCGGGGCCGACTTGCGCGGTGTCGCCGTCAGTTGTCTGAAGACCGCAAATTATAACGTCGAACTTCCCGAATTTGCGAATGCCCTGCGAAAGTGTGTAGCTTGTGGCGAGAACGTCCGCGCCGCCGAATTTTCTATCGGTGATAAGTCCGCCTTTGTCCGCGCCCATTGCAAAAGCTTCGTAAAGTATCGTCGCCGCTTGAGGAGGTCCCATCGTCAAGACGCTGAGATTTCCGCCGTATTTTTCGCGGAGCCGCAGTCCCGTTTCCAAAGCAAAAAGATCATACGGATTCATTTTTGCATCCGCGCCGGTACGTTTCAAAACGCCCGTTACGGGATCGACTTCGACTTTATTGGAGCCCGGCACTTGTTTAATGCACACCAAAATTTCCATCATTGCCCTCCTGTCAACGTTTTTGTAAGTCCTGTGGCATTATTTTAATCGATAGATTTTTTTCATTCAACAGTACGGCTACATATTTTGTGAACATTTAGAAAGGTGTTCATAGAAAGCCGGCAGCATAATGCGAGCACGCAGAACTTTTTTCGTCAATAAATACAAAACAAAAAACCGTCAAGCCCGAAAACCTGACGGTAATTTTTTCGTGACAAAAATGTTCGTTAATCAGCCGGCGTCTTCTTCCTCTTTGGCGCGGTCAATTAAAATGTTCAAAAGTTTCATCGACGCTTCGGGAATGTTGGTGCCGGGCGCAAAAATCGCAACGGCTCCGCTCTTGTACAGGTGGTCATAATCTTGCACGGGGATAACGCCGCCGATTGCAACCAAAATGTCTTCGCGACCGAGCTTTTTGAGTTCTTCGACGAGTTCGGGCAACAGCGTGTTGTGACCTGCGGCGAGCGAGCTGAATCCGACAATATGAACGTCATTGTCAACGGCGTCTTGCGCGGCTTCCTGAGGAGTTTGGAACAACGGGCCGACATCAACGTCCCAGCCCATGTCAGCGAAACTGGACGCGATAACTTTTGCGCCGCGGTCGTGACCGTCCTGTCCGATTTTCGCGACGAAGATACGCGGACGGCGTCCCGTGATTTTCTCGAATTCATCTGCGCAGGTGCGGACTCTGTCAAGTTCGTTTTGTTGACCAAATTCGCTGGAGTAAACGCCGCTGATTGTGTGAATCGTCGCTTGATAACGTCCCGAAATTTTTTCGACGGCGTCGGAAATTTCACCGAGCGAGCAACGGACGCGAGCCGCCTCAACAGCGCATTCAAGCAAGTTGCCGTTGTCGCGGGATTCTGCGGCTTTGGTAATTGCTTCGAGCGCGGCACGAACGTCGTCCTCGTTGCGTTCTGCGCGGAGTTTGTTAAGGCGTTCAACCTGCGCATTGCGGACGGCGGTGTTGTCGACGGCAAGAATTTCGAGCGGGTCTTCCTTGTCGAGACGGAATTTGTTCAAGCCGACAATCGTTTCGTTGTTGGAGTCGATACGCGCTTGACGACGAGCGGCCGCCTCTTCGATACGCATTTTCGGCAAGCCGGTAGCGATAGCTTTAGCCATGCCGCCGAGCTGTTCGATTTCCTGAATGTGCGCCCAAGCACGACGAATAATTTCGTTGGTGAGGGCTTCGACGTAGTAGGAGCCACCCCACGGGTCGATAATTTTGCACACGGAAGTTTCGTCTTGAATGTAAAGCTGCGTGTTGCGGGCAATGCGTGCGCTGAAGTCCGTCGGCAAGGCAATGGCTTCGTCGAGCGCGTTGGTATGCAGTGATTGCGTGTGACCGAGAGCCGCGCCCATAGCTTCCATAACCGTGCGGGAAATGTTGTTGAACGGATCTTGAGCGGTGAGTGACCAACCCGAAGTCTGGCAGTGTGTACGCAACGCCATCGATTTCGCTTGAGTGCCGCCCATTTGCTTGACGATTTTCGCCCAAAGAACGCGAGCCGCACGCATTTTGGCGACTTCCATGAAATAGTTTTTGCCGATAGCCCAGAAGAAACTCAAGCGTTTTGCAAAGGCGTCGACCTTCAAGCCCGCGTTGACGCCCGTGCGAATGTATTCGAGACCGTCCGCCAACGTGTAACCGAGTTCAATGTCAGCCGGCGCGCCCGCCTCTTGCATGTGGTAGCCGGAAATTGAAATCGAATTGAATTTCGGCATGTATTTCGTCGTGTACTCGAAAATGTCGCCGATGATTCGCATTGACATATCGGGCGGATAAATGTACGTGTTTCGAACCATGAATTCTTTCAAGATGTCGTTTTGAATCGTGCCGTTGAGAATCGATTTGTCGACGCCCTGTTCAATGCCGCTCTGGATAAAGAACGCAAGAATCGGCAAAACTGCGCCGTTCATCGTCATTGACACGGACATTTGGTCGAGGGGAATGCCGCTGAACAAAATGTTCATGTCGAGCATTGAGCAGACCGAAACGCCCGCTTTACCAACGTCGCCGAAAACACGGGGATTATCCGCGTCGTAACCGCGATGTGTCGGCAAGTCAAATGCGATTGACAAACCTTTTTGACCTGCGGCAAGGTTGCGGCGATAAAATGCGTTGGATTCCTCGGCCGTCGAAAAGCCCGCGTATTGGCGAACAGTCCACGGACGGAAAACGTACATTGTTGCATAAGGCCCGCGCAGGAACGGCGGAATGCCGCTGACGAAATCCAAATGATTCATGTGCGCGTATTCGTCGTGCGTGTACAGCGGTTTCACGGGCACATGTTCCATCGTCTTGTAAACGAGATTGTCGTAATCTGCTTTGGCGGCCTGTTCAAATTTCGACTTCCAAGTTGCCTCGTCAGAAGCCGGGGCGTCACTCAGGCCAATCTGCGTGAAATCCGGATTGTTATACTGTGCCATCATTACATCCCCTTTTTCTGTTGAAGAGCTTGAATAACTTTATAGCAGTTTGCGCGGACGTTAATGTAATCGTCAATGCCCGCCTGCTTGTAAGTTTCGACCAATTCTGCGGGAGCGGTGCCGGCAAGATAAACCGTCGCGTTCGGCAAAACTTCATGAAGTTTCGGGGCAAGCGCGGGAACAATTTCGGGATACGTCGGATCCGTCGAGCAAATGACGACTGCATCTGCGCCCGAATCTTTAGCCGCTTGAGTCGCCTCGTCGACGGTTGCAAAGCCGTTGTTGCCCAAAACTTGGAACGCGCCGACCTGCAAAAATCCCGTGGTGAAATCTGCGCGAGCTTTGTGTTGCGGAATCGGCCCCATGTTCGCGAGGAAAATTTTGACGTTGTCGCCTTTTTCGGCTTTGAATTTCTCGGTTTTTTCGCGAAGAGCTTCAAAGCGTTCGCTCCAACGATGAGCCTCGATAAATTTAATTTCGTCGACTTCGGCAGTTCCCAAAGCTTGACGAATTTCGGCAATGGTCGCGCCGGCTTGAGCCGCGTCGATAACCGAATCAACGTTGTCGGCGGAAATTTTTGCAACGGCGTCTTTCGCGTCGACATTGGCAAGGAAAGTTTCAATCGCCGATTTGCGCGCCTTCATGTTTTCGGCTTGACTTTCGGGGCGTGCGTCAATGCGCTCCTCGGTCATGTTCGGATACATGTTGTTGCCGACGATTCTGTCTTTGCGAGTTTCGGCGGCTTTGAAACGTGCGGCGAGAACTGCGGCGATTTGGTCTTGCGGATAACCTTCTTTGAGCGCGGCGACGATACCGCCTTTGCCTTCGACGGTTTGGAATTCAGCCCAAATTTTTTCTTTGATTTGTTTAGTCAAAGTTTCGACAGCCCAACTGCCGCCCGCAGGGTCAATCGGTTGAAGCAAGCCGAATTCTTCCTGCAAAATAATTTGCATGTTGCGAGCGATACGACGGCTGAATTCGTCGCCCTTGCGGACGGGCTCATCGAACGTGGAATTTTCAAAGCTGTCAACGCCGCCGACAACGCCGCTGAAAAGTTCCGTGGTGTCGCGGAGCATGTTGACATAAGGATCGTATACGGTCTTGAAGAATTTTGCGGGACGGCCGTGCACGTGAATTTTCTGGGATTCTTCGTTGCCGCCGAACGCTTTGACAATCTGCGCCCAAATCGGACGGACTGCGCGGAGTTTGGCAATTTGCATGAAGAAATTCGCGCCCATCGAAAAGCCGAACATAATTTGACTTGCCGCCTCGTCAATCGTCAAGCCGCGTTCGAGGAGCGCACGAAGATACGCCACGCCCGTCGCCAAAGTGTAAGCGACTTCCTGAATGTCGTTCGCGCCGCCGTTGCTGAAGACGTTACTTTTAACGAAAATCGTTTTGACTGCAGGAGCGTTCTTGAGTGACCATTTCGCGACAGCCGCCGCTTCGTCGAAAAGTTTGTCGAGATTTTGTCCGAGTGTGCCGTTACCGACGTATTCGGCAATGGGGTTCGCGCCGATAACGCCTTTGAGTTTGGAAACGTCGCCGCCGTTTTTCTTGACCGCCGCAACAATCAACGCAAGCAACGGCAATGCCGACTCGCCCGCGTAAACGTAAAGCGGATATTGGTCGAGCTTAAGATCTTTAAGCAAAGTTTCCGCGTCGCCCAAAGTCGTCACGGAGCAGCCGTGTTTGCCGATATGTTCGCATTGGCGGGCGTCTTTTGCCTTGCGGGTCGCGCAATCGACTTTGACGTTGTAAATCGTGGAGCCTTTGGCAATTTCGTGTTTCAAAAGTTCGTTGTTTTCTTCGGGCAAAGTTTCGTCGCACGCCTGCGCAATTCCCCACGGCGCGTTGACGTAGCCATTCGACTCGACGCCGCGCAGATAATCGCCCATGCCGGGGAAAGAGCCGACGGGCTGAATTTCTTCCGTCGCCGCGTGAAAATACATCGGCTCAAAGGTGATGCCTTCGTAATTTTTTGTGTACATTTTTTTTTCGAACGGCGCGCCTTTCAGCAGTTCGATACATGCTTGTTTCCAGGCGTCATACGACGGAACCTCGAATTCCGAAAGTGAAACATCGGGGAAATCTTCCTGCGCCTCTGCACGTTTAATCAACTCTTGCAGATTGATTTCGGCGGACGCATTTTCTGCATTGCTCATGTAAATTTGACCTCCTGTAAAAATTTGGTTTGTCTTGCGAAAAGTTTTCGTCTCGACCTCCTCAATTTGTCGTCGTGATTATTGTTGCATAATGAAAATCTTAGTACAACTAATGCCGACTGTCAACGCCGCCAAAATAAAAAAATCGCCGCAACAAAAAAGTGAGCCGTCAACTTGACAGCTCAGTTTGCCTCACAAAAATATTTCATGCCGGTTTTTTTCCACTCGCGTTTGGTGTACATGATTTTGTAATTGGTGACGCCCGTCATTTGAGCAAGTTCGCCGATAAATTTTTCGCATTCGTCGCGTGTTTTGGCGTGAATCATCGTGTACAGATTATAATTCCAATTCGGCGCGGGCGTCCTGTCGTAACAGTGCGAAACTGCCGCGTGAGCACTCATAATCTGCGCGATTTCGTCAAGTTTTTCGGGCGGCACGTGCCACGCACATAAAGCATTTGCATTAAATCCAACTTCGCGATGACGCAGAACCGCGCCCATCTTGCGAATTTTTTTTTCGTCGACAAGTGCCCGAACGCGTTGCAAAAAAATTTCTTCGCTGATTCCGACCTGCTCCGCCAAAATTTTGTACGGCTCGGCGCACAACGGAAAATCTTCCTGCAAAGCCTTGACTATTCGTTTGTCCAGCTCGCTCAAAATTTCCAATCTTCGTCACCCGCGCTATTGAAGTTTGAACTGCATATTGATTTTATATTTCTTGTTCGCCTTGAGTTTGAGCATGTCTTCGACGCCTTCAAGCGATTGAACTTCCGCCAAAATATTTTTTTCGTAATCGGCGTTCGGCGTCAACAGCGTGAACCACAAATTGTAAAGCCCTTCGCGTTCGTAATTGTGCGTTGCGCCGGGATAACGATTGACGGCCTCGGCGACCGCGTTAATTTCTGTCGGCTTGACTTTGAGCGCAACAAGCGTGCCGCGATAACCCAGTTGATTCGAGTCGAAAAATGTCCCGATTCGCCGCAAAAATCCCGCCGCCTTAAGTTCGCGCAGTCGGGCAAGTACCGTGTCTTCGTCCGTGTTGAGTCGGCTTGCCAGTTCCGCGAACGGGTGCGAGCAAATCGGAATGTCGCCCTGCAAAAGGTTGAGCAATTCTTTATCGAAAGTTGATAGCCTCGTCATCGCAAACTCTCCTTTCGCCGCCATACGCTCAACGGCGAAAATTTTCTGCGGCTATTCTATCAAAGAGTTTATCACAACGTCAAGCAATTCTGAACGACCTTCATTTTTTGCCGACGAATACGGCAGAATTGATTCGGCGTCGACGTTCAAAGATTTTTGTATCGCGTCTAGATGTTTTTTTCGCTCCGTCTTGCCGATTTTGTCGGATTTCGTGGCGACGACGAGCACGGGCAAATTTTTTTCGACGAGACTTTTAAACGACTGCAAATCAGATTCCATCGGCTCATGGCGCATGTCGACCAGCTGACAGACAAATTTTATATCGCGGCCGCTTGAAAGATATTCGTCAACAAATTTCGCCCAAAGTTTGCGATTCGTCTTGGAAGTTTTGGCGTAGCCGTAACCGGGCAAGTCGACGAAAAAAATTTCTTTGCGAACGTCGTCCGCAGTCTTCAGCGTCACGCGGAAAAAATTTATCGTCTGCGTTTTACCTGGTGTGCCGGAAGTTCGCGCCAAAGATTTCCGACGCGTCAAAGAATTTATCAGCGAAGATTTTCCGACGTTCGACCTGCCGACGAAAACAATTTCGGGTAAAGTTTCTTCGGGACAAGTTTTTTTGCTCACCGCCGAAGTGACATATTCGCTTTTGATAACGGTAATTTCTTCAGCCAAATTAATCGCCTCCAAAAAAAATTCGCCCTCCGAAATTCGGCAGGCGGCTTAAAAATTTTTCGTTCAAAATTCGAGCGTGTTCGCGACAAGCATTGCAATTTGTTCGTCGTTGGGAATGCGCTCATCGTCTTTTTTCGAGTAGATTGTCAGCAGATAGATCGTGTCTTCAATGGCGACGTAGTACAGCAAGCGGAAGCCGTTCGACTTGCCGACATTCGCCGAAGTGTTTGCAATTCGGACTTTGTAAATTGCCGCGCCTTCGGGCAAGTTAAAACCCGGCATTTTGTCGCCGACGAGATTACCCGCCTCCAATTCCAACAATACAGGTTTGACGTCTTCCAAAATTTTTTTAAATTTTTTCTTCCGCAAGTAGTACTTAACATCGCTTTCAAATTTTTTGCTGTGGGTTATGTTCATTTTGCAACTGCCCTTATTTTTTGGGGTTGGCGTTCAAAGGATTTTTCTTCTTCTGCCAATTCTTGTTCGAGTTCAGCCCACAAGTCGCGCCAATTACGTTTGGGCAATAAACCTTTGCGCATCAAGTTGACTTCCTTGCACGCCTGAATAATCGATTCTTCAATAGAACAATAACGTTCGTATTTTTCTTCCGCCATGAAAATTCACCTCACAAAATCAGCGCGGTTCTCAAAACTTCGTCCATGTTTTCGAGAGGCACGAACTCCAATTTTTTGCGAACACTTTCGGGGATGTCCTCAATGTCGGGCGCGTTTTCTTTCGGCAAAATAATCGTGTGCATACCTTCGCGATAAGCGGCAAGAACTTTTTCTTTAAGCCCGCCAATCGGCAAGACGTTTCCGCGCAAAGTAATTTCGCCCGTCATTGCCACATCGGAACGAACTTTTTTCTTGGTCAACGCGGAAATCATAGCCGTCGCCATTGTAATGCCCGCGCTGGGACCGTCTTTTGGAACTGCGCCTTCCGGCACGTGGACATGAATATCGTTTTTCTCGTAAAAGTCGTCGTCAAGTTTCATCAAGTCACTGCGACTGCGAATGTAAGTCAAACCTGCCTGCGCGGATTCTTGCATAACGTCGCCCAAATGTCCCGTGAGCAAAAGTTTTCCGTTGCCCTTCAAAACAATGGCTTCCGTCGGCAAAATGTCGCCGCCGACTTCCGTCCACGCCATGCCGGTTGAAACGCCGATTTGCGGTTCTTTTTCGGCACGCGTCTGTAAAAATTTCGGTCGCCCGATAAAGTCGCGCAGATTTTTTTTCGTGATGTAAATCGGAACTTCTTCGCCTTCGACGATTTTTCGCGCCGCCTTGCGACAAGCACGCCCGATAATTCGTTCGAGTTCACGCACGCCCGATTCACGCGTATATTCGGCAATAATTTCTTGCAGGACGCCTTTCGTGAAAACCAAATCGCCGCGCTTGAGTCCGTTTTCTTCTTTCTGCCGTTTGGTGAGGTAACGCCGCGCAATTTCAAATTTTTCGGTCTCCGTGTAACTCGACAGCGTGATAACTTCCATGCGGTCGCGCAACGGCTTCGGCACCGTGCTTAAATTGTTCGCCGTGACAATCCATAAAACTTTCGACAAATCAAACGGCGTGTCAATGTAATGGTCGTCGAAAGAATTATTCTGCGCGGGGTCAAGCACTTCAAGCAGAGCGGCGGAAGGATCGCCCGCGTAACCGTCTTTGCCGAGCTTGTCGACTTCGTCAAGCAGGAACACGGGATTGTTCGCGCCGGATTTTTTTATGCCTTGAATGATTCTGCCTGGCATTGCGCCGACGTAAGTTCTGCGGTGTCCGCGAATTTCCGCCTCGTCACGAATGCCGCCGAGACTTGCACGAATAAATTTTCTGCCCATTGCGCGGGCAACGGACGACGCCAACGAAGTTTTTCCGACACCGGGCGGACCGACAAGACACAAAATCGGCGCGGGTTTGTCTTTCGTCAAAGCTTTGACCGCCAAAAAATCAAGGATGCGTTCTTTGACTTTTTCAAGCCCGTAATGTTCCGTGTCAAGAATTTTCGCCGCTTCGGTGATGTCCATTGCGTCTTTCGTCGACACGCGCCACGGCAAATCCAAAAGCCATTCAACGTAAGTGCGGATAACATTGCCTTCTGACGCCATCGGCGGCAAGCGGGACATGCGCGTCAATTCTTTGTCGACAATCTCGCGAACTTCGTCGGGGTAATCGCCTTCGTCCATGCGCTTGCGATACTCGGAAAGTTCTTCGCCCGCGTCTTCCTCTTCGCCAAGTTCTTTGTGAATCGCCTTGAGTTGTTCGCGCAGATAATGATCTTTCTGCAACTTTTCCATCTGTCGACGGACGCGCTGATTAATTTGCGACTCCATCTGCAAAATTTCAAGTTCACGTGTCAAAATGGCGTAAAGTTTTTCCAACCGCTCATCAACGGACAACGCGCTTAAAATCGCCTGTTTCGCCTCAAGTTTCAAATTCAAGTGACTGGCAATCAAATCCGCCAATCGCCCGAAATCTTCAAGAATCGTAACGGCAATAAAAGTTTCTGAAGGAATTCGCTTGCTGAGTTTGACCCACTCTTCAAATTTGCGGACAACGC
Source organism: Selenomonadaceae bacterium (assembly GCA_017515635.1). GTDB lineage: Bacteria > Bacillota > Negativicutes > Selenomonadales > Selenomonadaceae > Quinella. The sequence continues at coordinate 160,933 of JAFWFO010000052.1, forward strand.
CGCGCACGAGAGCTTCGGTCTCCATGTTTTCATCCCAGCTGTCTTCGTGCGGGGTGATGTCGATAACGTCGAAATTTCCTTTGTCGGAAAGGCGATGTTCGTGAACAAGCCCGCGATTAATTCCTTCGACGAGCACGCGAACATTTCCGTCGGGCAACTTGATTATCTGCCGAATTTCCGAAATCGTTCCGACCTCGAAAAATTTTTCGCCTTCGCCGTTTTCGGTATCCGTTTCTTTATGCGCAACCAAAAAGATTCGGCGAGTGTCAACCATTGCCGCTTCGAGTGCATTGACCGATTTTTCGCGCCCAACGTCCAAGTGCATTATCATGTTGGGGAAGACTACTATTCCGTGCAGCGGCACGAGCGGCAATGTGATTTTTTCAGCCATGCAAACTCACTCCTTTAGGCAAAAGAGCAGGGTATTGGAAATTGTCCGTTGCCCCGCTCCGTTGATTAGCCGTTAGCTGTCTTTTTAGATACTCGTTTCGGATTTACTCTAAGTTTTGGTTCTTGATTTAACTTTACGTCTTCGCTTGTGACGGTGCACATTGTACTGCCGCCGACGCTTGGAACTTCATACATGACGTTGCGCATGATTCGTTCCAAAATCGACCTCAGACCGCGTGCGCCGGTTTTGCGCTGAATTGCTTCGCGTGCGATAAGTCTTAACGCTTCGTCCTCGAAAGTCAATTTCGCGCCGTCCATCTCCATGAGCTTTTGATATTGTTTGACGAGCGCATTTTTCGGTTTCGTCAAAATATCTACCAAAGCATCTTCGTCGAGCGCGTCGAGTGTGACGATTATCGGCAAGCGTCCGACGAATTCGGGAATCAGCCCGTCTTTAAGCAAGTCATCGGGTTGCACGTCTTTTAAAATTTGCCCGACATCTTTTTCCTCTTTTGATTCAACTTTCGCGCCGAAACCGAGCTGAGAACCTTTTGTGCGAGCTTCGATAACTTTGTCGAGTTCGTTGAATGCGCCGCCGCAGATGAACAAAATATTTTTCGTGTCCAGCTGAATGAATTCGGGCGGGCCTTGAGTGTGTCGACCGGGCACGGGAACATTAACTTTCGTGCCCTCCAGAATTTTCAGCAATGCTTGTTGAACACCTTCGCCCGAAATGTCGCGATACATGCCCGGCTTGCGGGCGATTTTGTCGACCTCGTCAATGTAGATAATCCCGCGCTCCGCCTTGTCGAGTTCGCCGTTTGCGGATTGAATCAACGCGAGCAAAACATCTTCGGCATCTTCGCCGACATAGCCCGCCTCCGTCAAAGAATTCGCGTCGACGATTGCAAGCGGCACATTTAAAATTTTCGCCAGCGTTTGAGCCAAAAGCGTTTTGCCGCTACCCGTCGGGCCAATCATCAGGATATTTGATTTTTGTAACTCAATATCTTCTTTGTGAACGTTCTGCCGCCCGACTCGCTTGTAATGGTTGTACACGGCGACGGAAATAGTTTTTTTCGCTTCGGATTGCCCGATAATGTATTCGTCCAGAATCGCGCAGATTTCTTTCGGCTTGGGCAATTTGTCCGTGCCGACAACTTCATCTTCGTCCAAATCCTTTTGCAAAATGTCGTTGCAAAGTTCAACGCAACCGTCACAAATGTAAACGCCGTTGCCCGCGATTAATTTTTTTACGCTGTGCTCGGATTTGCCGCAAAATGAACATTTCAATGTGCCGCGATCGTTCCCGAACTTTAACACGCGCAAAACCCCCATTAAAATCAATTAGGAATTAGGAATTAGGAATGTGAAATAATTTGAGAATTCAATTCCTAATTCTTAATTCATCATTCCACATTAGTTTTCGGCGGGCGTGTGATAACGTCGTCAATCAAGCCGTAAGCTTTGGCGTCCTCGGCGGTCATGAAATTATCGCGCTCGGTATCCGCCATAACTTTTTCGCGGGGCTGTCCCGTGTGCCGACACAAAATATCGTTGCCGACTTCGCGCAGTCTGAGAATTTCCCGCGCCTGAATTTGAATGTCGGTGGATTGTCCGCTTGCTCCGCCCAACGGCTGATGAATCATAATTCTTGCCAACGGCAACGCGAAACGTTTTCCCTTCGCGCCGCTCGTCAAAAGCAAACTGCCCATGCTCGCCGCCTGCCCGATACAAATCGTCGAAACATCGGGTTTAATATACTGCATTGTGTCGTAAATCGCAAGACCGGCAGTCACGACGCCGCCGGGGCTGTTGATATACAGATGAATATCTTTATCGGGGTCTTCGCTTTCGAGGAACAAAAGTTGCGCGACAACGGAATTGGCAACGTCGTCATTAATCGGGCCGCCGAGAAAAACAATGCGATCTTTGAGCAGGCGCGAATAAATGTCGTAAGCGCGTTCGCCGTAACTTGTTTTTTCGATAACCATCGGCACGTAATAAGCCATAATTTTTCACCTCAAAAAATTTTCAAAAAAGGCGGGGGGTTAGTCCTCCGCCGCGGAAAATATTCAATTTTACTCGGTTGCGTCCGTGGATTCTTCCGCAGATTTTTCGGGAGCCTCGTCGACTTTCTTCGCGCCCGCCATGTTGTCCAAAATAAATTTCATAGCTTTACGGCGGCGAATAGTTTCGGCGACGTTGAAGAGTTGCCCGCTCTCTTGCAGGTATTTCGCGATTTGTTTGGGCGGCGTGCGATACATTTGCGCCATCATGGAAATTTCGATATTGAGTTCCTGTTCGTTGACGGAAATTTTTTCTTCCTCCGCCACGTTCTCAAGCATAATGTCCGTCAAAACATTTTTGCGCGCCGATTCGCGATAATCTTCACGCATTTTGTCCATGTCCATGCCGGAAAATGCCATGTATTGTTGAAGGTTCATGCCCTGCGTCTGCAAGTTCGCATCAAGTTCGCGAATCATTTGCGAGATACGATTTTCAATCATGACGGGCGGCAAGTCAATCGTCATATTTTCGACCGCCTTGTCAATGATTGCCTGGCGTTGCGCTTCGACTGCGCGGCGTTCGGCGTTGGTCTCCATGTTCTTGCGAATGTCGGCTTTATATTCTTCGAGCGTCTGGAACGCGCTGACTTTTTTGGCGAATTCGTCGTTGAGTTCGGGAAGTTCGCGGTGCTTAATGCTGTTGATTTTGCAAGCGAATTCGGCATCTTTGCCCGCGAGATCTTTTGCGTGATAATCGTCGGGGAAAGTGACTTTAACGGTGCGTTTGTCACCGACTTTTGCGCCGATAAGTTGTTCCTCAAAGTCGCCGATAAATTTATGCGAGCCGATTTCGAGCGGTTGATCTTTTGCTTCGCCGCCCGCAAATTTTTCGCCGTCAATCGTGCCCGTATAATCGAGCGTGATAAAATCGCCGTCGGCAACGGCGTCATCTTTGGCGGCTTCAATCAAGTTCGCGTGATGTCCGCGCATTTGTTCGAGCTGTTCGGCAACCTGTTCGTCGGTGACGGGTTCGACAACTTTTTCCGCTTCAAGATTTTTATATTCACCGAGTTTAACTTCGGGATAAGGCGTAAAGGTCACCTTGAAGACAAAATTTTTGCCCTCTTCGTTCGTGACGACTTCCGATTTGGGTTCGGTGACGGGAATCAAATTTTTTTCTTTGAGAGCTTCACGCGACGCCTTGCCAATCAAAAATTCGTTGGCCTCCGCGATGATGGCGTCTTTGCCGACACGTTGCTCAAGAATTGCCTGCGGAACTTTGCCCTTGCGGAAACCTTTGATGTCCACGCGGTCGGCGAGCATTTTCACGGCGCGTTTAATCGCTTTGGAAAATTCAGCCGCCTCGACTTCAATCGTCAACTCGACTTCGTAGTTGTCTATCTTTTTTTCGGTAATGTTCATTGCCAAACCGTAACCTCCTGTTTAATCCGTTCTTTGCAACACGGCGATTATATTAGCACAGCGATTAAAAAAAAGCAACGTGGCAATAAATTTCGTTTGACAATCAAAAATTTCTGCGCACGTTTTTTTACAAAACAAAAAAACCGCTTATGCGGGCGAAGAATCAGTATTCGCCTTGACAATCCTCCGCCCTTGCTTTAAAATGCTTCTTGAACAAATAACATACGACGCAAGGCGGCGTCAAGCAGTCAGCAGCTTTTTGCTTTATGTCGATTTTAGCAAAGAGCTCCTGCGTTGTCAAGCGTCACGAAAGGAGCCAATCTTATGGACAATTTTCAAAATTTGGTGCCCGTCGAGTATCAAAGTCAACGCGTCTTGACGAGCGCACAACTTGCCAAATTCTACGGAACGTCGACTGACAACATCAAACGCAATTTCAACAACAACCGCAGTCGGTTCGTCGAAGGCAAGCACTTCTTCAAACTCGAAGGTAAAGACCTCGCAATGTTCAAAGACAGGGTGAACGATATTCACTTTGTCGAAGGAGACAGGGTAACGAATGTTCACCTTGTTCAAAAAGGAGCCCGCGTCCTTTACTTATGGACAAAACGCGGCGCAGCTCGTCATGCGAAAATGCTCAACACCGAAAAAGCTTGGGAAGTTTTTGAAGCGTTGGAAGACAGCTATTTTGAACAACAGGCAAAGTCTGTGCAAACCGACGACATGCGGGAAATTCTTCTTCAAATTCTTGAGGCGGTCAATTCCTCGTCCAATGCGGAAAAAATTTTGAACGAACTGGCTAAGGCCTTCAAACAATATGCGCAAACCGGACAAAAAAACGGCGATTTTGAGCGCGGCAAAACTTTGGCAAAAATGATTTTCGCGTTGAAAGCTTCTCCGAAAAAAGAACGCATCGCCGATATAGCGACCAATTTAATTGTGGGCGAAAAAGTTTTTTGACTTCGTCCGCTATTTTTTTGCCCGAAACAAAAAACCCCGCTCGTTTGAACGGAGAATTTTTTTGCACTTCATACAGCCGAATCATCGCCCGTCAGGAATTTCGGCGCACAGTGTAAAATTTCAGCACGGCGCGAATTTTTTCGAAAGCAACTTCGGCAATGTCTTCGCTGGCAAATTTGTTCGCGGCAATGAATTTTTCTGCCGCAACTCGGTCATCGTCGTTAAGCGCAAAAAAATTTTCGCGCCAAAGTTTCGTAAGGTTGTCTTCGTACTTGGCGCGATAGATTATGAACGTTTCGGGCATCCACAAAAGCTCTCGGAACTCGTCAAGATTTTTCCCGAACGCCTTTTCAAAAAATTCACGTCCGCGCCCGACTTTGCCTTTCGTCGCGTTGATTATCGCTTGAATCGCCCGAATAAATTTTCTGTTCCAATGCCGCCCGATATAGTCGCGGTTGCCAAAATATTTCGGGTCGTCAATCGGGCAATATTTCATCGGGAAAGAATAAATTGTCACGTCCAATTCTTCGCAAAGGTCAATGTTGATTCGCAGGCGATTGTAAAAATCTTCGGGCGTGTCGTTGAAGTTGTATAAAATATAATTCGACAGGTCGCGAACGCCGTACTTTGCCGCAAGCCGAATCGCCCGCTCGTAAATGTCGCGCTGTTCAATGTGGTCGAAGGCAATGCGCATGGGATGAATATTCAGCTCGGCAAGGCGTGACATTTTGTGTTCGTCAAGCAACCGCGCATCCAAACCTTGATTGAAGTCGACGGAACGGGTGACGCGATTACGCTTGAAATATTTTTCAAACAACGGGCGGACATAATCATCAAGCTCAAAAATTTTTTCTTTGGTCGCGGACGGCACGCACAGCAGAAAATTTTTTTCACGCGCCGCATAAAATTCGCCCGCCAAATTTTCCGGCAATTTATTTTCAAGTTCGTTGTACAGCGAAATAATTTTCCGAAGACAAGCGCGGTCGTTGAAACCTGCGCGCAGATTTTTCAGCGTGATTGAATATTCGTCGGGCGGCAGATAAGTCGCGCCCTTGCCGAAGCCGCACGCAATAATTTCGTCGATAACCTCGTCGAATTTTGCGGAAGCCAAAACGTTGTTGTCCATGAGCAAAAGATTTCTTTTCGCGCCGAAACGTTCATCGGTCAGCTTGAGTTGCTCAAAAATTTTCACGTGGTCTTTATATTCCGGCTCAAGTTTGCTCACCGCGCAAAACGTGCATTTGCGAATACAACCCCGCGTCGTGTAAGTCAGATATGCGTCGGCGGCGGGATATTTGTAGTCGATTTCGTCGAGAATCGAATAATCGGGCGGCAACGTGTCAATGATAACGTCGTCGCTTTTGCCTAAGTCGTCGGGCTTGTCCAAAAGTCCTATGTGCGGCTTGATACCGGTTTCGTCTTGAAAAAATTTCGGAACGAGAGTCGCCGCCACTCCGCCGACAAAAATTTTTCCGCCGCGTGCCAGAAATTTTTTCGCGTAATTTATCGTGGCGACAGTCACGTCAAAAAAGAACGTGAACAGCGAATTGACGCAGATTATATCGAACGTCGGGAAGTCTTCGCACTTGAAACGCTTGTGTAAATCCTCCAGAAAATCTAAGCAAAAAAAATCTTCGCGCAGATTCGGCACGGCGTCGAGCAAAGATTTTTTCCCCGTGCGAATGTAGTCGAGCAAAAATTTTTCATGTTGACCAAAAAGTTTTGCCGGCTCCGATTTATCTTCGGGCGGGCGAAACAAAATCGGCACGTCGTCACAATCCACGGCGAAAAATTTTTCAAGCAAAAGTTGTGCGCCGAAACGTTTCAGATCGCCCTTGAAAAATCGCACGTCGTCCCCGCACACACACCGAAAATACGTCGACAGCTTCATCAAATTCGACGGGATGTATTTGTTTTTGTAGTTGGGTTCTATCAGCAGGACGCGGCGGTTCATTTGGCGAGCTCTTCTTTAATTTTGTCGAGGAGAGCGTTGCCCGCCAGTTTCGGGTTGTCAATGATAACGGCTTCAATCGCCCAATAAACGTCGCGTTGTTTGCGTGACCAGTTCGACGGCGGGAAACCACTTCGGGGGGGGGGTATTATCGAATTGTCGCCCGTGTCTGTCGGCGTATCGACGGGTTGAACTGTCGGATGATTTTCGAGTATACGGCGAACGATTTTGGACTGTGCGCTGTCGGGCGTTGTTTCGGCCTTTTGACGCATGTCGGCAAGTTTAACTTCGGCTTTGTCGGCGGCTTTCGTCAACATCAAAATTGCGGCTTCGTGTTCGGCTTGATGAGCTTTTTTGTACGGCGTTGACCGTTTGTCGAATTCGGCTTTGGCTTTGGCGGGCGCGTTAATTGCCTTTTGCGCACTGCGAATGTCCGAGGCGTCGTGATAAATGTCGTCCAGTTCGATGAAACATTCGCCTAACAATTTCTCGAACATTTTGCGGGCGGTGTTCGCGGCAAAATAATCGCGTTGAGCGTCCGGCTTCAAATTCGTATCAACCGCATGAACTTCGCCGATAAAAAATTTCGTGCCTCGTTGTTCTTTGAACAAAGCAACCAGGGCATTCCACCCACCGAGCTGAAGGTTGCCGACACGCAGACGCAGGCCGCGCATTTTGTGCGAAGGTTCTTCGTGCTTTTCAGAAAGGACACCCTTGAATTCCGACAAGCCGAACCACAGCCACGCGATTAAGTTGTCGTCCGCGTCGTAAAGGTCGCGAAACTCCACGCCAAAAATTTTATCGTCGCCCGACTTCGTCCTGATGTTGGTCTTGTAATTTTTGACGAGCTGTTCGCCGTTGACTTCAATTCTGTATTCGGTGATTTTGAAGTTCAATTCGGTAGCGTGTTTGTAAATCTCCGTTTGAAAAGTGAATTGCGAATCGTAAGTTACGGGCGCGACGAACGACAGATAATCGCGAATCCCATGGACATCAAGCAGAACTTCGCTCGTAACGTTCAAAAGTTCGACCCTGAAAAAATGTTCATCGACTATGTCTTTGTCTTCTATTTCGTCGAATTTCACGACGGAATTGAGGACAATTTCGGCGGTGTATTTCTCGTCGTCATTGAGCATGTCGTTGAGTTTTTCTGCGTCGAAAGTCGCCTTTGAAAGTTTAGGTTCGCCTTTACGCGTCGAGGTGAAAATCAAAGTATTGCAGTACGCGAGCCCGCAAAGTCGTCCCTGACCGAAAAAGCCTCTGTGAGTTCCCGATTTTTTGTCGGAGTTGCCGATGTCAAGTATCTTGCTCTCGAAATCCAACACGGAAACGCCATTGCCGTTGTCTTCGATTGTGATTTTGCGCGCAGATTTGTCGATGTCGATTGTAACTTTGTCTTCACCGTTCGCCAAAATACCCGCTTTAATCGCGTCATATATCGCGTCGCAAGAATTCTGAACGTATTCGCGAAAAACAATTTGGTCATTTCCATACGTGTCAGTCGCGATGCTACGCAAGGTTCTTTTGCCAAAAACAAGTTTGCGCATTGCGGTGCCTCCTTAGTCTTTGAATTGTTTGTAAGCCGGCTTCGGGAATTTGACTTTAAGCAACGAGCGGAAGACGGGATTTTGTATCAAATATTCGCCCTGCTCAAGCCGCGTCAAAATATTTTTGTACGTCGAAGGCAACGCGGAATAATCTTTGGTCGTCGTCTCCAAAACGTTCGTGCGCCCGAAAGCAAGCGTCGCGCAGTTGCCCGTAACTCGTCCGTGAATGTTCGAGCGAAATTGTTCCGCGCCGAAAAGAATTATTCCCAGCGATCGCCCGCGTTCGGCAATGTCCAGAATCTCGCGCAATATCGGCGAATTTTTGGCGGTATCTTTCGACGCGAATTTGTTCAGCTCATCGACGAAGACAACAATTTTCGACGGCGGATTGATACCGTCGTATTCGCCGAGTTTGAGCTTGTAAATCGTCTTGAGCACGTCGCCGAAAACGAACGCCTGCTTGTCTGTACCGAGTTTTGCAATGTCAATCACGTTGACCGAACCCGCAGAAATTTTCTTCAGCTCATCTTCAAGGCGACATTCCCGCCTTTCGAGAATTTCACGCCCGACAAACATCGGATCTGTTTTAATCGCCTTGTTGACGATACGTTTAAATTTTCGCCAGCTGAGCACGGAAATTTCTTTGGAATTGCCGGCGTTGCCTTTTTGCGCCAGTTCGTTGACTTTGTTCAAAAATTCTTCCCACGTCTGAATTTCGCCGAAGTCGTAATCACTCGGATCAATTATCTTGCTGATTATGGAATCCATCGTTTGTGTCGTATCATCAATATCGGCGAAGAGCATTTCAAGCGACTCGCGGTCTTCCTCGTAAACATAAACGAAACGTTTCAGCAAATCGGCGGCAAGATATTCCTCAACGTCCTTTTGCGGCAGATAACTTGTAACTTGATTGTCGTAACGATTTTTCGGCGCATAGTAGCGAACATTTTCAAAAGGCGAGTTGCTCAAGTTCAGCGATTGATAAATCTGCGCGTCGGAATTGTCGTCGTTGGGCTTGTGGAGAGCAAGCAAGTCTTTTCCCTTGACGTTGAAAATCACGAAGGCACAATCGGAAAAATTTTCTTGTACGGACTTCATCAAAAATATTGCGTAACTTGTTTTCGCCGCCAAACCCGAAATGCCCGAAATGTTCAAATGCGCCCCTTCGGAGCCCAACAGAAATTGAGCGTCCAAATTGACGGGCAAAAAAATTTCCCGCGACTCGTGACCTTCATACATGCGCAGGAAGCCGCAGGGCAATTTATTTTTGATTTTGTCGAGCCCCAAAGCAATTTCAATCTCCGAAGCGTCGGCAAGCATGACGGGCGAATCATTTTTGACGGGCGTATAAATATTTTTCGTATTGAAAGAAACGGCAACTTCGACGTAATTCATGCCGATGCGCAAAGTCGGTGCCTCAACCGTCGTGTTACCGAAATCGCACGAAATATAATTTGTTAAGAAACTTTTCGCGTCGGTGATGTGAAAAATATTTTCCACCGTGCCGAAAGAAAACGAACCGTCAACATGCGCGACCTTCACCACGTCAAAAGCGTTAAGTCGAAAGTCGTCAGCCGTCCAAAAATAAAATTTATCCATCGTCGCGGGAAATTTTTCCGTCGCCGCTACGCGCCCGATAATTTCGCTCATGTTGTCACCTCAGAAGCAACGTGACGTTGCATCCAATTTGATTCATCCGTCAAAAATTTTCAGCCCGTCACTTCGATTAAATTTATCTCAAAACAAATGTAAAAAAGTTTCTGCGGAAATGAAACGCGACTTGACGAAACTCTCCGTTAAAAAAATCGGGTAAATATGATTTGCCCAGCGACTGTCCGTGCCGTAGCAAACAGGATTGCGCTCGTTCAGCAAGTACGCGCTCAAAAGATCGACTTCATCGCTGTCAATTTGTTCGTTTTCGCGTTCGGCGTCCGTGACCAAAATTTTTTCGACCTTAACAACGCCGTCGAACGGCGAATCAGAAAATTGTTTATCATGCAAGCGCAGATACCATACCGCGAATTTATTGCCACCGTGAAGATTGTCTGTTCGCTGAAAAATCGTGACGGGCGTGCGACAATACGGCGGTAAGTCGGCGACAAGTCCGGGATTAAGTTTGTTGGAAGAATCTTTTATCAACGCGGGATTGAACTTCTTCGAGACGCCAATAACAAAGCTGTAGTTTTTCGCGTTGAATTTTTTCTTGTCACTTGGCAAAATGCGATACTCCAACGAACCGTCCTTAACAAGATAGTTTTTTCTGTCGAGTTTGCCGCGCCTGACCAGTTCGGCAACCAAATTTTTTTCTGCGTCATGCATTTGCTCCATTATCAAAGCAACGGCGCGGGCTTCAAATTTTTCGGCGGGATTGTGATTAGTATTGTACGGCAAAATTTTCGCCAGTCTTATCGAAGGATTTCTTTCGGCAAGTTGAGCGTTAATGTCACTGACGAGTTTCGGAAAAAATCCCTTGTGACCGTCGGGATTCGCAATGCAGGGCAACGCAAGGACAATTTCCGACAAAAAATTTTCTTCGTGCAACTTTTTATCGACGCGTCGACAACAGCCGGCGACAACTTGCCCCGCGACAATCGGATAAATCATTTTGCGGGAACTTCGCAGATAAGCAATGTCGTCAACTTTAAAAACACGGCGAGAGCCGTCCAAAAAATAATTCAAAATCTGCAAATCGCTCGAAGAACATCTGTCGGCAGTTCCTTTGAGCAAAGCATAATTTTTCGGTGGACGAGTCTCGCCTCTGTGTTTCATGACAATTTCTGTTGGCGCGTCGTATTCGATTTGCGCGGAGGAAATTTCCGGATCAAGCTCAAATTTCGACGTGCGATAACTTTCGCCGTAAGTTTTATCGGCTATGAATTTTAACATTGTTCGTAAGTGAACGCCGCTTGAATAATCGTCGCTTCATCAAGTGCTTTGCCAATCAGCTGGAAACCAATCGGCAAATTGTCTTTCGTGACGCCGCAGGGAATCGAAATGCCCGGCAAGCCCGCCAAATTAAGCGGCACGGTGCACACGTCCTGCAGATACATTTTCAGCGGGTCGGAAACCATTTCGCCAATTTTAAACGCGGCAGTCGGAGCGGTCGGCGCAAGAATCAAGTCAACATTTTTGAACGCGTCGACAAAATCTTTTTGAATCAGCGTGCGAACTTTCAACGCCTTGAGATAATAAGCGTCGTAATAACCCGCGCTCAAAGCGTAGTTGCCGATCATAATTCTGCGTTTGACTTCCGCGCCGAATTTTTCCGTGCGGGTGTTCGTCATCATTTCGACAACGTCCACGCCGTCGACGCGTGCGCCGTAGCTGACACCGTCATAGCGTTCGAGATTCGTGGCGGCTTCGGCGGGCGCAATCAGATAGTAAGTCGAAATTGCATAATCGGTGTGCGGCAAACTTATTTCGGAAATTTCCGCGCCGAGTGCCTCAAATTTTTTCGCGGCGTTGCGCACGGCCGTTTCAACTTCAGCGTCGATGCCTTTAACGAAATATTCTTTGGGCAAACCGATTTTCAAACCTTTAACGTCGGCAACAAGGCTTTTCGTGAAGTCGGGCACGTCCGCCGCCGTCGATGTTGAATCCATTTCGTCGCGTCCGGCAATGGCGTTGAGAACTTGAGCGCAGTCCATCACGTCGCGAGTTATCGGACCGATTTGGTCAAGCGAACTTGCATAGGCAACAAGTCCGTAACGCGAAACACGTCCGTAAGTCGGTTTCATTCCAACGACGCCGCAGAAACTTGCCGGCTGACGAATTGAACCGCCCGTGTCCGAGCCGAGCGCGAAAATTGCTTCACACGCCGCGACAGCCGCCGCACTTCCGCCGGAACTTCCGCCGGGCACACGTTCCAAATCGTGCGGGTTGTGCGTGACGTGAAAGCCCGAATTTTCCGTTGAGCCGCCCATTGCAAATTCGTCGAGATTCGCCTTGCCAATCAAAATCGGATTTTGCGCGGAAAGTTTTTTGTAAGCGGTCGCGTCATACGGCGGCACGAAATTTTCAAGAATTTTCGACGCGCAAGTTGTTTTGATTCCCTTCGTGCAAATGTTGTCTTTAACCGCGCAGGGAATGCCTTCAAGCGGGAAAATTTTTTCGCCGCGAGAAATTTTTTCGTCGACGGCTTTGGCGTCGGCTTGAGCTTTTGAACGTGTAATTTCGAGATACGCGCCGATTTTGTCTTCAACTTCGTCGACACGCGAAAAAATATCGGCAGTCAATTCTGCCGCAGAAATTTGTTTCGTCTGTAAAAGTTCGTGCAACTCGTGCGCGGTCTTGTTGTAGAGTTCCAAAAAATTTCCTCCTCAGCGTTGGGAATCCTTTTCGGCAATGCGAATTTCTTCGCTCAAATCTTTGTTGAAGTTCAGGTCGTTGAAATTGTTCATCTTCGGCAAGTTCATGCGGAAAGTTTCGGTCTTGTCGAATTGCGCTTCGGCATGGTCGACGCTCACGCCGAGAACGTGCCCGCCGAATTGTCTGCCTTCGCAAATGAAATGGAAATGCCAGCCCGTCGAATTGAGCGAACTCATGAAATCAGGGCAGTACAGTCCGACAATCGTGCCGCCAATATTTTCCGCCGTGACTTCGTTTTGAGTTTTCAAAGCCTCAACCAAAGTCGGATACGGTTTCGACGCGCCACTTTCACTGCGGACGTGAATCGAATTGAATTTGCCCGTAATTTTCACCATGTAAAAACTGTTGCGCCCGTGTTTGTCGACGTACGAATCCAAAATTTTTTCGAGAGCTTCTTTATCGTCGACGTTGTTCAGGTTGACGGAAAAATCTTTGTCGAAAAACGTGACGTTGCTGAAAGGCACGGTGATATTGTCTTTGACGACGTTGATTTTGCATTGTTGATTCGCACGGTAAACAACGCCGTCAAGAACGATCATTTCGCCGTCGAGTCCTTCAAACGTGCCGATGCCCGTATCGCCGAAAGTTTTCAAATCTTTGACGGTGATTGAGCCGTCGAAATAACCCATCGTCAGCGATTGAAGCAGAGCGACTTGATAAATCGTTTCGCGGTCATTTTTCGGAGCGGGAGCCGCATCAGCCGTCGCCGTGTTGAAAAGCATTGTTCCCGCCAAAAGCGATGCACCCAAAAATTTTTTCATGTTCAAGCCTCCAATACTCTCGGAACTTTAAAATAACCGTCTTCGGCAAGCGGCGCATTCGACAGCGCAAGTTCTCGCTCAAGTGACGGTTTGACTTCGTCCGCACGAAAAACGTTTTGCATTGGCAACGCGTAAGTTGTCGGCTCAATATCCGTCGTGTCGATTGTCTTGAGATTTTCGACGTAAGTCAAAAATTTGTCGAGTTGTTCAGTGACCTCGGCAGTCTCTTCCGGACGAATTTTGAGCCGCGACAAACTTGCCACGGTTTTGATGTCTTGCTCGCTAACTTTCAAAAAAATTCCTCCTCTGTAAGCTGTTAGCCGATTGCAGGTTTAAATCCTTAAAGCTCAAAGCTTAAAGCTTAAAGCTCCTATCGATGTTTTTTCGCGTACTCGTTCAATTCGCAAACAAGTTTATGCACGGGATAAGCCAAAACGACCTGCATTATCGCCGTCGGCCAAAAATCCGTGCGCCAAAGTTTCAACGCGTCAATTTGTTTGTCCAGCATGAACAAAAAAGCGACGATTATCGCGAAATGAAACGCCAGCGCGGGAATTGAGCCGATAACTGGCAACAGTGCCTGCTCGCGAAAAAGATTGACGGAAAATTTCCCGAAAACGAATCCGATTGTCATATAACTGAACGTCGCAAGCCCGAAATAACTGCCCGAAGTTAAATCTTGCAACATTCCCGCGATAAAGCCGAAAAAAATTCCGTACTTGTGCCCGCGCACGAACGCGACCGACACGATTAACAACAGCATCAAATTCGCGCTGAATCCGTCGAAGTTCACGAACGTCAGCAACGAAGTCTGCAGGGCGTAGAGCACAATCGTCAACATTGCCCACAGCCCGATAACTTTCATCGCCACGCCTCCTCGCGGTTTCCAGACGAAAAATCTTCACGTGGCGTTTCGCGGTCTTCGGACGAAAAATCTTCACGCGGCGTTTCGGGGACGTAGCCGGCTCGCTCAAGTTGTTCTTTCTGCGCGTCCTGAACTTGTTGTTGTGCGTCTTGAATTTGCTGTTGAGCCGCCTGAAGTTTCTGCGCGGTCTCGTAAGGATCCGTTTCCGTGCCCGGCGTTTGCGGCGGCGGTTGCAACGGTTCGGGCGGAGCTTCTCTCGACGCAACGATTATCGCCACGTCCTCAAGCTTTTGGAAGTTGACGGAAGTTTCAATCACGCCGTATTTGAGCAGACCGGCTTCCTCGTTGTGCACTTCGACAATTTTGCCGACGACAATTCCTTTCGGGTAGACGCCGCCGAATCCCGACGTGACGACCATGTCATTAACTTGCACGTCAGAATCTTTCGGGATGTTGACCATCTTGGGATGATTCGGATTTTTTATGTCGCCTTCGACGATACCGGCAACCCGTGATTCGGGGCGTTGAATCAGCGTGCCGACAGATGAGCGCGGATCAATCAAAAGTTGAACTTTCGACGAATTTACTCCGGCTTCCATGACGTGCCCGACCAAACCTAATTCGGTGACGACCGCCATATTGTTCGCGACGCCGTCGAGTGTTCCGCGATTTATGACGATAACGCTTGACCACGTTGCCGACTCGCGCCCGATAACCGACGCCGCCACCAAGTCAAATTGTATCGCGACTTTTTTGTAGCCGAGCAAATCCCGCAAGCGTTGATTTTCCGACGCGTATTCCGACGCCGTCAAATTTTGCGCCCGTAAAAGTTCGACTTCCTCGCGCAGTTGTTTATTCTGTTCGTGCAACGTGGAAATTTCCGTAACCGTATCTTTAATGAATGCAAGTTGACTGCCCGCCCATGAAAAAAAACGTTGGAACGGCGCAACGATTGCCATTGCTGTCTTGTCCGTGACGGGCGTGGCAAATTTACTTCTTGCCGCGAAGAATACAGCACAAAAAACGCTGATAAATACGAAAATCAGCGCGATAATTTTTTTGATGTCCGGCGTTTTTTCCTTACGAAGCTTTTTGTTCATTGTCTCAGCTTTTTGGATGTCATAACAACGCGTTTAAGCAAGTTCATATTTTCAAGAGATCTGCCCGTGCCTTCGCCCACGCAACTCAAAGCGTCGTCGGCAATGATAACCGGCATTCCCGTTTCGTTTGAAATTAATTTGTCGAGATTGGCAAGGAGCGCGCCGCCTCCGGTCATAACAATGCCGTGATCCATAATGTCCGCCGCAAGTTCCGGCGGAGTTTTTTCGAGCGTGCTTTTGACCGCGTCGACGATTTTGAAAATCGGTTCGGCAAGAGCTTCGCGCACTTCGCTTGATTTGACTTCGACATTTTTCGGCAAACCGCTGACCAAGTCGCGTCCGCGAATCTGCATAGCTTTATCGTTTTTGGGCATGACGATTGCCGTGCCGATTTTGATTTTGATTTCTTCCGCCGTGCGTTCGCCAATCATCAAGCTGTACATGCGGCGAATGTATTGGATTATCGACGAATCCATTTCGTCGCCGCCGATACGAATCGAACGACTGACGACAATTCCGCCGAGAGAAATAACCGCAATTTCAGTTGTGCCGCCGCCAATGTCGACGACCATGTTGCCGGTTGCCTCTTCGACGGGAAGTCCCGCGCCGATAGCCGCAGCCATCGGTTCTTCAATCAAATATGCCTCACGTGCACCCGCCTGTTGAGCCGCGTCGATAACTGCGCGTTTTTCAACTTCGGTGACGCCCGAAGGCACGCCGACGACAACTCGCGGACGAACGAAAGATTTTGAATTCATTGCCTTGCTGATGAAATATTTCAGCATTGCTTGCGTCACGTCGAAATCGGCAATGACGCCGTCTTTCATCGGGCGAATCGCAATTATATTGCCGGGCGTGCGACCAATCATCTGCTTTGCCTCTTCGCCGACCGCCAAAACTTCACCCGTGTCATTTTTTATCGCTACGACCGAAGGTTCACGCAGGACAATCCCACGACCTTTGACGTGTACAAGAGTGTTCGCCGTCCCAAGGTCAATTCCCATGTCGTGCGACAAACCGCCAAAAAAACCCCACATCTGTCGGATAGCTCCCTTCTGTTGGAAAAAAATTCTGCCTGCGCTAAGCGGAGACATTTTATCATACTTTTTACACTTTGCAATATCAATTTCGGAACGTGACTACGGCAACTTAAAATCGTCGCTTCGATTGAATTTATCTGACGCGAATTTTCTTTGTGCACTTGAATGTATAATGCAAGAGCAACGGATAACAAAAAAGTTTGTCGACACATCAACGAAAAAAATTCCCGCCGTGTTGACGGGAACTTTTTGATTGAAATTTGACATTGCTTATTTCTGTTTCTTTTCCTTGATGCGAGCCGCCTTGCCCGTGAGTTTGCGCAGATAATAAAGTTTGGCGCGACGGACTGCACCGCGGCGAACGACTTCGATTTTCTCGACACGCGGAGAATGCACGGGGAAAATTCTTTCGACGCCGACGCCGTAAGAAATTCTGCGGACAGTGAACATTTCGCGCACGCCGCTGCCTTGACGACCGATAACGACGCCTTCAAAAACCTGAATGCGTTCGCGGTTGCCTTCAACGATTTTTGCATGGACGCGCACGGTGTCGCCGGGAGCGAATTGCGGAATGTTTTCGCGAAGTTGTTCGCGTTCCAAAAGTTCGATGATATTCAAATTAAGTCCTCCAATCTTTTCGACGTTCGTGCCGTGCGTGCAGAGGAACGCCTTCGATTTTGGCAGTCTAGCAAATCTTCAAAACGCTGTCAACGTTCGCGGAAAAATTTTCGTTGACAAACGCGGCGATTTGTAGGATTATGTGCGCGTTGAAAATTTCATAGCGATTGGATCGAGTGTCGCAAGACTCAATAGAGAATCCGGTCAAAAGCCGGAACGGTCACGCCACCGTAGCGGGGAGCGATTCTGCATAAGTTATGTCACTGGGAGTTAAGCTTTAAGGTATAAGCTTTAAGCTTTAAGGGAATTTTCCTAAAAGCTCAAAGCTCAAAGCTAACCTGGGAAGGCGCAGAGGAGCAATGAGCCGAAGTCGGGAGAACTGCTCGATTAACAATCACCGTTTGACCTGCGAGTGACGGGAAGGGGATTAACTGTAATTAGGAATTTGAAATGAGGAATGAAGAATTAATTTTGTAATCATTCCTAATTCCAAATTCCACATTTCTAATTAATTTCGTCCCGCGCCCGCAATAGGGCGTTTTTCTTTTGGCGAAAAGTTTTCCCCGTTCGGGGAGGCATTGCTCATACATTTCTTTGCTGAGGAATCAGCGGCTCCCGTCGCGTCGGCAGGAGATTTTTTTTTGCGCGCTTAACGAATTTCAAATTCGACGTGCACGGACGCCGAACATTGCACGGTTCCCGACTCAATCGGTGTTTCGGCGTTAATCGAATCTTCCATTGCGCGAGCAAGTTTGGCATTTCGCGGCGAACTTACCGAACTTGAATTTATCATCACGTTACGCACGCCGACAATCGTTTTTCCCAACGCGGCTGCCGCAACTTCCGCCGTGTGTCTGGCGTCAAGTATCGCAAGTTTTAAAGCTTCGTCGCGAGCAGAATTTTTGTCACGTAAACCGAAATTCAAGTTGTCAACGCGATTGGCTCCGTGCGAAAGTGCCGCGTCAATGATTTTGCCGACAAGATTTAAATCGTCGACGATAATTGTAACTGAATTCGTCGCCTCGTAGCCGGTAATTTCGCTTCGCCCGTTGTCGGAATGCTTATACGTCGGATAAAAGCTGTAATTGCCCGTTGAAATGTTTTTGCGCTCAATTCCCAACGCGACAATCGAATTTATAACCGAATTCGCGGCTTTGGCGTTCGCTGATTGAACGGCGGCAGAATTTTTGTCGCGTGTCACCACTCCGAGCGAAATTATTGCTCTGTCGGGCGCGACTTCGACGAAACCTTCACCGTTGACCGAAATTGTCGGTGGCGGCAAGGGATTTTCTGCGGCGAATGTCGTTGCGCAAATTGTCACGAGCAACAGCGTCAATAAATAAAATTTTTTCATGTCAAACACCTCCGACAGAAATTTTACCACGAACGTCCGCACTTGTAAAAAACGATTGGAAATTTCAATTAAGAAAATTTAGCTCAAACACAACTTGACATCCGTTTTTTTTTTTTTTTATAATGTTCGCGCCAAGTTTTTAATCGAGAAGTGATGATTTAAATGAAAAAACCTGACGTAGACTCCATTACAAAAGAAGATTTGGAAAAAATTTTACTCATCGGCAGGATAAAAACCTATTCCGAACATGCAGAACACGATTTATTTGTCGATTATTACTTTTCAACAGGTGAAATAACTTTGGATTGCGAATTGGCGCGAAAAGTTTTAACAGATACGGACAATGAAGCAACAAATATATCAGAATAGTCTGCACAAACAAATTTAACCACGATTCAAAGCAATAAATTAAGCTTAAACCCCTCGACAACGCGTCGGGGGGTTTTTAGTCGTTTATCGAATTAAATATGTGTCGATTGTAATTTTGCGTCGTCAAATACTTTCGGAAAATATTTCCGCCCTCCAAAATGCTGTATATGAAAAAACTTCTGAACGAATTGACTGCCTCGTCCGTTAAATCAAAGTGTTTGCCGTTGTCTCGAATGATAATGCACGGTTTTTCATCAAAAATCAGAGTCAACTCGACTAAAACTTCTTTTTTTGGGTTATTCTCCATAATCAACATGCCGATTTCTTCAACAATCAGCGAAGTTTTCATCAAAATCTTTGAATCAAAGCCGCGAATCCGAAATTCTTTTTCCGACCGGTCTCGAAGTTCCAAAACTTTATCCAAAGTCAAAATTTCGTCTCGCGAAACAATATCTTTCGGCGTCAAAAGCAACGGAAACATATTTTTATAGCGGACGCGCAGGAAAATCGCAACTACCAAGCAACTTATCATCGATACAAGCATCATTCCGATAAAAAATCCCTCGATGCCAAAAGATAATCCGAAAATCAAGGGCAGTGCGATATAAAATCCAAAATCCTTGAAGAATGTCAGCGAAAATGATATTTTCATGTGCCCGCAGATCTGATAATACGTCGTGAACAGGTAAAGTAGCGCGATAAACGGAATTGAAAACGATATTGAGCGTATTGCAAAGACCGTTTCGGCTAAAATTTCGTCTCCAATGCTGAAAAGCCCGGCAATATTCGCGCTGAAGATAAAAATTATCGGAATTAACACTGCGCCAAACGATAACGCCGCTTTTATCGCGATTTTCATTACTTTTTTTATGCCGTCGAAGTTTTTTTCGCCCAAATAAACATTTACGATCGGTTCAGTCGACTCCGCAAAGCTGAAAAGGAAACGGGAGAACTGTAAAAAGCTCATCACGACCGATAAAATCGGAAAATTTTGCTCGCCGAACACTTTTAAGAAAAATGCATTCAAAATTATGTTGCCAAAGCCGATATAGATATAAAATGACGCGTGTATATAGCTTAACTTAAAAACTTTTAGAATTTTCGACGGGGAAATATGCAAAATCGGCTTCAAAGTCTGCGAACCAAATAAAATCCACTTCGCAAACACTGCTATTGCCGACAAATATCCCAAAAAAGTTCCCAAAGCTATTCCCGCTATGCCGAATTTCATTCCGAGTACGATTGACGAGACAATATTTACGAAAAGGCTTAAAAAAGTCGCGATAACTCCATTTTTTCCGCCGCCGTCCGCATAAACTATAACATACATTAGAAAATATATCGGGTTAATCGCTGCCGACAGGAAAAATAACGAATAATATTCGCGAGCAAAAGTTTCAATCTCTCCGGTAACGTCAAAAAACGAAAAAAATATATCTTGACCGAAAAAAAGTATCAGCGCAAGAAGAATTGACGACGTTACAGCCAAAATTGCGCCTTGACCGACAAATTTATTTGCATCTTCCTGCCGAAAAGCTCCGATTTCAAAAGAATACAGATACGACGTGCCCGTTCCGATCATTGACGACAAAAAAGCTACGACAAAAAAATCGGCGTCACTAAATTTACCGCTGCCATTGCATTATCGTCGAAAAGTCGCGCCGCCAATATAAAATCAACTATACCTGAAAGAGAAAATGCCGTCAGCATGATGAGAGCAATGAAAAACATTTTTTTGAATTGAAAACCGCAAAAAGTCTCTTTCATCAGACGAAAACCTCTCCATAATATTTTTTCAGCTTGAATTCGGGTCTGTAAGCCGATTTTGCATTTTTTAAACCGACTATGCCCATGTCTTCTTCAAAATTTATGTATTCGTAATCCTCAAGCTCTTTCAAGGATGCCAAAAATTTTATTATCGCCGTAAATGAGCCGTTTACGGCAAATTTTTTCGTCGATTTTTTGAAATGTAAGTCGATACATTGCTCCGATAAGACAGAAAACATGACCATCGCCGCCGGTTCGCCGTTTGCATAGAGAATTCCGCCGCGCATTCCGAGATTTTGCCAATTATTTGCGGCATCATAAATACTTGACAGTTCATTTCTCAACGAATCGTCTAAATCGTGTTCGGACGCCCAATTTTCGGCAATATTCAACGCCTCGGGAAGATTTTCAGTCGTAATCGGCAAAAATTTTATTTCGGAATAGGTTTTCATGAAACGATTGAAGAAATTTTTCTTCCGATGCAGGTTTCGTCCCGTCAATTCAGCCAAACTGCCTCTTTTGTAGATATAATCGCTGTCGCCGTCGAAAAAATGCCAATCGACATTACAAAATTTATCAATTTCGGCGCGTTGAACTTCATTGCAAAGACAAAATCGCAAATTTTCACCGCGAGAGAGCGAATCTGCCTTCAAAAGCTCAATCGCCGCGTTTAAGTCAAAAAAATTAGTCGAAAGCGGAAATCCGTAGCCGTTTCGATTAATTTTTGCGCCGTTGTAGCGTCGAAAAAGTATTCCGTCGTGTTCAGAGACTGCGATATTGTATTTTTTCCGCAGAAGATAAATATTTACAGTCGAAGTGTCGCTCGCAAGCGAAAAGTTTCTTTGCGAAATAAAATTCGGTTCATGCCAATCAAGTTTCATCATAAAAAGGTCTCCAAAACTTCTTGAAGGTTACAATAAAAAATAAAGACTGTCAACACGACTTTGACGCTGAAAGCAGTTTCAAACGCCCGAAACTGTTTTTTTTTCGCCGTCTGTGATAGAATCACTTAAAACTTTTGGGGAGGCTTGCCAATGGTTCGGAGAATTTACGTCGAAAAACGCACGGGCTTCGACGTTCCCGCGAAAAATTTGCTTGAGGACTTCAAAGAAACTCTCGACGTGAAAAATCTTTCCGCCGTCAGATTGCTCGTTCGCTATGACATTGAGGATTTGAGCGACGAAGATTTTTTGAAAGTTCGCGACATCGTTTTTCGTGAGCCGAATGTCGATAATTTTTATTTTGAGTTGCCCGCCGACATTGACGCCGAAAAAACTTTCGCCGTGGAATTTTTGCCGGGACAATTCGACCAACGCGCAGATTCCGCCGCGCAATGCGTTCAGCTCGTCACGGGAAAAGATTTGCCGACGATTCATTCCGCGCAGGTAATTTCGCTTATTGGAAACATTTCGGCGGACGACGTTGCCAAAATCAAAAATTATTCGATTAACGCGATTGAATCACGCGAAGCAAGTTTCGACCTGCCCGCGACGTTGAAAGTTTCCGCAGAAATTCCCGCCGACGTTGAGATTTTAAACGACTTCAACGATTTTGACGACGCCGCATTGAAAAATTTTTTGAGCGAACGCGGGCTTGCAATGAATCTCGACGATTTGAAATTCTGCCAAAAATATTTTCGCGACGACGAACGCCGACCGCCGACGATAACCGAAATTAAAGTTATCGACACGTATTGGAGCGACCATTGCCGACATACAACTTTCACGACCGCGATTGACAGCGTCGAAATTGAATCCGAAGTTATTCGCCGCGCTTTCGACGAATATTTGAGCGTCCACAAGCCCGAAAAAGATATTTCGCTTATGGATTTGGGCACAATCGGCGCGAAAATTGTTCGCCCGAAAAATCTTGACGTGTCCGAAGAAATTAACGCCTGTTCAATCAAAATCACCGCGAAAATCGACGGGCGCGACGAAGATTGGCTCGTCATGTTCAAAAACGAAACGCACAATCACCCGACGGAAATTGAACCGTTCGGCGGGGCGGCAACTTGTCTCGGCGGCGCGATTCGTGACCCGTTGAGCGGCAGAAGCTACGTTTATCAGGCGATGCGCGTGACTGGTGCGGCAGATCCGCGTAAAAAATTTTCCGAAACGTTGAAGGGCAAACTTCCGCAGAAAAAAATTGTGCGCGGCGCGGCTCAAGGCTACAGCAGTTACGGCAACCAAATCGGCTTGGCGACGGGACAGGTTGCGGAAATTTATCACGAAGGCTATCTCGCCAAACGCATGGAAATCGGCGCAGTAATTGCGGCGGCTCCGTGTGAAAATGTCGTGCGCGAACGCCCGAAAGCCGGCGACAAAGTTATTTTGCTCGGCGGACGCACGGGACGCGACGGAATCGGCGGCGCAACCGGCTCCAGCAAAGTTCATACGATAAAATCTTTGACGACGGCGGGCGCGGAAGTCCAAAAAGGCAATCCCCCGACTGAAAGAAAAATTCAACGTCTGTTCAGAAATCCCGACGCGGCGAAACTCATCAAACGTTGCAACGACTTCGGCGCGGGCGGTGTGGCGGTTGCTGTCGGCGAACTTTCTGCGGGCTTGAAGATAAATCTTGACGCCGTGCGAAAAAAATATGACGGGCTCGACGGCACTGAGCTTGCAATTTCCGAATCGCAAGAGCGAATGGCAGTTGTGCTTGACGCGGGCGACGTTGAAAAATTCATTTCGCTTGCCGACGCGGAAAATCTTGAGGCTTACGAAGTCGCGGAAGTCACCGACGGCGGTCGCATGATTATGAATTGGCGCGGCGTCGAAATCGTGAACATCAGCCGCAAATTTTTCGACACGAACGGCGTTAAGCGTCACGTCACGGCGAAAATTCAAACTCCCGCCAAACAACTCCAAACTCCAAACTCCTCACTCCAAACTAATTTGCGCGGGCTGAACGTTTGCTTGCAAAAAGGTCTTGTCGAGCGATTTGATTCGACAATCGGCGCGTCGACAATTTTGATGCCGTTCGGCGGAAAAAATCAACTGACGCCCGCTGAAGGCATGGTCGCGAAAATTCCCTGCGAAGGTGAAACTTCGACGGCAACGGCAATGACGTTCGGATTCGACGCGGAAATTTCGGAGCAAAGTCCGTTCCACGGCGCGATTGACGCCGTAACTTCGAGTTTGGCGAAATTGACGGCACTCGGCGCGGATTTTTCGCAAGCTTATCTGACGTTCCAAGAATATTTCGAGAAACTCGGCGATTCGCCCGAAAAATGGGGCAAACCTTTGGCGGCACTGCTCGGAGCGTTCACGGCGCAAAAAAATTTCGGTGTCGCGGCTATCGGCGGCAAAGATTCGATGAGCGGTTCATTTGAAAATCTGCACGTTCCGCCGACGCTTGTAAGTTTCGCTGTTGCGGCAGTTGACGCGGCAAAAGTTATTTCGCCCGAATTCAAATCGGCGGGGCATAAAATTTATTTGGTAAGTTGTCCGCGTGATAAAGACGGCGTTCCGATTTTCGACGAGCTGAAGAAAAATTTTTCGCGTGTGCATGAATTAATCTGCGCGGGGAAAATTATTTCTGCGGCGAGCGTGCAAAACGGCGGAATTGCGGCGGCGATTTCCAAAATGGCTATCGGCAACGACATCGGATTTAAATTCGCGGCGACGGAAAATATTTTCGCGAAAAACTACGGAAGCTTGATTGTCGAGGCGATTGATGAACTTGATTTTGAACTTTTGGGCGAAACGGTTACCGAGCCAAGTATTTTTGTCGGCGACGAAGAAATTTCGCTTGACGATGTGAAAAATGCGTTATCCGAGCCGCTTGAAAAAATTTTCCCGACGAAAATTAAAAGCTTTAAGCTTGAAGCTTTAAGCTTTAAGCCGAAATCGTTCCCGCTAAAAGCTACAAGCTTGAAGCTCAAAGCTAAGCCGAAAATTTTTATTCCCGTGTTCCCCGGCACGAATTGCGAATACGACAGCGCAAAAGTTTGGCGAAATGCGGGCGGCATCCCCGACGTTTTTGTCGTGAAAAATTTGACTCCCGCCGCAGTCGAAGAAAGTATTTCCGTCATGGCGAAAAAAATTCGCGACGCGCAGATTATCATGTTGCCCGGCGGATTTTCGGGCGGTGATGAGCCTGACGGCAGCGGAAAATTTATTGCGGCGACGTTCCGCAACCCGCGCATTGCCGAAGAAGTCATGAAACTTTTGCGCGAACGCGACGGCTTGATTTTGGGCATTTGCAACGGCTTTCAAGCGTTAATTAAACTCGGATTGCTTCCCTACGGCGAAATTCGCGAACTCGAAGAAGATTCGCCGACATTGACGCACAACAGCCTTGGTCGACACGTCAGCCAATACGTTCGCACGCGCATTGCAAGTAATTTGTCTCCGTGGCTTGCGAAAAATTCTGTCGGCGATGTTCACGCGATACCCGTTTCGCACGGCGAAGGTCGTTTTGTCGCTTCGGACGCGTGGTTGAAAAAATTTTCGGACGCGGGACAAATTGCGACGCAATACGTTGACTTCGACGACAATCCGACGAACGAATTGCCTTTCAACCCGAACGGCTCCGCGTGGGCGATTGAAGGAATTACCGATGCGAGCGGGAAAATTTTCGGCAAAATGGGGCATTCCGAGCGAATCGGCGTCAATGTCGCGAAAAACATTCACGGAAACAAAAATCAGCAACTTTTCGAGGCGGGAATTGAATATTTTTCTTGAGGTGATTGACGTGTCTATTTTTGCACGACTTTTCAGGGATAATCGTCCTGCGGGCTACCGCAACAGTGAAACTCCCGACACTTTTTCCGACGACGACAATAATTTTCGTCACGGAATTCATCATCACGACGACGATGACGATGACGATTTTGATGATGACAATGATTCGGGCGACGATGGCGGCGGCGATTAATCAATGAAAAATTTTTGAGGAGCTGATTATTATTAATTTCAAACCATTGACTTGCGCGGATAAACCGACGTTTGACAGCTTTTTTTCTGCGCGATACTGCGAAAATGCCGAATACACGTTCACAAATCTGTTTATGTGGCGCGAAATGTTGAATTTTCGTTGGGCGGTCGAAGATGACGTGCTTTATATGTACTCGTTCGACGAAAAAAATTTTGCGGCGTGGCAACCGATTGGCGTACAAGACAAAATGCAGGACGCTATTACGAAATTTTTGCAATATGCGGCGGAAAATTACGGCGAAAAGCAATTTATGTTCGTTGTTGTGGAAAAAATCTTTGCCGACGAGCTGAAAAAGTATCCGCACGCGAAATTTAACGTCACGGAAGAGCGAGACAACTTCGATTACGTTTATCTGGCGCAGGATTTGATAAATTTGTCGGGCAGAAAGTTTCACGGCAAGAAAAATCATCTCAATGCGTTTCAAAAAGAATATCCGAATGCGCAATACGTCCCGATAACGAAAGAAATTATCCCGAAGTGTCGCGAGGAGCTGAACATTTGGGCGAAAGTGCACAAGCGCGAAAATCCCGACGATCCGTTTATTTGCTACGAACAAGCCGCGATTCACGAGATTTTTGACCACTTCGACAGGTTCAACCTTAAAGGCGGCGCAATTTTGCTTGACGGAAAAGTCGTGGCATTCACGTTCGGCGAAAAATTGAATTCGGACACGGCAGTTATCCACGTCGAAAAGGCAGATTCGTCGATTCGCGGGATTTACGCGGCGATAAATCAAAAATTCGTCGAAACTGAGTGGGCGGACATGATTTACATCAATCGCGAAGAAGACATGGGGCTTGAAGGTCTGCGCAAGGCGAAAGAAAGTTATCGTCCCGTCAAAATGATTGAAAAATTCAACGCGACACTCGCATAATCGTTTCGACGCGACATTTTGAAACAAAAACCCTCCGACGGCTTGTCGAAGGGTTTTTTCGTTATAAATCGTGCGCCGAAAATTTACCATTTCTCGAAGTGGATACAATCTTCAAGTTTTGGATAAATTTGCGTCGGATACTCCGCATTTTCTGCCGCATAGCCGATTCCTATCATGCACGGCAAAACATAATCTTCGGGACAGCCGACCGCCTGCAAAATTTCTTCGGGTTGATTATCTGTCGGAATTCTCATCGTGTTCGCCAAACCTTCATCGGCGATTGCGAGAAAAATATTTTCTATCACGCACCAGATTTCGGCAAAATCCATAAATCGTCTGCCGAATGCTTTTTCGTTCGCAATTCCTCTGTGTCTTTTGAAGACGGGCAAAATTATTGCCTTCGATTGCTCAAACATCGTGCGTTGTTTCGGGAATGCGATTTTAACCATTTCTTGAAACGGATTTTTCGGCTCGTCGATTGAGCACGGCAATTCTTTTATCATGGAAATTGCATTGTTTTTGGCGTTCTCGTCCGTCAAGACGATAAAATTCCATTTGCGCATGTGGTCAAATGACGGGGCTTTGATTCCGGCTTCGATTATGCGCTTGATTTTTTCCGCTTCGACGGGTTTGTCGGAAAATTGCCGTGTCGTGCGACGTTTCTCAATGACTTCCCTAAATTCCATTGAAATTCTCCTTCAAATCGGTTTGTCACGAACTTTAGCAGAAAAGTTTTGCCACGTCAAAAAAAATCCCCTGCAAGCGCAGGAGAAAATTTTTTGTTATTTTGCAGGTGACCAGTTCGCGCCCGAATGAATGTCGATAATCATCGGTACGGAAAATTCTGCGACGTTTTCCATTGCGTCACGCAGAATTTTTTCGACGGCGGCAAGTTCCGAAGTTTTCGCTTCCAAAACAAGTTCGTCGTGCACTTGAATAATTATTCGGCTGTCGAGTCCGCTCAGATTTTTTTCGGCGCGAATCATCGCCAGCTTGATAACGTCGGCGGCCGTGCCTTGAATCGGCGTATTCATTGCCATACGTTCCGCCAATGAACGAATATTAAAATTCGGGCTTTTAATCGCGGGCAGATAACGTCGCCTGCCGAACATTGTCGTCACGTAACCGAGTTCGCGGGCTTTGGCAACAGTTTCGTCCAAAAAATTTTTCACGCGTGGATAACGTTCAAAGTAGCGCGCAATGTACGAGGCGGCCTCTTTTCGCGTGATGTGCAGATTTTGCGATAAACCGTAGTCGCTGATTCCGTAAACGATACCGAAATTTACGGCCTTCGCCTTGCGTCGAAGTTCGGGCGTCACCGCGTCAATCGGCAGTCCGAAAACTTCAGCGGCGGTGCGTGCGTGAATGTCTTGCCCGCGATTGAACGCGTCGATTAAATTTTCGTCGCCCGACATGTGCGCAAGTAACCGCAATTCAATCTGCGAATAATCGGCGGACAAAATGCAATCAAACGGCTCACGCGGCTCAAACAACGCACGAATTTCGCGGCCTTCGTCGGTGCGCACGGGAATATTTTGCAAGTTCGGATCTGAACTGGACAGCCTGCCCGTCGCCGTGACCGTCTGATTAAAATTCGTGTGAATTCGCCCGTCACTGCCGATGAGTTTGTCCAAGCCGTCAAGATACGTCGATTTGAGTTTCGACAGCGCACGAAAATTTATAATCGCCTCAACAATCGGGTGACGGTGTTTGAGTTCTTCCAAAACTTCCGCGTTCGTCGAAAAGCCGCTTTTGCTTTTCTTAACGGCAGGCAACCCCAAACGCACAAATAAAATTTCGGCGAGCTGTTTGGGTGAATTGATGTTGAACGCTCTGCCGGCAAGGTCGTAAATTTTTTCTTCGAGCGCGAAGATTCGGCGGGACATTTCGGCGGATTTTTGTTTCAAGCGAATTTTGTCGACGAAAACTCCGCGTCGTTCCATGTGCGCCAAAACTTCCGTAAGCGGCAATTCGATTTCGCGATAAAGTTTCGTCATTTCCGCGTCGGCAAGTTTCTTTTCGTACAGCGCGGCGATTTTTTCAATGGCGGCAACTTTCGCGGCGGGGGAATTGTCGGGCAGTTGCAGGCCGTCAAATTCGAGCGACAAAAGTTTTTCGCATGAATAATCGTCGCGTTCGGGGTAAAGCAGATACGCGGCAAGTTCCGTGTCGAAAAATTTTTCAAGGTCGGTAACGGCAAATTTGCGCAGAAAAGTTTTCAGTCCGCTAACGACGATTTTGCCCGCGAAGTCGCCGAAAATTTTTTGCAGGTCATCACGTGTCGCAGAAAAAATTTCTCCGCCGAAAATTTTCACGACAAAATTATCAGCGTTGCCCGCGACAGAAATTTTTTCCGCCGCGAAAATTTTTTCCACGTCGAACGCCGCAATTTCGGGCACGGACAAAATTTTTTTCGGCACGTCAAAAAGATTCGTCATACCGAAAAGCTCATGGATTTTTTTCTTGGCAACGGTCAGCGCGTAACGGTTGCAGAATTCGTCGACGCGTGCAAGGTCGGGTTCAATCGCAAAATTTTCCGCGTCAAAAATCACGGCGGGCACGTCGCAAACAATCCGGGCGAGCTGTTTACTCATGCGCGCATCGTCGGCAAGAGTTTCGAGCGCGTCACGAATTTTTTTCTGCTTGATTTCTGCGCGGTGCTCCAAAACGTTTTCGAGCGTGCCGAAGTCGCGGATTAAATTCGTGGCAGTTTTTTCGCCGATACCTTTGACGCCCGGGATGTTGTCGGACGCGTCGCCGCGCAGACTTTTGTAATCGACGAGATTGGCGGGCGCGAAGCTGTATTCATCGCGAAATTTTTCTTCGTCGTAAATGTCGACGCCCGTATTTTTCGTAAGCAACACCCGCGTCGTCGAGTTAATCAGCTGAAGTGCGTCGCGGTCGCCCGTCAAAATATCAACAGAAAAATTTTCGCCCGCCTGTGTCGCCAAAGTTCCGATAACGTCATCCGCTTCGTAACCGGGAGCCGCGCAGGTTTTCAGCCCCAACGCGTCGAGAAATTCTTTAAGCAACGCAAGTTGAGCGGCAAGATCGTCGGGCATGGTTTGACGGTTCGCCTTGTATTCGGCAAAAAGTTCGTTTCGGAAAGTTTTCTTCGACGTGTCGAGAGCAACCGCCGCCAAGTCAGGCGAAAATTCGCGCAAGACTTTCAGCAAAATATTCGCCGTTCCCGCAACCGCGCCGGTCGGTTCGCCGTTCGGAGCAGTCAGCGGCGGCATGGCGTAAAATGCTCGGTAAAAAATACTGCTGCCGTCGACAATCAAAAATTTTTTCATTTCTCGGTAACCTCTTCAGCGTTCGGTTCTTCAACTTTGGGTTCTTCAGTTTTAGGTTCTTCGACTTTGGGTTCTTCGGGTTTAGGTTCTTCAACTTTCGGTTCTTCGACGGGTTTGGGTTCTTCAGGTTTCGGCTTTTCGGGTTTCGGCTTTTCGGGCTTGGGTTTTTCAGGCTTGGGTTTTTCAGGCTCAGGCTTGACGGGTTCGACTTGCGGCACAGATTTAAAGCGGAAAATCTTCGTGCCGTCTTCGCCCGTCTGCAAACCGCCTTCCAAATTGAAAAGGACAGTCGCGTCGTCGGCGTTGCAGTAAAGTTGTCCTTTTTTGTCGTAGCAGAGTGCCCGCCCGTATTTCGTCTTAATCGAAGACTGTTTCGGATACCACTCAAGTTTGACACGCAAAATTTTCGCTATCGGCACGACGGGCAGATAAGAAATTCCTTCGCGCAGAACTGCCTTGGCGAAGTAGCGGATATTGTTCGCGTCGGTCGGTTGAGTAAGTTCGCCATTGATTTCAACGTTGTAAGGTTTGCCGATAAAAGTCGGTTCGCCGTCGGACGCTTCGATTTTTTGCGAAATGTCATAATCACTCTCGAAAGCAAGTACGCCGAAAGGTTCCAGCCATTTCGCCACGTCCTCAATTCCGATGTCTTGAATGCCGTAGCCGTCGGGATAAACGTAATAAACAACGTCGCCGTCGGGAGATTTCTCGACGACAATTCGATTGTAAGTTATCTCAACGGGCGTGCCGACTTCAACCGCCTCAAAAAGTTGCTCAACGTCGCGTTCGTTCATGCGAATGCAACCATTTGAAACGTAGCCGCCGATACTTTCGGGGCGATTGGTGCCGTGAATTCCGTAGTTGCCGTTGAATTGCATCCAACGATAACCGAGCGGATTGTCCGGCCCCGAAGGAATTTCGTATTCGGGATCTGACGGATCAATCCACGACGGATTGATTGCCTTTTCGGTGATTTGGTAATAGCCCTGCGGCGTCTGTGTGCTGACTTTGCCTACGCCGAGAGGGTAGACCGCCAATTTCTTGTCGCCGTCATAAAGAAGCATCAATCGGCTTGCCAGATTGATGTAAATCTTTTTTTCGGCAGACGCTTGAGCGAGCGAGCCGAGGATAATTGCCGCGCCGAGAATGATTGCCGTGAAAAATTTCAACGCGCTCATGATTAAACAACTCCTTTTCGTAAAAATATTTTCCGCCAATATAGCAACTCTATCTGAAAAAATTTTGACGTTCGCGGCGAACCGAAAAACTTCCCGAAAAAAATTTTTAAAAACCCCTTGCAAAGTTTTGACGAGTGTGCTATATTACGCAACGTTGATTCGCGGTTCGCTAGCTCAGTTGGTAGAGCACCTGACTTTTAATCAGGGTGTCCCGGATTCGAGTTCCGGGCGAGCCACCATCACAAGTGGCGCCATCGTCAAGTGGTTAAGACACCGCCCTTTCACGGCGGGTTCGTGGGTTCGAATCCCGCTGGCGTCACCAAAACGGCCCGGTAGTTTAGTTGGTTAGAATGCCGCCCTGTCACGGCGGAGGTCGTCGGTTCAAGTCCGATCCGGGTCGCCATTTTTTTTGTCAAAAGTCATTTAATCATACAGACGCGGCGATAATGCCACGTTGCGCCTCGGTAG
>JAFWFO010000053.1 GCA_017515635.1 Selenomonadaceae bacterium
GAAAACAGAATTGATTCAGGCGGTAGCTCAAAGGCTCCCGAAAATCCACGTCAACGACGTTGACCGCGTTATTAATGCGACACTCGACACGATTAAAGCCGAAGTGACTGCGGGCGGCGAAGTCAACCTTATCGGATTCGGAAAGTTCAGCGTTAAAGCTGAAAGGATTCGCGCACGACGCCGCACTTGAGACTTGCGCCCGCTTGGATCTGGAATTACTCACCGAAGAGGAGCGCGAAACCGTGTTGGCGGTTGCTGAGAATTTCTTTCGGAAATGGTTTAACGGGAGACCGGAAACGCTTATGTCGCCCGATTATTTAATCGCTGAAGCGAGCGATGAAGTCTTCTGGCGTCATGAAACGTACAGATTGGAATTGGCGGCGGCTATCGCTACGCTTTGTTTCACCTTTTACGAGGAACGAATTCAACCCGAATTGACGGAGGGAACGACATGAACGAATTAGTTTTTCTCAAACACAAACAGGCGTTGACGACCTCGCTCATCATTGCGGAAGGGACGGGCAACGAGCACCGCTCATTGATTCGACTGATTCAAACACACGAAGAGTATTTCAACCGCTGGGGCAAAGTCAAGTTCGTTAATGTGGATTTGAAATCCGCAACATCTTTTATGGACGGACGTGATAGCGATAACTCCCGCTTATCGAGTGACGGGCGCAATAAACCGACGACGATAGCACTGCTCAACGAGCAACAAGCGACATTTCTCATCACGCTTTTGCGCAATAACGAAGTCGTTTTGGACTTCAAAAGCGAGCTTGTCGACCAGTTCTATAAAATGCGCGAAGTGTTGCGCAATCATCAAGACCCGCAATGGCAAACGACGCGTTTCGACGTTAAAGAAGGATACAAAACTTTGTCGGCGGTTGTGCATGACCTTCACGAATTCGCCGTCACTCAAGGTTGCAAGGCGAGCGAAAAAGTTTTCTACATGAACTTCGCTAAACTCTTGAACAAGACTTTGGGCATTGACGCCGGCACCCGCGATGAGCTTGCGGCTTGGCAACTGTACGAAATCGAAAAACTTCAATTCATTGCGCGGACGGTTATCAAAGGACTGCTTGCCAAAGGCGTCGACTATCACGAGCCGTATCGTCAAACAAAGTCGACGCTTGAAGCTTATGCGCGATTGTCGTTTATCCCTCAACGGCTTTTGTCGGCTTAATTAACTGGAGGCGGCGAACATGAACAAATGTATTCTTCGCACGATGAAATTGCCAAGAGGATTGACGGAGCACGATATAGCGGAGATGTAATCAATCGCTCAACGTCGTCGGCGAGTGCGCAATTTGGCATTGGAAGAATCACAACGTGCGCAACGGCAAATTTCTGATTCTGCCCGTCAAAAGAGCCGAAAAGAAATTCCGGTATCGTGCTTTTGCACGGGCAATAAAACTTTAAATCGAAAGGCGGCGGCAAGAGTGACAGAAACAGAATTGAACAGCGTCCGAGAATTGCATACAAAAATTCGGGATTTTGAATGGTACTTGAAAGCGTTGCGAGCAAGCGCAGGCAACATTGTTCCGATACTTGACGGCTTGCCGCACGCCACGACAATTCAATCGAAAGTCGAAAAACTTGCCTTGAAAATTGCGGATGCCGAGCGCGAACTCGAAGACCTCCAAAAGAAATTTGTCAATGCCGCCGTCGAACTCGAAAGTAAAATCAACGCCGCAAAACTCAATCGGCAAGAAGAAGCCGTGCTGATTCTTCGCTACGTGTCCTGCATGAATTTTCAAGACATCTGGCAGACCTTGAATACTTCCGACGCAAGAATTTTTTACCTGCACAGAACAGGCGTAAAAAATTTTTTGAAAGTTAAAGTCGATTAAAGTCGATTAAAGTTGATTCAAGTAAAAGCGTTGTGATATATTCAGGCTGACAAATTATGGAAGCGCGGGCACAAATCGGCTCGCGTTTTTCGGTTGGTGAGGTGATTGTATTGGAAACACCGCAGAAATTTGAAACGGTAGAGATCGGGCGGCTCGTGCCCTACGTCAATAATGCCCGAACGCACAGCGCGGAGCAAATCAGCCAACTGCGTGCGTCATTTCGCGAATTCGGATTCGTCAACCCGATTCTTGTCGACGCGAATTTGAACGTCATCGCGGGACACGGGCGACTTGAGGCGGCAAAAGCTGAAGGGCTTGCAAAAGTTCCGTGCGTGTTCGTGGAGCATTTGACGCCGGCGCAGAAAAAAGCTTACATCATCGCCGACAATCGCCTTGCCGAAAACGCGGGCTGGAACGAAGAACTTTTGAAGTTGGAACTTGAAAATCTTCGCGAGCTGAATTTTGATATTGCATTGACGGGCTTTGAAGATTTTGAATTCAAATCGGACGAAATTCCGGCTGAAGACGACTTCGACGTTGAGGAGGAACTTGCCAAACCCGCAGTTGCCAAAGTCGGCGACGTGTGGCAGTTGGGAAGACACAAAATTATTTGCGGCGACGCGACGAAGCCCGAAACTTATGATAAACTTTTGGGCGGCGAAAAAGTTCAGCTCGTTTTGAGCGACCCGCCGTATCTGGTTGACGTTGAAAATCAATCGGGCAAGATTTTGAACGACGACCTTGATGAAGTTGAAGGCTTGGAATTTTTGACGGCGGCGTTCGGGAATTTCCGTGACGCGATGACCAAAGACGCAAGTGCCTATATTTTCTACGCGACGGCACGGACGCGAATTTTCTACGAGGCTTTTGAGAAATTCTTCAAAATCGGCGCGGGACTTGTGTGGAAAAAAGATTCACTTGTCTTGACGCGCACGGATTGGAAATACATTCACGAGCCGCTGGCGTTCATGTGGCGCAAAGACGGCAAGCACATCTGGTACGGCGACGAAAAGCAAACGACGGTTTTCGAGTTCCCGCGCATAAAAAATTCGGCAACCGAAGGCTTTGGACATCCTACGAGCAAGCCGGTTGAACTTTTGGCTTATTTGATGAAGCAATCGTCGAAGCGCGGCGACAAAGTTCTTGACGGCTTCTTGGGCTCCGGCTCAACGTTAATCGCGGCGGAAAAACTCGGCAGGACGTGCTTTGGCATTGAAATCGAGCCGAAATATATTGACGTGACGGTCGAACGCTTTAAGCAACTGACGGGCGAAAAAGTTTCGCGATTGAATTAAATAATCAAACTATCGAAATTGTGTATACAACACATACCGCTTGATAAATACTTCGTTTAGAGTGATTAATACGTTACCAAAACGAAGGGAGCGGTTAGCATGAAGGATTTAACAATCGGCACGGAAATCGAATTCACGGGACTTACGCGGAGCAAAGCGGCGAAGGTTATCGCAAAATTTTTCGGGACGAC
>JAFWFO010000054.1 GCA_017515635.1 Selenomonadaceae bacterium
CGATTCAGTCGGCACAATAGGCAAGTCAGCTTTCAGCGGTTGCAGTTCGCTGGCGAGAGTTGTCATTCCTGAAACGGTCGACACAATAAACGAGTCGGCTTTCAGCGGCTGCAGTTCCTTGACGAATATTGTCATTCCCGATTCAGTCGGCACAATAGGCGAGTCAGCCTTCAGCGGCTGCAGTTCCTTGACGAATATTGTCATTCCCGATTCAGTCGGCACAATAGGCAAGTCGGCTTTCAGCGGTTGCAGTTCCTTGACGAATATTGTCATTCCCGATTCAGTCGGCACAATAGGCGAGTCAGCCTTCAGCGGCTGCAGTTCCTTGACGAATATTGTCATTCCCGATTCGGTCACCGGCATAGGCGACGGAGCTTTCAGCGATTGTAGTTCGTTAACGAGCATTGTTATTCCCCAAAAATTAATGCTCAAAGATGGCATGGAAGCGACGATGCAAAAACTTTGTTCTCGGAAAGAACGCCCGCCCGCCGATAACGCTCAAACTCGTGTTGTCGCCAAATCCGATTTGCCGGCATGGGCACAAAAGCAGATTAACAAAAATTATGGCATTGAAAATATCGATTACGCTGAGCCTATTTGCAAAATTTATTCCTACAGCTTTCCGAGCCGTTTTATTCCGCAAGTGAAAATTTTATCGGAGATAGAAATTTCACAACTGATTGAGCGGATGGAATTTTTTTTGGAATGCACAAGTTATCTGAAAAACTTGCCCGAGATATCCTCAGATTTGCTTCAATTTATTGCAAGAGTAGAATATCTTCTGGAAACAAAAGGTCGTTCATCTAAGTTTGATGATTTTTTTAAAAAAGTTCTTGGTGACATCGAAGCGGAATACAATATTCAACAAGCCGGCAAATCAGTTCAAGTGCCCCAAACCTTTTTAAATCGAATCAGCCGTTTGAAAAACACTTCATATCTCGACAAGCTCAATCGATTGGAAAATTTTCTAAAGACGAAAGGTTATCTCGATAAATTTAATTCTTCCGTCGAAAAAACGTTGGATGATTTTGAAAAAGCAAATCGTATCAGTCAAGCAATTTCAAAAAATCCCATAATAAATCTGGTTGAACTGCTAAAAATTACTTCCGACAAAAAAACAATGGTGGCACCACAGTACATCAATAAACTTAACAGTGATCTTGCTGAAGTTGAAGCTCATATAGAACACGGGATTGAAGCTTTGATAAGAGAAAAAATCGCTACGAATAAGCGACTGGAAAACCAAAAGCGGGAAATCGAAAACAGAATTACATCCGTCCTGGAAGCCATAGAGATGGCAAATGTCACTTGAAATAGTTCTCCCACGTTTATGAATTTTTTTGAGCTGTTCGGTTACGGTCGGTCATTTGTTTGAGAATTGCGGGCGGCAAATCGTGCGGAGAAGAGAAAAAATTTTTTTGAAACGGCACGATGTCATTGTCTTCGTAAATTTTACGGTCGTTCTCACTCATTTTATCAAGAGTAAGTTCGGCGACCGGATTTTTCAGTATGTCGATTGCACTGAAAGTCTTATCGTTTTTCAAATCTCGTATGAAAGGCAAAACCCATTCATTCAATTCAGCAACATTGAATGACGTTTTACGTCCTTGAAATTTCCTGCAAGCGTCTTTGTTCTGTCGATAAAATTCTTCCCGTGTCATTTTTTGACTGAGATATTTATCATAGAATGCCTCAACATTGCAAAAAATAGGTCTTGTCGAATAAATGCGGCACAAGTTTGATTCTTCGTCCAAGTGCTTGCAAACACCATTCGGCAAGACCATTTCTTTTGCAAAAGACGCGTTCCCGATATTTCGACAACAAATGCCGCAACGCTCGCACGGGAAACTTTTTTTTTCGTTACTCAAGCTTTTTTCTTCGAGGATTTTTTAGTCAACGGGCGTTCTTGTAACTTTCGCTTGCGGTTCGTGAACTTCGTAAGAAATTTCCTTCTTTAAGGATAACTCCTGACGATCTTCTTCTTTGAGACGATTGAGCGAAAAAATTTTGCTCTCGCCGCTCATTTCCATAATTTCGCCGTCCGTGTTCTTGAAGTAAATCTCAAACGAAGAACGAAAACTGTTGTTGGCGACAAGCTCCAATTTGTAACGCCCGTCAATGAATTCGTTTCCGTCTTGTATTACGGGCAACATTTTATTGTCGATTGCGTCAGAGGCTCTGTGTGCAAATTCGTCAAGACTGATTTGGGGTATGAAGACGTTTCCAAACATTTCCGCCATATCCTTGACGATACTTTCGGTTGCCTTGCCGATGTCTGCCGCCACTTCCATTTTTTTCTCAATAGCCAATTTGGTCACCTCATTTTCAAAGCGTTAAATTCAATTCGCGTTCGATCTCTTCGGTTATTTCAACTTCTTCGTCCGAATCAAGTTTTGCTTGAATTAATTCAGGCAATTCTTTTCGGTAAAGAAAACAATTGTAGGTGAGCTCGATGTAATGGTCGTTTTCCTTGTAGTAAATTTTGGGCGTTATCGCCGTCATGTCCTCATTGAGTCGCTTCATTAAAACCAATACCGCCGAATTTTGCTTTCTGGAGCCGTTCGGAAAAAGCTCTGATTCGATAATTTCTCGAATCCACGACTTAAATACGTTCCAGTCATTAAAGCACGGCGGAG
This sequence comes from Selenomonadaceae bacterium, assembly GCA_017515635.1. Lineage (GTDB taxonomy): Bacteria > Bacillota > Negativicutes > Selenomonadales > Selenomonadaceae > Quinella. The sequence continues at coordinate 2,637 of JAFWFO010000054.1, forward strand.
CCGGAAAACGATGCATACCCGGAAGAACTCCGTCCCACATAATCACTGCAAGCACCCCAATCAGATCGTCAAAGTCAATTGCTCATTTCTCTGCAAGTCTCTGTCGGCTTCAACTTCGGTGCCGTAACTTTTATCCAGCTTCTTTTGCGCCCACGCCGGCAATTCTGTTTTGGGAACGACGCGAGTTCGAACTTCCTCGATGTATTGTCCCTTCTCCTGATAGTAAAGCTTGTGCATTGTTGCCGCCATGCCGTCTTTGAGTACCTTCATGAAGGTCGCCGCTGCGTGCGCTACGGCTTTCAATGTTGTGAGGAAAAGATTTTTGAGAGCCGTGGCAAAATCTTTCAACCATTTTTTGACGGAGTCCCAATTTGCCAAAACGGCCATTGCAACCGCAACAGCTCCGAGTCCCAATATTATCGCCGCAATTCCTATGATCATTAATTATTCCTCCCCTTTGGATTTGGAAATTTTGTCGACTTGCGAGTCGTAATATTCTTTGGATACGACGCGCCTTGTAACGTCGGATTCGCCCGACGCATTTGCCCGCTTACTTTCGAGAATCTCTTCAACAGCTTGATAGAAATAATCTTTCGGCACGCTTGCGAGTTTGTGTCTTGCCGCTTTAAAAGCTGCGTTCAAAACCGCGTTGGAAATGTCGCTGCCGGAAATGCCGTCGAATTTTTTTGCAATGTCCGCCGCGTCAAGGTCGGTCGGAAGTTTCGACGGAATGTATTTCTTCCACAGAAGACACCGACAATTTTCGTCGGGCAACTCAAATTTGACGTGCATTGAAATTCGTCGCATGAACGCGGGGTCAAAGTTGGAAATAAAATTCGTTGCGAAAATGATGAAGTCTTGATATTCATTCATGAGCATAAGCATTACCGAGCGCGTTTGGTTGACGCTGACATCTACGGCTTGCGTCATGTTCGTTACGCGTTTGCTCAAAATCGCATCCGCTTCGTCGAAAAAAATTATACTGCCCGTTCGTTTACCCGCCTCAAAAACTTTTCGGATATTCTTCGGCGTCTCGCCAACATACTTCGACTCAATGTCGGCGTAATTCACGACGATAATTTTTCGGTTCAAATGTTTTGCAATCGCGTGTGCCGCCATGGTCTTGCCCGTGCCGGGTTCGCCGTAAAGATTTATGCCGATTCGTTTGGACAGCTTGTGCGTTTCCGAAAGTCCCCAAGTTTCAAAAACGACCTTGCTGTTTTCGGCATAATCGGCCGCATTCAAAATTTGTTCGCGAACTCGTTCGGGCAAAATCATATCGTCGAAACTGAATTTAGGTGCCACGGGAACAAAAATTTCTTCCGGTTGTTGCTCAGGCTGTGCCGTTTGTTCATGCTTGTTGTTTTTGACGACTTTGTTTTTTTCGTCTTCATCGTCATTTATTCTGTTGCCAATCCCCAAAGAAATCACTCCTCCATTTTTTCCAAGACTTGCCGAATCGATTCGACGATAGCTTTTTTGTTCCGGAAATCTTCAATTTGTCGGTCAACGTCGGCGAATTCGCTTGCGCGTATCTTGCGCAGATTTTCTTTCAGCCATTGATTGAAAATTGCTTTGCCTTCGTCACTGTTGATACTTTCGCGAATCATTGCAATATTTTTGGCAATGACCGAGGTAAATGCCCGTTCCAAACCGATTGCACGAATCATGGAATTTAAAGTGATTTCACGCAAAAGTTCAATGTCGTCGTTTAAAACGGAAATCATTTCGTCCTTGTTCGTTGCGCCTCGTACCCCGTTGTTGAGCTCGTTAATTCTTTCCGCAAGAGTAATCGGCTTAAGCTCGGCACAGAATTTGATAACCGCTTTGTCGACTTGATTATTCTTGCCCGACGCCGACATGCTTATCCATTGGCTGAGTCCGACAAAACCCGCAAGAGCTTTTTTGAGTCGCGGCAAAAATTTATCCGGCACGTTGACGCGCAAATTGGTTAAGATTGCCGCCCACGTTTCGAAAGGCAATTTTTCGACCTCAAAGCCGGCGGTCAAATAGCCGCTGTTTTCTTGGAAGAAATTTCTTAACTCCGCTTCGTTTTCTTCGACAGTGAGAAATTTGAAATCTTTGTGCGTCAAAATTCTTGTGAAAAAAGCCGTCTGCTTTTCGTCGAGCGATCTTGTGTCAACAGGCGATTCATCTTCAACTGCCGGTTTTTCGTAATAGACCGCAAGCGATTGCAGTTCCGGCATTGTCACGGGATTGGTCAATTTTTGCAGACGCTCAGCCGAAGCGAAGGGAGATTTAATCAAAGTCTCAATCAAAGCCGGCGAATAACGCTCAACCAACGGATTGAAGTAACAGTGTTCGCCGTCCGCAATGAGAAGTTTTTGGAAAAGTTCCTTCGTGTGTTCGGCCAACATTTGACGATCGGGTGAATCTTGAGCCATACCCATGCTGAGTAAAAATTCTTCCGTCAGCGCATCAAATATTTCGGCTTCCTTCGCGTGTGTTGCTGTCGCGACTTTAAAAACAATATTTTTCTTGAAGTCCAGATGGATTTTTTCGCGAACGACAGAATCAACGCGATTTAAAGCATAGACGTTGTCCGAGCCGCTTGAAATGCCGTTTTCCGCATCATGGAAAATTTGCGAATCGGCGGTTATCGTCGGGAAAATTTCTTCAATGCCGTCATGCAACAGTGAACTGAAAGGCATTTCGTCATTTATTCGTTGCAAAAATTCTCGTCCGAGAGTTCCCGCTTTTTTTGAAAAATCGTCCAGAGAGTCTTTGGCTTGCAAAATGTATTGTTCGCCGCCGTCAATTTCTTCAGGCGCATTGCCTTCATACTTTGACAAAATCTCATCGAAGAAATTTTTTGCCTTGACGATTCCGTTTTCGGCGCGGCGAGCAAGTATGTCGAAACGTTCGTTGTCGTAGTAATGTTGCAGTTTCGTCCGAAGTTCTTCGATTCCGTCGGGAATATTCCACTCGCGAAGTTTTCCGCCGACATCACGCGAACCCCTGGCAATGTCGTCTTGTGATTGTTTGCCGATATTTTCAAGATAAGCCTTGGCCGAGCCACAAATCACGCGTTCTTTTTTCGCCAACGCATATTTTGAAACAGAATCATGAATCAACGCGGCTTTGTTGTCTTCAGCGAGTCGAGCATTACCGGCCATGTCCAACTTGTTGCCGAAAACGAAAACTTTGTCGCTGAGTGTTATGCCGTCCTCGTCTTGACCTTTTTTGAGCATGTCAAGTTGCGTGCCGGTCAAATTCGGGCGGTCGCCAACGTTCGTCACTAAAATAATCGCGTCCGCAGACTTGAGCATATTTTCAGTTTGCTTTTTGTGAAGGTCGGTCGGCGAATCAAAACCGGGCACGTCGTAAAGCACGATGTGTTGCATGTCGCTGAGTCCGGTTGATTTTATGATGACCTTTTCAACGGCGTAAGGTTCAGCCGTCCGAAGAACATGACCGCTTTCGTAACCCGAAATGCCCGTCACGTATCTGTGAAATTGTTCGTAATCGGTTTGATCTTTTATGCGAAGAAATTCGGGTGGCTTTCCGACAAGGTAAGTTATCGCCTCGCGTTCGCTGGCCATCATGCGAATATCTTCAACAGTCGTGCCGTTGTGTTGTTGAAAAAGTGCGGGATTTCTCGTCTTCACATCAGACCAATACCGCTCAAATTTTCGCAGGTCGAATTCTTCAAAAGTATCTTCGCCAGTCCAGCCCGTGTCTTTCAACAAACGTTGAAAATTCTCTTCAAATTTTTCTTTGCCGAAAAAATAAATCTCGGCAATGTCGTCGTTGCCAGCCCGAATTTCAGTCGTAGTGTACGTGCAACGTTCCGTATATTCGGGCAATAAAACTACGTTGAGCAACGCATTGGCGAGAGTGCTCTTGCCGGCTTTTTCCAGTCCGACAACAGCAACACTGAATTCTCTTAAACGCAATTTTGTTAAAAGTTCTTCGTGAGCGCGAACCAGTTTGTCAAAACGAGTGCGAGCTTCATATCGTATGATTTCCCGCCGCCGATCTTTTTCGCGAATTTCCTTGAAAACGTCTCGGATCTTCTCCAGTCTCTCAATAAACCGCTCTTGCGCGTCATTCCAATTTGTCATATAAACCCCCATTTTTTTGATAGACGTTGACGAATCAATATATTTTGGATGATTTAATGACTCAACTGACGATTAATTACTTGCGACAATCTCAAAATTCTTGTTTGGCAATTTTGGGTATTTTCGCTAGCAGTAAAGCTTATTTTGACACATTCGACTTACGTCAAGTAATTCTTGCATTATTGAATACACTTTTTTATGCTTCTATGAATTTTTATGTCATCGAAATTTTTCCAGATATTCCAGCAAACGCGACGGGTCGTCAAAAATTTCCGCGTCAATCCCCGAAAATTCTTCCGGCGCGTCATCGTCGCTCACGTTCGCTTCCTCATCGTCAAAAACAAATTCCACTTCCTCGGCTTCAAGCAATACAAAATCCAATTCGTCAGGCGTATCGTCGAAAGAATCAAACTGTGCGGCGTCACATTCAATGTAATCGTTGCCGTACTCTTTGACAGCCGAAAATTTTTGCTCTGTGATAAAATCTTCAATTTCCTCGCGTGAAACTTCCTCGTTGCCGGAAAATAAGTCAATGGGCAAAATCGAATAAGCCGTCGGAGTGTTGTTGAAAAAATAATACGACCGTGAAAAAAAATTTACCCAGTCGCAAAAATATTCGTTGCCGGCGGTGACGGAAAAATTGGCCACGTTGAGACGCTCCGTAAAATTTTCGTCGTCGGGCGCATACCAATCAGAAAGCAGACAGCCAAGCCCGTCACACGCAAACGAGAGAATTATTTTGTCCGCGTGCCGAAACAAACAAATCGTCGCCGTCTCGTCGGAGACCTTATGTATCAGCGCGTGCACATCGTGCGCAGTCTGAGAACGGTCACTAAGCGGCGTTAAAAGATTTGCGGAGAAAAACGCGATGCCGAAAACGCTGAACAGGCGCGAAACATTGTCGAAGGCATTGAGCCTGTCGCGTTGTCGAAAGTTGAGCGAAAGATTTTTTTCGTTGTCGAAGTAAACGAACCGGCGGGCGGAATGATTTGAGAATTCGGGCGCGGCAACGTCGGTATGTCCCGTTCGCGAAAAAAGTTCCAGCGCGTATTCAAAAAATTTTTCCGACTCGATCGAAAACACGGCGCGTCCTCCTTCCCGAAAAATTTATCCGATTAACTTGGCAAGCTCAGCTTCGTAGTCGATGCCTTCAAGCTCTTTTTGGAACTCGGTCATCACGGAAAAAATCCTTTCAAAATATTCGTCGCGATTGGAGCAATCGGCGGTGAATTTCTCGTACATGATGTCAATGCCGCCGCGAACGTAATCATTGAACAGCTCCCAATTTTTCTTGCTCTCGTCGATTTTGTCGGGCGACGTGTCATAACGAAAAGCGCGGTCAATTCTCTCGTCCTGCGTAAGTTTTTCGCTGTCGTCCAAAAGAATGACAAGCCGATAAAGAAATCTGCAGTTGTCCCGTTCGCGAATGAAAGCGTCGGCGTAAATGCGCGCTCTGTCACTTGAGGACGTGTCGGCTTTGGCTCTGCGACGGTAGCTTATTCCCCAAACCGCCGCATTCATGTACACGTCAATATAACGCTCGAAGATTTTTGCCGACTTGGGATTGTCAGGCTCGTCGTCGTCCCGCGAATTTTTTTTCGCCAAAAACTTCAATCGTGTGGCGTGTGTGCCGTTAATCGTGTAATCCGATTCAAAAAGTCCGGGATTCTTGCTCATGTTTCACGCCTCCTCAATTTTCGTAAATGTCTCGCTGATTTTATTCAACCGATATTTTTTCCCGACACGCTGAATCATCACGGGTTCGGCAAAGTTCCAATCCTTTTGCATGACGAACATAATGACTTGCTCGGCGATTTGCGGCAGAACTTTTGAGATGTTCGCGGTGTGAATTTCGTCTGCGTTGGAAAACGGCGCGTCCATGACCAACGGATAAGCTTCCGAAGGAATGCCGCTGTCTTTCAAGATTTGACGTTTGGCAAGCGCGACAAGCCCCGCAATGAACGAAAAATTTTTGACGCGATTAAGCCCCTCGGATTCGCTCAAAAGACTTTCGCTGTCGGCAACGGTAGCGATAAGTTCAACGCGATATTGTTCGTCAAGCTCCACGCGGCGATGTCCGTGATACATTTCATCAAAAATCTTGTTGACCTCCGCCGTCAAACTCTCTCGCAATTTCCGTTCGTTCTCTCGACAAGTCGGCTCCAACCACGCTTTGAGTTCTTCGGCGTAAGTGAGCAATTCCTGTAAGTCTCGATTTTTTTCGGAAACCTCCGTTAATTTGTCGAGCTCTTTTTGGCATTGCTTGATTTCCTGTTCAAGTGCGCCGTCTTGTTTATTTAAGCTGTCCTTCCTCGCATTTAAATCGCGCAGGCGGCGGAGGATATCGGAAAGTTCATTTTCATAGCGCGCCATGTTTTCTTTGCCGGCAATTTTTTTTCGCTTGTCGTCAAGATCATCTTCGTGTTCATGAATTCGTTCTTTGGTGCGTAAAATTTCTTCATGACGTTGCCTGATGTTTTCATAAATTCTTTCCGGCGCACGCGAAAAGCCGTTGAGTTTTTCACGATAATGGCGCACGGTGACTCCGATTGATTCGGGCGGCACGTAAGCAAGTTCGTCCATCAAATGGCGATAAGCGTCGTTGCCCAAACAAATTTCCTGCCCGCAAATACAACGTCCGCGCCGAATCAGTTCGTCGATTGTCGCTCGCGTCACGTCGCGCACGCCTTTTTCGGTGATTTTCACGGTCGTCAAAAAATTTTCCGCTTGATTCAGCAACGGTTGAATGAAAAATTTCAAAGCGTTCGCGCTGAAGTCACGGAAATAATTTTCCATTGCCTCATCAAGGATTCTCTTGTCGGTTTTGATTTGTCGTTCAAGTTTGTCCGCTTCTTTTTGCAAATCGGCCGTCGTCTTATTTTCACGAAGAATTGTTTCAAGCTCGGCTTTGCGCTCCTCGAAGTGAAAAATTTGGTCGTTGCATTCGTCAAGCTGTTTGGCAATGTCTTCGCGCTTGTCGGCGGCAGTCTGCAACTTGTTCAAAGCTTCTTTGGCGCGAGCGTCGCCGGCCAAATTCAGATCACTGTAAATTTTCCCGATGACTGTATTTTTGTTCGTCCTGCTGCCGAGATGTCGAGAAGCATTTTCAAGCGCGGACAGTCCCAAAAAATTCTTGACGGCGGCAGCAATGTCTCTGCGCTCGCTGATCGTGCTGATTCTTTCCGTGTCGAAGAAAAAATATGTCGACAGATCTTTTGGCAAAAGATTGTTTATCAGTTCCGTTATCTTCTGATTTTTAATGGGTTTGGTCTGACCGTCCGCGCCTTTAATCAATACTTCGACAGTCGAAGAACTCTCGCCGTGAGCTTTCCCGCCTCCGAAAGTGTATCGTTGCGTGCGCGTGATGATGTATTCGGCGTCGGCGTGAAGAAGAACGACTTCCACCGAGACCGTCTCTTGTTCGCCGTTACTCATTTGCGCGGCAAGTTCGCCGTTGAGCAAAAATTTATCGTTCCGCCCGAAATTTACTTCGCCGTAAAAACACCAGTTGAATGCCTGCAGAAGCGTCGTTTTGCCGAAAGTGTTGTTGCCGAGAATGACTGTGACATTTCTTTCCGCATCGCAGGAGAAATTTATTTTGGTCGTGCCTTTGAACTGGCGAAAATTTTCCAGCCGCAAAGTTTTAATCAGCATTTCGTTTCACCTCGCAAATTTTCCGCGCCTCATTCTTGATAATTGCACGAATCTGTTCGACCATTGCGCCCGTGGTTTTTGCCTGCGTCTTGAGATTTTCGCGCTCCAATTTAAGTATCTTCAGTTTCATCATGTTTAACCGTGCTTGATGCTCATCAGACATAATCTTCGCCCTCCTCGTCGTCGTCGAGATTAAACATAGTTTGAATTTCCGTCGCCAACGAATCAGATTCAAACGGATTGGAAGCGTCCGCGGCAAAAGCTTTCACGCGGGCAAGTTCGCGCTTGGCAAGTGATTTCCAGTCCGCAACGTTCGTGTCGTCGGTTTCGTCGAGAGCAAAAGGCAACGTCACAAAATCGTAAATGACCGCGTGCGTCTTGCCGGGGAAAGTTCTGAGCACTCTGCCGCGTCGCTGAACGTACTCTTTCGGATTGGTGCTGCTCGCCAAAATAAACGCCGTGCGAATGCTCGGAATGTTGACGCCTTCATCAAGACAGCGAATCGCGACCAAAGCTTGAAGTTGCCTGCCCTCCGCGAAACTTTTTTTGATTCGCTCGCGTTCGTCGGCGTCTTCTTCGGACGTGAACTTTGAAACGCGCATATCCAATTCGTTGCCCAACATTTTTACGACGGCATCAATCTGGCGCACTTCCTCCGCCGAAGGAATTCCTTCGCGATAATCAATGTCGCGCAAAGTCGTCGCCCCGCAATAAACTAAAATTTGATTGTCGTCTTTGAAGTCGGCGATAATTTGCCTGAGCGTTGAAATTTTTTCAGAGGCACCCGCCACAAGCCGCGCACGTTTGAGGAGCAACATTTTAGCTTGCTCGGTGAAATTAATTTTGCCGTGTTTGTCTCGATGAACGCCCTTGCGAATTTTGGCGGTGAGTTCCGAATAAATTTCGCGTTCGTCGGCGGTGAGCGAAACAATCACGGGATAATAGCGATACGGCACAAGCATTCCGCTGTTGATGGCGTCGCCCAACGAATATTCAATGCATTTCTCGCCAAAGTAATCGTAAAGTTTTTGCGTGCCCTCCTCGTCGCCGTGGCGGTCAATCGTCGCCGAAAGTGCCAGCCGATACGGTATGTGCTCAAGCAAAGTCTTACTCAAATTTTTTGCGCCGAAATTGTGAGCTTCGTCGACGACAAGCAAAATTCGTCCCGAAAGTTTTTTCATGAGCAGTTGCACAAAGTCCGTCGAAAAAGTTGCGTTGGTGAAGACCGCGCAGAAAAAATTTTTCGCACCGCCGCTGAAAGTCTCCGTTGCCGTCTTGAGCCGTTCGCGCCAATTTTTTTGCGACGACGCCGAATAGCAGACAATCGGACGCATTCCGAATGCAGAAATATCTGCCCGCCACTGCTCGACCAAATGTTGATACGGGCAGACGATGAGCGCGGCGAGATTTTTTTTGTCCGCGAAAAGTTTGCAGACCGCCGCCAATGCCGTGAAAGTTTTTCCCGTGCCGGTCGCCATGTCAAAAATCCCGCGATAATTTCTCCGCGCCCATTCCTCTATCGCCTCAAGTTGATAATCACGCAAACGAACATTCGCGGGCACGAACGGGAAATTTTTCGACGGCATAACTTCAGATTCACGCGAAGAAATTTTTTCGTCGGTGGCAGGTTCAAGCTCCGGTTCGCACGGAAAAATTTTTTCACTCACGGCAAGAAAATCCAAAACTTCAACGCCGCGTTCAATGTTGCTCCACAGCGAGTCAAAGGTCGCAATTTTCGCCGCGACTCTGTCGGCGTCGTGCGTCCACGATTTGAAAACGTCAATGACCTCGTAATTGTTGGCGAAGGCGTTGGCACTTTCATTCATCGAGCCGGAAAAAGCAATGACGTTGCCGCCCGCGTCGTGCATAATTCCAAGCTTCTCATGGAACATGCCGCCCGCGTTCGGATCATCGGGAATTGCAATTTTAAAATCGAGCCGCGCCGCCGCAATCAAGTCGCTCAACAAATCAAGCCGTGTCATTGAACGCGGACTCTTGAGCTTACGAAGCAAGTCAGCGACGGAAATTTCGCCGCGTCGTTTGAAACCGCTTCTAATCGCCGAAACATCTTCCGCCGAAAGTTGCGGGGACGTGATGATTTGAACGGTGCCGCCGTTTTCAATCAGTTCACAAATTCCCGCGCCGATTAAATCAAACGAAGTCGACGAAAAAAATCCGACTGCCCGCTTGTAGAGCACAGCTCGTTTGAGCACGGGATAAAAAAATTTTTTCGCCACGTCGTCGGAACGCGAACGATATTCCAACTTTAAATCCAGTTCGCGAAAGTTCATGTTGCCCCCTAAAGTTCGTTACCAATATCATCAAGTGCGGCGCGAAGTTCCGAAAAATCTTCGTCACTCGTCAAGCAGTTCGCGCTGAAACGAATCGTGCCGGCAGGGAAGGTGCCCAAAAATTTGTGAGCAAGCGGTGCACACTGCAAACCCGCACGCACGGCAATTCCCCGTTCCGAAAAAATATTTCCCGCGTCTTCGGAACTCACGTCCGCCATCACACAGGAAACAATCCCGACATAATCCCTGCCCGCGACATTGCCGACGATTTTCAAGAACTCGTACTCGGAAAGAATTTCAATCAAGCGACGGCGACAAAGTTGCTCCTCGCGAAAAATTTTTTCGAGCGTCTGATTTTTAATCCACTTGAGCGCGGCATTCAATCCCGCGACGCCCGCAATGTTGAGCGTGCCGACTTCAAAACGTTCAGGCAGGGTCGACGGCAAATCTTGATTGGCGGAATCGTAGCCCGTGCCGCCGAACAAAATCGGCTCCAACTTCGCGACGGGATTCATCACGAAGCCGCCAATGCCCGTGGGCGCGAAAAGAGTTTTGTGACCCGCGAAGACCGCAAAATCAATCGTTTCAAGCCCGACTTTCAAATCAACAAGCCCCGCCGTCTGAGCCATGTCAACCAGCGTCAACGCACCGTAACTTTTTGCCAATGCGCAAATTTTTTCGACAGGCGAAATCAAACCGATAACGTTGCTCGCGTGGCTGACAATCACCAAATCGGGCGGCACTACGTCGAATTGATGTTCGATGCGCTCAAGGTCAAATTCAAGCGTGTCCTTAACGAAAAGTTCAGTCACAGAAATTTTTCCGCGTCGCTCAAAATTGTGGAGCGTCCTGGTAACGGCGTTGTGTTCAAACGGGCTGATGTAAATATTTTTCGCGCCGGAAAGAATCACGCCTTGAATAATCATGTTCAGCGCGAGCGTTGCCGACGGAGAAAAAATAACCTGCTTCGAGACACAATGAAAAAGTGCCTTGAGCAGGTCGCGAGTTTCGTCAATTATTTTTTTCGTCTCGGAGGCAAGTGCATGGTTGCCGCGCCCGTAATTGCCGCCATTCGTCCGATAAAATTTGTCCATGAACGAATAAACACATTCGGGCTTCGGGAAAGTCGTCGCCGCGTTATCGAAATAAGCCATCGTCCGAGTCCTCAACAAAATTTTTTCAAAACGTCCGCCAAGATTTGACGCTTTTCCTGCACGGGAATTGCCCGCCCCATCGCGTCGAGTGCGCTGACGATTTGATTAAATAACAATTTTCCTCTGGGCGACACCTCAACTGTATCGAATCGCCCTGTGATTTTTTCGCCCGCCGAGTCGAAAAATTTTATTTGGAAGCCGCCATTTTCCTCGGAAGTTTCAACGGGCACGGCTTGAAAATTTTCTGCCGTCGATTTGAATTGAGCCAACGTTGCAAAATAATGCTGTATCGTCGCGTCGTTCCAATCCTCAAGGCGAAGTCCCGTCGCAAGTTCGGCAAGCTCCGTGACCAAAATTTTTTCGTCGTGTGACGGATTTTTTATCGTGCGCAAAAAAATTTCCGTACCGTCGGGAAATATCTGCTCAAAAACTTTTTCGTTAAGCGAACGTGCCCATTGCCGAAAAATTTCCGAAAGAATTGCCGTCTGGTCTTGAGAGAAGAATTTTTTCGTCTCGGCAACAAGGAAAATTTTGAGCGCGTCCAGTCTCCCGTCGAAAAATTTTTTCGCCGAAATAATTTCGTCCGCAGTTTCCGAAAGATCTTGTCGCGGGAAAATTCTCGGCAGTCTTTTGAAAAGCAAATCCGTTCCGCTCAAATTTTGTCGCAGAGCCTTGAGCAATTCGCGTCGCCGTTGAAAAGTTTTGTCGTCGGAAGAAAATTCCTTGGCATATTTCGGCAACGCCAAAAACCAACGGCGCATCGCGTTTGCCGTGCCGTCGAAAGAATTACGCTGAGAGATGATAAAATATTCGTCAAAAGCGGCGGCGAGTTTGGCAAGATAAATTTCCGTCGCGGCATTTCGTTCGACATACTCCAGCGAAAATTTTTCGGGCGCGGCATTAATTTGCACGAGTGCTTCGACGTTGAGCGGCACCGACTCAAAACCGTTGCCGATGACAACTTGTCGACGATATTTGTTGAACACTGCCGCCAAATAAATCGGAATCACGCCGCGCCTAAGTCCGATATGATATTTCGGCGAAGTCAAGCGTTCGTAAAGGTCGCCGAAATTTTTCCCGCCCGTCAAAATAAAATCTTCAATCGTCGAGAGCAAATGTTTCATGCAAGAATTTTCGGGGCGCAAATTTATTCGCGGATTGTTGCCGTCAATAAAAACGCCCGTCCGAATCAACGTGCTGCGCATAATCGAAACTTCCTGACCGGTACCGCGCAACCCTAAATTCGGCTCAAGTTCCTCGCGGAGAAGTGCGGCGACAATTTTGTTGCGGGCGACGGCGGCAACGCTCGTAATTTCGTTTTTGTTGACGGTCTCATTGTTTATCGTCGGCGTGAGATTGTAAACTGCGTCGCAAATTTCGGACATCAGCTCGGTCAATTCCGCTCGCCTGCGCAGTTGCAAAATTTTCCCGTCGTGAACGTAAATCGCTCGAAGATTTTCAGGACGCGTGTAAGTGCCGATGAAATTTTTTATCAGCGTCTGCAAATCCTCAAAGATAACGTCGTACTCGTCGAACAAAACGGGATCCTCTTCGGCAAGTTCGCGCAGATTTTTGACGGCGGCAAATTCCGCAATGATTGATTCCGCGTTCAAAAATTTTTTCGGCAGAACGAAAATATAACGCGGCTTGCCTTTACTCGTCACGCGAAGAATTTCCGCAAAAGTTTTTAATTCGTCTTCGCTCTTCGGAAGAACGCCGACAATAATCCCGTCGCCGTCAATTTTTTCGCCCTTAACGTCCCAATCGACATCAAAAGAAATTTCCGCACCGTCAATGAAGTTGAACGAAAAATAGCGCGTCATCTCACGTTCGTCGTTGTAGCGCGAAGGGTAAATGTACTTGTCGAAATTCTCTTCGTTGAGCACGTCTTTGGCAAAAATTTTTCCCGTTTGAGTTTGAACCATGTCGCGAATCTTTTGTCGCACGTCGACGCCGGAATATTTTCTGAGCTTGAGGAAGCCGTTACTTCGTTTGAGATAGACGACCAAATCTTTTTCAATCAGCTCGTTTAAAACCGATTCAATCTCGGTGGTTTCATGCGCACACGAAAAAATTTCCATGATTTGCGCTTTAGTCGGAGTGAGTCGCTCGAACTGTCCCAAGATGTAAATCAACGAAATTGTCTTGATGATTTTTGCGGCAAGTGTACCGTCTTCAAGTCGATTCAGAATTTCGCACGTCAACAAAAAAAATTCGTGGATTTCGCCGTCAAAGATTTCCTTGCGAAACAGCGGCTCAAAATAATCGTAAATCAAATCTGGCGTGAGCAGTCGAAAATCGTCGGCGAAATTTTCCAGGAAGGCGGGCAAAGTCGTCGCGCCTTGTGCCGAAAGAAATGTGAACAAAGTCCGCTCGTTTTGGGCAACAAGTTCCGATAAGCGCGGCAAAATAAACGTCGACACCGGATGCAACGGAAAACAGTTTCGGATTATCTCGCGAATGTTATCCGTCGCAACGTCGGAAAAAATTCTGTGACGCGAATACCTTTCAAACAGCGAATCAAATTCCCGCTCGTGATTCTCGACGAAATTTTTCCAGCGCGTTTTGTCGCGACGAATCACCGACGAAATAACTTCGTAAGTCTGCGCGAAATCATTCCTAAGTCGCACATGAGCAAATCTGTCCGATACGCCGCGCCAGCCGTCAACTTTGTCTTTCGGCAACTTGTCAATGTAATTTATGATCTCTTTGTGCGAAATCAACATCAAATGCAGTTGAAGTCTGCCGCTGCGCGAACATCTTTCCGCGAAGTCCTGCAACATCTTCGTATCGACAAGGGACGTGCCGACAATTTTCGTCTCCAAAAATTTGCTGAACTCATCAAAGACGACGTAAAGTCCCGAAAAACCTTTCGCCCGCAAACTTTTGGCGACGCTCTCATAAATTTCAATCGGTTCGAAGTCCAAAAACGGATTAAACACACTGCCGGCGGTGAGCGCAGGATAATTTTTTTCAAACGTCTCGTAAGCGGCAACGTCGAAATTTTTCAGGCGAGTTACAAATTTTTTGAACGGCTCATCAAGAATTTTTTTGAAGGCGGCAAATGTGTCGGGAAAATCTTTCGCCCAGCGTTCCAAAACATTCAGCGCGGCTTGATAATTCGTCTGCGGCATCACGTCAAGCAAATCATATTTCGCAAGCGTCCTGTGCAACGCCGTCAAAAAAGCTTGCGAAAGACTGACATTGCTCCCGTTTATCGTCACCGGCAAAATTTTGTTTTCGCCGCCGTAATAATTTCGGACAAGGCGATTGAGCGTCGGATTTTCTTCAAGCTTCGGCAATAACTTTTCAAACAGCGAAAGATCTCGTTTCATGAGCAGGGACAAAATCATCAACACAATGTGCGATTTGCCTTTGCCGTATGCGCCGATTAAAATTCTTGCCCGCGCCGAAGATCTCGGATTGACACTGAGCAAAATTTCTTCCAGCAGATTCAATGCCGCACGCGTCGGAATAAAATTTTTTAACTTTTCGTCGTCGCCGAAGTCGTAATCAATGTTCACGGAGCGTTGAAAGCTTGACTCGACGAAAATCATCTTGCTCATTGCTCCCAATCCTCCATTGATTCGTAAAATCGCCGCACGCAATCCGAAAAAGTTGCGTCTTGCAAAATGTTCACCACGTCAAGCCCCGCCGTTCGATTGATTTTCACGAGACCGAGCTTTTCAATTTCGTAAAGGCATTCGAGCATGGCAACGGAATCGAGATTAAAAACCCGTCCGATATTGCGGGGCGCGTGCAAAAGTTCGTTTAAGCTCAATTCGCGTCGACCGTGGGCATTATCCGCAATGACGGCGAACACGACAAACGGATTGAGAGTCTCAACCGGCGGAATATTTTTTCGGTAAAGATTTTTCCGCTTGTTCAAAACTTCCAGCAAGCCGAGTTCGCCAAACGGACAATCAATGTTGTTTTCCGGCGAGTCTTTGGCGGAATTCATTTTGTGGCGCGGCAGGTAAGTGCGAACAATGCAGTCGAAATCGTCAGCCAGCGAGCGCAAAGCAACTTCATCCGCGCCCGACATCGCAATAAATTTTTGCAAGGCTCTGACAAAATCGTCGCGAGTAAATTCGCTCATCGAAAATTCGTTGAAGAAAAAATGCCACGCGGTCGCCTCGTCAATTTGCGTCGCCAATCGATATTGCAACAGCCACAACGTCCCGCGCTCTTCGATATATCTGTCGGATTCGTAAACCGTCGCGCCCAGCTCCGTGAAAGTTTGAATTCGTTTGCCGATTTTGCTTTCCGTCGTCAAGCCGACTGCTTGCAACCACCAGCGCAGTGCTTTGACCATATTCGCGCCGAGTCCGAGCACGTCCATTGGATTTTCTTCACGTGCAACAAAAACATCAGGCTTCTCGTCGACGCAACGCATGCCTTTGCTCAACCAGCCTTTCCTTATGAAAAATGTATCGTGAGCACGAAATTTCATTGCGTCGATTCTCCCAAAGTTATTTTGTCCGAAGATATTTTTCCATCATGCATCCGCCTTCAAGATATTTAGGCGACACACACATTTTACAATGCACACATTTTGCCGGATCAATGAAATATTTTTCTCCGCGAACAGAAATTGCTCCCATTCGACAGAGTGATTCGCATTTAAGGCATCGCCGACAAGCGTTAAATTTACGAATTTGATAACCTGCCATTCTTTGAAGGTCAGCATGACTGGCAACATTCATTGTCTTGATTTTCACAGCGTAACCGTCCGAGCCGAACGGCGCGATTGAAATAATCGGTACAAAATTTTTAAAATCAACAATTATCGTCTCGTGCAAAATTTTTCTGCCGAATTCGGGCGCGATTTTACCAAAGGGTACAAACATACCGATTAACTCTTCGCTGAAAGGTTTGACTAATCGATAAATTTTTGCGTGCTCTTCAGTTGTGCAATTCGTAAATTTTAATTTGACATCTTCCGCCGAAGCAAGCCCGTTGCCACCTTGACGAGCTTTCCACTTGCCCGAATCGACATAAACTTCAGGATCAGCCTTGCCGATTTTTTTCGCAAAGTCGACAAGAAAATTTCTCCACGCCTTTGATTCGTTCGGCATGTGGATACGAGACAGGAATTGCGCACGCTGATTGTTATTCGGACAACAACGGCAACCGACGCGATCATAACCGAGCCGATACGCCGCGTTGAAGTCAAGCCCTTCGGCGAGAATGTACAGCCAAACATCAATATCCTTCCAGAAAAAAATCGGAGCCGCGACGGTTTGCCGACGAATTTTTATTGTGTCCGCGCTGTCCTCGACGCGATTATATTTGCTGCGCGTGACTGATTCGCTTTTTCGTATGCCGTAAAAAGTCAAAACGCGTCGATTCGGATAAGTGCTGTTGATGACTTCGGCGATTGGCCCCGTCTTGAACATCGAACAGCACCATCGAAGCATTCGGGCGGGCGGCCCTATATCTTCGCAGACTTTGAAAAAATTTTGCTCGGTATTCTCGGCGACGAAAAAAATCGCGTCGGGATGATTTTTTCTGTAGCGGTCGGCATATTCGATAGTCGACGGAAATTCAAGCGTGGTGTTGCCGAAAATGTGCACCGTATTCGGATTGCTCAGAGCTTTAGCGACAATGTCGGCGACAACCGTAGAATCTTTGCCGCCCGAAAAAGAAACAATGATGTTTTCATCAGGAAAATTTTTCGCGGCGTCCTTCACGAAAGAAAAAGCTTCGTCTTTGAGCGCGAGCAACCTGAATTGATTGGCGCGAACAAATCGGCTGACAGTTTCGTTAAAAGCGGTGTAATTCGGCTTGACGTTGGAAATTTTTTCGGCGATAGAGTCCGCATTCGTCTCGGCAAATTTTTTGGCGGAGACGAGCAAAGATTTTCCGTCGATGAAATATCTGCTGCCGGAAGCCCAAACCGAACGATTCGCGAAAAATTGCAGGTCTTTATCGAGCAATGCGGCGAGCAACAATTTTTCTTCGGGGAAGACGGGGCGAACATCCGTTGCAAGATATTTTATTTTTTCGCCACAAAGAGGACAAAGTTCTTTTTCGTTCGAGGAAGAATTTTTTATGATCGGCACCGCGCAATTCTCGCACCAAAAAATTTCGGCCGGGAAGTCTGACGAAGTTTTTTCGCCGCAGACGGGGCAAATTGAATTGTTTGTTTCAAGGTTACAGTTCTTGCACCACATAGCGAAATCCTGTTTCAAATTTTTGCAGTTAAGTATACTACAAATTTTCAATCGTTTCAATCGTTGTTATTGCAACTGCAAGCATTGTTATTCTCAGCTTTTTATCGTTACTGCCGGTAGGTGTTGATAGAATGACTTTACCAACTCGCTTTTATTTGTTATCATACAAAAAATTGCAAGAGGAAGGGTTTTGATGAACAATAAATCTGTTAAAAGCAAAATGTTGGTGCTTGTCATTCCGACTGTTGCTATCGGACTCATTTTAATGGCGACTGTTATTTTCAATTACGTCAAATCCGAATTTGAAGCTCAAATCCTGAGTTCCAGCACCCGCAACACGCTTGAAGTCGGTGAACAAGTCAGCGAATGGCTTGATAAACGAATGCTTGAAACTGCGGAGACGGCGTCCACTCCCATTGCAAAAACCGTCAATGCCGAGCTTCTGAATCAAAACAACATTTACCGTTACGGCTTGATGAAGCAACGCTATCCCGGCGTAGTCGACAGCGTAAGTTGGGGACCGTTTGACGGTTCCGGCGTCCTTTACGGCGAAACCTCCAACGGCTTTAAAGAAATGCACAACGCCGACAAAGCTTGGTACAAACAGACCATGAAAGGTACACAAGATTCGTTTATGTCTTCGCCCGTCGTCTCTCAAGCTACCGGTAAAATCATTGTCAATTCCATTGCCGTTGCTCGCGACGACTCAGGCAAACCCGTTTCCATGATACTGGCGGCTATTTATGTTCAATCCGTTATGGATAAAGTTCAATCTTGCAAGCTTGGCGAACAAGGTTACAGTCTCCTTGTTTCCAAAGAAGGCGTTTATATCGTTAATCCCGACGACACCGCCATTATGAAAAAAAATATTTTGGAAGAATCTGATCCTGCGCTTGCCGAGCTTGGTCAAAAAATGTTGAGCGGCTCTGACGGCGTTTTTCAATTCACTTCTTCCGCCGGCGACAAACTTATAGCTTTTTACACTCCGATTAAATCTACCGGCTGGGGAATGGCTACTGTCGCTTACGAAGACGAACTTTTCGCGCCCGTTGCCAATGTACTCAAAATCATGGCAGTTATTTCCGTCATTCTTCTTGTGCTTATTTCTACGGGTATTTGGCTTACGGTCAACAAAATTATGAGCCCGCTTGCCGTTATGATGGATGAGATTCGCCTTCTTTCCAAAGGTGATTTCCGTGAAAGACCTTCAAGAGTAACCTCCTCCGACGAACTCGGATTGCTGGCAAATGCCGTTACCGAGATGCGCAAAAATGTTTCCGAAGTCATGCATTCCGTAAATTCCTCGGCAGAAAGTTTATCCGGTTCCGCCGAAGAATTGAACGCCACGACGGAACAATCTTCTGTCGCCGCCAATCAAGTCGCTCAATCTATCGTTCGCGTTGCCGCAAGTACCAGTCAACAACTTGATGCCGTCAACGACACATCCCAAGCTATCGAACATCTTAATGAATCGATTCAAGCTATGGCTTCTGATGCCGCTATCGCTGCCGATAAGAGCCGTCAAGCTTCCGATGTTGCTCGCGAAGGCGAAATTACTCTTCAACAAGCTATTGAGCAAATCAAAACCATTGAACGCACCTCTCAACAAACGACCAACTCCGTTATGACTCTCGGCGAAAACTCCAAACAAATCGGACAGATTGTCGGCACAATCAGCGGCATTGCCGAACAGACAAATTTGCTTGCGTTGAATGCGGCGATTGAAGCGGCGCGTGCCGGTGAGGCGGGCAAAGGTTTTGCGGTCGTCGCCGACGAAGTTCGTAAGCTTGCCGAATCCAGTAAGGAAGCCGCTCAACAAATTTCCGATTTGATTAAAATAACGCAGGACGATACCGACAAAGCCATTAAGGATATGGAAGTCGGCGGCGAATCTTTTAAAGTCGGAGCCCAAAATATTATTTCCATGGGCGAGGCATTCAGAAAAATTGCCGGCATTGTTGAGCAGGTAAGCGCTCAAATGCAGATCATTTCGAGTTCAACGCGCGATATGGCCACTAACGGTAAACAGATTGTTCAAAATATCCGCACTATCGGTGAAGCAAGCAAAACTGCCGCCGAAGAAGCCGAAACTGTCAGTGCCGCAACTCAAGAGCAGACCGCTTCCGTTCACGAAATCGCCGGTGAAAGTACCAACCTTGCTCGTATGGCCGGCGAACTTCAGCAAGAAGTAAAGAAATTCAAAGTCTAAGCGCATTGTCCTAAGGTCTGTTGAAAAACTCTAATAGTGCCGCCAAAATATTCTCGAAACCATAGGCGACCGCAACTGCGCGGTCGTTTTTTTGTGCGCGGCTCGAAGGTCGACGGGCATTGTCAATTCGTCGTACAAGTCCGCCAAAGTCGCGGCGGGATAATTTTTTCGCACGTCCAAAATTTTTTGCACGGTCTGCTCAATTTTTTGCCGCTGATTAGTCGACGGCTCCGACCAAGGAAAATTGTTGTGGATGACATCTTTCGAGTAACGATAGCGCGATTCAAGTCGCCCGCAAATTGTTCGCATCCACGCCATATGAATCGAACTTGTTAAAATTCCAAAGTGATAAATCTGCGCGTCGGGAATCATTTGATTTGCATCTGAGCAAATAATTTCACTCGAAACATAATCTATCGGAACATAACGGCGAAGTTCGGAACTGACACGCGGAACTATAAGAAGATGTTTTCACAGTGGAAAAGTAGAGTGTGATGGCAAAGGTTAAAGTTGAATCAAAAGTGCAGAGAGCAAAACAAAATTTTCAAACCGAAAAGCCGTTGACGGATGTTGTGGACGTTCCGCAAAAATCGAGGGAAAATTTTCCGCCGTTACCAATAGTTTCAACTGATTGGTATTTTAACAGTAACGAAAATTTTTGTAACCGAAAATCTCCGCCAAATTTCGACGGGTAATTTTTTACTGAGATGTAAATTACAAGCTCGCGCCGATTTTATATGCCGCCTCGCCGAATTCGGAATTCTCGACCATTGAACGTGTGCCGCTACCCGTCGCCAAAACTTTGCCGACACTTTGCCAGCTCATGTAGCGCACAAGAGTTTCATAGTGGTTATCAAGTGCCTCCATCGTCCAATCGGCGGAATTCCATGCCGTGGCAAGGAGCAAAGATTTTTTCCCGCTAAGTTTTGTCGTGCGCGAATAAAATCTGTCGACGACCGTTTTTAACTGCGCGCTCATGCCGAAATAATACAGCGGCGTCACCAAAACCAGCAAATCGGCGGCAAGCATTTGCGGCATCAATTTCGTTTGAATCGCGTCGTTGAAAATGCAATCGCCGTCCATGCCGCACGTGTCACAGCCGCGACAAGGGTGCGTTTCTTCGTTCGCCGCGTCGAAAACAAAAATTTCATGCCCGCCGCTCTTCGCGCCGTCGACGAAACGTTGAGCCAGATAACGCGAAGTCGATTGATCTTCCGAATGCGGACTGCTGTTAATTACGACAATTTTCATTGGTTTGCCTCCCGAAATTTTCTGCGCGGAAATTTTTTGCGAATCAGTCGCCGCCGTGCCGCAACCGCTCAAGTAAAGCGTGACCGCGCCCAATCCGACGACTTTCAAAAATTCTCGTCTGTCCATTTCAATCACCGAAAACTTCTTTCGCCATCGGGAAAACTGCCCAAGCTTTCGGCCAGCCCGCGTAGAATCCCAACTGCGTAATAATTTCGACGATCTCCTCTTTCGTGACGCCGTTTGCCTTCGCGTTGGCAAGGTGATGTTTCAGCGCGTCCGTGAAAATTCCCGCGCCAATCAGCGTCGAAACGGTAACAATACTTCTGTCGTGCAGGCTTAAAATTTCGTTGCGGCTCCACACTTCGCCGAAAAGTATATCGTCGTTGTAACGGGCAAATTCCGGCGCGAAGTCTCCAAGATATTTTCTGCCGGCAGTCTGCTCAAGTTTTTTGCCGACATTCTCGAAAGTTTTCGCCGCGTCTTCGCCGTAAACTTCTTTTGCCATCGGGAAGACCGCCCAAGCTTTCGGCCAGCCCGCGTAGAATCCGAGCTGTGTGACAATCTCAACCATTTCGTCGCGAGTAACGCCGTGTTTCTTCGCCGTTTGAATGTGATATTTCAACGAGCTGTCCAAAATGCCCGAACCGACAAGCGCGCAGATTGTGACGATACTTCTGTCGTGCAAGCTCAAAATATCGTTGCGGCTCCACACTTCGCCGAAAAGTATATCGTCGTTGTAGCGGGCGAATTCCGGCGCGAAATCTCCAAGTCTGTCGCGTCCCGCCGTCTGCACAATTTTAGTCGCCTTAGTTTTGTCGCTCATTGTCGCCGCCTCCGTCGCCGTGAAATTCGTTGCAAGAATAATTCCCGCAGTCAATCCCGCAAAAAATTTTTTCGTCGTCATTAAATCACTCTCCTTGCCGCAAGATTATCACGTCAAGCCGACTTCAAGTCAACAAAAAAAATCCCGTCGCATTGACGGGAAAATTTTTTTGTTCGTTTGTATGAGATGTCGTGTTTGTGTCTCAATCAGCGTAATCGCAACGCGGGAAGTAATCCCAACGGAGTCTCCAACCGGCATTCCAATCGTACGTTATGTCGGGAACGTTATCCATGTTGGGGGCGATTGATCTGTCGAGGGTGAAGTCCCATGTTTTTGCACTGTGCCCGGGAATGACGAGGGGGTTTCCGCCCGGGTCGACATTGACGGTGAAACTGCCGCTGGAGAAAACCATGTTGCCGTTCGGATTGTAAATGTCAAGCATTTTGGGATCGACGCCCCAAAACTTTATGGCGCGATCTTCGTTGTTGACGAACTTCAACCTGACGCTAATCGTGTTGGAGCCGGCGTTGCATTGAATGCTGTCGACGATGACATCCGCGTTAAAAGCCTGCGCGACTTGCGGCGTGGCGGCGAACATTGCGACGAGCATCACAGCCGCCAAAGAGAACATCGAGAAAAACTTCTTCATGAATATCAACCTCCTTTGATGGCGAAATTTTATATCTGCGCGGCGAAAAATGCAAGATACGCTTTTTAAGTTTTAATTACAGTTTTTCGCGCCGAGAATTTAGCGGGCGAGTAAAAATTCCCGCCATTGTGCGATTTTAGTTCGTGGGCGGTTCCGTTCGTTTCGGTTCGTAGCCTATAAATTTAAATGCAGTTTATCGCGACCTTAAATGGTCAAAAAAATATCCGCACGCAATGAAATCTTGGAAGACGAATTTGGACGCTATTGTTCCTATTTTCAAGTTCTCGAACGCGATTTGCAGGCAACTGAATCGTCAGCGTAGTGTCTTCCCCAACGATACTGCTCTGTTAGAGGCTTTGTTCCTCGCTACCGACCTTGCTACAAAGAAGTGGACTATGCCCTTGCACAACCGGGACTTGATTTATGGCGAGTTGTCCATTATTTTTCAAGGGTCGTTTACCTTTTTAACTTCTCGGTCGGTCTTTTTTACAGAAATTTTTTCCAACTCCCGAGTCACCAACCGGTTAGGCAAAACGAAGCCCCGCACAGTTCCTCAGGCTGTACGGGGTTTTCGTTTTGGTGATATTCATGGAACTACAATTCTCATCATGCTCTTGTAATTCGGCAGTGTCAATTTATCACACGCTCAATTTTTCGTCAACGCCGCGTAAAGTTTCATCAGCTCCGCGACAACACGCGCCTCGTCCTCCCAAAATTCTTTAAAGCCATAGGCGAGCGCAACCGCATAATCATTCGACTTGTGAGCCAAACGCAATTCGTCGGGCATCGTGTCTTCGTTGTAGAGTTTGGCAAATGTCCAATCCGGAAATTTTTTTCGCACGTCCAAAATTTTTTGCGCCGATTCTTCAATCATGCGACGTTGAGCGGCTGTCGGCTGCGGCCACGGAAAATTATTATAAACAATGTCTTTCGAGTAACGATAATCAGACTTCAGTCGCCCGCAAGTCGTTCGCATCCACGCCATATGAATTGACGACGTTAAAATTCCGAAATGATAAATCTGCGCGTCGGGAATAATCTGTACGGCGTCGGTAACTTTGATTTTTTTTTTTTGATAAATCCAATCGGAATGTAGCGGCGACGTTCAGAACTGACACGCGGCACTAAAATAAAGTCGACGCCTTCTGGTTGTGTAACCTGTGCAAAAATTGATGGCGTCTTGGCAAATTTCCTGATTCCCGCCGCAATGCTTGACAGACGAAAATTTTTTACTGCTTCAACCCGTTCGGCAACGAGCGGGAATTTTTTTATTTCGTCAAGCGTCATGTCGACGAGCCATAAAACGTAACGTTTTTGTCCGTTGATGAATTCGACGGCACCAAGTAGCGGATGAATAAATTTTTCTGCGGCGGGTTCGTCTCGCAAAAAATTATCCAAATCGTCCGCTTCGATAATCAAATTGCCACCGTCTGCGGGTTTATTGCCGTAAATCATTTTCGGAACTGAACAGAGTGGTTTATTGCGGCTGTCGACGAAAATATTCGGTGCGTCGAAAAGATACGCGTTGATATTCGTCGGTTTAAGAATTTTTTCGCCGTCAAAAATTTTTTTCAGCTTGGGATTGGGAGCTTTGCTGAATCCGACAATCACGCAATGAACGTGCGCCATATTTTCCGAATCGCTGAGCCATTTGAAAGTTCTGTAAGCAAAATCGATATGAATTCCGTCTTCAAAAAGATTTTTCCACATCCGAGGTGCAGTTTCGCCTTGACAAATCGAATTGGTCGATACGAATGCGCAACGAATTTCAGTCCCACGAATGAAGTCGGCGGCTTTTTTGAACCAGCAACAAACATAATCGAGATTTTTAACTTTAGGGAAGATGTTTTGCAAATCGTCTTTCTGTTCGTCAGTCTGATAAGTAAATCCGACAAAAGGCGGGTTGCCGATAATGTAGTCGACGTTTGGCGCAACAGTTTTCCAGTCGACGCGCAGGGCGTTGGCTTTTTGAATGGAAATATATTTGCTCAGCGGCAAGTCGGGAAGTTCGCGCCCGATAACCCAAGAAGTTTTTCGGCGCATTTGAATTTCGGAAATCCACAGCGCAAGGCGTGCAATGGCGACGGCGAAATCATTAATCTCAATGCCGTAAAATTGTCGCGGTGTAACTTTAATCGGATTGTCGGGAATTTCGACGGAAAGTTTTCGGAGTTCGGCAAGCACGTCATTTTCAAGAGCGCGCAGGCTCAAATAAGTTTCGGTCAAGAAATTTCCACTGCCGCAAGCCGGATCCAAAAAATTCAGCGACGAAATTTTATCTTGAAACTTTTTGAGCGCGGCGGCACGATTCGGCTTGTGCATACGCTTGATATTGGCAAGTTCTTCGCTCAGGTCGTCGAGAAAAAGCGGGTCAATCACCTTGTGAATGTTTTCTTCGGAAGTGTAATACATGCCGCCGGCGCGTTGAGCTTTTGCCTTGGCTTTGGCGTCGGTTTCGATGTTGAAGATTGATTCGACGAGCGCACCGAAAATCGTCGGGCTGAGGTTGCGCCAACTGAACCGAATGAAATTGCCCGCCGCGTTCAAACGATAACCGTCAATCATGTGAGCGCGACGAACGGCAAGTTCAAACATTTCGTTAAGCGTCGGCAACTCAAATTCTGTTTCGTCGAAAAGTCCGCCGTTTACTCGCGGAAATTTTTTCAAGTCGTCGTCGAAATTTTTACGCTCACTTTCCGGCGTGTCGAGCACTTTGAAAAGTTTTTGAAGTTCTTCGCGCAGATTTTGAGTCGGGATTTTACCAAACCAATCTTCAAACTTGACTTGCTGAAAAATTTGCGAATCGTCGGCGTAGAAACAAAAAATCAGCCGCGCACAAAAATTGCAGAGCGTACCGATATATTTGGCGTCGCGTTCGTCATAATTTTTATCGATGGCACGGCAAATATTTTGTATGATTTTTGCGGCGTCGGCAGAGATTTTGACTTCGGGCTTAAGTTTGGCGTTCGGGTCAATCAGAAATTTCAGCTTCGGATAATCGAAACGCAAATCGGAGAGCTTGATAATTTTCGGCTTGTAACTTTTGGGCGCGATAAGATATTCAAGCGAATTCACTTCGGCAAGGTCGTAAATTCGGAATTCGGCAAAATCGCAAGTGACAATCCAGCGCGGGCGCGACGAATACGGCATTGCCTCGGCGTAACGTTTCGCCTGCTCAAAAGGCGTGAGATATTCGCCGTCGGATTGACGAATTCGCCTGTCAAGGTCGACGCCAAAACTTTTATGTTCGATTAAAACGCCGGTGCGCTCAATGATGGCATCAATTTCTAACAGTGTGTCCTCAATTTTTTGATTAAATTTTATAAAGCCCGTTGTCCGTTCGACGCCGAAAACATCATGGAGCAGGTCGCGCCAAAAATCTTGACAGTCTTGTTTTTCGGC
This sequence comes from Selenomonadaceae bacterium, assembly GCA_017515635.1. GTDB lineage: Bacteria > Bacillota > Negativicutes > Selenomonadales > Selenomonadaceae > Quinella. The sequence goes on from JAFWFO010000054.1 coordinate 28,331, forward strand.
ACCATGTCCGTTCCAATAAAACGAAAAATTTTTTGCGGCTTCAGCGTTCATGATAATTTTCTCCCCGCAACATTAAGGCTTGCCCGTCACAAAAATTCTTTGGACACGCGACGAAATCAGGCAAGTAATTTCGTAATTAATCGTGTTCAAATGCCGCGCCGCGTCGTCAATCGAAATTGCGTCCGAGCCGAACAAAATCATTTCGTCGCCGATTTTCACGCCGTCAATGTCCGTCACGTCAATCATGGTTTGATCCATGCAGACGCGCCCCGCAATCGGAGCCGACTTGCCGCGAATCTCGACGTGAAAATTTTTGTAAGCGCGAATGTAACCGTCGGCGTAACCGATTGGCAACGTGGCGATAATCGAATCGCGTTGCGCAACGAATTCGCGACCGTAACCGATTGAAGTTCCCGCAGGAATTTTTTTCAACCAAGCGACGCGGGCAACAAGTTTCATCGCGGGTTTTAATTCAATCGTGCGGCGAACGTCGTCGGACGGATAAAGCCCGTAGCTGATAATTCCGGAACGAACCATATCGAAATGCGCTTCGGGCATTTCCAAAATCGCGGCTGATTCGGCAATGTGAAGAATTTTTATCGTGACGCCCGCCGAACGAATTTTTTCCGCAACGTCCGAGAAAATTTTTATCTGTTGACGCGTAAAAGTTTTGTCGGGCGAATCGGCATCCGCGAAATGCGAAAACATACCTTCAAGCTCAATGTTCGGCAACGCGGAAATTTTTTTCGCAAGTTCGACGGCGACGGCGGGATTTGCTCCGATACGCCCCATGCCCGTTTCAAGTTTCAAATGAATTTTGGCGCACTTGTCGAGTTTGACGGCGGCGACGGAAATTTTTTCGGCAAGATCAAAATCAGCGACGGTTGCAGTCAAATTATTTTCGACGACAATTTTTGCGGCGTCATGCGGAATCAAACCCAAAATCAAAATCGGCACGTCGAAACCCGCTTGTCGAAGTTCCAAACCTTCTTCGACCGTGGCGACTGCCAAAAATTCCGCACCGCAATCGACGGCGATTTTTGAAACTTGAATCGCACCGTGCCCGTAAGCGTTCGCCTTGACGACCGCACAAAGTTTTGACGTGGGCTTGATATGTCGGCGAATCTCGCTAAAATTGTGTCGAATGGCGTCGAGGTCAATCTCGGCGTAAACATCGCGAAGCAACATAAAAAAACTCCTTTCGAGGTGAGGAAATGAAATTTAACGAATTCATGAGCGCGCTTGACGACGAAATTAAGCATGTCTGCCTTTTGTGCGGCGAAGAAAATTATTTTATCGACAAGGCACGCGAAAAAATTTTTGAGCGGCTCAACGTCGACACGAAAACCGAATTGATGACGATTGACTGTGACACGAAGCCCGAAATTTCAAAGATTATCAACACGATTGACGCCGTGCCTTTTTTCAGCGAAAAAAATGTCGTGCTCGTCAAAAATGCGTCAATGCTTTTCGGCAGTGACTTCAAGTCTCCGCGACTCGAAAAAGTTTTGCGGGACATGCAACCGAAAAATTATGTGATATTCGTCGTGAAGTCGGCGGACAAGCGGCGCAAGTTTTACAAAATAATTTCGCAGATCGGCGCGGTGCTTGAGGCGGATTTTTTGCGCTCGTGGGAAGTTGACGACTGGTTGAAAGATAAACTCCGTTCGCTCGGCAAAATCATGAGCAGTGACGCGTGGAAATATTTTCATGAGCGGCTTGGAATTTTGCCGGAAATTTCGCTGTGGAGTTTGAATAACGAACTTGAAAAAGTTGCGCTCAACGTCGCGAACAAAGAAATAACGGCGGCCGATTTGCGAAAAAATTTGCTTGCTCCGCCCGAAGTCTCAAATTTCTCGCTGACAGACGCCGTCGACGAAAAAAAAGTTCAAAAAGCCGTGTACCTGCTCAGAATTCAAGATCGCACGCCGGGGAAAATTCTTGTGGCGACAACTTTGCTCGTGCGGCACGTGCGGCAACTGATTCGCGCAAAATTTTTCTTGTCACGCGGAATCAAAGGACGCAAGCTCGGCGAACCGCTCGGCATGAATCCGTACATTGCGCAGAAACTTGGAGCGAACGCCGAAACTTATCCGTCGAAACTTTTGGAAGAAGTTTTTTTGGAATTGGCGGACGCCGATTACCTGTTGAAGACGGGACGCGCAGGCGCGGAAGTTTTGGAACGAATCATTATCAAACTTTGTCGGCGGTGAAAATTAATTCTGCGACCGTCGCATTTGCCGCACGAATCAAATCTTGAGGCGACAAAACAATTTGCATCCCGCGTTGTCCTGCGCTTATGGAAATTTTTTCCAAAGTCAAAGCGCGTGCGTCGATAAACACGGGATAATTTTTTTTCGCGCCCAAAGGTGAGCAACCGCCGCGCACGTAGCCCGTCAACGGCAAAAGTTCTTTCAACGCGATCATTTCGACGGATTTATTGCCGCTCGCTTTCGCCAACGATTTTAAATTCAATTCGTCGCCGCCGCCGATAACTGCCATGATAATTCCGGTTTTGTCGCCGCGTGCCACCAAAGTTTTGAAAATCATTTCGATATTCAATCCCGAAACTTGCGCGACGTGCACGGCAGACAAGTCGTTTTCGTCGACCTCGTAAGTTTTAATTTCGTAATCAATGCCCAGCCCGTCAAGAATTCGTGCGGCGTTGGTCTTTTTAATTTTCTTGGACAAAAATTTTCAACTCCTCGGAGTGGCGACAACGCAAGATTTGCGAAAAGGCAAACAAACTGTTCCGTCGCTTTCAAAGCGACCGGCGTTGGTCTTTTTAATTTTCTTCATTGAATTATTGTCTCCAACGCAATTTTTATCATGTCGTTGAACGAAGATTGACGCTCTTCGGCAGTGCAAAATTCGCCGCGCCATAAATCGTCGCTGACCGTGAAAATCGCCAGTGCTTGAACGTTCGCCGCCGCCGCGTGCAGATAAAGTGCCGCGCTCTCCATTTCGACAGCCAAAATTCCGTACTTGCGCAATTTGTCGTTGAAAGTTTGCTTGCCGTCGCCAAAAGTGCCGTTCGGGTCGTCGTAGTCGTTATAAAACAAATCCGTGCAGATGACGTTGCCGACTTTCACGGGCAATTTCAAACGTTCGGCGACTTCAACGGATTTCATCAACAAATCGAAGTCCGCAAGCAACGAAAAGTTTACTGCGCCGCCGAAAGTTTGTTTGACGATTGATGAATCCGTCGACGAACCTTGAGCAATCAAAACGTCGCGCAAATGAATATGTTCGTTCATGCCGCCGCAAGTTCCGACACGAATCAATTTTTTCGCGCCGTAAGCGTGAATCAATTCGTGCAGGTAAATCGAAATTGACGGAATGCCCATGCCCGTCGCTTGAACCGAAACGGGGACGCCTTTGTAATTGCCGGTGAAGCCGAAAATATTTCTGATGGCGGTGTATTGGTGTACGTCGCTCAAAAAATTTTCGGCGATAATTTTTGCGCGCACGGGGTCGCCGGGCAACAAAACTCTATCGGCAACCTCGCCGACCTTCGCCGCAATGTGAATGCTCATGGAAATATGCTCCTTTCGTGCCAAAGAGTAGTTGTTTGGAATCGTAAAAAATCCCGCCGCAGTCAATGCTGACAATTTTAAAAAATCGCGTCTGTTCATAAATCAAACTCCGTTAGAAATTTGCAGCGCAGATAACAATTCGTCGCGATTGACCGCATAAGTCCCGACTTTCGCAACGACAACACCCGCCGCAACGTTCGCAAGATACGCCGCAAATGCCGAATCCAAATTGCCAGCCAACGCCAACGCGAAAACCGCAATGACCGTGTCGCCCGCGCCCGAAACGTCGAAAACTTCCTGCGCGTGAGCTTTTATGTGCGAAATTTTTTCTCCGTCGACGAGTGTCAAACCTTTTGCCGAACGCGTGACAATCAGCCCGCGCAAATTAAATTCTTCGATAACTTTCCGCGCAGAATTTTCAATTTCGGCGTCGACGTTCGGAATTTTTTTCGGCAGGACAGCGTTGAATTCCTTCAAGTTCGGCGTGATGAAACTCGCGTCGAAATATTTTTGCCAGTTGTCACCTTTAGGGTCAACGACGACGGATTTTTTTTGCGCACGACACGCCGAAATAATTTCGCGGCAAATTTTCTTCGTGCAGACGCCTTTGCCGTAATCGGAAATAATAACCGCGTCGACGTTCGGAAGTTGCGCGGAAAAATTTTTTAACAGTTCGTTTGTCGCCGAAGTGTCAAGTTCACTCGCGTCCTCGAAGTCCAAACGAATCATTTGCTGATGTCCGCTTATCACGCGAATTTTCGTCGTCGTCGGCTTTGAAGTTTCAATCATGCCCGAAAAATTCACGCCGAGAGATTTTAATTTGCTCAAAAAAATTTCGCCGTGATTGTCTCGACCAACCTGCCCGATTATCGAAGTTTCACAGCCGAGCAACGCCAAATTGTGCGCAACATTCGCCGCGCCGCCCAAAGTTTCGCGAACTTCCAAAACGTGAGCAATCGGCACGGGAGCTTCGGGCGAAATGCGCGTGACTTCGCCGAAATAATATTTGTCCAACATCACGTCGCCGACAACCAAAATTTTACACGCGCTCAAGCCGTCGGTAACAAAATTTTTCAGTTCGTCAATCATTTGCAGACCTCTTTTTAGCTTTAAGCTTTAAGCTTTTAGCCGAGAAATTCAAGCCTTAAAGCTTAAAGCTCAAAGCTCAAAGCTTTTTTTGCCGCGTCAATAGTTTTCGCAATATCTTCGTCCGTGTGCGCCGCCGACATGAAAAGCGTTTCAAATTGCGACGGAGCAAGATAAATTCCCTGCTCAAGCATCGACGCGAAAAATTTTTTGAACATTTCTTGATTCGCCGCCGCCGATTCGTCAAAGTTCGTGACTTCGTTCGCGCTGAAAAATATTCCGAACATCGAGCCGGCTTGCGGAGTTTGTATTGTGACGTTTGCGGATTTTGCGGCAGATTTTATCCCGTCGACGAGTTTTGAAGTTTTGGCGGAAATTTTTTCGGTCAAATTATCTTCAAGCAAAATTTTCAAAGTTTCAATGCCCGCAGTCATCGCCAAAGGATTTCCGCTCAATGTTCCGGCTTGATAAATTCGTCCGTCGGGCGACACATTGCGCATAATGTCTTCGCGACCGCCATAAACCGCGCAGGGCAGTCCGCCGCCGACAATTTTGCCGAGACAAGTTAAATCGGGCGTGATTTGATATTTTTCCTGCGCGCCGCCGAGAGAAACTCGAAAACCGCACATGACTTCATCGAAAATCAACAACGCGCCGAATTTTTTCGTCACGTCACGCAAGCCGCGCAGGAAATTTTCTTTCGGCAAGACAAGCCCCATATTTCCCGCGACAGGTTCGACGATAACCGCCGCAATTTCTTCGCCGCATTGACTAAAAATATTTTCGACGGCATTTAAATCGTTGTACGGCAAAGTTATCGTATCTTGAGCGGTTCCGCGAGTGACGCCGGGGCTTGACGGTTCGCCGAACGTTGCCGCGCCGCTTCCGGTCTTGACGAGAAGTGAATCGCTGTGCCCGTGATAACAGCCGACGAATTTAATAATTTTTTCGCGTCCCGTGTATCCGCGAGCAACTCTCAGCGCACTCATCGTGGCTTCCGTGCCGGAATTCACCATGCGCATAACTTCCATTGACGGATAAATTTTTCGGACGAGTTTTGCAAGCTGAGTTTCAAGTTCAGTCGGTGCGCCGTAACTTGTCCCGCGTTCGACGGCATTTTTCAGCGCGTCAACAATTTTCGGGTGAGCGTGCCCCAAAATCAGCGGTCCCCAGCTCAAAACGTAATCAACATAAGAATTCCCGTCAATGTCGAAAATGTGACTGCCAAAACCGTGCGAAATGAACGGCGGATTGGAATTTACGCTTGAAAACGAACGAACGGGACTGTTGACACCGCCGGGCATAAATTTTTTTGCTTCGGCAAACGCGTCGGCAGATTTTTGCAAATTCACTTCAAGACCTCCCTAAAATTTTTTGACGATTATAACACGGCGCAAAAAAAATTTCCCCGTTGTGAAAAATCTGCGCGGGGAAAAGTTTTTCGACCAAAAAATTTTCAAAGCCACTCGGCAAAATCAATCGCGTGATAAGTGATTATGACATCTGCGCCCGCCCGTTTCATTGCGATTAAATTTTCGGTGACGATACGTTTTTCGTCAATCCAGCCGTTAGCCGCCGCCGCTTTGACCATTGCATATTCGCCGCTGACGTTGTAAACCGCGACGGGACGATTAATTTTTTCGCGAACTTTCGTCACCACGTCGAGATAAGCAAGCGCAGGTTTAATCATGATAATATCCGCGCCTTCGTCCAAATCGAGTTCAACTTCCTTGAGTGCTTCGCGAACGTTGGCGCAATCCATTTGATATTGTTTTCTGTCGCCGAATTGCGGAGCCGAATCCGCCGCGTCACGGAACGGAGCATAATAGCCCGACGCGTATTTGACGGCGTAGCTCATAATCGAAACGTTGACGAAAATTTTTGCGTCGAGCGCGTCACGAATCGCCGCAATTCGCCCGTCCATCATGTCCGACGGGGCAATAATGTCCGCGCCCGCTTCGGCTTGACTGACGGCGACTTTCTGCAAAAGTTTCAGCGTTTCATCATTGTCGACGTAATTTCCGCAGAGCTTGCCGCAGTGACCGTGCGTCGTGTATTGGCACAAGCAAACGTCGCCGACAATAATTAATTCGGGCACGGATTTTTTTATCGCGGCGATTGCGCGTTGCACGGGGCTGTTCATGTCCCACGCGCTTGAGCCAATTTCGTCTTTGTATTCGGGCAAACCGAAGACTTCAACCGACGGAATGCCGAGCGCGGAAATTTTTTTCGCCAATTCGACGGCGTTGTCAACCGACAGATGAAAACAATTCGGCATTGACGGAATTTCTTCGCGAACATTTTCGCCCGCCACGACGAACAGCGGATAAATCAGATCTTTGACGGACAAATTCGTTTCGCGAACCATTGAGCGCAAGTTTTCGTTGAGCCTGAGCCTGCGCGGTCTGAGTTTAAGCAAGTCAATCAACCTCCTCAAATTTTTTTAGCGTCTTTTGCTTTGGCAAAGTCTTCGTTTGCCCGTTTTCTATCACCGAGAGCAAGATACACTCGTCCACGACCAATATACGAAGCGGCATTTGGTTCAAGTTCGATTGCTTTGTTAAAATCAGCGAGTGCTTTTTTGTAATTTTTGTAATGCTCATAGTATGCCCAAGCACGATTATTCCAAGCAGCAACGTCATTGGGATTAAGTTCAATGGCTTTTGTTGAATCACGAAACGCCTGAACGTGGTCACCCAAAACTTGATAAACATGTCCGCGATAAGTATACGCATCTGAATTGTTTGGGTTAAGTTTCAGAGCTTCATTACAAAGCGGAATAGCTTGCTTGAATTTCCTTAGAGCACCGAGATGACAGGCTTCTTCCAATTTTTGATTCGATAAAAGAATGTTGTCTTTATCAACATCTGGTTGAGGCGCGGGCTGTTCAATCGGCTTCGGTCTGTCGACGGGCGGCTTCGGATTTTCGCGGGCTTCGATTGTCTTCAAGCGGCGGTCAACGTCGTCCGTGTCGATTTGCACGGTAACGGTCGTGACAATCAGCGTGCTTTTGCCGTCGTCAAGGACGCGAACTTTGTAATCGGGCGCACCGACAACTTTCAGGACGGCCGCCGCGATTGTGACAACTTCGTCGTCGACAAGCTCAAGGTCTTTCATGCGCGAACGGCTCTTAATCAGGACGCCGGCTTGTTCCTGAGCGTTGCGCATTGCCCGAAGTCGCGAACGTTCCTTTGCGTCGGCCTGCGTTTCGGTTTCGCCGACCGTGTATTCGTCGGTGCCCGTGAACGTTTGAATTTCCGCGTGACTTGTCGCCGTGACGAGCAAACTTACAATCAGCGCGAACAGAAATTTTTTCACGTAACGTCACCTCCGTAAAATTTTTCAATCGCGTCGACAAGCCCGTCAATCGTGAACGTTTCGGCAACAATTTTCGCCTCGACGCCGAAATTTTTCAACGTTTGAGCGGTTATCGTGCCAATCGCGGCGGAAGGAATTTTTTTCAAATTTTCGACGCCGTGAGCCGCCACGAAATTTTCGACGGTCGACGAACTTGTAAACGTCGCCAAGTCAATCGAATCAAAATCAATCTGCGCGGGACTTTCGGCCAAAGTTTTGTAAACGGGCGCGATTGTAACGTCCGCACCGAAATTTTTCAACGTTTCGGGCAAAACGTCGCGGGCAACTTCTGCGCGGGCGATTAAAACTTTTTTGCCGCCGACGAAATTTTTCAATGCGTCCGCCAAACTTTCCGCAACGTAATTTTTCGGCACAACATCAGCGATAATCCCGAATGCCAAAAGTTTTTCGGCCGTCGCAGAACCAATCGCCGCAACTTTATTCAGCGCACGCGAATCAAGCCCGTGAAAGTTCAGCCGCTCGAAAAATTTTTCAACGCCGTTTGCACTCGTGAAGATTGTCCAATCAAATTCGCGCAAAATTTTTATCGCCGCGTCAATCTGTCGGAAATTATCTGACGGCGGGGCGATTTTTATTGTCGGAGCTTCGACAACGTTCGCGCCCAAATTTTTCAACGCGCTTGAAAGTTTTGACGCCTGAGCCCGTGCACGCGTCACCAAAATTTTTTTCCCGAATAAAATTTTCGTGTCGAACCATTTCAGTTGCTCGCGCAGGTTGACGACTTCACCGACCAAAAATATTGCGGGCGGCTGAATTTTTGCGTTCGGAGCTTCGGCAAGCGTCGTGACGAAAACTTCCTGCGTCGACTTCGTGCCCCAACGAATAATCGCGGCGGGAGTTTCGGGCTTGCGTCCGTTTTCGATGAGTTTGGCGACGATTTTTGAAATATTCGCGACGCCCATCAAAAAAATCAGCGTGTCGACCGCCGTGGCAAGATTTTTCCAGTTGATTGACGACGTTTCTTTGTTCGGGTCTTCGTGTCCCGTGACGACCGCGAAACTTGCCGCAATTCCGCGATGTGTGACGGGAATTCCAGCGTAAGCCGGCACCGCAATCGCACTCGTGACGCCGGGGACAATTTCAAACGGCAAATTATTTTCGCGCAGATAAATTGCCTCTTCGCCGCCGCGCCCGAAGACGAACGGATCGCCGCCCTTCAAACGCACGACAATTTTATTTTCACGCGCCGTGTCGACAAGCAGTTGATTAATTTCGTCTTGCTTGAGCGTGTGATTGCCTGCAGATTTTCCGACGTAAATTTTTTTAGCGTTCGGGCACAGATTTAAAATTTCGTCGTCCGCAAGTCTGTCATAAATCACAACGTCCGCCGATTTCAAAATTTCAGCCGCTTTGAGCGTCAAAAGTCCCACGTCACCCGCGCCCGCTCCGACAAGATAAACCATTTCACGACCTCCGATAATTTTTGCAGTGATTATATTTCCACGCACAAATTTTTTCAACAAATCGCCTCAAAACGTCAAAATCATTCGTCGCGTTGATTTAAAGATACGGCATTCAATTTATTTACTGCTTCGCAACTTCAGCGTTGTCGTAAAAAAATCCCTCGACGTTGTGTCGGGGGATAAATTTTTTTCACGTGACGAAATTATTTCTTGAGCGACTCCAGAATTTTTTTCGCCGTCATAAACATTTGCGGAATGCCGTCGGGATTTTTGCCGCCGGCTTGAGCCATATCGGGACGACCGCCGCCGCCGCCGCCAACGAGTTTGGAAATTTCTTTGACGATTTTACCCGCGTGCACGCCCATTGCAACGGCAGATTTGTCCGCCTTGACGACGAGCGAAACTTTACCGTCATTGACCGCCGCAAGCACAACCACGCCGTTTTCGCCGAGTTTGTCGCTGAGGAAATCCGCCATGTTGCGCAAATCGTCGGGCGTGTTCGCTTTGACGACGCCTTTAAGATATTTCACGCCGCCGACTTCCTCAACGCCGACCAAAAGTTTTTGCGCCTCCGCACGTTCTTTGATGGCTTGAGCTTCGGCAAGTTTTTTGCGCATGTCTTTATCTTCGGCAAGAATTTTTTCGACCTGCGCGGGCAAATCTTCCGCACGAACTTTCAACAACGCGGAAACTTCATTGAGCAGTTGATTTTGACGCGTGGCATCTTTAATCGCCGCACGACCCGTAACGGCCTCGATACGACGAACGCCCGCCGCAATGCCGCTTTCGCTGACGATTTTGAAACGACCAATCTGCCCGACATTTTTGACGTGCGAGCCGCCGCAAAGTTCACAGCTGAAATCTTCGACGTTGACGACGCGAACAATGTCGCCGTACTTTTCGCCGAACAAAGCCATCGCGCCGAGTTTTTTGGCTTCGGCAATCGGCATTTGGCGAATCGTTACGTCGACGGCCTTAAGAATTTCTTCGTTGACGAGTTCTTCAACGTCCGCAAGCTGTTGCGCGGTGACGGGTTCAAAGTTCGAGAAGTCAAAGCGCAGACGTTCGGGAGTGACGAGCGAGCCGGCCTGATTAACTTGGTTGCCGACAACTTTTTTCAGCGCGGCTTGCAACAAATGCGTCGCGGTGTGGTTGCGTGCCGAAGAAAGTTTTTTGTCGCGATCAATTTGAATTTGAACTTTGTCGCCGACTTTGGCTTGACCTTCCTCAACGTAAGCTTCGTGATAAATCGTGCCGTCGGGAAGTTTCTTCGCGTTGGAAATTTTAATCTTGCCGAGTTCGCTGAAGAAATAACCTTCGTCGCCGACCTGCCCGCCGCCTTCCGCGTAAAAGGGCGTGCACTCCAAAATAATTCCGGCCTCTTCGCCGTCGTGAAGTTCGTCGACAAGTTTGCCGTCCTTCCAAATCGCAAAAATTTTCGACTCGGTACAATTTTCGTCGCGTGTCAAATTTTCCGTGGCGACGTTGAGTAAATCCGGCACGTCAAGGCGTTCATTCGCGGCACGAGCGGCGCGGGCGCGTTGACGCTGATTTTCCATTGCCGAATCAAAACCTTTTTTATCTGGCGACAAATTATTTTCCGCCAAAATTTCTTCAGTCAGCTCAAACGGGAATCCGAACGTGTCATAAAGTTTGAAACAAATTTCGCCGTCAAGTTCGGTCTTGCCCGCAGATTTTGCCGAATCAATTTCACGCGTCAAAACTTCTATGCCTTGCGCCAACGTCGCGGCAAATCTGTCCTCTTCAAGGCGCACGACTTTTTTGATGTAAGCAATATTTTTTGCGAGTTCTTCAAAGTCGGGAATGTCGCCGTAAATTTTCGCAACGGTCTCAATCGCGCCCTCAAGGAAAGCGTCCTTAATGCCCAACATGCGACCATGACGAATCGCCCGCCGTAAAATTCTGCGCAGGACGTAGCCGCGGCCTTCGTTCGACGGCAAAATTTTATCCATAATCATGAACGCCATCGAACGCGCATGGTCGGCGATAACTTTCATCGAAACATCTTTCGCCGCGTCGGAGCCGTATTTCAAGCCGCTGACTTTTTCGACGTACTCGATAATCGGGAACAACAAATCAGTCTCGAAGTTGGAATTTTTCTGTTGCAACACGGACGCCAGACGTTCAAGCCCGCAACCCGTGTCGATATTTTTGTGCTCAAGCGGTTTATATTCGCCGTCCTCAGTCTTGTCGAACTGCGTAAAAACGAGGTTCCAAATTTCCAAAAATCTGTCGCAGTCACAACCGGGCGCGCAGGTTTCTTTGCCGCAGCCGCGTTCTTCGCCCAAGTCGATATAAATTTCGCTGTCGGGGCCGCACGGTCCGGGGCCGATTTCCCAAAAGTTGTCTTCAAGGCGAATTATATGCGCGGGATTCAAGCCCGGTTGTTGCAACCAAATTTGTTCGGCCTCGTCGTCGTTCGGATAAATCGACACCCAAAGTTTTTCACGCGGCAAACCGCAAACGTCCGTTAAAAATTCCCACGCCCACGGAATTGCCTCGGCTTTGAAGTAATCGCCGAACGAAAAATTTCCCAGCATCATGAACGCGGTATGGTGACGCGCAGTCCGCCCGACGTTTTCGATGTCGCCCGTGCGCACACAGCGTTGATTCGTCGTCACACGCGGGCACGGCGGTTTTAATTTCCCCGTGAAAAACGGCTTGAGCGGTGCCATTCCCGCGCCAATCATCAAAAGCGTCGGATCGTTTTCGGGTATCAGCGAAAAGCTCGGCATGATGAGATGTCCCTTGCTCTCGAAGAACTTCAGGAACGCCGCCGCGATTTCTTTGCCTGTCATGTATTTCAAAATATCAACCTCCAAAATCTTAACATGCGGCGAATTATAGCACAGCGATTTTCGTTCGTCACGAAAACTTTTCGGGCAGGAATTTCGCCGCCGTCAACGAAAAATTTCCGCGTCAAAGGAGGGATTCACTTGAAGAAAAAATTTTTTGCACTCGCTTTGAGTTTAAGCTTGTTTGTCGGCTCGACGACTTTTGCCGCGCCCGCGTGGAAATTGCCCGCTTCGGGAAAAACTTTTTCCGGCGACAAAGCCGAACAAACTTACATGGCCGACCACATTGGGAAATTTTATCGCGGGGAAGTCACGCCGAAATTTGCGGTGCCCGATAAGTGGACTTACGAAAAATTTTCGATGAACGGTGTCAAAGTTGAGCGGCTGATTAATCCGGCGCAGAAAAAATCTTCGCGTGTCGTTTTGCAACTGCACGGCGGCGGCTATATCGGCGGACTCAGCGATATTTATCGCGATTCGGCAATCAAGCAGACGGTCTTGGCCGAGGCTCGCGAAACTTACATGGTTGATTATCGCCTTGCGCCCGAAAATCTTTATCCCGCAGCGCTCGACGATGCCTGTGCCGTTTACGAAGAACTTTTGGCTCGCGGCGTCGACCCGAAAAATCTAATCGTGTTCGGCGATTCGGCGGGCGGAAATTTGGCGTTGGAACTTTCGTTGCGTCTGAAGGAAAAAAATTTGCCGCAACCCGCAATGTTGATTTTAATTTCGCCGTGGGCGACGCTCGAAACAGATTTGCCGTCTCGCGCAGGAAATGCCGAACGCGATTTAATTTTGGGCGTGACGAATCCAATCATTTACAACGAAGTTTGCAACCCGAATTACGGCGGAGAAATTCCTTTGAGCGACCCGCGCTTGTCGCCGATTCACGCGGATTTGACGGGCTTGCCGCCAATGCTGATTCAAGTCGGCGGGCACGAAATGTTTTTGGACGAAGGAATTGAGTTGCTGAAAAAATCTGCCGCGAGCGAACTCGACGTTACGTTAACGGTTTATCGCGGAATGTCACACGATTTTTCTTTGCTCCTGCCCGAACTCGACGAAAGCATAAAATCTTTCAACGAGATAAAAAATTTCGTTAATCTGCATATGAAACGTTGAGCAAGGGAAATTTTATGCGAAAAATTTTTTTGTTATTGACGGTTACGTTTTTGTTGTGCGGTTGCGGCGTCGAATACAAGGAAATAAATTCGCTCGACGACTTGAAATCTGCGCGAATCGGTGCGTGGCCGGATTGTGCTTACGAATTACGGGCGCGTGAACATTTCCCCGACGCAAAATATATCGGGCTGGATTCCTTGAGCGACCTTGTGCAAAATCTGGCGCAACACAAAATCGACGCGTTTGTAATCGGTAAAACTTACGCGGAAAATTTGCGGAACAATATGCCGAACGTGAAATATTTGCCCGAATCGTTGGGCGACGTGCCGTTGAGCTACATTTTCCCGAAGACTGAACGCGGGCAAAAATTTCGCGACCAAATGAATGAATTCATTTCAAAAACCGAGGCGAACGGCGAACTTGACACGCTCCGACAAAAATGGCTGTTCGGCGACGAGAGCGGGCGAACTTTTTCCAAGTCGAATCTTTCCGGCGAAAACGGCAAGTTAAAAATCGGCACGGACGCCCAAAGTCCCCCGTTTGTCTACCTGCGCGGACAAGAACCGGCCGGTTATGAAGTTGAGCTTATCGACAAATTCTGCGCGGCTTACGGCTACGATTACGAAATTAAAGTTGATTCGTTTGTAACGATGCTGGCGGACGTTTCGTCGGGGAAACTTGACATTGGCGCGGACGCGATTGAAATTTTGCCCGAACGTCAAAAAAGCATTAATTTCGCCAATCCGACTTACGTTGAGCAAACGGTTGCGGTCGTGAGCGTCGGCGCGTCGGACGAAAATTTTTTCGCGGCGTTGATTAAGCGATTTAAAGTTTCTTTTGTTGACGAAGATCGCTGGCAAATGATTCTTGAAGGCACGGCGAAAACTTTGACGATAACAATCGCGTCAATAATTTTCGGGACGGCTTTGGGTTTCGGCGTGTACATGCTTTATCGCGAAGAAAATAAATTCGTCAACAAAATAATCGACGGCGTTTATCGGACGTTGCAGGGCGTGCCGACAATGGTAATGTTGCTGTTCTTTTACTACACGATTTTTGGAAATCTCGACGTACCGCCGATTGTAACCGCCGTCGTGGTTTTTTCAATCGTGCTGAGCATTTCGGTTTTCATCTTGCTCAAAAACGGCGCGGACGCAATTCCACGCGGGCAAACGGAAGCGGCTTTATCGTTGGGCTTTTCGGAGCGGCGGGCGTTCGTGAAATTCATCTTGCCGCAGGTCGTGCGGAATTTGTTTCAGTCGTATCAAGTGGCGTTGAACGTCACCTTGCTCGAAACGGCAATCGTCGGCTATATTTCGGTGCAAGATCTGACGAGGACGGCGGATTTGATTCGGGCGCGGACGTATGACGCATTTGTCCCGATAATCATCATCGCGGTAATTTATCTGATTTTGTCGCGGCTGTTGCTGTTCGTCACCGACAGATTTGCCGAAAAACTCAATCCGAAAAATCGGCGACGCGAAAAAATTTTGGACGGGGTGAAACTGTGAACGAAATTATTTTGCGGACGGAAAATCTGCGTAAAGAATTCGGCAACGTTGTCCCGCTGAAAAATATTTCGTTGGACGTGAAACGCGGCGAAATCATTGCGATAATCGGCGGCTCCGGTACGGGCAAATCAACTTTCCTGCGCACGCTGAATCTTTTGGAGCGACCGACGGCGGGAAAAATTTTTTTTGACGGCAAAGACATTTCGACGCAACCGCCCGAAATTTTGCGTCAACGTGTCGGAATGATTTTTCAATCGTTTAATTTGTTCGCGGGCTTGACGCTGATTGAAAACGCAATCGCCGCGCCCGTCGAGCTGAAAGGACTTTCCAAACAGGAAGCTTGCGAACGAGCGAAAAAACTTTTCGAGAGCGTCGGACTTGACGAAAAAATTTTCAATTATCCGGACGAACTTTCGGGCGGACAACAACAGCGTGCGGCAATCGTGCGGGCGTTGATGATGGAGCCGGAAATTTTGCTTTTCGACGAGCCGACAAGCGCACTTGATCCGACGATGGTCGGCGAAGTTTTGGCGGTAATTCGCATGTTGGCGAAAAAAAATCTGACGATGATTATTGTCACGCACGAAATGAATTTTGCCCGCGAAATCGCCACGAGAGTTTTATTTTTCGCGGACGGTGAAATTTACGAGCAGGGCACGCCGGCAGAAATTTTCGACGCGCCGAAACTTCCCAAAACTATCGCGTTCATTCGGCGACAAAAATATTTCCGTTACGAAATTTCAAGGCGGAATTTTGACTTGCCCGAAATGCAGGGACGAATTCAAGCTTTCGCGGAAAAATACGGCTTGACGGCGAAATATATCAATCGCCTGCAGTTGTGTTGCGAAGAAATAATTTTCGCGACAATGGCCGGCTGTTATTCCGCGACCGACAAAATTTCAATGGCGATTGACATTACCTACGTCGAGGCGGAAAAAATTTTGGAACTGGCGTTGACGAGCGGCGGGCGCGTTTACAATCTTTTCGACGAAAACGACGACGAAAATTTGTCCGTGAAAATTTTGCGCGGTTACGGAAAAAATTTCCGTTACGTTCGAGACGAAGATTTGAACAAAATTTCAATGGAAGTCGTTGCCCCGTAAAGCTTTGACAAACCTACGCCGCTAAAATATAATTGGCACGCAAAAATTTTCTACGGCACAGAGACACAATTATTTTGCAAAGGGGTTGACGGCAATGGATTTTGAAATGTCTTCAGCGGACGAAAAATGCGGTGTGTTCGGTATGTACGATTTGAACGGTGGCGACGTGGCTCAGGCGATTTATTACGGGCTATACGCCTTGCAACATCGCGGGCAGGAGAGCGCAGGCATTGCCGTCACGGACACTTCCACGCGTCTCGATAAAGTCATCTGCCAAAAAGATTTGGGACGCGTCAACGAAGTTTTCAACGCGGAAAATATTTCGCAGCTCAAAGGCAACTTGGGCGTCGGTCACGTGCGATATTCGACGGCGGGCGCGTCCACTCGCGAAAATTCTCAACCGTTGGTTCTGGCGTATCTCAAGGGAACTTTGATGCTTGCGCACAACGGCAACTTGGTCAACGCCCCGAAACTTCGGCGCGAACTTGCAATGGGCGGCGCGATTTTCCAAACGACAACCGATACCGAAACGATTGCTTACCACATTGCCCGCGAACGCGTAAAATCTCGTTCCGTGCAGGAAGCGACCGTCCGTGCCCTGCAAAAAGTTCAAGGCTCTTATTCGCTCGTCGTAGCCAGTCCGCGAAAATTAATCGGTGCTCGCGACCCGTGGGGTTTTCGCCCGCTGGTTATCGGCAAACTCGACAACGCTTATATCATCACCTCGGAAACCTGTGCGCTTGAGACAATCGACGCGGAATTTGTTCGCGACGTTTTGCCCGGCGAAGTAGTTACGATTTCTCACAATGGCAGAATCGAATCAAACATGGATCTTGCCATACCGAAAGAAAAAACTGCGCGCTGTGTTTTCGAGTATATTTATTTTTGCAGACCCGACACGACTTTTGACGGCATGAGCGTCACGGCGTCACGAATTATCGCGGGCAAACTTTTGGCGAAACATCATCCCGTTGAAGCTGATTTGGTTGTCGGCGTCCCCGAGAGCGGCAACATGGCGGCCGTCGGCTACTCAATGGCGTCGGGCATTCCTTACGGCATCGCCTTCACGAAAAATACTTACGTCGGGCGAACTTTCATCAAGCCGCAACAGTCAAGCCGAATTCAATCCGTTAAAGTCAAGCTCAATGTTTTGCGCGACGTTGTCAAGGACAAGCGAATTGTGATGATTGACGATTCGATTGTTCGCGGCACGACCAGTAAACGAATTATCAACATGCTCAAAAACGCGGGCGCGGCGGAAGTTCACATGCGCGTTTCAAGTCCGCCGTTTTGTCACCCGTGCTATTTCGGCGTGGACATTCCCGACAGAGAACAATTAATTGCGCACACTCGTTCCGTCGAAGAAATTTGCGAAATTATCGGCGCGGATTCGTTGGGATATTTGCCGTTCGAGTGCTTGAGCGAAATGGCGGGCGGTCTGCCGATTTGCACGGCGTGTTTCAGCGGTGATTATCCGATACCTCCGCCGACGGAAGACATTCGCGGCGAGTATTTAAAATAGCTTTAAGGTGTAAGCTTTAAGCTTTAAGAAAAAAATTTTTATCGCTCAAAAGCTCAAAGCTCAAAGCTTAAAGCTCACAATCGAAAGGGGAATTAATCATGAGTTTCTTGGAATTGGCAAAGTCACGTTATTCTTGCAGACAGCTGACGGACGCGGCGATTGAGCCGGAAAAAATCGAACGAATCTTGCAAGCGGCGATTGCGGCACCGACGGCGAAAAATCTTCAGCGGTACACCATTTGGCAAATTCAATCCGAAGAGGCGATGGCAAAACTCAAACAGACGACAAAATTCACGTTCGGCGCGGGCGTGGCATTCGTTATCGGCGCGAAAAAAGACGGCGCATTTGATCGCCCGTTCGACAACAAAAATTTTTCGGAAATCGACGCGGCAATCGTCGCCACACATTTAATGCTTGCCGTTCAAGACGAAGGACTCGGCACGACGTGGGTCGGCTGGTTCGACGCGCCGAAACTGCAGGAACTTTTCCCCGAAATGCAAGAACATGAACTGATAGCGGTTTTCCCCGTCGGTTATCCCGCCGAATCCGCAAAACCCGCCGTCATGCATGAAAAACGCCGTGAAATTTCTGAAGCGGTTGTACAGTTGTGACGCGTCAAAAAATTTTAGGCAAGCTCGGTGAAGACTGCGCGGCGAAATTTCTTGAGGAGTGCGGTTACGAAATTGTTGCCAGAAATTTTCGCATTCGGTCGGCGGAAATTGACATTGTCGCAAAAATTGACGGCATGATTGTTTTCGTCGAAGTCAAGGCGCGTTCAAACATTCGTCACGGTCTGCCGAGCGAGGCCGTCAATATCCGCAAACAGAAAAAAATCATCGAGGCGGCAGGCGTTTTCTTGCAGAACGAAAATTTTTGCGACTGCGCCTGTCGCTTTGACGTTGTGGAAATTTTTCTTGACGGCGAACGCGTCGAGGAAATTAATCACATCGAAAACGCATTCGAGGTTACGTAAAATGACAACTTTGAGACAAGAGGCAATTTCAATCGTCGAATCTCTGCCGGAAGAAAAAATCTTGACGTTGCTGAATTTTTTGCGAGAGTTGACGGACTTCACGGACACTGCCAAACGTTTGGCGAAAAAAAAAGCCGCTTTTGACGAGCTGGAAACTTTGCGCAGAGAAATTCCCGATTTAAATTATGACAAAGCTCTTGCGGATTACAGAAACGAGAAATTTGGCAATGCGAATTCTGATTGATACAAATGTCCTGTTGGATTACATTTTGCTCCGTGAACCTTTTACACAAGACGCAAAAAAAATTATCGAACTTTGTCAAAAGGAAATTTTGAACGGCGCGATGGCGGCTCAATCCGTGGCAGACATGTTTTACATTCTCCGAAAAGATATTCCCGTCGAGAGTCGCCGAAGAATTTTACTTAATTTGTGCGATATTCTTCACGTTGAAAGTATCGACAAAGCAAAATTGACGCGAGCATTGCGAAACCAAGATTTTTCCGATTTTGAAGACTGCCTGCAAACCGAGTGCGCGTCTACTTTTAAAGCCGATTACATCATTACGCGAAATGTGCGCGATTATGCGGGAAGCGAAATTCCGTGCCTCACCCCGAAAGATTTTTGCACACTATTTGAAACGAGCGGTAAGGAGGTTTGAATTTTGTACGCCAGAACTTTTGGCGCGGCGACACAGGGCGTGGACGGGATGATTATTTCCGTCGAGGTCGACAGCGCAAACGGTATGCCCGCATTAGACATCGTCGGCTTGCCTTCAACCGCCGTGCGCGAATCGAAAGAACGCGTGCGCACCGCGATAAAAAATTCGGGACTCCGTTTGCGTTCCGAAAAAATCACGATTAATCTTGCGCCTGCGGACGTGAAAAAAGACAGCGCGGGACTTGATTTGCCGATTGCCGTCGGGTTGCTTGCCGCACAAGGTCGCCTGCGTCCGAGCGTCTGCGAAGAATTTTTGTTTATCGCGGAATTGTCGCTTGAAGGTATCTTGCGTTCCGTGACGGGCGTTTTACCGATTGCGTTGACTGCGCGGTCGAAAGATTTCAAAAAAATTATCGTCGCGCCCGAAAACGTCAATGAAGCTCTTTTGGTTGACGGTCTGGAAGTTTACGCGCCGAAAAATTTAATCGAGCTGGTTGACTTTCTTGACGGAGAAATTGAACTTGAATCCGCAACGCCCGTGCCCGTCGACGAGCCTGAAGGTTTCGTGGAATTGGTTGACGATTTCGCGGACGTGCAAGGACAATACACGGCGAAACGCGCTTTGGAGATTGCGGCGGCGGGCGGCCATAACGTCTTGATGGTCGGCGTGCCCGGCTCCGGTAAAACGATGCTTGCCAAACGCATGAGTTCAATCTTGCCCGAATTGACACGCGAAGAAGCTTTGGAAGTCACGAAAATTTTCAGCGTCGCGGGCAAACTTCCCAAAGGCAGCGGACTTGTGACGAAACGCCCGTTTCAAAACCCGAACCATGACGCCTCAATTGCGGCGATAATCGGCGGCGGAACAATTCCCGTGCCCGGTCAAGTCACTCTTGCACATCACGGCGTTTTGTTTCTGGACGAGTTGCCCGAATTCAAAAAAAATGCGCTTGAAGCTCTGCGCGAACCGCTTGAAGAACGTCAAATCACAATCAGCCGCGTCAACGGAACTTTAACTTTCCCGTCGAGCATGATTTTAATTTGCGCGATGAATCCGTGCCCGTGCGGTTGGTACGGCGACAAAGATCACACTTGCCGCTGTTCGGATACCGAAATCAAACGTTACATGCGGCGACTGTCGGGGCCTTTGCTTGACCGAATCGACATTCATATTCGCGTGCCCCGCGTCAATTACGAGGAATTGAGTTCCAAACGCCGCAACGAATCTTCCGCCGTGATTCGTCAAAGAGTTTCCGACGCCCGAAAAATTCAAATGCGCCGCCTTGAAAAATATCACATGTTTTGCAACGCGCAGATGACGCACGCGCTGATAAAGAAACTCTGCATTTTGGAAACTGAGGCCGAAGATTTGTTAAAGACCGTGTTCGAGACGAAAAAACTTTCCGTCCGCTCCTACGACAGAATTATCAAAGTCGGGCGCACGATTGCGGATTTGGACGGCGGCAAGGAATTTATTTCGGCTGGACACATTGCAGAGGCGGTTAAACTCCGCAGTGATTTTGAGATTGAAAATTGACAGGAGGCGATTAAAAATGTTCCGAGCATTAATTTTCTTCGCGGTGATGATTTTGTTTATCGGGCAGGCGTATTCAAGGGAAGTGCAACCCGTGGAACCGCCCGAAAAACCCGAAACGCCCGTCGACACGCAAATTTTGCCGACGCACAAACACACGGCCGATTGTGAAAAAACCACAGCCGAACCCGTGCAAATAATTTGCATACTTGACCGCTCCGGCTCCATGAGCAATTTGGCGGCGGACACAATCGGCGGCTACAATTCTTTCATCGAGCAACAAAAATCTAAGGCGGGCACGGCGGAAGTTACGACGGTTTTGTTTGACGACCAATACGAAAAAATTTCCGACGCCGTTGACCTGCAAAAAGTTCCCGAATTGACTTCGGCGGAATATTACGCACGCGGATCAACTGCTTTGCTTGACGCCACGGGCAGGACGCTTATCGAGACTTTGAGCCGCATGGAGCGCGACAAAATTTGTCCCGCAAAAAGACGCGTGCTTGTCTTGATTATGACTGACGGCTACGAAAACGCCAGCAAAGAATTTACCAAAGCCAAAGTTAAATCTCTGGTCGAGGCAACTCAAAAAGAATACGACTGGAATTACGTTTTCATCGGCGCGAACATCGACGCGGCGTCGGAAGCGGGCGGCATCGGCATTAACAAACGACACGCGGCACAATATGCGCCCACTCGTGAAGGCGTTCAAAATTCATTCGAGAGAATGAGCGAGGCGGCCGACGAAGTTCGCGAACACGGTACACTTGACAAATAATCTGCGAACGATAAATCAAAAACTCCTCAACCAAAGCGATTGAGGAGTTTTATTTTTGACTTGATTTCAAATTGCACGTTGGACTTTGCCCGAACGAAGGCAACGGGTGCAGACGTTGACGCGCTTAACTTCGCCGTCGACGAGCGCACGCACGCGCTGAATATTGGGCTTCCATTTGCGTTTCGTCTTCAAGTGCGAGTGGCTGACGTTCATTCCGGACATCACGCCTTTTTGACAAATTTCGCAGTAAGCAGACATGGGAATCACCTCTTTTCACAAAAAGACACGCGCATTGTAGCACAGATATTTTTTCGACGCAAGGTTAAGCCAAAAATTTCAGCTCTTCGCGACAGATTTAATCGTGCCGAGTTTGTGAATGTCGCTGTCTTTTCTGTCGCCGTGAATTGTGATTTTCGCCAGCGCGGCTTCAAGTTCGGCAAGTTCGTCAATACTCAATTCAACGTCCGCCGCCCCGAAATTTTCTTTCAAGCGTTCGTCTCGTCTCATGCCCGGAATCGGTACGACGAAATCATTTTTGCACATCATCCACGCCAAAGAAATCTGCGCGGGCGTAGAATTTTTTTCTGCCGCGAATTTTTTCAGCAAGTCAAGCAAGGCTTGGTTGGCGTCCATATTTTTCGGGTCAAAGCGCGTGATAACTCTGCGAACGTCGTCGCCCTCGAATTTCGTTTGCGAATTATATTTGCCGCTCAAAAAGCCGCCCGCCATCGGTGAAAACGCAACGAATCCGATATTGAGTTCATGGCACAGCGGAATAACTTCGCGTTCGTATTTGCGTTCCATGATTGAATATTCGCTTTGAACGGCGGTGAGCGGCGTGACGGAATGAGCGCGGCGAATTTGTTCGGGAGTCGCCTCGGACACGCCCCACGCCAAAATTTTACCTTCGCGGATAAGTTCCCCGGCCCACTCGGCAACTTCCGCAACGTCGCGATTTTCGGGCACGCGGTGTTCGTAATACAAATCAATGTGATCTGTCTGCAAACGTTTCAGCGACGCTTCCAAAGCCATGCGCACGCCTTTGCGGGAAGTTTTGCCTTCGGGAATTTCCGGCGTCGTCAAAAACATTTCGGGCATAAATTTCGTCGCCAAAACAATTTTGTCGCGAATCGGCTTTAACGCTTTGCCGACGAGAATTTCATTTTCGCCGCAGCTGTAAACTTCCGCCGTGTCAAAGAACGTGCAACCGTAATCTTCGTAAGCCGAACGAATCAGGCGAATAGATTCACTTTCGGGCGGGCACGCGCCGTAACCGTGAGTAAAACCCATGCAACCCATGCCGACCGCAGAAACCGTCAAGTCGCGCAATTTTCTTGTCTTCATGTAAAACACCTCCGCGCAGATTGTAGCAAGTTGGAGCCGCTTTAAGTCAACGAAAATTTTTCGACGTTGTCTGATGTTATTCGAAGTCGCGGCAGTAACGTCGAAGTTCGCCGAGTTTCGGATAAAGATTTTCGCCGGGACAAGTCGTGTCGTTTAAATCTTTGTGCCCGACAATGACGCCGCGTTTCATCGGATTGAGTTTGAATTTTTGACACAGCCACGCCGTCAAAAGTTTCAGCGAATCCCACTGCACGGCGGGAACTTTGACGAAATTAAAATTGCCCGCGACGCAAATGCCGACAGAATTTTTGTTGTGTTGATAAGCGTGCGCGCCGACCGCCATAAGTTTACGTCCCTGCTCAATCGTGCCGTCCTTGCGAATCACGAAATGATAGCCGATACCCGCCCAGCCGTTTGTTTCTTTGTGGAACTTGTGAATTTCTTCGGCGGAAGAATCTTTATCGCCGTCCGGAAAGCCCGCGTGGTGAACGACGATAACTTCAGTCGACGGGCGTTCTTCGTATTCGCTGAACTCCAGAAACAATTTTCTGATTGGCGGTTCCCACGTGTCCAAAACGTAGGCGGCCGCTTTTTCCGGCTGAAAAAAAATTCCCGACGCCGTCAACGCCGCGAATTTCAAAAAGTCTCGTCTGTCCATGAGTTAAACTCCGTTAAAAATTTTTTCAACGCGACAACACGTAAACTGTTCCCCTGCTTTTAAATCGGGTCGTCTGTCCATGAAGTCTCCGTCAAGGTTTCGGCGCGGCACTGAAAATTATTTTGCCCGTCAAGCCGCTCTCCGGAGTCATGGCAAGTATCAGGTCGCCCGCCGACACGTCAATAAAAGTTTCGCCGGATTTGTCGAACTCGTACTTTTTACCTTCGACTTCGAGAATCAACTTGCCGGAAGTAATTTGGGCGTCGACTTTAAGAACCTCTCCGTCGGAAATTTTTATGCCATTCCTTTCGGTGTCTCCTGACCCAATTGAGTAAGCACCATCCGCCTCAAGTATTACCCGATCGTCTGCCGTATGAGAGTTCACTATTACGGGTTTGTCACTGCAACCGCCGACAAGAAACGCCGTCAACAAAACCAAAACGCTCAAAAAATTTTTCACGATTTAATTCCTCCGTCATTTTTTCGGCGCGGCACTTAAAATTATTTCGCCCGTCAAGCCGTCCTCCGAATCAATGAGAATAACATACTCGTCAGGCGGTACGTCGATAAAAGATTTGCCCGACTTATCGATCACGTGTGGCGTCAGGTTGACAAAAGCGTTTTGGAACTTGATCACGTCCGATTTATCGACAGAAGATTTGTCCGGTTTGTCTTCGAACACGAGCTTTTTTTCTCGGATTTTGAGAAGCAACTTGCCCGAAGTAATTTTTGCGTCGACTTGAATGGCCTCGCCGTCGTTAATTTTTAAGTAGCCGACACCGCCGCCATTTTCCGCGTTCTCCGCCGTAATTGTTACGGTGTTGGGTTTCGCAGTATTATCGATCTCCATTGAGCTTTTGCCGCCGCAACCGCCGACGAGCAACGCCGTCAACAAAATCACCAAGCTTAAAAATTTTTTCACGAATATTAACCTCCTTTGATGAAGAAATTTTATCCCGCCGCAATATCGAAGTCAATAAACAGTTTTCGCGTTTTGATTGCACTTTTACAGACGCCGACAAGCAACGTCGCGATTAAAGTCAGCACGCTTAAAATTTTTCATGAATTGCCCCCGTTGTATCTGAACGCGAACAAAGTTATGTCGTCGGATTGTTCCGCCTCGCCGACATGATCCGCCACGTCTCCGCGAATTTCTTTCAGCAAGGTTTTCAAATCGGCGCGACAATCGCACTTCGTTGAGTTCATGAAGTTTATCAATCTGTCGGGCAGATATTCTTCGTTTTTGACGTTCAAAGCTTCCGTAACGCCGTCGGTGTAGACGAAAAGCAAATCGCCGCGTTTAAACGAAATTTTTTGTTCGACGAAAGGAATTCCGTCCATAGGGCCGAGGACAAAATTTTTCTTCACGTCAAGGAATTCGCAAGAATTTTTTTCAGCGCGATAAATCACGGGCGGATTGTGTCCGGCGTTGACGAAAGTAAATTCGCCGCTCTCCAAATCCAAAATGCCGACAAAGGCCGTCAAAAACATCATCGCGTCGTTGTTGGCGCAAAGTTTTTCGTTAGCCGCCTCGACAGCTGCGGCAAGTCCGTCGCTTTGATAAAGAGTCATTGCAAAATTGCTCAGCATATTTTTCGCGCTGACCATGAACATTGCGGCGGGAATGCCTTTGCCCGAAACGTCCGCAACCGTTATCACAACGTGATTTTCGCCGAACTTGTAAAAGTCGTAGAAATCGCCGCCGACTTCTTTGGCGGGCGTCATTGTCGCGAACAAATCAACGCGTCCGTTTTCGTCGACGGAAAAATTTTTCGGCAACATACCTAATTGAATTTCCGTCGCAACGTCCAGCCCCGTGGCAATGCGTTGTTTTTCGGCGGTTTCTTTTTCCAAATTCAGCATCTGCGCTTTCAAGTTTTCGGTCATCTTGTTGAAGTCGTTCGCCAAGTCCTCAATTTCGTCGCCCGTTTTTATATCGAGTTTCTTGAAAGTTCTTTCCGTGAAATTTTCGCCGATAAGTGACGTAATTTCGCGCACACCGTCCGAAAGTTCATTAATCGGTTTTGCGAAACGCCGAGAAAGTTTCGTGCCCAACAGGAACAAAATTAACAGCAACGAGGCGGGAATTCCGACAAGCAACCACGTCAAGTACGAATATTCTTCGCGCAACAGATTTTGGAGTTGATTGATTTCGTTCATGAAATAATCGCGTGTGCCTTGCGATAAACTCGAAATCTGCGCTTCGGGGACAAGCAGACCGAATGACCATTTTGTTTCAGTCATTGGCGCGAATGCCAAATAAAAATCTTCGCCGGCAACAGTCACGGGCAACACTCCGCTTTCGCCGTCAAGCATTCTTTCAGCCGCCGCCGCCAAAGATTTTTCGGAACTCTCGCGCAGGTCGCCGTTTTGAACGGAAAGCGCGCTGTAATTGTGCGTTACGAAAATAATTTCTCCGTGCTGGTTCAAAACGAAACTGCAATCGTCACTGTCGATAGTTTCGTCAACCAAATCGTAAATTTCTTTGCTTGAAAGATCCAATCCGACAACTCCCGCGAAATTTCCCGCCGCGTCATAAAACGGAGCACTTGCGCCGATTTGCTGATAACTGCCGTCGTATTCAATCGTACGATACAAATCGGAAATGACGGGTCTGCCGGCTTTTTCGGCGGAAATGTACCAAGGACGTTTGCGCGGGTCGAATTCGTAAATTCTTTCGTGGGAAAAACTTATCGTCTTGTTTTCGCTCAAATCGGTATCGACGAGACGAGCGCAAATATACCAGCCGTTTTTCGAGCCGACGAAAGCCGTCGCGTGATAACCTTCGTAGGATTTAAGTATTTCGCCGAGAATTTCCCTGATGTTTGCGGCAAGCGCGATTTCGTTTTGCATTTCGGGCGTGACATTGTCGCGAATATCGGGCGCGTAAATTATGTAAGGTTCCGCATTGTGCACGGGGTCTGTTCGCGGGTCGGGCAAATTTTTGGGCGAATAATTTTCCGGATGTGAAATAATATAAGTCATCGCCTCCGACAAAATGGTAACGTCTTCGCGAGTAACCGACATTTCGCGGTCAATGAATTGCGCCTTTGCTTCCGCCAATTCTGTGAGCGTAGCTTTAATTTGCCCAAGCGAAAGATCGTCGGTGAATTCCGCATTTTTTTCGCCGAATTCCGCGCTCATTGTCTGCATATCTTTTTGAACGACTCTGCTGCACAAATACGAAAAAATTCCGAGCGCAAGGAAAGTCGTCAGTCCCATACCGAGCACGAGTATCAAAACTTTTTGGTGAATGTTAAGCTTCATTTTTACGACTCCCGTTGAATCTCAGCGCAAAGCAACGTGACGTTGCATCCAATTTGTTTGGTCGTTTGATAATTTCAGTCACTTGCGTCAATCGAACCTCCGTTGTATCTGAACGCAAACAAAGTTATATCGTCCGATTGTTCCGCCTCGCCGACATGATCCGCCACGTCCGCACGAATTTTTTTCAGCAACGTCTGCAAGTCAACGCGACAATCCGTCGAGTTCATGAAGTTAATCAATCTGTCGGGCAGATATTCTTCGTTCTTGACGTTCAAAGCCTCCGTTACGCCGTCGGTGTAGACGAAAAGCAAATCGCCGCGTTTGAACGAAATTTTTTGTTCCGCGAAAGGAATTCCGTCCATCGGACCGAGAACAAAATTTTTCTTCACGTCAAGGAATTCGCAAGAATTTTCTTCAGCGCGATAAAGCACGGGCGGATTGTGTCCCCCGTTGACGAAAGTAAATTCGCCCGTCTCCAAATCAAGCACGCCGATAAATGCCGTCACGAACATCATCGCTTCGTTGTTCGAGCAAATTTTTTCGTTCGCCGCCGAAACCGCCAGAGCCAAGCCGTTTTCTTTGTAAAATCTCACGATAAAATTATTCAGCACGGTTTTTGAACTGCCCATAAACAACGCGGCGGGAATGCCCTTGCCGGAAACGTCCGCAACCGTTATCACGACGTGCGTTTTGTCCAAAAAGTAAAAGTCGTAAAAATCTCCGCCGACTTCTTTGGCAGGCGTCATCGTCGCGAGAATTTCAACGTCGTCGCGCAAGGGAAAATCTTTCGGCAACATGGACGATTGAATTTCTGCGGCAATGTCCAATTCGGTTTGAATACGTTCCTTTTCGGCGGTGGTTTTCGTCAAATTCGCGGTGTATTCTTTCAGCACCTTGGTCATTTCGTTGAAACAAATTTCCAGATGTTTAATTTCGTCGTCCGTCTTGATGTAAAGTTTTTTGTCGTAATTGCCCGCCGCAATTTCATGCACGCCGTCCGACAACTCGTTAATCGGTCTGACGAAACGCGCCGAAAGAAGTTTGCTCGCCGAAACGAAAATGTTCAGCAACCAAGCCAAAAGAATCAGCGCGGCGAAAATTATCAAGAAAAATTCGCCTTGAAGACGCGTGCCGAAAACTTCGACTTGCTCAAGAAAATAATCACGTCCCGCCTCGGCAATGACGCTGATGTCGCGGCGCGGCGTGAGTGTCCCGAAACTCCAGCCGACATTCTTCATGGGCGCGAACGCCAAAAAATATTCTTCGCCGTCAACCGTTACGAGAACTGTACCTTTTTCGCCGTTGACCATTCGCGTTGCCGCTTCCGCCAAATTTTTTCGGGGACTCAAGCGCAAGTCCGAACCGTCGACTTTGGCAGAAATTTTGTCGCCCTTGTACGACGAAAAAATTACTTTGCCATGTTTGTTCAATACGAAACTGAAACCGTCGGCACTGACATCGGTTGCGGCTATGTCGGTGTAAATATCTTCGTTTGAAACGCCTAACCCCACGACGCCAGCAATTTCGCCGTTTCTGTCGAAGTAAGGCGCGGAACAGCCGATAAATTGAAATTCGTCGGTGCCGGAATTCGTATACAGATCTGAGAAAATCGACTTGCCGGCCTTAGTCGCGTTCACATACCAAGGACGCGTGCGGCAATCGTAACGGTAAAGATCGTCGTCTACGAAGGGCAATTCGCCGCGAAGTTTCGGCAAAACGCTGACACAAATGAACCAGCCGTTTTTCGAGCCGACATAAAAAGATGATTTGTAATCGGCGAAAGATTTTGCCAGAGGCTTCATGTAAGTTCGGATATTCGAGGCAAGACCAATTTCGCGAAGAATTTCGGGCGACAAATTTTCCGGCGACATTCCGTTGAGATAACTTTCGGGGCTGTAAATTATGTACGGGTCGAAATTCTGAACGGGGTCGATACGCGGGTCGCGCAATTTTATCGGCCGCCAATCATCGGGATTTGAAGTAATGTGCGTCATAATGTTCGCCATTATTTCCACGTTTTCGCGAATCAAATCCGTTTCGTGATCAATAAAATCTGCGCGGGATTCGGCAAGTTCTTCGAGTGTTTCTTTGAATTGGCGCAACATGAGTTCTTCGGTGAACTCCGCGCCCGCCGTGCCGACACGTCCGCCGAGTTCGTCCATTGCGCGTTTGACGATGTCCATTGCGTAAAAAGAAAGACCGCTCAAGGTCAAAAATGACAGAAACCCCGTCGCCAAGACGAGGACGAGCAGTCTTGTTCTTATCTTCAACGTGTGCAATTTATGGACGCATTGCTTTATGCTTGCGAAAATATTTTCCATCACGCGTCCTCAGAAAAATTTTTTCATGCGCAAAATATTTTTGTCGTCCTTGCGCTCATAAGAAATTTCGTCGACATTTTTTTTGACAAGGAAAATTCCAAGTCCGCCGATAGCGCGTTCGTCTGCGGCAAGCGTTATATCGGGGTCGGGCTTTTCAAGCGGGTTGTAATATTTGCCGTCGTCAATGAACGTCAAAAAAACCGTGTCGGGATTTTCCGCAAAGTCCACGCAAAAAGTTGCGTCGCCCGTCGCTGATTCGTAAGCGTAACTTGCAATGTTGACGAAAATTTCTTCGATAACAAGTTCAAGTTGCATTGACGCTTTCATCGGGCAATCGCGAGCCTCAAGTTTTTCCATTGCGAAATCGACGACTTGTTGCAGATTTTCAACCGTCGCTTCGACCGTAATTTTTTCCATGAAAAAACTCCGTTACTCGATTGTCATTAAACCCGCGAATCCCGTCATTTCCAAAACTTCCATGACTGTTTCGTTGACGTGGACGAGTTTCATTGAACCTTGCTTGTTCATGCGCTTTTGGGCGACGAGCAAGACGCGAAGTCCCGCAGAAGCAATGTACTGCAGTTCGGCGAAATCGAACGTCAATTCTGTTATGCCGTCAAGTTCGGCGTTGAGGAATTTTGTCAGTTCGGGTGCGCTGCCTGCGTCGAGTCTGCCGATAACTTGAACCGTCAATGCGCTGCCGTTGAGTTCCTTTTTAATTTCCATGCTGAGTATCCTCCTCAAAAAATTTTTTTTACACGCGGCGTCAAATTTTGTCGCGTGCGGCGATATATTTGTTGACGGATGCGATAAGTTGCACCACGTCGAAAGGTTTTGCAATGTGATAATTCATGCCGCTTTCCATGCTCATGCGTTTATCTTCTTCGCGGGAATTGGCACTGAGCGCGATAATTGGCAAAGTTTTTGCGTCGGGGCGATCAAGCGCACGAATTGCACGCGTCGCCTCGTAGCCGTTCATTATCGGCATTTGAATATCCATCAACACCAAGTCATAATAACCGGGCGGATGTTTGATGAAAGCGTCGACCGCGTCGCAACCGTCGGGTACAGTTTCGACCGAAAAGCCGGATTCTTCCAAAATAGTTTCCGCCAACATGCGATTAAGTTCAATGTCGTCGACCAAAAGAATTCTGTTGCTGCAGTTCGAATCGTCCGAAACAGTTTCGGAAATTTTTTCGGGCGTTGAATTTTCGCGGTGAAGTTTAAACGGCAATCCGACCGTGAAAGTTGAGCCGCGACCTTTTTCGCTCTTCGCTTCGATTGAGCCGCCCATTGCGTCCAAAAGTTTTTTCGTTATCGCAAGACCGAGCCCCATGCCCGCATGTCCGGTTTTCGTCGAAGAATTTTCGCGCTCAAAAGATTCGTACATGTGCGCCATGAATTCTTTGCTCATGCCGACGCCGGTATCTTCAATCGTGAATTCGCAACGAACGTAACCGGATTCGGAAATTTTGCTTTTTTTGGCTGTGACTTTGACCGTGCCGCCTTCGGGCGTAAATTTTATTGCGTTGTCCAAAAGCGTGGAAAGAATTTTTTGCAGGTTGACATCGTCGGTGTAAACCAACTCTTCGGGCAAGTTCAGTTTCGTTTCGACGAAAATTTTTTTCTTTGCCGCCGCGTCCTCGAAAGATTTCACGACATTTGTCACCAGTTCGGACAAGTCACAAATTTCCGTGCGCAAATGCATTTTGCCGTAAGTGACTTTGCTCATGTCCAAAAGTTCGCTGACAAGTCCCAGCAGTTGCCGATTGGATTCGTCGACTTTTTGCAGATAATTGCGCACAAGTTCCGGCTCGTCCAGATGACGGCTTGCCAAATCCGTAAAGCCTTGAATTGCGTTGAGCGGCGTCAAAAGGTCGTGCGAAATGTTAAACAGGAACGCGGCTTTGACTTCGTTGGCCTGCTTCGCCTTGTCGAGTTCCAATTCCATGCGTTGTTTATCTTCTTGAATTTCTTTGCGTTCGGTGATGTCGCTGATAAAAACGTAAAACGCTTCGCCATATTCTGGGAACGTCGACAAATGCCCGTAATCGTCCACCCAACGAACAGTGCCGTCTTTGCGCGTGATTCGATATTCCACGTGGTCAAGTTTTTCGTTTTTGGGATTGGCGATTTGCTCCGTGATGGACTCTTGAATTTTGGCGAAATCTTGCGGATAAACCATGCCGCGAAAAGTGTAGCCCGTCAGCTCTCGGAACTCGTCCAAATTTTCGCAACCGTAGATGTTCAAAACTTCGCTGTTGACGTAAAGAACTTTGAACGGCTCTTTGGCGGAGTAAATAAAAAATCCGCCGGGAACATGCTCGGAAAACCATTTCAGCATTGGTAAAACTTCGTAAAGATACTTCTTGCCCAAAAAGTCGGTTCTGCTCATTGTTGCCCCCAAAAAATTTTCAAAAATTTTTCCGCGCCATAATACCACACGCAACCGAATTTGTACAAAAAATTTTTTCGGGCATAAAAAATCGACGCCACCAACAAACAACGGCAGTGTCAAAATTTTATATGTGTTCCTCAAGTTTCAAGATCAAATCTCTCAACTCGGCGGCTCGTTCAAATTCCAAATTCCGTGAGGCCTCGCGCATTTCGGCGGTTAAACTTTTGACAAGATTTTTTCGCTGTGACGGCGACAATTTTTTTATCAGCTCGCTCGGCGATTTAGATTTTTTGTCGGATTTCTTCAGCGGCAATTCAATCAGCGGAGCTATCGGCTTTTGAATTGTTTTAGGCGTCACGCGGAATTTTTTGTTGTAGTCTTGCTGAATTTGTCGACGCCGCGCAGTTTCGTCCATTGCCCGCCGCATTGAGTCCGTCACTTTGTCCGCGTACAAAATTACTTTGCCGTTGACGTTTCGCGCCGCCCGTCCGATTGTTTGTATCAGTGACGTTTCCGAACGCAAAAAACCTTCTTTGTCCGCGTCGAGGATTGCGATTAGCGAAACTTCCGGCATGTCCAAACCTTCGCGCAAAAGATTTATTCCGACAAGTACGTCGAATTTTCCCGCCCGCAAGTCGTGAATAATTTCCGCACGCTCCAAAGTGACAACGTCCGAATGCAAATATTTCACGCGAATTTTTACGCCGCTCAAGTAATCCGTCAATTCTTCGGCGAATTTTTTTGTCAGCGTCGTTATTAAAATTCGTTCGTTCGCCGCGACGCGCAGATTTATTTCGGCGATTAAGTCGTCGATTTGGTTTTCAATCGGGCGCACTTCGACAAGCGGGTCAAGCAGTCCCGTCGGGCGAATGATTTGCTCGACTGTGTTTTGTGATTCGGCAAGCTCGTAAGCGGCGGGCGTCGCGCTCACGAAAATTATCTGCGAAATTTTTTCGTTAAACTCGTTGAAAGTCAACGGGCGGTTATCGCGTGCGCTCGGAAGTCTGAATCCGTTTTCAATCAGCGAATTTTTGCGTGATTGATCGCCCGCGTACATTGCGCGAAGTTGCGGTAAAGTTACATGCGATTCGTCGACGACCGT
Organism: Selenomonadaceae bacterium; assembly: GCA_017515635.1. Lineage (GTDB taxonomy): Bacteria > Bacillota > Negativicutes > Selenomonadales > Selenomonadaceae > Quinella. Next base: position 60,841 of record JAFWFO010000054.1, read on the forward strand.
CAAAAATTTTTCGGGAAAATAATCAATCAGCGTGAACGGCGGTTCACCTTGAGCGCGTCCCGTCAAATGCCGCGAATAATTTTCTATGCCGGAACAATAGCCCATTTCTTGAATCATTTCCAAATCAAATTTCGTGCGTTGTTCGATTCGCTGAGCTTCGATTAATTTTCCGCGTGCCGTGAAATTTTCAACCTGCGCGGACATTTCGGCACGAATATTTTTTTCGGCGCGTTGCAAGTCGTCGTAATCGGTGACGTAATGCGAGGCGGGGAAAATAAAAACTTCGTCGCGCTGCCCGATAATTTTTCCCGTCAAAATCTCGAACTCGGAAATTTTTTCAACCTCGTCGCCGAAAAGTTCAATGCGCAATGCCCGACCGTTGTAGCCCGCGGGCGTTACTTCAATCGTGTCGCCGCGCACGCGAAAATTTCCGCGCTCGATAATCATGTCGTTGCGTTCGTAGCGAATTTCAATCAGTCGCCGCAAAATTTTTTCACGCGGAATAATTTGCCCCGTCTTGACGTGCAAAAGCATTTTGGAATAATTTTCGGGTGAACCCAAACCGTAAATGCACGACACACTTGCAACGATAATCACGTCGCGCCGCTCGAACAAACTGCACGTCGCGGAGTGGCGCATTTGGTCAATTTCGTCGTTGATTGACGCGTCCTTTTCGATGTAAGTATCCGTTGCGGCAATGTAGGCTTCGGGCTGATAATAATCGTAGTAGCTGACGAAATAGCCGACGTAATTTTCGGGGAAAAAATTTTTGAACTCGGCGGCAAGTTGCGCCGCCAAAGTTTTGTTGTGCGCGATAACCAGCGTGGGCAGTTGAACGCGTTCGATGACTTTTGCGACGGTGAAAGTTTTGCCCGTGCCCGTTGCTCCCAAAAGAACTTGAGCGCGATAACCGTCGTCAAGCCCGTCCGCCAATGATTTTATCGCCTGCGGTTGGTCGCCCGTCGGCTGAAAGTTTGAAACGACTTTAAATTTTTTGTTCAGCAAAGTTATACCTCGTTCGCCGTCAATAACGCATCGACTTTTAAATCCGTGCGCTTGTTCAAGTCAATGAATTCGCCTTTGGGAGTTTGCACGACGGGCAGAGCCGTCACCCGCGAAGAATCCATATAAACAATTTTGGCGCGTTGTCCGTCGCTCAGGCCGACCCAACTGCCGTTAATCGATTGCAAAAGATTTTTCATGAACAGAATGCAAAAGCGCGTATCGAGTTTGCCGGCAAGCACGTCGCCATAAAGAACTTTGATGATGTCGAACGGCGAATTTCTTTTTGCGTAAGACCGCGTTGTCGCCATTGCATCGTAAATATCCAGAAACGCAATAATCTTGCCGAAGTCACTGATTTGGTCGCCGCGCAGACGATTGGGATAACCGGAGCCGTCACAACGTTCGTGATGATGCAAGACACCGAGCAAAATTTCTTTGTGATTTTTCAGCTGAGAAGTTTTCAACATGTCGTAGCCGTAATCGACGTAGCGGCGAACTTCTTTAAGTTCTTCGTCCGTCAACTTGCCGGCTTTGTTCAGCAAAACTTTTGAAACTTTCATCTTGCCGATTTCGCACAACAGTCCGGACATTAAAAGTTCGCCGATTTTGTTCGGCTTGTAGCGGAGCCAATACGCCATAATCCCCGACAAAATTCCGACGTTTACCGCGTGGTGAATGATATAATCGCCGTCGCGTTTCATGTTGTGAATTTGCGTGACTGCCGTCGCCCCGTCGCAAAGTTCAATGACGTTTTCGGGATTTAAAATTTCGGCAAGCGAATCTTTGTCGAGTTCGCCTGTTTTGGCGAAAGTGTAGTATAAATCTTGCGTCGCGTCGAAACAATCTTTGTAACGTTTGACATAGGTGTTGTCGAGCAAATGATCGTTTCCCGCCGCGTTTGAATTGTAGTCCTCTTCGGTCACGTCGATATAAACCGAAAAGACATTTTTGCCGCGCAGGCTGTCTATCAAGTCGGAAGTAAGTTTAGTGTTTTCCTTGAGAATTTCGGTACCGTCGAAATCTTTGACCGCCCGCCCGACTTTCATGCCGGAGCGCAATTCGGTCACGTCGTAAGATTTAAGCATCCCATCTCCGTTACTGAGAACTTATAAAAAGCTGTAAACTTTTATGTCCCATTCCTGCTTCAACGCGTCCGCTTTTGTCGAAACTACTCACGTTTTTTCGACGCTCCACAGGCTTGAATTCCCCGCTAACGAACGGGTACATATGTAGGTTTCCTGGTGAGTGGAAGTTCCCACATTTCCGCTTTACTGCGCTCAGGGTTTTACGACAACAACGAACACGAGTTGCCAACCGAATACCCCAACTTTTCAAAGAACTGTTGAAAGTATACGTTGTGGAGCAGGTTTGGTCAATATAAAAGTTTTCAGTAACGGTATTCACCTCCTATAAAATTTATTTAAGTGTTGCAAGCCCCCTTGCTTGAATTTACGATTTTATTTGCCGTGACGTGCGAAAATCCTGCGCCCGCTGTAAATTTCATTGCGCGAAGTTGGACGACTGATTATAATTATCTTGAGGTGATTTGATTGAGCGAGAAAAAAATTCAACGCAATAATTTTTCCGCCTACGTCAAAAAATATATTCAACTTTGCGTCGGCGCGGTTATAGCCGCTCTCGGGCTGGAATTATTTTTGATTCCGAACGAAGTCATTGACGGCGGCGTTGTCGGTCTGTCGATTATGGCGCAGTACGTGACGGGCTTGCCGCTCGGAACTTTTCTTATCGCGTTCAACATTCCGTTTCTGTGGCTGGCTTACAAACAGATCGGCAAAGATTTCGTTATCGCCACGATTGTTGCAATTATTTTCCTGAGCTTTTGGTCTGAAGTCGTCGGCGAATATCCGAAAGTCACGGACGATTCATTTCTTGCGGCGATTTTCGGCGGAATAATTGACGGGCTCGGCGTCGGCTTGATCATGCGGGCGGGCGGCTCACTTGACGGCACGGAGATTGTCGCGATTATCGTCGATAAAAAAACAATCTGGTCGGTCGGCGAAGTCGTCATGTTTATCAACCTGTTCATCTTGAGCGGCGCGGGTTTGCTCTTCGGCTGGGATAAGGCAATGTATTCGCTGTTCGCTTACTTCGTCATTTCCAAAATGATTGACGTTGTTATCAAAGGTCTCGACGAAATGTACGCGGTTATGATTGTCTCGAATATTCCTTACGAATTGACGGACGAACTTAACACGAAACTCGGACGCGGCGTCACGCTTCTGCACGGCGAAGGCGGCTACACCCGTCAAAGCAAAGAAATTCTTTATTGCGTCGTCACGCGTCTGGAAGTCGACAAGCTCAAGCGAATTGTCCAGGATATGGACGAACACGCTTTTGTAACGATTTATCCCGTCAACGACATTGTCGGCGGGCGTTTCAAAAAATCCGGTCACTGAAATTTTTGTAACATTTCCAAAGCAAAAATCTCTAACAAATTGAATGCAACGTCACGTTGTTTTGTCAACGCTCGACAAAGTTGCTATAATAGGCGAAATTTTTTCCAGAGGTGACTTTTTTAATGAGAGCAACTCAACTTTACGCGCCGACGCTTCGCGAATCGCCTGCGGAAGCCGAACTCGTCAGCCATAAACTGATGTATCGCGCAGGTTTGATTCGCAAGGCGGCGGGCGGGCTGTATTCTTATCTGCCGCTCGGTTGGCGCACGATGAAAAAAATCATGCAGATTATCCGCGAAGAAATGGACGCAAAAGGCGGGCAAGAATTAATGATGCCGATTGTTCAGCCGGCGGAAATTTGGAAAGAATCCGGACGTTGGGCAGTCTACGGCGATGAAATGATGCGGTTAAAGGACAGACACGGCAGAGAATTCGCGCTCGGCCCCACGCATGAAGAAATGATAACGACGCTGATTCGCGACGAAGTCCGCTCGTACAAACAACTGCCGTTCATGCCGTATCAAATTCAAAACAAATATCGCGACGAAATTCGCCCGCGTTTCGGTTTGATGCGCAGTCGTGAATTCGTCATGAAAGATTTGTATTCGTTCGACCGCGACGTTGACGGCATGAATATTTCTTACGACAAAATGTATGACGCGTACACGAAAATTTTCACGCGTTGCGGCTTGAAATTCCGTCCCGTCGAGGCGGACAACGGAGCTATCGGCGGCGGTCATTCCCACGAATTCACGGTGCTTGCTCCCAGCGGCGAATCAAGCATTGCTTATTGCGAATCGTGCAATTTCGCGGCGAGTGACGAAAAAGCCGAACTTAAAATCATTCACGCGGAACCTGAGGAACTTCGCCCGCTTGAAAAAGTTTCCACGCCCGATTGTCACACGATTGAACTTGTCAAAAATTTTTTGAACGTGCCGATTGAAAAGACGATTAAAGCCGTGGCGTTCATGGACGACGACGAACGGTTGATTGTCGCGTTTGTGCGCGGCGATCACGATGTCAACGAAATTAAAGTTCTCAACGCGGTTGACGGTGCGAATCATCTTTACATGGCGGACGAAAAAATAATTTCTGCGGCGGGAAGCGTCGCGGGTTTCATGAGCCCGATTGGTTTGAAAGACAGCGCGATTGTCGTCGTCGACCAAACGGTTATGGAAATGTCGAACGCCGTTGCCGGTGCCAATGATGTTGACGCGCATTTTATCAACGTCACGCCACGCAGAGACTTCAACGCCGAAAAAATTATCGTCAAAGATATTCGCATGGTCAAGGAAGGCGACCCCTGCCCGCATTGCGGCAAGCCGTTAAAAATGACACGCGGCATTGAAGTCGGGCAAGTCTTCACGCTCGGCAAAAAATATTCCGAAGCTCTTCACGCGACTTTCTTGGACGAAGACGGCAAAGAAAAATTTTTCGAGATGGGTTGTTACGGTATCGGCGTCGGGCGGACGATGGCGGCGACGATTGAGCAATGCAACGACGCGGACGGAATTATTTGGCCGCGAGCAATCGCCCCGTTTGAAGTTGTCGTCGTGCCCGTCAACGCCAAAGACGAAAATCAACTTGCGCTTGCCACGGAAATTTATGACGAACTCAAAGCGGCGGGCGTTGATGTTTTGCTTGACGATAGGCGCGAACGTGCGGGCGTCAAATTCAAAGACTGCGATTTAATCGGCTATCCGTTGCGCGTGACGGTCAGCCCGAAAACTTTGGCAGGCGAAGCGGTTGAAGTCAAAGTTCGTCGCAGTGGAGAATTTTTGCATTTTGAGCGCGGTGAACTTGTCGCAAAAATTTCGGAGCTGTTGGAGACGCTTTGACATGAAAACTGCTTTGACAATCGCCGGCTCGGACTGTTCTGGCGGCGCGGGTATTCAGGTGGATTTAAAAACTTTTTTGGCGAACGGCGTTTACGGAATGAGCGCGATAACCGCCTTGACCGCGCAGAATACTTGCGGCGTGCGTTCCGTGCTGAATTCGACGGCGGAATTTTTGAGCGACCAACTCTACGCGATTTTTGAGGACATTTTCCCCGACGCCGTGAAAGTCGGCATGGTTTCTTCGGCGGCGTTGATTGAAGTCATTGCCGAAAAGTTGACGCGTTACGGCGCGAAAAATATCGTCGTCGATCCCGTCATGGTTGCCACGAGCGGAGCGCGACTGATTGACGAAGACGCCGTTAAAACTTTGGAGAAAAAACTTTTTCCGCTTGCGAAAGTCATCACGCCGAACTTGCCCGAACTTGAAGTTATCGTCAGCGAAAAAATTTCTTCGCCGCGTGACACAGAACTTGCCGCACAAAAAATTTTCGACCGTTACGGTTGCGCTGTCCTCGCGAAGGGCGGGCACGGTCAAAACGACGCCAATGATTTTTTATTCGACGGCGCGGGCATTTGGTTTCACGGGCGACGAATCGACACGACGAACACGCACGGCACGGGTTGCACGCTAAGTTCGGCAATCGCCGCGAATCTCGCCAAAGGTTGCGACTTGAAAACTTCCGTTGCACACGCGAAAAATTATTTGACGGGCGCGCTCTCGACGGGCTTGAATCTCGGCAAAAGTTCGGGGCCTCTCGACCACGGCTTCAATCTGCGTGATTGTGATTTTGCCGATTAAACTTTCACTGCAACAAAAAATCCCCAACGTTTTGAACGTCGGGGAATTTTTTTATCCGAAGATTTATTTCATGGCGCGAAGAATTTTTTCCGCAACGCCGTGCATTTTCTCGAACGAAATCGAACAGGCGGCAACGCGCACGCCCAATTTCAGCGGGACGGCGAAAACTAAATCGTCGTGAAGTTTTTGGCAGACGGCGGCGGGATCTTCGGCAGGCACCGCGATAAAAAATCCGCCTTTGTACGGAACAATTTTCAAGCCGCAAGCTTTTGCCTCGTCGACGAAAACATCTGCACGGCGTTTCACCATTTGATAAAGTCCGTCGCGTTCGGCTTCGTATTGCGACAGAATTTCCGTGTCATTCATGAGCTTAACCAAAGTTGCTTGCGAACCGCGATTAATGTTCGACCAAGTGGCGCGGCTGGAATATTTGCCGACTTCTTTGAACTCGTCGATAATTTTTTCATCCGCTGACACGCCGATAAGTGCGCCCGTGCGTTGCCCGTAAAATGTGAAACTCTTCGACATGCTGAAAGAAATCATCACGAAAAGATTTTCGGGCAGATTGGAAAATTTTTTCATGAAAGCCCGCGTGGAATTTTTTTCGCCCGCGAAGTCGATATAAGCCACGTCGACGAGCAGAGAAATTTTTTTGCCGGCAGACACTTGAGCTTTAAGCACGTCAAGAACTTTGTCCCATTCGTCGAGGCTGAGCGCGTAGCCAGTCGGATTGTGCGCGGGCGTGTTGATAATCACGAGCAAAGAATTTTGTTCCTTCAACAGCGCGTCGACTTTAACCGCAAAATCCATAATGTTGAAGTTCAACGCGTCGTCAAAAAGTTTGAAAGTCTCAAGCCGTTTGCCGGTTTCGTTACAGATAATATCGTAAGTTCCCCAACGCCAATCGCCCGTCAACACGGCGTCTCCGCGTTCGGCGTAGTTTGCAATGGCGTGATGAATCGCGCCCGTGCCGCCGGCCGTCGCAATCGCCGCGATATGTCCTTCGGGTTTACAATCGGCAAAAGTCCAATCAATAGCCGCGTTCAAGTAATCGGGCAGTCCCACAATCGGCGCGTAGGCAACGAGTTCCGACATTTCCATCGAGCGGAAAATTTTTTCGACGGTAGTGAGCGTCGCCAATTTGCCGTCTTCGTTCAAAACAACGCCGATTGTCGCGTTGGTGACGGAATCTGCGCCGTGAATTTTTATCGCCTCGTTGCAAGCGCGGTTGGCGTCGAAAATCGCATCTTTAAGTTTTCTGCCCGCCGCGTGCGTTGCTGCCATGGTCATTGACATTTTGGAAAGTCTCCTTTGATTTGAATTGTCGCCGTCATTATAACCTTTCGCGGGCTTTTGGCAAATTTTTTCGCAATGTATTCAAGTATTCAAAAAGCGTCGAAGAAAATTCCTCGGCGCTTGAAATTTTTCGTGACGATTTATTTATCAGGGAAAAATTCGTCGTGAATGCTGTTGACGGCGTCGGCGACCTGCGAACCTTTGACCAAGCAAGAAACGCTGATTTCGGACGTGCTGATAATGTCGATGTTGACATCCGCACGCGCCAACGCACCGAACATGCGAGCCGCAATACCGGGACTGCCCAACATGCCCGCGCCGACGATTGAAACTTTTGCCATGTCCTCTTCAAACAGAACGGTTATCGCGTTGATTTTTTCGCTGACGACGCCGATAACTTTTTTCGCTTCGGGCAAGTCGTTAAGGTTAATCGTAAAGACAATGTCGTTAATGTCGCGGTCGATGTTGCGGATACTTTGAACGATCATGTCAACATCAATGTTCGCGTCCGCCAAAGCTTTAAACAACGTGTGCGCGACGCCGGGCGTGTTCGGGACGCCGAGCACGGAAATTTTTGCAACCTTCATATCGTGGGCAACGCCGCGAATTTCAAAATCTTTTTCCTCCACAGTGTAATCCTCCCGAATAATCGTGCCCGCCTTGTCGGTGAAAGTCGAGCGAACGTGAATAGGTATGTTGAAATATTGCCCCATTTCGACGGAACGGGGTTGCATGACGCCCGCGCCGAGTCGTGCCATTTCCAACATTTCGTAGTAAGTAATTTCTTTCATCTTGCGAGCGTTTTTGACGATACGCGGGTCAGCTGAGTAAACGCCGTCCACGTCCGTAAAAATTTCGCATTCGTCGGCATTGAGCGCGCCGGCAAGAGCAACGGCGGAAGTGTCGGAGCCGCCGCGTCCGAGTGTCACGGGGTCGCCGAATTTGTCCGCGCCCTGGAAACCTGCCACGACGACGACATTGCCTTTGTCAAGTTCTTCGTGCACGCGTTTGGGTTTGATGCCCAAAATTCTGCCTTTGGTGTGCACGGAACTTGTTTTCATGCCGACTTGTGCGCCCGTCAACGAAATTGCGGGTTGTCCCAACTTTTGGAACGCCATAGCCAACAGCGCAATCGAAACTTGTTCGCCCGTCGTCAAGAGCATATCCATTTCACGCGCATAATCGGCTTTGTAAGGTTCGGGGTCGATGCCGCTTGCCAACGCGATTAGATTATCAGTTGTCTTGCCCATTGCCGAAACAACCACGACAATTTTGTCGCCGTCTTTTTTTTCGGAGAGGATTCTTTTCGCCACTGCCAAAATTTTATCGGTCGTCGCAACCGAACTGCCGCCGAATTTTTTCACAACGAGAGCCATTATTTTCAAAGCCTCCTTAGCACAGCTCGGAAAGTTTTCGCGAACTGCGACGCTTCATTTATTTTTCAGTTTCGGGCATTGTAACAGAGAATATCACGTTAGTCAAAATTTTCAACGCAAAAAAATCCCCCGCGTCGGCGGAGGAAATTTTTTCCCGAAACTCCGAGGCAATCATTTTTTCGCGGTCTTGACGGGTTTTTCCGCAGGCTTCGCGGGAGCCGCCAACTCTTGAAAAATTTCGACGAGCGCAACTTTCACCACGTCCAAAACGTCCGCCAAAACTGCATTGTACAAGTCGCCGCCGTCGGTGACGCCGCGTCCGTTCGCCGTGATGAAAAATTTCTTCGGGTGTTCGCCCGACTTCATGGCCGCATCAATTTTGTCCGCAACCAACTTTGCAAGCTGCTCTTTATCCATTAATCTTCAACTCCCAAAATATTTTTCAACGAAATTTCTGCACGCTGAAAGAAATTCCTGCCGCATGTCAAAATTTTAATTGTGAGCCGGCAAAAATTCGCGGCTTGCACATTTACGACGCCTTTTGTAAAATGTGACGCGTTACAGATTGATTCAACGAGGAGGATTTTTTATGCTGAAGAAAATTTTTATTGCGCTGACGATTTTGCTTTGCGTGGCGGGAAACAATACCGAGGCCGCCGAACAATTTACGGACGACCAACTTAAGCAAATGATTTCGACCACCATGCAAAATCCCGTTACGGTGCCGCTCAATTTGGACATTGCGACTTTCAAAAAAAATTTTAACGAATTCATGACGAGTTTCATTGCGGAGACGAACGCCGGCGAAGATTCCGCGCAGTTGGAGAAAGTTTTTTTGATTGGCGAGCCGAAAGTCCTGACCAAAAACGGGCAGACGCTGTTTGTGAAAAATTTTCTTGAGAACACGGCGATTTTCGGTTCCGTCGACGAAAACGGCAAGTTTAAGGTGCTTAACTTTTTTTCCACGCTTGCCGAAAACAAAAATGAAATGCTTATGCGTCGGTTGATTCTCGAAGCGTTCGTCAGGGGAATTTCGCCCGACGTTGACGCGGCCGCTTTGCTCAACAAGGCGAAAGAAAATCCGACCGTGACGGCCGGCGGCATCAAGTTTTCGTTTTCGACCGTCGATAACATGGATATTGTTTCCGCTGTCGCCGAATGAGGAGGTCTTAACTTGAAAAAATTTTTTATCGCGTTGATGATTTTGTTTTGCGTGACGGGCGGAAATGTCAATGCCGCGTCGTTCACAGACAGCCAATTCGACAAAATTTTCACCGACGTGACAAAAAATCCCGCCGCCGCGCCCGAAAGTTCCGCGACACTCGATTTGAACATTGACACGCTCAAGGAAAAATTTAACGGCTTTGTCGCGCCGTTCCTTAAGCAGTCATTGGGCGTTGATGACATTTCGGCGTTTGAACATATCTTCATGATTAAGGAATACAAAATTTTCCCGAATGATGGCGGTGATACTTTCGCGAACGTTTTCGGCACGAAAAATCCAAATGTCGCGATTGTCGGCGTCGCCGTGCCCAACGGCGGAAATTTTAAAGTTCTGCAGTGCTGTTACACGACGCCCGAAGACAGCGACGAAATTTTTGCCGCGCAACTGGCACTTGCGGCGTTCGTGTACTGCGTCGCGCCCGATGTAGAAATTCCGACTTTGATGAGCGAACTGACTGCCGAAAATTCTTCGGGCACCGTCACGAAAGGCAACGTGAAATTTTCCATTGCCGAAGACGGAAATTTGAACATGCTGACTGTCGTCGCCAAATAGTTTGTTGACGCGGAAAAATCGCTGTGTTAATATGTGCGCGGTTTAAAGTCAAATTTTTTTGGAGGGATTCTTAATGAGTAAAATCGCGGTCGTGTTTTGGAGCGGCACCGGAAATACTGAAGCAATGGCAGAAGCAGTTGCCGAAGGCGCAAAAGCTGCAGGCGCGGACGTTGAAGTTTTCCAGGTAGACGACTTCAACGCCACGGACATGGCTGACTACAACGGCTTTTTGTTCGGTTGCCCCGCAATGGGCGACGAAGTTTTGGAAGAAGATTCTTTCGAGCCTTTCTTCACCGATGCCGAAGCGAAACTCAACGGCGTGCCCGTCGGCTTGTTCGGCAGCTACGGCTGGGGCGGCGGCGCATGGATGGAAACTTGGAGCGAACGCACCAAAGAAGCCGGCGCGAAATTTGTCGGAAACGTTATCGCGGAAAATGCTCCCGACGACGAAGCTCTTGAGAACTGCCGCAAACTCGGCGAGGATTTGGCAAAAGCTGTGTAAGAAATTTTTGCTCAACGACATAAAAAATCTCCGTTCCGAAACAGAGCGGAGTTATTTTTTCTGTCGACGACGTTTTAAACTTCAGTTTGTCGGGCAAAATATTCGCGGTCGAGCATTCCGAACACGATTAAATTTTCATAGACGCCGTTTGTCAAAAGAATTTCTCGCAACAAACCTTCGCGCACGAAGCCCAAACTTTCGTACAAATTCAAGGCGATTGAATTGTATTCTTTGCAGTCAATCCACACGCGGTGAAATTTTTTCGTCTCGAACGTCCATGCAAGCAAAAGTTTCAAAGACTCGCGACCGTAGCCCAAACCTTTGCGATCTATAATGACGTGAGTAAATTCCGCGCAGGGCGAATCAAGTTCCCTGAGCAAAAAATAACCTGCGCGGGTGCCGTCAAGTTCTTCGATGATGACGGACATTTTTTCCGAGCCGTCGGACGTGATGACTTCGCGTTGAAATTCTTCGTCGAACGGCACGATAAATTTTAAATTTTCGGGCGCGAACTGCAAAGCCATGATGTAATTCAAATCCGTTTCATTTGCCCGCCGCAATCTCAAGCGTCGACCCGCGATTAAAATTTCGTTCATGAAAATCAACTCCTTTGGGGCGGCATAATACAACGTCGAAAAATAAAAATCAATCACAGATTCATTTCGCATTACGCATTGATAAGAGGTGTTTTGAACTGAATTCCTTTTTGATTACCGGCGGCGCAGGATTTTTTGGGAGCATTCTCAAGCAGGCCTTGTTGGAAGACAAAAATTTTTGTGTAAGCATCGACCTTGAGCGAGACGACTTCGTGCACGAAAATTTTATCGCGATACAGGGCGACATACGAGATACGAATCTTTTAACGAAGATTTTTGCCGAACACAAATTCGACGCGATATTTCACTGCGCGGCGTTGTTGGCGCACGAAGTCAAAGACCGTGACGAACTTTGGAGTTCAAACGTCGATGGTACGAAAATATTGTTGAATTCGCTTTGAACAACGATTGCAAAAAATTACTTTTCGTGTCGTCGAATTGTCTTTGGGGGCAAAGTTTCGATTATCCCGTAACGGAAGACGAACCGCCCGCGCCCATAGAAATTTATGGGCAGTCCAAATTTGAGTGCGAAAAAATTCTTTTGGGCAACGCGGACAAGCTTTGTTCAATAATCTTCAGATGCCCGACGATTATTGACGAAGGACGCCTGGGTTTGCTGAGTTTGCTTTTCGAGTTCATGGACGACGACAAAAAAATTCCGCTGGTCGGCGACGGCAACAATCGCTATCAATTCATTTATGCTAAAGATTTGGTCAACGCGATGAAAGCGGCTTTGAATCACGACAAGACCGAAGTTTTCAATATCGGTTCAGATAACGTAAAATCTTTCAACGAAGTCTATGAGTACGTGATAAAAAATGCCGGCTCAAAATCGAAGTTGATTCACTTCCCGAAAGCTCCAATGATTTTTTTGATGAAACTTTGCTATCGGCTCAAATTGTCACCTTTGGGGCCGTATCAATACAAAATGATTTCGGCAAGTTTCGTTTTCGACACGACGAAAATAAAAAAATTGCTCGGCTTCAAACCCACGCTGTCGAACGAAGAAATGCTGTTCAGGTCGTACATGTACTACAAAAAAAATCGCGAAGAAATTCAATCGCGAACAAACGTTTCGGCACACAAAAAGGGCGCGAACCCCGGAATAATTCGTCTGCTGAAATGGCTGATGTGACAAAAGTTTTTCAACAATTCATTACGAATTACGTATTACTCATTGATAAGAGGTGTTTTGTTTGGATCTTTTTAAAAATATCGACTGGTCAACCGTGGCAGATGATTTGATTATCGTCGCGTGCATTTTGTCTGTTTCGTTGATTGTGGGCGTTGTGCTCAATCGCATGTTGACGAAAAAATTGGACGAGAAAGCCGAATCAACCGATTCTGAGCTGATGGAAATTTTTTTCCGCGCAATGAAAGGTTTGCCGATTTCGCTGTGCCTTGTGACGGGACTTTATTGGAGCGTTCAGGCGGCCACATTGCCGACGAGTCTCGACACGGTTTTTTCTTACGTGCTGTTCACGGTTATCGTGTTTTCGTTGACGCGGGTTTGTGAACGAACGCTTTCGGGTTTCATCCGCCTGAAATTTTCCGGCTCAAGCGACATAACGCAATCGACGTTGCTCGATACGATTTTCCGCGTGGCAATTTACGCGTCGGGCGTGCTGATTGTCTTGGACTACTTCAACATTTCGATCGCGCCGATTATGGCGGCAATGGGTGTCGGCGGTATGGCGGTTGCGTTCGGCGTGCGCGAGACGCTGGAAAATGTTTTTTCCGGACTGCAAATCATTGTTTCCAAACAACTGCGCGTCAACGACTACATAAAACTTTCCACGGGCGACGAAGGGCGCGTTACCGACATCAACTGGCGTTACATTACGATAACGCCACCTTCAGACAGCAACGTCGTTGTTATCCCGAATAAAGTTATCGCCAGCTCTGTCACAACGAACTATTCGCAACCGCGTGACGACATTGTCCTTATCGTGCCGATTGGCGTCGGCTACGAAAGCGACCTTGAGCACGTCGAACGCGTGACGATTGAGGTTGCCCGTGAACTTCAGATTAAAATTGATGGCTACGAACCGGAATTCGACGAAAACGGCGTGGACAGAAGCCCGCTTTCGCCCGTCGTGCGCTATCAAAAATTTAACGATTCGTCGATTGATTTCAATGCGGTCATGCACGTCAGAAGTTTCACCAATCAATATTTGTTGAAGCACGAATTCATCAAGGCAATTACTAAGCGTTATCGCGAAGAAGGTATCAATATTCCGTTCCCGATTCGCACGCTGGATTTGCCTGAGGATAAAAAATCTGTAGACTTAAGGAAGTGATTTGTATGATTGTTGACGGCGTGAAAGTTTCTTTTGTCGGCCTGGACGACGCCACCCGCGAAGAGGCCGCCAATTACGTCAGCTACGTCCGCGAACGTGTCGCCGACCCCGTCAAGACGATTATCGTCAAGGCGTGTGACGACGGCTGTGTTGACGTTTCGTACACTGCTCGCGGCGAAAAGTTTGAACGTATCCGACGCATAACCGGTGAAACGATAGCCGTCCGCCGACAAGCCGCATGAAGTCGACGGATTATCAGCGCGGTAAAAATCTGGAAACTCTCTTCGAGACAATCAGAGGTGAAGGACTTCACGGACGAAGTTCAGCCGCAACGCATAGGCGGTGTGATAATCCGCCCACGAGACCGCGCCACGCACGGCACTAAGCGTGAAAAGATATGCTGAACTGCAGGGCGACTTGCAGAAGTCGAGATAAAAAGCTCGGCGATAACAAATTTGTATCTCGTCGGAACGACAGATCGCTGGAATGACGCGAAAAAATCCGAAGAACATGACCGCGTCAAGCACAACATTTTCGAGTAAACAATTTCACTACAAAAAAAAAAAATTTCCCCGCGCAGATTTTTTCTACGCAGGGGATTTTTTTGTTTGATTTAATAGCCAAACAATCTGTCGAGGAAGCCGCGCCAACCGCGTGACACGGGAGCCATTTTTTCGCCGCTCAATAAACTTCGTGCAATCTCGAAGACACAGCGCGACGCCGCAGAATCCGCGTTGGTGACAACAAACGGTTCTTGACGGTGCACGGCCTCGCGAACGTTTTTGTCTTCGTAAATGTATCCGAGACAATCAATCGTCATCTCCAAAAATTTTTTCGTCGTCTGGTTCATTTTTTCGGCAACGTCTTCGCACTCCTCTTCGTCGCGAATTCGGTTGACGATAAGTTTTATATTTCGCCGCTCCGTGTAAGTCGTATAAGCTTTGATGACGGCGTAAGCGTCGGCAAGCGCAGTCGGTTCGGGCGTGGTGACGAGCAAAACTTCTTCCGCCGCCAAAACGAATTCGATAACGTTGCGATTCAAGCCCGCGCCCGTGTCAATCAAAATTACGTCTGCAAGTTCCGAACAGCGACCAAGTTTTTTGTGAAGTTTTTTCTGTTCGTTGCGATTCAAATTCAACGCCGCTTCAATGCCCGCGACGCCCGAAATATATTTCACGCCCGCGACTCCGTTTTCGACCACGTCTTCGAGCGTAACTTCGTCGTCCAAAAGATCAATCAAACTGCGATTCGTCACCGAGCCCATCAAAAGATTGACGTTGGCCATTCCGATATCGGCGTCGATTAACATGACGCGCTTGCCCGAAAGTTGAAGAGCGACCGCAAGATTGACGGCGAGATTCGTTTTACCGACGCCGCCTTTGCCGCTGGTTATCGCGATAACACGCGTGTTCTCCGCCACGCCGAAATAAAGTTCGCCTATCGCACGTTCTTGAGCTTCTTCTTCGGCGCGCTCCTCAACCAAATTTCTCAGTCTGGATGCTTGGTCAGACATTTTCAATCCCTCGTCACTCTTCGACTTTTTTGAGCAAAAGATTCGCCAAAATTTCGGAACTTGCCCGTTCAATGTCGTCGGGGACGCTCTGTCCCGTGGTCAGATACGACAACGAATATTTGTTGTCGCGCAAAAGATTTATAATCATGCCGAGACTGCCTGTTTCATCGATTTTCGTGAAAATAATTCTGTCCGGTTCAACCTTGGAAAATTTATTCATAATTTGGCGGGCGTCGGTAAATTTCGTCGTTGCGCTGATAACCAAATGTTTTTCGATTCGCGGATTGACGCGCAGGAATTCTTCCAGTTCGCGCATTTGATATTCGTTGTGTTGACTGCGTCCCGCCGTGTCGATTAAAATAAGTTCTTTATCGCGGTGCCGTTCCAAAGCCGAAGCAAGCTCCGAGGGACTGTAAACGATTTCAAGCGGCAATTCCAAAATGTCCGAATAAGTTTTGAGCTGTTCGACGGCGGAAATTCTATAGGTATCGGCGGTTATCAGTGCGACGTTGGTTTTCTGTTCCAAAACAAATTTCGCGGCGATTTTCGCAAGCGTCGTAGTTTTGCCTACGCCCGTCGTTCCCAAAAGTGCGGCGATTCGCACGCCGTGACGATTGAGCTTGACGCCGTCGGAAAATTTTATGTGTTCGTTCAAATAATTTATCAGTGTGCCTTTTGCAGTCGGCGCGTGGATGTCGACAAGTGTATCGCCCGCGTTGGCTTGAGTCGCCATTTCCGTCAAAATTTCGTCGTCGACTTCCTGAAGTTTCAAAGCCTCGTGCAAGGAGATGTTGCCTTTTTTCGGTTCGCGTCCCAAAACTTCAGCGAGCAAAGCTTTCATGTGCGAAATTTCTTCTTCAAGGCGTTTGATTTTGTCTTCGCTTTGCGGGTCGGTCGGCTCCTGTTGAGGTTGAACTTTTGCCCGTGCCTGCGCTTGCGCTTGAGCTTGTTGAGCCTGCGCCTGTGCTTGAAGCGCCGCCTGTTGAGCTTGAGCCGCCGCCTCTTGCTGAAGTCGCAACTGTTCGGCCGCTTGAGCTTGAGCCTGCGCGTTCGCCTGTGCTTGAGCGAGTGCCGCCTGTTGCATCATCTGCATTTGATTGAACTGCGCCAAAATCATCGCTTGCGTCTGCGCGAGTTGTTCGGGAGTAATGCCTTGCGGTTGCGGCTGTTCCTTGACGGGTTTCGCGACGGGTTCAGGTTCCGTGACAGGTTCAGGTTCTTTAACGGGCGACGGAATTTTTTCGACGGGTTCAGATTCTGTGACGGGCGACGGAATTTTTTCGACCGGTTCAGGTTCCGCGACAGGTTCGAGCTGTTCAATGATTGGTTCGGGTTCTGCGACGGGTTCGGGCTGTTCAATGATTGGTTCGGGTTCCGCGACGGGTTCGGGCTGTTCAATGATTGGTTCGGGTTCTGCAACGGGTTCGGGCTGTTCAATGATTGGTTCGGGTTCCGCGACGGGTTCGGGTTGTTCAATGATTGGTTCGGGTTCCGCGACGGGTTCGGGTTGTTCAATGATTGGTTCGGGTTCCGCGACGGGTTCAGGTTCCTCAATTATCGGTTCGGGTTCTGTTATGGGTTGAAAATTAACTGTAACGGATTCTTCCTGCGCCGCCTGCAACATGTCGTCAAAAGATTGTTTCGGCGGCTCAACGTGAATCAGCGACGGTTTTTTTTGCGCGGAAATTTTTTCGGCAAGACCGTCCGCCTGTGTTGTGCGCGAAATATTTTCCGTGAACAACGTCGGACGCGTGCGCGGAACGTCGTCTTTTTTTTCGGGCTGAACGTCAAAATTGCGTTCGGCATTCGTGACGCCTTGCGCGGTGCCGTCGGTTTTGTAGCGCGTCAAAAGTGAATTTGGCGCAACAGTCGGGCGCGGGATTTGCTGAGTAATGCGCGGCGGTTCGGGTCTTTTGGGCATGGAAGTTTCCTCAACCGCAGCGGTGATCTCCACAACCTCGCGACTGCCGATACCGAGCAGACCGCCTTCCTTATATTTTTTGCTGTGTAATATAACGGCGTCTTCGCCGAGTTCGGCTTTCATGGCAGCCATCGCGTCTTTCATGGTGCCCGCTTTGAAAACTTTTATCTGCAATAAAATCACCACCAGTTCCAAACGATTACTCTTTCGGCGAAAGATTATAGCAGAAAAATTTTTCATAGCCAACGAATTTATTTCGCGCAGATTGATACGTTGCTAAATTTTATAACGCGACATTAAATTTTGTTGGCGTGACTTCAATTAAACTGTCCCGTAAATTTTAAAGCGTCGGAACAATTCGGGCAGATATTTCATAAAAAATTTTTCAACTTAACGCGGGATCTTTGACGCCGTTCAATTCAAACGCACGAGCACGGTCGATACAAGTTGCGCATTTGCCGCAAGGTTTGTCGCCGCGTTCATAACAACTGCGCGTCAAATGATACGGCACGCCGAGAGCAAGCCCGACTTTGACAACGTCGGCTTTCGTTTGGCACAAAAACGGAGCGTTGAGCCGAATTTTTCCGTAAGTGCCGATTTTAACCGCCGCGTTCATTGCCGCAACAAACGGCGTACTGCAATCCGCGTAAGCCGTGTTGCCCTTCGCGTCGTCGGCGTGCATTCCGACAAAAAGTTCAATTTCGTCGCCCAAACTGTCCGCGAAACTTGCCGCCATTGAAATCATCAACCCGTTGCGGAAAGGAACGTAAGTTGCCACACGCGGCGAATTATTTTTTTCAATCTGCGCGGCGTAAGAACCTTTTTCAAGCGCGTCGGTCGACGTGTTCAGCAATGCCGAGTTTGAGTTGCGAAAAATTTCCGAGGCGTCCAATTCGTAATGCGCGACGTTGTAAAATTTCGCGACTGCGCGGGCGGCGTTCAATTCTTCGGCGTGACGTTGTCCGTAAAAAATCGACAGAGCCGCGACATTTTCGGAGCCGTGTTTATCGACTGCCATAGCTAAGCACGTTGCCGAATCAAGTCCACCACTCAATAAAACCACTGCCGTAATCATTTCGTTGCCACCTCGAAAACTTTTTTGACGTTGGCAAAACATTCATCAAAAGTTTCACCGGGATGCGCTTCGTAAATTTTTTTGTCGTCGACGTACATTGTCGGCACGTAATAATAATCGGTAAATTTTTCGACACGGGCAGGCTCAAGATTTTCATCGACAACATCAATCGTCGCCGCAGGAAAATTTTTCTTAAGTTCGTCAATCGCTCTGAAAGCCGCCGCACAATACGGACAGCCTTGAATTTTTATCATGGTGATTTTTTTCATCGTGTAAACTCCTCAACTCGCCAAAACTTCCGCGCCGGTCTCGGTGATTAAAATCGTCTTTTCCCATTGCGCCGAAAGACTTCCGTCAGCCGTGCGAACAGTCCAGTTGTCGTCTTCGTCGACGGTAACTTTACTTTTGCCCGCGTTAATCATCGGCTCAACAGTCAACACAATTCCCGGGACAAGCAACATGCCCGTTTCCGCCTTGCAATCGTGACTGACAAACGGTTCCAGATGAAATTTTTTGCCGACGCCGTGCCCGCCCAAATCCGTGACGACAGAATAACCGTTTTCGTGAGCCATCTTGCCGCAAGCCGCGCCAATGTCTCCGACAAAATGCCACGGTTGAGCCGCCGCGATACCGACTTCCATAATTTCACGCGTCACGTCGATAAGCCGCTGAGCTTCCGCAGAAACTTCGCCGACGGTGAACATGCGCGAGGCGTCCGCAAAATAGCCGTCCAAATCCGTGGTTATGTCGACGTTCAAAATGTCGCCCGCCTTGAGAATTTCATTTCGCGAAGGAATGCCGTGACAGACGACGTTGTTGACGGAAATGCAAATGCTTTTCGGGAAACCTTCAAAGCCGAGGCAACTGGGGTGACCGCCGTGACTTGTGATAAATTCATGCGCCGCGTCGTTGAGCATCAAAGTGTCAACGCCTTCTTTGACAAGTTCGCTCATCAAGTCCAGCGCGCCCGTGTTAATGACCGCCGCACGTTTAATGCCTTCGATATCCGCCGCGTTGTTGATTAATCTTTTCGGGGGACGAATCTGATTTTTCACCTTGAAAAATTTAATCTCGTCAATTCGTGCGTCAAAGTCCGCGTGACATTTTTTATACTTTTTGCCGCTGCCGCACCAACACGGGTCGTTTCGTTTCATATTTCGCAACATCTCCTTGAAAAATTTCAGCATGATTTATTCCTTGCCGGACAATCGATTTTGTCGCAGGTAGCGCAAGATTTTTTTGTAGACGAAGATTTTTTCGCCGTGACGCGTTCAAGCCCGATAATCGGCAACGTGACGTTGCATCCAATTTGTTCAGCCGATTGGCTTTTCAAACTCGCCACTTTAATTCGGCTCAATCCGATAATCGCGGTGATTGATTTTCTCGGCTCCAACATAAACGCGGAACTTAAACTCAAGCCGATTTGTTCAGCAGAAGCCGCCGCGAAAAGTTTCGGTTGTTCCGTCAAAGCCCAATCGCCGTAACCGGGGCTGAATCGCCAACGCAATTTAAAGCCGTCCCGTGCGAACATCAACGCGAAATGTTTTTCCATTTCATCCGCCGCTTGTTCGACTGCCGCAGTTGCCGCCGCATCCAAAAGAACCGACGCAAGATAATCGCCGCGCTCGAATTTTTTAGTAACTTCGCGTTCAATTTCTTCGCCGACAGTCACCGCCATGCAGATAACTTTTTCGCAACCCGCAAGGTGTTTTATAATCGAATTGCCGACGATTGTAAAGGGCGGCTCCGACTTGACGACGTGACTTGAGCTTTCGTAATCGTAAATTTCCCACACGCCGCGCACGTCCGCCAAAAGCAAAATTTCCGCGCAGGCGTCACGGATATTTTTTTCGCCGAAATCTTGAGCTTTGCGCAAGCCCGCGTATCGACGAGTTTCCGCCGCGTCGACTTCGACAATTCGCGCATTGTAAATCGGCAACGCGCTCGCCTCCTTCCGAATGCGAACATCTTACACCAAAAAATTTTTTCGGGCAAAAAAATCTTTGTCGCGCCGCCGAAACGTGATATACTTCGCGCAGTTCAAGCTATTATTTCGACTAAAGGTGACAGAAATGTTTTTGGAAGAACGGCAAGCAAAAATTTTGGAGATGCTCAACCGCGACGGAAAAGTTTTGGTCAAAGAGCTGGCGGAAATTTTCGGCGTCACGGAAGATTCAATCCGCAAAGATTTAAGTTCGCTGGAACTCGACGGGAAGTTGAAACGCACTTACGGCGGGGCAGTTTCGCTTGCGGAAAAATTGCAGATGACCGAGGCACACAAGCGCAGAATTTCCGACGTGGAGGCAAAGCGCAGAATCGCCGCCGAAGCCGTTAAGCTCATGCGACAGCAAGATTTAATTTTCTTGGACATCTCAACAATCAGCATTGCAATCGCGCAACTTTTGGAGCGAACCGAAACGCCGTACAAAATTTTGACGAACATGATTGACGTGGTTGTCACGCTCGCACGCAACCCGAAAATAAATTTATTTTTCGCGGGCGGACAAATCAATCACAGTCGCGACGGTTTTGTCGACGGGCTGAACTTGGAATTTATGTCAAGTTTTCGCCCTGACGTTTCGTTTGTCGGCTTGAGCGGCGTGGACATTTTGCGCAACTCGTTGACTTCGCGAGATACGACGGTCGGTCTGCACAAGGCAAAAGTTTTGGAGCTGTGCAAGACGAATTACATCATTGCCGAATCCCGAAAATTTGGCGTGGAAAGTACCTATCGTTTCGCGACGCTCGAAAAAGTCAACGGCATTATCACGGACTCGAAACTTTCCGACGAACTCATTCAAGCGGCAGAAAAATTGAACGTGAAAATTATTTCGGCGGAATGAAGTCAATGCCGTTGAATTTTTTATCGGAATTTAAAGCGCGTTCGGTATGATTGAAAAAATTTCGTTTGGGAGGCGATTTTCATGTTCGGGAAATCTATCGGGAAAATTTTTCTTGCGACGCTGGCGGCGGTGATTTTTTGTTCAATGAACTTTTGCGAGGCGGCGAAGAAAACCATAGCGGTCATGCCGTTGGAAAATGTTTCGGGCTACAGCGACCAACGGGTTGCCGAAATTATGACGGAGCAGTTACTTGTTGCAATTCATTCAAGCGGCGGTTATACGGTTGTCGAACGCACGCAAATGGGTACGGTCATCAAAGAGCAAGGTTTTCAAAATATCGCCGCAGACCCGAACAAAGCCACGGAGTTGGGCAAACTTGCGGGCGCGGATTATACCATCGTCGGCAAAGTCACAATGACGGTTGTCGGTGACAATCCCACGGCGAAAACGGCTTCGACACTCGGCAACATGTTCGGACTCGGCGACATCGGTAACGTGGCGGGCGGCTTTGTCGATAAGTTCAAAAGCAGAGTTCAAATGGAAGTTCGTTTCGTTGACAACACGACGGGTGAAATTATTATTGCCAAAACCATCGAAGGTAGCAAAACCGGAGCGACACAGGTTGAGGCGTTGAACGCGGCTTGCCAAAATGCCGCCGAAAATTTTTTGAAGGAACTCGACAGCGTTAATCCGTTTCGGGCGCGCATTGCCGAAATTTCCGGTGAAGACGTTTACATTGACCACGGCTCACAGGACGGACTTCGCAAAGGCGAAACTTTGATTGTTGCCCGCGAAGGCGCGCCGATTGTCGTCAACGGGCGTACCGTCGGCATGAAACAAACCAACGTCGGCAAAATTAAAGTTGTCGAAGTCAATTCCGATTACGCGGTCTGCAAAAAACAAGAAGGCGACATCCGCAAAGGCGACGTGGTTAAAAGGAGTTGACGACATGAAACGATTCGCGGCAATAATTTTTTCGTTGCTGATAATTTTTTCGGCGACGGCTCTGGCGAAATCCGTCACGGTGACGGGCACGGGCATGACACCTTCGGACGCGGAAAACGACGCACTTCGCATGGCGGTTGAAAATACTTTGGGCGTGCTGGTTGATTCGGAAACGCTCGTGCAAAATTCGATGGTGATTCGCGACCAAATTTATACGCAGTCTCGCGGATTCGTCACGAATTATACCGTCATCAATCGCGAACAAGCTTCGGGCAGTTGGCGCGTGACGATTAACGCAACCGTTGACGATCAGCCGAATTCAAAACTTATGAACGAACTGACGCGACTGGGAATTATCAACGTGCAGTTGCGCAATCCGAAAATCGCCGTCTACGTCCCCGAAAGTCACATTCAATATCGCGTGCCCGACCCTGCGGGCGAAACGGCGATTGTCAAAGCACTGATTAACGCGGGCTTTTCAAACGTCATGGAAGTCGGCTCAAGATTGAACGTTCCCAATCCGCTGAACATGACCGCCGCGCAGATGAGTCAGGCCGCTCAACAATTCGGCGCGGACATTATGATTGTCGGGCAAGCTTTTTCGGAAGGCGTCGGCGATCCGGGGCAATGGCTCCCCGGCAATCAACGCACGAACATGCAGGCTTGTCGCGCCCGCGTCGAAGCGAAAATGTTCATCGTGCGCACGGGACAAATTATCGCGGCTGACGGCAAATACGGTTCCGCTTACGACAATTCGCAGGCAGTTGCGTCAAAGAAAGCTTTGGCGGCGGCGGGACAACAGATGGGCGAATATTTTGTTGAACGGATAACGGGCATGTACACTTCGCAACAAAACGTTGAAGTCGTCGTTTACGCCGCAGACTTCAGCAAAGTCAATATCGTTCAAAGCGCGCTCGGTCAAGTCAACCGTGTCAAGGGTGTCAATCTGTCGAGTTACGAGGGCGGTCGCGCAGTTTTCAGCGTGCAATATGGCGGCTCACCTCAGACGCTTTTTAACGAACTGCAGGCTTTGACTACGGCGGATTTGTCGTTGCAGTCAATAACTTACAACACGTTGACGATTTCCGTGCGCTGAAAATTTTTCGGGAGGTTTTTTAATGGAGAACATGGATTTGATTAAAATTGCCGGCGGCTTGATTATCGGCGTCGTGATAATTCTCGTGCTGAAATTCATGATTGAGTTGCCGTTCAAAATCGTTTGGAACAGTCTTGTCGGCGCGGCAATTCTCTACGTCGTGAATTTGACGGGGCTTGTCGCGATAAAGATAACTTTCGTTCACGCGCTGATTGTCGGCGTGCTGGGCGTGCCGGGATTGATTCTGTTGCTACTGTACCTGCACTTCTTCAAGTGAAAAAATTCCAGCCGAATTAACCGTTCTTAACTGGGTTTTGAGATTAGCGTGACGGCGCGAAATAAAACGATTTTTCGCCTTAACCGTACCTAAGTGATTCTCGCTGAAAAAATATCGGTTTGCAGACACGGCGCAGACAAATAAAAAGCCCTCACATCAAAAGATGCAAGGGTTGATTTTTTTGCTTGTGGACATCCTTTTTTGGTTTAATTTCAGACGGTGGATTGAATTTTTTCGACGATTAAATTTTGGAGCCAAACGGGAGGTGTGCGACGACCGGAATTCCAATCTTGAACGGTAGCATAAGGCGCGCCGAGCAGATCGGAAAGTTCTTTGAGATTGAGCCCTGCTTCTTCGCGAGCGTATTTAATCGGATTTTCGCTTTTGAGAGCCGCTTCTTTCGCCTGAAATTCGGCGAGTTCTCGAGCGTATTTTTCGGTGTCGGCATGAATCATTCTGACGGTTTGTCCCGCTTCGAGCGTCAAATCTTCGATTTTGGACGGCGTGGGAATGGTTTCGTTTTCTTCCTCCATGTCGAGCAAAGTGAAGTTGAGCGCGTCTTGTGCCATTTCCACAGCTTCGCGCAACGTCTTGGCACACGTCAGAATACTTTTTTCGTCGGGAAAACGCACGGCAAAACCGTCACCGTCTTGAAAGAATACCGCCGGAAAATCATACTGCATAAAGAACACTCCTTTGAAAATATATATCAAAGTGTCGGGCAGGATTTTTAAGTTTTGAGGTACCTGCCCGCTTACTTAATCAATCGTGCATCGGAACGCCCATTGCCTCGAAAACTGCTGTAACAGTGCCGAGCGCGGCTTCTTCCGAATTATGGCGGCTTATTCTGGTCGTTTGCTTCGTTATCGGGCTGTACCATTTTTCGTGTTTTTTGCCGCCTTTCAACTTGTAACAACCGTACTTTGTAAGTCGCCGCTTCACCTCGCTCCACTTCATTGGCATTGCCTCCTTTCATAATTAATCATACATGCATTGCCGTTATTTGTCAAGTGATTAACCTGCAATGCCGTTACATAAAGATGATAATACGTGTGGCACGGACTGATTTATCTTGTTGTATACTTTTTGCCGAAACTGCCGAATATTTGGCAATAAAAAAAGCATCTCCAAAGTCGGAGAGGTTATTTTTTACGTCGAATCTCTTTGTTCATCCGCAAGCCATTTAAGTAAATCGTCAATAGCTACCGATAGACACGGCGGAGTTTCTTCGAGTTTAATTTTTCGAGAAATGCGCTTCCCGTCTCCTGCAAATGCGGCGATTGTGACTTCATTGCCGCCGATTGCAACCGTATTGCCAAACTGAGTCATTTGCGGCGAGCATAAAGACGTTCCACATGTCAATTCCACCATTCGATATGAGAGCCGATACCGCCGTCGCGAACGTCGACATGAATGAACCACGCGCCGCCGCCGTCCAATGGCGGATAAAAACCCGTGCCGTCAAAGTCAATATCTTCAACAAGCTCACGCGCACGCTCAAAACCGATTTCGGGAATCGTAATGTCAGCCGCCGTTCCCAACACGTGCTGAGAATTC
>JAFWFO010000055.1 GCA_017515635.1 Selenomonadaceae bacterium
TAAAGCCCCCGCCTTTAGGCGTGGGGATATAAGCCGCAAAAATCGCTTGCAAACTGTAAAGATTTTGGTTAAAATCTGATTGGAAGTTAAGCAGGGGTAAAATCCGCCGACTTCTATAAAAAGTTTGAAGTAAAAAATGGGTGGGGCATCGTCCATCGAAGGAGACTTTGTAAGACCTTGAATTTTTTTGGGGCATTAGTTGATGATAGCGGAATCCGCCGGCTTTAGCCGTGCGGAGTATGTCAAGTGCTGACATTTTTGGGCGCGATAAATTTAATCGTGGCGGTTTTGTTCTGTGAAACGTTGCCCGAACACAAACGTTATCACGGAAGTATTTTGCGTTCGTTGACGCTTTTGGTCGACGTGGGGCGGAAAAAATATTTCATGGCGATTTTGATAATGTTTTCGATTTTGTCTGCGCCGTACATGGCTTATTTGAGCGCGTCAAGTTTCATTTACGTCGAACAATTTTCGTTGACTGCGCAACAGTACAGTTACTTTTTCGCGGTGAATTCGGCGGCGTCAATCGCGGGGCCGGTTATTTATCTCAAGCTGAAAGATTTAATGACGAACGCCGGAATGTTGCGGCTGACTTTTTTCGCGGCAATGACAAGCGGTCTTTTGGTTTTGTTCGTCGGTCAAGCAAGCGCGGTAATATTTTTGTTATCGTTCCTGCCGTTCACGGTGATCGGCTCGGTCGCCCGCCCGTTCGCAATGGAAATTTTGTTGCACGAAGCGAAAGACAATATCGGTACGGCGTCATCGATAATAAATTTTATCCCGACACTTTTCGGCAGTTTGGGCATGATGCTCGGCACGTTGCCTTGGGGAAATTTCGTCGACGGTCTCGGCATAATAATTTCCGTGTCAACTGCGCTGTCAATCGTGCTGTGGATTTTAATTCAGCGCGGGCGATTCGGTTCGGCAAGTCAAAGCGCGAGTGACGTGACATAAAACTTTCGGGCGTGGTATAATCTGCGTGCGAAATTTTTTTTGGAGGCTTGCTTATGACGTTCAGAAAATTTTTTACGTTACTGTTGTCGACGTGCCTGTTGTTTTTCGGCGGTCAAGCGGAGGCAAAAAAATTTCCCCCGCCATATCCGACGGCGGAACTGGATTTAATGGACTTCCCGCAACTTTATCCGACGTATTCTTGGTTGCCCGTGCCGATGACGGAATTTTATGAAGTGCAGGTCGTCAAAATCGATTCGCCGCGTGACAAAATCGTCAGACAACTTTTCAATTCGGAAGCTTTTAACCGCGTGACGGATTCGATACCGTTCACGGAGGCGGGCGAATATTATTGGCAAGTGCGCGTTGTCGACAAGAAACACAAACCTTTGAGCGATTGGTCGCAGAAAAAATCTTTCACCGTGACGACGCCCGTAACGTTTGCGGTGCTCGGTGACAGCATTTCGCACGGCGGCGCAAGTTACATTCCCGCAGGGCAACTTTCTTGTCAATGGCAAACTTATTGCTCCGTGCCCGTGAAAAATCTTGCGCGAAGCGGCGACACAACTCAAATGATGATTGATCGTTTCGATAAAGACGTTTTGTCTTTCAAGCCGCAAGTTCTGCTTATCATGGGCGGCGTCAACGATATTCGTTTGGGCAGTAAAAGCGACGCCGTCATAAAAAATTTGGAGATTCTGCGCGATAAATGTTTGGCGAACGAAATAACGCCGGTTTTCTGCACGCTCACTTCAATGACGCCCGAAATTATGTTGCCGCTTGGAATTCATTTGACCGACGGCGATTGGCGCGAAGCCCGCGAACAAATCAACAGCTGGATAATGAAAACGCCGTACTTTGTCGACACCGCCGAGCCGCTCACCGATTCGCAAGGTTACATGCGTTCCGAATTGACGCCCGACGGACTTCACCCGGCACTTCGCGGCAAAATGATTATCGGCAAGACAATCGGCGATTATCTTCGCAAAACTTTCGCGGACAAAATTTAAATGCAACTCGCTCGTGTCGAAATAAAATTCGGCGGGCGATTTTTTATTTTAACGGCGTTTGACGGCGGGCAGGATTTACAAAACCTTTGGCGAAAACTGTTGCCTATACCGCATGAAATGATGCGCAAGCAATGTTAAAATCGTGAAGGACTTATTTGTTGTTTGCGAGGGACGAGGGAGACGGGACGAATTTCAATTCCTAACTCCTAACTCCTAATTCCTAATTGATTTGAGGAGGGGCGGAAATTGGAAAAAAGGGAGAGTTTATGGGAGGCATATCTCAGACGCGGCTTCAGTCGTCGGAGCTTCTTGAAAGGTTGCGTCGCGCTCACGTCGCTTATGGGTTTGAGCACGGATATGTTCTCGAAAGTCGTTGAGGCAGCGGAAAACAAACCGTTGCCCGTCGTCATCTGGATTCACGGCCACGAGTGCACGGGCTGTGACGAATCGTTTATTCGTTCGGGCGCGCCGCTCGCGTCGGACGTGGTCTTGTCGTCAATCGCGCTGGAGTACGACCATCTGTTAAGCGCGGCTTGCGGTGCTCCGTTCGAGGCGCATCTTGACGAGACGATCAAAAAATACAACGGCAGTTATATTCTTTGCGTCGAAGGTGCAATCGCGACCAAAGACAGCGGCGTTTACTGCATGTCGGGCGGGCACACGTTCACGCATCTTTTGGAAAAAGCTGCCAAAGGCGCGGCGGCGATTATCGCTTACGGTTCATGCGCGGCTTACGGCGGCATTCAAGCGGCAAAACCCAATCCGACAGGTTCTGCGGGCATTGAACGTTTCGTCGGCGGAAAACCCGTCGTCAAAGTTCCAGGCTGTCCGCCGATTCCCGAAGTCATGACGGGCGTCGTCATGCACGTTGCTTTGTTCGGAACTTTACCGCCGCTTGACGGTGACGGGCGTCCGAAACAATTCTTCGGCAACAGAATTCACGACACTTGTTATCGTCGTCCGTTCTTTGATGCGGGCATGTTCGCCGAAACTTTCGACGACGCGGGCGCAAAAGCCGGTTGGTGTCTGTACAAGCTCGGTTGTCGCGGCCCCGAAACTTACAGCTCTTGCGGCAATCTGCGCTGGTGGCAGGGCATGAGTTATCCGATTCAATCGGGCGCGCCGTGTATCGGTTGTGCTAACTCGAATTTCTGGGACGAAGACCCGCTCACAGCTCGACTTCCGCAATACGGCAAACTCGGCGACGCGGACAAAATCGGCGTTGGTTTGGGCGTTGCGACTGCGGTCGGCGTTGTCGGACACGCGGTGGCAAGCGTCATTCAGCGCAACAGCCGCGAAAATTTGCTTGAGGAACATGACGATTAAGCTTATAAGCTTGAAGCTTTAAGCTTTAAGGATGAAAGTCCCTATGCTCAAAGCTCAAAGCTCAAAGCTTACAGCTAAAAAACGAGGTGAAAATTTATGCAACATGTTGTTGTTGACCCGATAACCAGAATTGAAGGGCACTTGCGCGTTGAAATTTCCGTCGACGAAACAAACGGCACAGTCACCGACGCAATTTCAAGCGGCACGGCTTGGCGCGGACTTGAACTCGTCATGCGCGACCGTGACCCCCGCGACGCTTGGGCTTACATTCAGCGCATTTGTGGCGTGTGTACCACGGCTCACGCGCTGGCCTCTGTTCGTGCGGTTGAAGACGCACTCGGCATTTCAATCCCGAACAATGCAAATTATATCCGCAACATCATGGCGGCGACTTTGACCGTGCAAGATCATTTGGTTCATTTTTATCATCTGCACGCGCTTGACTGGGTTAGCCCCGTCGAAGCTTTGAACGCAGACCCCGCCAAAACTGCCGAATTGCAAACCGCGATTCTCAACGCGTATCGGCTCGATTTGAAAGTCCCCAATGAAGTTGCGACCGAAGCTTATCCGCATGACTTCCCCGCCGCAACTCCGCAATATTTCGCCGCGATTAAAGCCAAAGTTCAAGCTATCGTCGCAAGCGGCCAGTTGGGAATTTTCTCCGCGCAGTGGTGGGATCATCCCGATTACAAACTTTTGCCGCCGGAAGTTCATTTGATGGCGGTTGCGCATTATCTTGAAATGCTCGACAAGCAACGCGAAATTGTCACGCCGCACGTCATTTTCGGCGGGAAAAATCCGCATCCTCATTACGCGGTTGGCGGCGTTCCCTGCTCAATTTCAATGACTGACGGCAATGCTCCCGTCAACACGGCGCGCCTTGCGATTGTCGACCGTGCAATCAACATGGGACGCGACCTTATCAACAATTATTATCTGCCCGACCTTATCGCTATCGGTGTCATTTACGCGAAGGCGGGACGCGTCGACGGCGGCGGTCTCTCGAAAACTCGCGTGCTTGCGTTCGGCGATTATCCGCTTACCGGCTACAAAGGCACGTCGAACGGCGGCGGTTACTTCGACAACTTGCTTGTGCGCTCAAACGGCGTTGTTGAAAATTTCGGCATGGGTATCGAAAAAGCAACGTTCACGCCCGTCACGGCCGACGATCTCAAAGCTCCCGAAACTTTCGTCGAAGGCGTCGAACATGCCTGGTACGAATATCCCGAAAACGCGCCCAACAATTTGCATCCGTGGGACGGCGTCACCAAAGACAAATACACGGGGCCGAAAACCGGCACGGCGACAATGTGGGAAACGCTTAACGAAGCCGGCAAATATTCTTGGCTGAAAACCCCGAAGTGGAAAGGCAAACTCTGCGAAGTCGGGCCTCTCGCGCATTACATCATCATTTACACCAAAGCCGCAAAAGGTTTGCTCCCCGATCCGACTTGGGCTGAACAAATGATGCTCAAACAAATTGAAGCAGTTTCCGGCGTGCTCGGCGTCAGCGCGGAAGTTTGGTTGCCGACAATGCTCGGACGCACTGCCTGCCGTTGTTTGGACGCGCAACTTGCCGCAGAAATTAACAAATTCTTCTTCGACAAACTTATCGCCAACATTAAATCGGGCGACACCGCGACAATGAACAATGAAAAATGGTTCCCCGAAACGTGGGCGAAAGAATGTCACGGCGTCGGTTTGTACGAAGCTCCTCGCGGCGGTTTGAGTCACTGGGTTTGCATTAAGGACGGCAAAATTTCCAATTATCAATGCATTGTCCCGACGACGTGGAATGCTTGCCCGCGTGACGACCAAGCCGGGCAAGGCGCGTACGAATTGGCGATGATGACGACACACGTCGCAATTCCCGACAAGCCGCTTGAAATTGCCAAAGTTATCCGCTCGTTCGACCCGTGCATGGCGTGCGCCACTCACATGTACAACGCCAAAGGGGAGGAAATTGGCATCATTTCGACCGACCCTTACAGGAGGTGACAGGCGATGGCGATTAAATCTGTCAAAGACGTTAAGCGCAAAGAATATTACATCTTCAGCCCGTTCCTGCGCATTTTCCATTGGATTATGGCGTCGCAAATCGTTGTTCTTTTCGCAACGGGCTTGCTCATTACCAAACCGATGAACGTCGCGATAACCGAGCCGGTCTTTTCGATAACGTCAATGGATTTGGTGCGCGATATTCACTTCACAAGCGCGTTTATCCTGTGCGCGTCGTTGATTCTGCGAATTTACGGCTTTATCGTCAACAAGGGCGACAGATTGTTCCCGCGTGTGTGGGAAGGTCACTTTTACGAAGAAACCGTCGACGTTGCGTTACATTACATGCTTGTCAGACCGCATCACGCGTCATTTTTGCGCAACCCGTTGGCTCGCGGCTCCTATGCAATGCTTTACGTCCTGTTGCTGATTGAAATTTTGACGGGCTTCGCAATGTACTTTATGACGAATCCGTCGTCGACCGGCGGAATGCTCTTCGGCTGGGTCAACACGCTCGTCGGCAGCGAAATGATGTCGCATTACATTCATCATTACGTTGCGTGGTTTATAATTCTGTTTGCGATTGGGCATTTGTACATGGTTATTCGCGCAGAATTCATGGAAGGCGAAAGCGAAATTTCCAGCATATTCAGCGGCAAAAAAATTCTCGCTCACACGCCCAAAGACGCCAACGAACTCGATTAAAACTTTTCGGATAAAAATTCAACCCCGTCGACAACTCGGCGGGGTTTTTTGGTGTTCGCTGTATCGAACGTTGAGGTTCGCTGTATCAAACCTTAAGGTTCGATTGAACTAAGTCGC
Source organism: Selenomonadaceae bacterium (assembly GCA_017515635.1). Taxonomy (GTDB): domain Bacteria; phylum Bacillota; class Negativicutes; order Selenomonadales; family Selenomonadaceae; genus Quinella. Next base: position 6,108 of record JAFWFO010000055.1, read on the forward strand.
CAAAAAATTTTGATTGCCGGTTCGCTGTAGCGAACGTTTCGTTCGATTGAACTGAGTCACCAAAAATTTTTGTGTTTCGACGCTCAAAATCGGTTTGAAATGATTTTCGACGGAAATTTTCCGCTCCGAATCAAAAAATCATTCCGAAATTGTTTTGAGCAAGATTTTTCAGCTCCGAAACGATAAATCGCAAAAAAATTACCGCCGGGACAAAATCCCGTCGGTTTTTTGTTTCACGAACGATTTTTTACTTGCCCCTTGCTTTTAAGCAAAGTTCGCGATTATTTTTTGCAAGTTCATAATTCGGATTGAGTTGAATCGCCTTGTCGTAGTCTTGAATCGCCCGCTCATATTGTCCGAGGTTGTAATAAGCGATGCCGCGATTGTTGTACGCTTGGGCAAAATTCGGATTGAGTTCAATGGCTTTGTCGTAATTTTGAATCGCACGCTCGTTTTGTCCGAGGTTGTCGTAAGCGATGCCGCGATTGTTGTACGCCTCGACTAAATTCGGATTGAGTTCAATGGCTTTGTCGAAATCCTGAATCGCCCGCTCGTATTGCTTCAACTTGTTGTAAACGGCACCGCGATTGTTGTACGCCATTGCAAAATTCGGATTGAGTTCAATGGCTTTGTCGTAATTCTGAATCGCCGGCTCGTTTTGTCCGAGGTCGTCGTAAGCCTCGCCGCGATTGTAGTACGCTTGGGCAAAATTCGGGTCAATTTCAATGGCTTTGTCGAAATCCTGGATTGCCCGCTCGTATTGATTGAGATCGTCGTAAGCCCCGCCGCGATTGTTGTACGCATAGGCATAATTCGGATTGAGTTGAATTGCTTTGTCGTAATCCTGAATCGCCCGCTCGTATTGTTTTAATCCATCCAAGTAAGCGTTGCCGCGATTGTAGTACAGTACCGCATCATTCGGATTGAGCTGAACGGCTTTGTCGAAATCCTGAATCGCCCGCTCGTATTGTCCGAGATTCTTATAAACGATGCCGCGATTGTTGTACGCATCGGCATAATTCGGATTGAGTTCAATGGCTTTGGTAAATTCTTGAATTGCCCGCTCGTATTGTTGTTGCTCGGCGTAATCGTTGCCGCGATTGAAAAATGTTTCCGCATCTTCGGCATGAGCGGCGGTAGTCAGCAAAAACATCACAGCAAAAATCGCCGTCAACGCCGGTCGAAAAAATTTTTTCATGTGATTCACCTCCTCTCGATAAAAATTATTTCGACGCAGAAAATTTTCGTCACGTGAAGAATTTTCCCTGCAAAATTCGGCGGGATTTTTGATTGCGGCGACGAAATTTATCTTCAAAAGGCGGTGAACGATTTGGAAAACATTTTTCAACGCGACGAATACAATTTTCTTCGCGAAGATGAGCGGCTCGGAAAAAATATCGCTTATCTGACGGTTGCCGGCTCGATTGCTTACGGCACGAACGTTGAAACTTCCGACGAGGACATTCGCGGCTTTGCGATTGAGGATTTTGATTCAATTTTGACCGGCAAGGCGTTTGAGCAGTTCGACGACGACAAAACCGACACGGTGATTTACGGATTGCGGAAATATTTCAAACTTTGCGCGGACTGCAACCCGAATGTTTTGGAATTGCTCGGCACGAAGCCCGAACATATTTTGTACATGAGCGACGCCGGCAAAAAAGTTCGCGACAACGCGGAAATTTTCTTGTCGAAACTTGCGTATAAAAAATTTGTCGGATATGCGACGGCTCAACTGCGCCGCTTGCAAAACGCTTTGGCGCACGACAGCTATCCGCAACGCGAAAAAAATTTGCACGTCTTGAAATCGATAAAGTCAATGATGACGGCTTGTCAACGTGAATACGGGCTGAATCACGCCGAAATAAATTTTGACACGGACGGCGATGAAATTTTCGTGTCGATTCAAGCTCAACGCTTGCCGCTGAAAAAATTTTTCGCAATGAATTCCGGTCTCGGCACGATGATAAACAATTACGCGAAGTTGAATCACCGCAACCGCAAAAAAGACGAAAATCACCTGCACAAGCACGCAATGCATTTGATCCGACTTTATCTGACGGGCATTGACATTTTGGAAGGTCGCGGCATTGTGACGTATCGCGAAAAAGATTTGCCGTTGCTCAAAAAAATTCGCGCCGGTGAAATTCCGCTCGATGACGTTTTCAAAATGGCGGACGAGTGCGACGAAAAAATTTCGGCGGCTTATAAAAATTCTAAACTGCCAGAAGTTCCCGACTACCAAAAAATCGACAAACTTTTGATTGAAATTTATCGCAAACATTTTGCGCGTTGAAAAAAATTTTTTGGATTAGAGCGTGATTGTAAAGGTTAAAGTTGAATCAAAAGTGCAGAGAGCAAAACAAAATTTTCAAAGCAGATAAGCAAATTGTCGTAACGAGTAGCAATATGGCGGTGATTCTTTATGCGTAAGAAGAGATGTTCACAGTAAAAAAGTGGTAAAATGATCACATTATGAGAGAAAAATACGAAACGGATTTAACGGATGAGCAATGGGAAGTTATTGCGCCCTTGTTCAGCAATATGCGCAAGTACAAATGGGAAAAGCGAGAATTGGTAA